>DIWY01000003.1 GCA_002435915.1 Christensenella sp. UBA6094 | reverse complement strand
CATTTCTCTTTCCTCCTATTATACAGATCAAATAAAAGTTGGGTTAATTAGATTGGAGCGGGTGAAGGGAATCGAACCCTCACAGCCAGCTTGGGAAGCTGGAACTCTACCATTGAGCTACACCCGCACGTCTAACACCAGTCAAGTCGATAATATTGTAATTCAGCACCAAATATTTGTCAAGAGATTGGCGCCAAAACAACGAGTGTTCGATCCCTAATTTACCTGTCTTTTATAAGTGTTATTATTACCTTTGTTCTTCAATTATCTTTTCTAATTTTCTTTTAATTCGCTGCAAAGCATTATCAATTGATTTTACATGCCTGTTGAGCGACTCAGATATTTCTTGATATGATTTGCCATTTAAATATGCCTCAAGTACATTCGATTCAAAAGATGATAATAGCTCTCCAATTTTAGTCTCTATCAGCATCAGATCTTCTTGCCCAATGACGATATCCTCCGGATTAGATATTTTACTTATTGAAAGCACATCTATTAATGTTCTCTCTGAATCATCCTCAAACATAGGTTTGTTAAGTGAAACATAAGAGTTAAGAGGCATGTGTTTCTGCCTCGTAGCTGTTTTAATTGCAGTTATTATCTGCCTTGTTATGCAAAGCTCTGCAAAAGCATGAAAAGAAGACAGTTTTTCCGGGTTAAAATCTCTTATCGCCTTATAAAGCCCTATCATACCTTCTTGTATTATATCTTCTCTATCTGCACCTATTAAAAAATAGTATTTAGCTTTGCTGCGGACATAATTCTTATAACGCTCAAGCAGTAGCTCAAAGGCAAAAGGATCTTGTACATCTTTTGCATGTGCAACAAGCTGCTCGTCCGTCATGTCGATCATATTAATCTTTTTTTCACATATCTGCTCTTGTAGCTCCAGTTCAGGTTTAACAGAATCCAATTTACTTCCCCCTAATGTCAAGAACGATTATATGTTCATTATACTTTATCTTGTCTCTTTTTTTCATACATAAGAATACTTGCTGCACACGATGCATTGAGTGAACTAACTTTGCCACTCATTTCAATGGATGCAATAATATCCATGTTTTCTCTTGTTAGTCTTGCAAGGCCTTTTTCTTCGCTTCCAATGACTAGCGCAATAGGCCCTTTTAGGTTCACTCTATCGGCACGTTCGCCTTCCATATCAGCTCCAATAACCCACAGCCCTTTTTCTTTTAGTTCTTTTATTGCAGCTACAATATTTGGTACTCTAGCAATATTTAAATGTGCCGCCGCTCCACTTGAGGCTTTTAAAACAGTTCCGTTTATAGGAGCACTACGCTTTTTGTTTAAAATAATTCCATGAGCACCAAAGCACTCAGCGCTTCTTATTATTGCGCCAATATTGTGCACATCTGTAAGGCTATCAAGAACAATTACAAATGGAGGCTCATCTTTTTCTTTAGCTACATTTAGTATATCATCTATTTCACAGTAAACTACCGGAGAAACATACAAAACTACGCCCTGATGGTTTGCTTGCACATCTACTTCCTTTACTATTTCATCTAATTTTGAGTTTAGTACTTCTTGGACTTCTATATTCTGCTTTTTTGCAAGTGTAATTATCTCACCAATAGAGCCTTTTCTGTCTCCCTTTGCAACAAGCATTTTATTCGCACTTTTATCACTTAAGAGCGCTTCTTTAACAGCATTTCTGCCAAATACTATATCTTCGTTCATTCTATACCCCTCAGTGCTTTATGCTTTTCGCGTACGCTTACTGCTTGTCCGCAAGACATTGTGCCTTCACTACACGGTCCAGAAACACAGCTAGGTCCAGCATTTGCAAATAGATTCGGTGCAACTTCTAAACAAAGCTTAAGCATGTCCCAAGCAACGGCTCTTATCTCCCATTGTGCTCTTTGGCAACATCTTATCTCAAAGAAATGCATCAATTCTCTTGCATTCATAGTTACTATCATTTTTGTTTCGCAAGCATTTGGCAACACAAAGCGTGCATCTTCATTTGAGGATTCACCTTTATTACCCAGCTCTTTAACCCATTCTTTATAAAAGCCATCAATTAGTGCCATCTGCTGTTTGTATTTATCTATAGCTTCTTGCCCAAGCGCTTCAATTTCAGGAGGAATTATATAAGCAAAATCCTTGCCTTCTTTAGCTTGGGAGACATATCTTTGTGATTGCACAGAAAAGCTAGCTATTCTATGCCTCGTTACCTGAGCCAAAAACGACCTAGAAACTCCCTCAATACCAAAAGTGAATGAAGCATGCTCTATTGGTGACATATGTCCCATATCTGCAAGTTTTTTAATAAAAGCAGATTGATCTTTGCTTTCTATCTTTTCCGAAAGTCCCTTTACAGTTGACCCGCTATAGCACAGCTTGGCACCCATTGCTATAATGTTTTCCGGTTCACTTGTGTATCTAATTAACTCTACGCTGTGTTTTACTTGCGGCATCTTAAATCCCCTCACATTTATCAATACATATTTTTAATATATCGGTAAGCCTGTCCACTTTTCCGTCTAAATAAAGATACCCCAGCACCGACTCAAGCCCTGTAGCTTTATGATATCTACCTAAATCAGCATTTTTTGGTACTGTTGCATGCTTTGAATTGCGTCCTCTTTTGTAAATAGCCATTTCATCTTCAGTAAAATACTCCATAGCTCTATCAGCAGCTTCCGCTTGCGCTGATGCGCAAACAAAGTCAATCGCTTTTCTGTGAAGCATATTTGCTGTTGCATCGCTACTTAGAATAAGTTTAGTTCTTACGTATAGATCGTAAACCGTGTCTCCGACATATGCCAGCACAAGTGCATTCATCTGTGCAGGCAAAAGCGTATTTCCTTTTTCATCTACGCTTGTCCTAATGACATCCATTTGTTTTAGTAATAAATCTTTATCTACAATAAACACCCTAACAATAAATATTTTTTGAGTACTTTTTAAGCACTCTTATATTATTCTAATTTATGGCTGCGCTGATTCCGATATGCTTTGCGGTTCTTGCGCTTGGCTTTGCAAGGGTCTAGTGCTAAAGTACTGCCGGGTACCAGCAAATATAGCGCTCGCAATTTTATCTTGGTAACTACTCTGTTGCAGCAGCCGTTCTTCTCTAGCGTTAGACAGAAAACCACACTCAACTAATATACACGGTGCTTTACCTGACTTAAGTATATAATAATCTCCGATTGTTTGCTTCCTTTTTTTTGCAGGAGCTAGTTTACTATTTAGTTGCGTTTGAACATACTTAGCTGCAAGCTCTCCTTTTTCTGAGCCTTTACAATAGTATACCTGTGGCCCAGCCGCAGCAGACGAACCATAAAATCTATTGCAATGAATAGATATTACTAAATCAGCATTACTATCTCTAATTAGTATCCGTCTTGTATACATATCAGAGTCTTTGTTATATGCGATTTTTTCATCGCTGTCTCTTGTCATTATTACTGTTGCGCCTGCGTTTTCAAACAGAGCTTTCAGTTTTAATGCAACAGCTAAGTTGATCGTTTTTTCTTTTACTTTAGTATTTGTCCCAATAGCACCAGAATCTGATGCTCCATGTCCAGGGTCAATTACAATAATACAGCCTTTAATTTCCACAAAAGCACTTTGCTCTAAATTGTCCTCAAAATATACTTTGAATATACCAAAGCAAAAAAGAGCTATTATTAGGCCAGCACATATTCTATTTAAATGTTTATAATTACCGTGTTTTTGCATCTGTTACTCCTTGCGTATTATATAAAAAAATATTCGCAAGGAAGTAAATTTATACGAGAATAATTAAATTTATTAATTAATTCTACAGTTACAATTCAGTACTCTATCAATAATTATATTATAATTTTAAAACACATGCCAGGATGGATCTGCATTTTGCGTTAAATCTGCAAATTCACCAATTTTAATTCTATCAAATGCTGCACGCCCTATCATGGCAGCATTATCAGTACAATAGATCATTTCAGGCATGTGTAAATCTATGTCGTTTTTATTTAGATATCGTTTGAGCATCTCTCTTAGATATATATTTGCAGATACTCCTCCTGCTATAGCAACGCTCTTTACTCCTGTATCTATAGCCGCCGCTAAAGTTTTTTTGCAAAGCGTCTCCATTGCATTGTTTTGGAAAGAAGCCGCAATGTCTTCTGTTTTATATGAAGTACCCGCTTTATTAAGTTTATCAATTGTGTTAATTAATGATGTCTTTATTCCACTAAAAGACATATCGTAATGGCTAGTATCATCATTAAATTTACTATGGAACGTATACGCTTTCTCATCGCCGTTTAATGCAAGTTGCTCAAGTAGCGGTCCACCTGGATAAGACAGCCCTAATACTCTTGCTACTTTATCAAAACATTCGCCTATAGCATCGTCTCTTGTTTCTCCAAGCTTTTCGTAGGTCAAATAATCTTTAACTAAAACAATAGTGCTGTGCCCACCGGATACAACTAGGCATAAAAATGGTGGTACTAACTCTTTGTTTGATAGCATCGCACCTGCAATGTGCCCTTCAATATGATTCACTGGAATAAGAGGAATACCTAGCGAAAACGCTAATGCTTTAGCGTAACTTACTCCTACAAGAAGGGCTCCCACTAGCCCTGGCCCAACAGTGACAGCTATAGCATCTATATCGGCAAAAGTAATGCCCGCTTCGTCAAGCGCAGCCTGCACGATTGGCGATATCGCCTTTATATGCTGCCTTGATGCTATTTCAGGGACAACTCCACCGTATATTTTATGTATATCTATTTGCGTTGCAATTACGTTTGAAAGCACATTTGAATTGCCTTTTAAAATGGCTGCTGCTGTCTCATCGCAAGAGCTTTCAATTGCAAGAATAATGGCATCTTTTTTTGTCTTTAATAACTCTGATTTTTCTTTAGCTATGTCTATATACATACTGCCTCCTATAGCATTATCAGCTTGCCAAATCTTTTGAAAAGCCAAGCAGCAAAAAAACTAGCTGCGAACCAAGAAACAAATGTCTTAAGTATCGCCTTAACCAGTGCATAGAAAAATTCACTAGGTACCATTTGAATTAGTATGTCCGTCTTTGGATCAAGCAACCATAGATCATTCGTAAAAATTAGTTGATGGAACTGAATCCAGAACTGATCGAATTGCAATAGTGCATACGCACCTATTAGTATGATTACTGCCATAAATATATATGAAGCTAACAGATAGCCTGAGGCTACCATTCTTATCGCCATTTTCTTTCTTGTAATAAATATAATTGCTATTAGTACTATCGAAGCGTATAGCAAAATATCACGAGCTTGTTTTGCATCCATGTATAGCTGTTTTACATCTACCATATGCTCTTTTTCTTTATCGTTAAAGACTTCTCGCACTTGCCCATTTATTTCAGCAGTCATATCAAGAGTATCTCTAGTGCCTTGAATATAATCTAATAAGTTAGCGTTAACAATCATAAGATCGTCATGACTTATTCCTATTTCTTCTGCTCTATTTAGGCTTTTGTAAAGCGAGCCATATAAATTCGAGTCAAAACACTCGTTAAATGCGCTTGTTAAAAAGAGCGCTAGTATTAGCATTAACCCGCAGAGAATCGAGAGTAGCTTCCCAGAAATATATTTCAAACTTTTTCCGCCTTAAAAAATAAAAGTAGCAAACAATGACAAGTCTTGTCATTGTTATGCTACTTATTATTATAGCGCACGCGCACTTAGCGCACAATGCTAATTAAATTTTCTTTAGTATTGGGCCACTTGCTGTATCTTCTACAACATAGCCTAATTTACTCAATTCATCTCTTATTAAATCTGACTCTTTATAATTTTTATTTGCTCTAGCTTCTTGTCTCTTCTCCATCAAATCAAGTACTTCTTTGGGAGCACTCTGTTCTGATTTTGTTTCAAGGCCCAAAACACCCATTAGTTCATCGAATAGCTGAAGTGCTGCTTTTGCATCTTCAATACCATTATTAGTACTAAAATATGTGTTCGTTTCGCGTACTAGCTCAAACATTACTCCTAAAGCGTCAGCAGTGTTTAAATCATCATCCATTGCATCGCAAAATGCTTGTTTGAATCCTTCTAGTTTAGTTGCGAAGTCGCTATTAGCTTCTATTTGCTCGCCTGTTTCCACTATACGTTCTATTGTGAGTCTTGCGTTTTTAATTCTAGCAAGAGCCGTAGTTGCTTGCTCTATAAGTTCTCTGCTAAAGTTTATTGGGTTTCTATATTGTGACGAAAGCATGAAAAATCTTATAGCTTGTAAATCATATTCTTTTGATATGTCACGTACAGTAAAGAAATTGTTCAGCGATTTTGACATCTTCTCGTTGTTTATGTTTATGAAACCGTTATGCATCCAATAATGAACGAACTTTTTACCTGATGCGCCTTCGCTCTGTGCAATCTCGTTTTCATGATGTGGGAAGATAAGATCTTGCCCACCGCAATGGATATCAAATTCATCACCAAGATATTTAGAACTCATAGCTGAGCACTCAATATGCCATCCAGGTCTGCCCTCGCCCCATGGGCTCTCCCACGAAGGTTCCCCTTCTTTTTTCGCTTTCCACAAAGCAAAATCCACTGTATCTCTTTTTACTTCGCCTGGTTCGTTTCTAGCACCTTCTCTAAGATTTTCAATTGTTTGACCTGATAGTTTGCCATAGTCTTTGAACTTACTTACGCTGTAATAAACATCACCATTAACTTCATAAGCAAGCCCTTTTTCAATTAGCGCCTGTATAATTTCTATGATTTCTTTAATGTGATGCGTAGCAAGCGGAGCAACTGATGCTTGTTTAATACCCAAGGCATTTGCGTCGATGTAATATTCTTTGATAAAACGGTCTGCAAGTTCCGCTACCGTTATGCCTTCTTCGTTGGCTTTGTTTATCATTTTGTCGTCAATATCAGTAAAATTCTGCACAAATGTTACTTCATATCCTCTGTACTCTAGATATCTTCTTAGAGTATCAAACATAATGAAAGGGCGTGCATTACCAATATGGAAGTAATTATAAACTGTAGGTCCGCACGAATATATACCTACTTTTCCTTCTTTTATTGGCACGAACTCTTCTTTTTTTCTTGTCAGTGTGTTATAGATCTTCATTATTCCCACTCCTTTTAATTAATTGTTATACCTAGTAAAATTTGTTTTTATATCTTAAACTTTTTGGTATAAATTCTCTATCTTCATAGCAATTTTGTTTGGCAAAATGTACTGATACATGTGGTATGCCGTTTTTGCTCCTTAGAATCTATATTATCTGTATTTAATTCTGTATCTATGCTTTTTGCATTTACTGTGTTTTTCTTTGCATAAATAGCTTTTTCTGCATTTTTAACGTAGTAATACTAACTTGTTATCTTCCTGGTTATACCAACTGTTGAATCTTTCAAATCCTTCGCCTAAGTTAAACAGCATTTTTTGTAACATATGGTACCATTATGGAGACTTTACGTTTTATTTGTAATAAAAAAAGGCACTTATCGTCATAAGAGACGAAAAGTACCTTTCGCGGTTCCACTCTACTTGGGCAAAAGCCCCACTCAAAAATGCTGTAACGTGCATCCCACGTGGTAAATACCAACAAGCTCCAAAGGCGCAGGGCGTCCATTGTTTACAAGGCTCTCAGCCGGTGACCTTGCTCTCTTATCAACAATTATATGAACGGTTCTTCCTTATTCATAGCTTAATTATTATGTTATATATATAATCCAATTTTACTCTTCTAAACATGGATCTTCAATATTTTTACGTTTTTGCACTTCTTGCTCAGTTATTTCGCATAGTACCTTAGCTGCGTTTGGTTTAGCAATGATATGTTGTATGTGCTTCATATTCTCTCTGAAACCTTCATCCGTTAGAATATCATACACTGCTTCATCCAGCGGAAAATGTTCGCTTGTAACAACTGCAGCTCCTTGATTAACCAAGAAAGCTCTATTAACATACTCTACACCAGGAATACAATCACTTATTATCATTGGCACATTTTTAGCTAAGCACTCTGAGCTTGTTAATCCACCAGGTTTAGTAATAAAGCAATCAGCTGCATCCATGAATTCGTGAACATTATTCACAAAACCATACACATGGACTTTCTTCTTTGTGCTAATGTTTCTGACTTTTTTCTCTAATGCTTCGTTATTACCGCAGATTGTAACTATTTGAAAATCAACAGGGCATGCGTCAAGTTGTCTTAGCCTTTTTATAACATGACCAAATCCCATCGACCCACCCATTACTACAACCAGAGGAGTTTCATTAAGTCCTAGAAGCTTCTTCGCCTCTTGTTTATCATTATGAATTGAGTACTTCTCTGAGATAGGAATACCTATTGGTAAAATATTATCCCATGAAAAGCCTCTTTTCAGCAGTTTATATTTCATTTTTTTGTCAGCAATTACTATGTTATCCATTTCTGTATCTTCCCAGAAAGGATGTAAATCATAGTCTGTGTTTATACCAACTAAATAGATGGAAGGATCCAGTCTCCCTTTTCTTTTAAGATACGTGAGTATCATTGAAGCTATAACGTGCGTACATAGTATCGCATCAGGCTTATATTCGTCAATAAGTTCTTTTAACTTAGCACCAAATAACCTGCCATATATCTTCGCTTGATCTGACCTATCTTCTTCCTTTAAGCTCTTCATAAAAGATTTATATATTGTGTTATTAGCCTTTGGCATGGTCTTGCCCATAACCAAATATCCTTTATCCAGAGCAGTTGCTGCAACTGGGCTTGCATATTTAAGTGTGTCTACCATACTACACTCTATGCCTTTTTTCTCAAACTGTTCCATAATAGCTTGAGCAGCAATATTATGCCCATAACCAGCTGTAACAGAGAGTACCAGTACCTTCATCTATATTCTCCTCCTAGGTGTTTTACAGTCGTTTGTTTCTTATAAAAAGAATAACATCTCGCTGTAAGAAGGAAGCGGCCAGTAATCCTTACTAACTTTGCTTTCTAAAAAGTCTGCATATTGTCTTACATTTGAAAGATCTTTCTTGATTGTTATACTTGCATATCTTGCTTTTTCTTCAACATCACCCATGCTAGTTAACTCTTTACTGTGTTCTTTCATAGTTGCATTAGCATTTTTTAGTGATTCGATAGCAGAGTACATTTCAGTTAGTTCTTTATATTGCTCACTATTTTTAATTTCTATACCAGCTGCTTTTATATCATTTAAGCTACGAGCAACGCTACCAGCATATTCAATACAAGTTGGTATAATTTGAATTTCAATTATTTCTTGTAATGTTTTTGCTTCGATTGCTAACTGATTCGAGTAATTTTGAAGGTTAATTTCTGTTCTCGAATCTAGCTCTTCTCTTGTAAATACACCATATTTAGTAAATAACTCTTTCGACTTTTCAGTACCCATTTCTTTTATTGCATCTACAGTGTTAGTTATTATTGGAAGCCCTCTTCTTGCAGCTTCTTCATGCCACTCTGTTAAGTAGTTGTTGCCATTAAATACTACTCTGCCATGTTTTTCTAGCTGATCTGTAATCAATTCTTTAACTGCTTCCATAATATCTTTGCCTTTTGCTTTTTCAAGTTCTTCTGCAAAAAGGTTCAATTTATCAGCAACCATAGTATTTAAAACAGTATTAACATCTGCTACTGACATAGAAGATCCAACAATACGAACTTCAAACTTATTGCCTGTAAAAGCAAACGAAGATGTTCTGTTTCTGTCTGTATTATCTTTATGCAATAAAGGCAAATGCTTTACGCCGATATTAAGTGTGCTTTGAAGCACATCTATTGCTTTATCATCATTGATATTTCTAAGCACATCTGTTAGTTGTTCTCCTAGGAATATTGAAATAATCGCAGGAGGAGCTTCGTGAGAACCTAGTCTATGTTCGTTGCTTGCAGTCGCACATGCACTTCTTATAAGCGTTGCGTATTCGTCTGTTGCTGCTATTGTAGCTACAAGGAAAACAAGAAAATCAATATTTGTTCTTGGTGTTTTGCTTGGATTTAATAAATTCTTTCCAGTATCTGTTGCAAGCGACCAGTTGTTATGCTTTCCAGATCCGTTTATACCCATGAACGGTTTTTCATGAAGAAGCGCAACAAGATCGTGTCTGATTGCAACTTTTCTGAGCATCTCCATTACAACTTGGTTGTGATCTGTAGCAATGTTAGCTGTGTTATAAATTACTGCAAGTTCATATTGTCCTGGAGCTGTTTCTCTGTGCTGAGTTGTAGCAGGTATTCCTAATTTCCAAAGTTCATCGTTTAATTCTTTCATGAACTGCGATGATCTCTCTGGAATGCTTCCGAAATACTGATCGTCAAACTCTTGTCCTTTAAGCGGGCTAACACCTAAAAGCGTTCTGCCTGTGAAGCGTAGATCGTTACGTAGATCATAGTATTTTTTATCAACTAAAAAGTATTCTTGCTCTGGCCCAACATTTGGCAGTACTCTTTTTGTGTCATTGTCTCCAAGTAATCTGAGCACTCTAACAGCACTTTTGTTCACTGCATCCAGTGATCTAAGTAGCGGTGTTTTTTTGTCCAGTGCCTCTCCATTATAAGAACAGAAAGCTGTCGGAATACAAAGTGCTTTAATACCGTCTTTGTCTTCTTTCAAAAATGCTGGAGATGTACAATCCCATGTTGTATATCCTCTTGCTTCGAATGTTGATCTTATTCCGCCTGAAGGAAAAGAAGAAGCATCAGGTTCGCCTTTGATTAGTTGCTTTGCACTAAACTCCATTATTGCTTTTCCTTCGCCGTTTACCGTCAGAAAAGAATCATGCTTTTCTGCTGTTGCTCCAGTCATAGGCTGGAACCAATGTGTGTAATGCGTTGCGCCACGCTCAATAGCCCATTCTTTCATTACAGTTGCAATTGCTTCTGCTGCATCATTAGGAAGTTCTGCGCCTTCTTCGATGGTTTTTCTAAATGTCTTGTATACTTGCTCAGGTAACCTCTCCCTAAATACACTATCACCAATGACGTTCTTAGCAAAAATCTTTGGTATGTAAGACTGTCCACTGCTCATACTTACCCCTCACTTTCTAAAAATATAAGTTCTTTAATATCCCATAATATTACCACAATGTAGTACTTTCTGGCAATAAATTTGATTTAATATTTTGTGTTTTTATAGCCTTTATAGTATTTTCTATATAAACCATATATAATATACTACTGAAGAATACCAAAACCAATAAGTAATTCATATATATGAATAAAAAATATATTGAGGATGCATTAATATGGGTAAGATAGATCACAAAACAATTATCCTTACTGGCGGTGGTACCGCTGGGCATGTTATGCCAAATATAGCTTTGTTACCATATCTTGAAATCGAGGATTTTATTGTTCATTATGTTGGCCAAAAAAATTCTATTGAGCAAAAGCTCATCTCACAATTAGATGGGATAACCTTTCACAACGTATCCTCCGGAAAGCTTAGACGTTATTTTTCGTTTAAAAACTTTTCAGATCCATTTAAAGTATTATATGGTACTGCACAATCCGTTGTGATAATAAGCAAAGTAAAACCACGTGTTATATTTTCTAAAGGCGGATTTGTATCTTTGCCTGTTACTCTTGGTGCGAAAATCAAAGGTGTGCCCGTTGTATTGCACGAGTCAGACTTGACCCCTGGGCTAGCGAACAAAATTGCTATGCGTTTTTGTAATAAAGTCTGCGTTTCTTTTGAAGAAACATTAAAATATATTGATGGTGCTAAAGGAGTCTATACTGGCTCTCCCATAAGAGATGAGTTGCTTTCAGGCAACATGCAAGAAGCTAAGTCTTTCTTAGGTCTTTCTCCGCAAAGAAGTGAACTGCCACTTATCGTTGTAATGGGCGGTAGCCTTGGCTCTCTGTTTATAAACGAAACACTTAGAGCATCACTTAAAACTCTTCTTAAAAGTTATAATATCGTCCATATTTGCGGGAATGGACATATAGATAAATCGCTTGAGAAAGAAAATGGCTATTTGCAGTACGAATACATAAACAAGGAGCTAAAGGATATATACGCTTTAGCGGATATTGTCGTATCAAGAGCTGGTGCAAACTCTATTTTCGAGCTAGCATCACTTTGCAAACCAAATTTGCTCATACCACTACCAAAAGCATCATCAAGGGGTGACCAAATACTAAACGCGAAAAACTTTGAGAAAAGAGGTTTTTCAAAAGTACTATTCCAAGAAGATATGTCCAAAGATACCTTTATAAGTAATATAACCGATCTGCACAATAACAGACAGACGTATATAGATAACATGAAACGTGCTAACCTAAAAAGCGGAGCCGAAAACGTTATGAACATAATAAATGCTAACATGAAGTAGAGCTGAAAGGATACAAATGAAAAATGATTTAATCGCGATAATAGCGCGCTATAACAACCTAGAGGAGAAAGAAAAAATTAAGGCAATAGAAACATTGGCACAAGATCCGGAAAGCATTATCTATGCCTATTCCTCATTCGACTTAGCTCTTATGAGAGGCACAATTGATAAATGTATTTCACTTACAGCAATAATGTGCGCTCTAGTAAAAAAGAGAATTCAAAAAGAATCGCTAGAAGAATATATGAAAAAGACAAGTAATGCACCTCTAGTAAAAGCGATTTCCTTAAGCTCGCCTAAGCTCACAAAAAATACTGCTCGTATAATGGGCTCACTTAAAGATCCAGCATATACTCCTCTACTCATTTCTGCTCTAGGCAAAGAAACACAGCAGTTTGTCCGTCCTTATATCGTTCAAGCTATAGGTGCTATAGGCGAAGCAAATTCAATTGCTGTGCTTAGAGATGTTTATGACAAGATTGATAAAAACACAACTGAAAAGCATAAGCTTGACGAAATTGATGCTCTAAAGCATGCGCTACTTAAAAACGAAGTCGTAGCCCCTATACCATTTTTAGGTTTGCAATCTCAAAGAGAAATAGTGCTTAGGACTATGCCCGGTTATGCTTTTGATTTAAAGCAACAACTTATTAAACTTGGCTACATTGCAAAAATAAGCAATCAAAATGATCAAGATGTTGTAGTAACTACAGATAAAGTCGAGGCTCTTTATGACATTCGTACTTTCTCGGATTTATATTTTATAGTTGCAAGAAAAATACCGCTAACAGGTAAAGCTATTTCAGTAGCTCTTGATAAGTTTGATATTGTATCCTTTTTGAAAGAAACGCATGGCGCGGATCTATCTAAAATGTACTATAGAATAGAGATCCCTGGAACAAGCATCACTCAAAAGCAACGCGGTGATTATGTGAAAGAAATTACTTCTCATATTAATAAGCTTCCTTTATTAGAAGATAATCCATACAACTATCAGATGGAAATATTGATTGAACCATTCAGCAGAAGCTGTGATATATATATCAACTTAAAAACAATTAAAGATTCTCGGTTTAACTACAGAAAAAACACATTGCCAGCCTCTATTAATCCGTATATTGCTGCCATAATCGCAAATTATATCTCAAAGCACGCAAAACCAACCTCTACAGTTCTAGATCCATTTTGCGGAACTGGCACAATGCTTATAGAACGCGCAAGATGTGCTCCATATGCAAGTCTTCATGGAGTAGACATAAAAAAGAACGCAATAGATTTTGCTAATGAAAACGCAGAAATTGCGGATGTGCAAATAGAATACACTCTTTCAGATATATTGAGATACTCTTCTGCTACTCCATACAATGAAATTATATCAAATATGCCGTTTGGTAATAGAGTTGGCAACCATATAGCAAATGTAGAGATGTACGACGGCTTTTTTAAAACTGTACGGCAGTATTTAGCCGAAGATGGTATATTAGCTCTTTATACAATGGAAGGTACTCTACTGGAGTTTAAGGCTGGCAAGAACGACTTTAAGATAATCGAAAAGCACAAAATGTATGCTGGCGGATTACGCCCCACACTCTATATCTTAAAATAAAAAAAAGCAGATGAAAATCTGCTTTTTTATTACTCTTTTATATGCACTCGGTGACAGGAATACTTTTTGCTTCTACTTTTTCTGCAACTTCCTCATTATCCTTTTGCTCATTCTTTATTTCGTCTATATCTTTACCTCGATATCCTTTTAAATCGTAATAAAGTGCTAATGAACAAATGATAAACGATGCAGTATCTGAGATAGGTTCAGCTGCCCATACCCCGTACACGCCGAAAGTTTTACCCATAATAAGCATCATTGGTAATAGTATTACTACTTGCCTTAGCAAGGTAAAGAATATTGCTTTTTTTGCTTTACCAATAGACTGGAAGTAATTTGATGAGAAAATAGCTACTGAGACAATCGGCAATACAATATTATAAATTACTATTACATTTGTGCTCATACTAAACACTCTCTGTGGGTCCATCGTACCGGATACGGATCCACCAGAAGTAAATACATAGACGAGTGCACTTGGGAAAAGCATTATTATTGCATATCCGATAGATAATATCAGTGTTTGCATAAGCAGCGTCTTTTTAACTACTTCTTTCATTCTTTTGTATTTCTGGGCACCATAGTTAAAACTAATAATAGGTTGACTGCCTTGGTTTAGTCCAAACACAGGCATAACCATTATACTGGAAGCCGCATTTGCAGCGCTCATAGCCGCGACAGCTTCGTTGCCACCATATATATATAGTGATTTATTCATAACAACGCCAACGCCACTAAAGAAAACCTGAAGCAGACAAGGTGATATACCAATAGATACTATTGCCTTAACAAAATCTTTTTGTGGTTTTAAGTTCTCAAATCTAAGTTTTAGCTGTATTTTACCTTTTAAAAATGCACTAGCAGATAGTAGAAGCGTAAGTCCCTGAGAAATTATGGTGGCAATAGCTGCGCCTTTTACACCCATACCAAAATTAAATATAAATATAGGATCCAAAATCATGTTAAGTATTGCAGAAGCAAGCATTATTAACATTGATAATACAGGATGCCCTTGAGACATAATAAATCTATTAAGTGCAAACCCGGTAAAATTGATTGCATAAGCTGCCGCTATTATCATCATGTAATCTCTAGCAATTGGTAGTATTGTTGTATCTGCACCGAATGCAAGAAGAATTGGATCAATGAAGATAAGACAGATAGCACTAATAAAAATGCCAATTACAATTGCCATAGTAATTGCTGTTCCTAATGCCTTCTCAGCTAAATCTTTTCTTCCTTGGCCTTGATATATCGACATACGTGCAGCGCCACCAACAGCAGAAATCATTGCAAATCCAAACGCAATCATCATAACAGGAAAACACAGTTGCAAAGCTGTCATGCCTTCCATTCCGCTTGAAGACTGCCCAACGTATATTTTATCAACAATATTGTATAGTGCATTTACAATCATCCCAAGCATAGCTGGCAGTGAATATTTCATTAGTGTTTTGGTGATATTACCTGTACCCAAATCGTATTTGTTTGATACTTGTTCCATTTTTTACCCTCAAATCTTGATTTTTTTGCTAATTTGGCGCAAAAAAACAACGCACAATTCAATGCGCATTAATAGTCTATTTTTTACACATGTAAAATTATACCACTAATTAATAATAAAAAAAACCATATATTGAAGAAATTTAATGTTATTTTTTCTCAAAATAGTATATACTTTGTGTATCTAATATATTTTTTATACAAATCTTAGCTTAAATATATTTATTATGAGGTGTATTATAATGGCAAAAATAAGAATTATGGCAGATAGCACGTGCGACATAAATGATGAATTAATAAAAAGTTTTGAAATTGAAGTGTTACCTCTTTATGTAAACATTGGCGATAGGAGTTATACGGATAAGGTTGATATACTTGGTCCTCGTATCTTCGAATTAGTAGAAGAATACAATGTGCTGCCTACTACCTCTTGTCCTTCAATTAACGATTTTCAAAAAGCATTTGAAGAAGCTGTTAATGCTGGAGACGAAGTTATTTTTGTTAGCATTAGTTCTCACCTATCTGCTACATACCAAAATGCTATGTTTGTTGTGAAAGAAAACGGCTGGCAAGATAAAGTATTTCCAATTGATACACTTCAGCTCTCAACTGGATCTGGCGTTGTTGCCATTAAAGCTAGAGAACTTGTAAGAGAAGGCATGGCTGCTAAAGATATAGCAAAAGAACTAATAAAATACTCCGCTCGTATATCTTTCAGTATAATGGTTGATACAATGGAATACCTTTATAGAGGTGGCAGATGCACAGTTATGCAAAGACTAGCTGGTGCTATGCTAAGTGTTAGACCACAGATTGAGATAATTGAAGGAAAGTTTAAAGTAACAGGCAAACATATAGGTTCTAAAAAACGTTGCGTAAAAGCATACTACGATACGAGAATGAAACCTATGTTAGATAAAATGAATCCGAAGAAAATATTTGTTTCTAGTGCGTGGGCAGAAGATGATGCTTTGTTCTTAGCAAGTCTTTTCAAAAAAGATAATATAACTGAAAAAATCGAAATATCTTCAGCAGGTGCTGTTGTATGTTGCCATTGTGGCCCGGGCGTTGTTGGCGTTGCATACGAACTAAAAGAATAATTGCTATTTTGCTTTATTTATGCTACACTCTCTCTGTATGTTTTTAGGAGGTAATTAATTTGAGTACTGTTCAACTGGTATTAAGCATAATTTTAGGGGTATTAAGTCTTTTCTTGGTAGTGGTAGTGTTATTACAAGAAAGCAAGTCGTCTGGTCTACCAGCAGGATCAATTGGTGGTGGCGAATCGGAAACGTTTTTTAGCAAGCATAAGACAAAGAGCTATGAAGGAAGATTAGCCTTACTTACAAAAGCTTCTGCTATAGGATTTGTTGTTATATCAATAGCTCTTGTATTACTACAAAAATATCAATAAAGTCTGTGCCCTTTAAGGGCACTTTTTTATTATTAAATATTATTAAAATAGAAATAAAATAAATGGATAAAATATAACCAAGGAGTGATAACAATAAAAGAAAAAATTATAAATTACATTACAAACAGTATCGAACCGTTGCATAGCTTTGAAGAGCTTAAAGAGGAATTTGATATTAGCGAAAAAGCAACCAAAGAATTTAATAACCAACTTGAAGAGCTTTTAGCTGAGGGCAAATTATATTTAACAAATAAAGGCAAGTATGCCCTACCCTCTCAACTAGGTCTAATTGTGGGTAAACTACAAGCAAATGCAAACGGTTTTGGATTTTTAATACCTGATGATTCTCTAATAAAAGATGCATTCATCCCTGCCGGTGACATAGGTGGCGCAATGAATGGTGACAGAGTTATCGCCAGATATAAAAGCGAGCAAAACATTGATTCAGACAGGTCAAGAGAAGCGGAAATAATAAAAGTACTTGAGCGCGCAAATAGGACTGTAGTTGGCGTTTTCGAGGAAGAAAACGGCATTGGTTTTGTCGTGCCTGATAATAAGCGACTCTTCCAAGATATAATAATTCCAGCAAATTATATGCTAGGCGCTAAGCCAAGCTTTAAAGTTGTTTGTGAGATAATAAATTATCCTAAACTTAGAAGAAGCCCTGAGGGCCGTATTATTGAAGTGCTTGGGCATAAAGATGCTCCCGGAACGGATATACTCTCTATTTTAAGAGAATATGACTTGCCTGAAAAGTTTCCTGAGCAGGTTTTAACTGCCGCTCGTGAAATACCACAGAATGTGCAAGAAGAAGCTATTAAAGGCAGACTAGATTTAAGAGACAAAAAAGTATTTACTATTGATGGCGCTGATGCAAAAGATTTAGATGACGCTATTTCAATCGAGATTTTGCCAAATGGTAACTATCTGCTTGGCGTTCATATCGCAGACGTTAGCTATTACGTTAAAGACGGCTCTAAGCTAGATGATGAGGCTATTAACAGAGGTACAAGTGTATACTTAGTAGACAGAGTAGTACCTATGCTCCCTACTGAATTGTCTAATGGCATATGCTCACTACATCCAAATATAGATAGGTTAACTCTATCCTGCATCATGGAAATTAACAAAAAAGGCGCTGTAGTAAACCATAGCCTTGCAGAATCAGTAATATGCTCATGCGAAAGACTTGTCTATGAAGATATTACAAACCTGATTGAAAAGAACGACAAAAAACTGCTTGAGAGATATTCAAATATAAAAGACGACCTCTTCCTTATGCACGATCTTTCACTTATTCTTAAAAAGACCAGAACCGATCGTGGTAGTATTGATTTTGATATCGACGAGGCCAAAATCAACCTTGATGCCGAAGGAAAGCCTATTAGCATCAAGTCATACGAGCGTGGTATTTCAAACGAGATGATCGAAGAATTTATGCTAATTTGCAATGAGACAGTTGCTTTTCATATGTTTAATGCTAAACTACCTTGTATGTATAGAGTTCATGAACAACCGGATAAAGAAAAACTATATAATTTCGATAATTTTATTCATAATTTTGGGTATAGCATAAGTGGAATGAAAGATGTTGTGCACCCAAAAGCATTACAAGCAATTCTTCAAAAAGCCCAAGGATCACCAGAAGAAAATATTATAAGCAAGCTTATGCTTAGATCTTTACAAAAAGCACGTTACAGCGAAGAGAATTTAGGACATTTCGGACTTGCTGCAAAATATTATTGCCACTTTACCTCACCCATTAGACGTTATCCAGATTTAACCGTGCATAGAATGGTTAAGCTTATGCTCCATGAAAAGCTAACGCCAAAACGAATAAAATCTATTGAGGCTTATCTACCAAAGACAGCTAAACAGTGCAGTGAAAGAGAACGTGTCGCAATGGATGCTGAAAGAGCAACAGACGACCTTAAAAAAGTTGAGTACATGCAGGATAAAGTTGGCGAAAAATATGATGGAATTATATCCGGCGTTATGGCAAACGGTATCTTCATAGAACTTCCGAATACTGTTGAAGGAATGGTCCGTGTAAGCTCCATGGATGATGATTATTACATATATATTGAAAAACATCATTGTTTAATGGGAAAAAGGACTAGAAAAGTATATAGACTTGGTGATAAAGTATCAGTAAAAGTAGCTACCGTAGATATAGTAAACAGAAAGATCGATTTTGTCTTACTAAAAGATAAAAATAGCATTCCAAAAAAGAAACAATTCAAAAAGGCGGGTTCATATGCAAGAGGGCGTAAAAGTGATAGCACAAAACAAAAAAGCAAGACATGATTACTTTATAGAAGAAACTTATGAAGCTGGCATGTCCTTAAAAGGCACTGAAATTAAGTCAATACGGCTTGGGCGTGTTAATTTAAAAGATAGCTACGCCTTTATAAGAAAAGGCGAAATATTTGCTCATGGCATGCATATTAGTCCATATGAAAAAGGCAATATAAATAACCATGACCCGCTTCGAGATAGAAAGCTCTTACTTCACAAAAGAGAAATAGCAAAACTTATTGGTACTATCTCTCAGCAAGGTCTCTCCCTCGTGCCGCTTAGAATATATTTAAAAAACGGCGTTGCTAAAATGGAGTTAGCTGTTGCTAAAGGCAAGAAGCAATATGACAAAAGAGACGATGAAGCAAAGAAAACTGCTAATCGAGATATTGAGCGTGCAATGAGAGCAGATAAAAGGTATTAAACTTAGAGTGCAAGTTATTTCTTGCCTCTTTTTAATTATGATTAATAGCAAAGCTAAAGTTTATTAATAAGTTATGATATGCATTATTTGAGTAAATTCTGTTTTTACAAAGGTAATATAAGGCATAATTGCTTCTACTCTCCTGTGCTAATTGATTGACTTTATGCATATAGTTTGCTATCCTTAACATGCACTAATGTGCTATTTATGGGGGCGTTTTGGATTCGACGGAGATAGCAGAAATATGGCAAGCGAGCCGCAGTTCGGAACTGCGTTAAAATCCGAAGCTTTAAATATAAAAGCAAAAACAAATAAATTAGCTTTCGCAGCTTAAGTCTGTGAACGTCTGCCCTGACAATCCGCAGAAGGGTGCAGGCGCCATTGTGCGGAGAACGAACTCGAACAAGCTTTGAAGCGAGCCGGATTTTATGAAGCTACCAACATGTATATCCTTGTAGACTGGAGATACGTAGAGGGAATTTAAATGGTCTACTGCGCTCGGAGAAAACTGTATAGATGGATTTTCGGACGCGGGTTCAACTCCCGCCGCCTCCACCATTGTTCCATTGGAAGAACACAATCCTTCCAACGAAAGGGTTTCTTGACCGTCTTGTGTATTATACAGGACGGTTATTTTATCGTCATATAACACAACTTTATTTACAAAAACATCTATTAATGATTTTCTGTACTTAAGATCGTTTATATTTCCCTTCTTAAATCTCTCCATAAAGAACTTAACCTGGGGTATTGTCAGAGAAGGGTATTTGATACCTTCTTGCGCTATCTGTTTTTCTATCTCTATATGTTCAGCTTTCTTTTGGATTATACGCTGGGTGATATCCCCTACCAGCTCCCCTGCATCCAGCGCCTTAAATAGATTTTCTGTAGCTTTTTCGTTTTCTTTCAGCGATTTTTTTAAGCGCTGAAGAGTTATAGAATTGCTATCGTTTTGACAATATGCTACAACTTCTCTTGCAATTTTATCTATGTTTTTATCTGTAAGAAGCTTTTTGGTTTCCTTGACAACCAAATCTTCAATAAAATCTTTCTGCACAGCCCTTTTATCACATTTTTTGTTACGTGCCTGTACACATGCATAATAGTGATACTTTTTGCTGCTTTTGCTTGTCCCACTTATGCCCGTCATCATACTTTCACACATACCGCAAAACAGTTTTGTTGTTAAAATATATTCAGCCTTTGCTCTTGATCTTGCAGGAGCTTTTTTATTTTTATCAAGCAGTTTTTGAGCTTCATCAAACAGCTCATCCGAAATAACTCTTGGCATCCCGTCTTCTATCTCCATTCCGTTGTATGTGTATATCCCTTTATAACGTTTATTTGAAAGAATATGCCTTATACTGTTCTTGTTGAATTCATTGCCTCTAGATGTCTTAATATTCAGGCTATTCAAATATTTTGTTATTTCGGCCATAATGTGTCCTTGTGTATACATTTCAAATATCTTCTGAACTAGCGGTGCTGTTTCATTATCTATCTGAAAATGTTTATCTTGATCAACATAATATCCTAAAGCAACATTTCCACCTGTGGCAAGACACTTTGAAGCACTCACATCCATCCCTCGCTTGATTTTTTGTGAAAGCTCAGCCGAATAGTATTCAGCCAGCGACTCAAACACCCCTTCAACCAAAATGCCGCTTGCGTCATCGGTTATATTTTCTTTTACAGATAATACGCGTATACCGTTTTTCTTTAGTTTACCTTTATATATTGCGCTATCGTATCTGTTTCGTGCAAACCTATCCAATTGATATACCAAAACATATTCAAACTGCTTTCTTGCACTGTCATCTATCATCCTTTGAAACTCTTCTCGCTTATCAGTAGTTCCACTTAAAGCCCTGTCAATGTATTCTTCTATTACGTTATATTCGTTTCTTTCAGCAAACTCGTAACAGACTTTAAGCTGGCCTTCGATTGACTGTTCTGTTTGGTTATGCGAGCTATATCTTGCATATATGACTATATTTTTAGTCATTTTCCTATTCCATCTCCTTTTTGTCTTCTGATAATTAAGTAATAAAAAATTCATTTGACAGTTATTAATTATATAATTATAATACAAATATAAGAGCTAGTGTTAATATATATAGCTCCCCCAAATATCTTTTTACAGATTACTGTAAAAAGCCTAAATATATATTTAATATTATTAAATAACCTAAAACAGTTAAACCTTTCTACTAATTTGTGATAATCATAAATAGAGATAAGGTCGTTATAACTGTTTTTTTTATTTTAATTGTAATATTAAATATCCTAAAATTTTAGGCGCGGTGCAGCCTGCTAAATAGCTTCAGTGTTTGAAGCCCCAAACAATTTGAGAAGATCAAATATGTTGCCAGAAGGGGTTTATATCTATGGACTCGCAAGATCGCGAGAACTATCTTTTCCGCTCTTTCGCATCCGCTATTTTCAAAGACATACAAAAGTATGTCTCAGAACACCAATCGGAATACGAAGAATGGCTAAAAATCCAAGAAAAAATTGAATCCAATTGAATCGACCTGAAAGCGGCTAAGCTTATGTTTGGCCTTATTTCGCTTCCTTGTCTAGAGGTCATACAAGCTCCCTAGAGTATTTTGTATTTACCGATATATAAATACCTTTCTACTACATGCTGTAGGCTCTTAATTAACAAATGAAGTTCATGTCATGAACAAAGAACTTATATGAAAGGAATTAATTTATTATGAAAAATAATGCTATGAAAAAACAACTTCAAAAACTTTCCGACCAAATATATGGTAATATTCCTGCAACAGGTAATAAAATATACGTATTTCCAATTGAAGCGGGGGTTGGGAAAACAAGTGAAATGATTAAAACTTTAAAACAAATAGAAAATGATAAACCAGATGTTAAGAGTATTATTATAACAAAATTCAAAGATGAAGCGATACGTATAGGGAAAGAATTGGGTGAAAATTGCATCGTATTAGTTGACACTATCAAAGATTTTAATATTGTTTCGGGTAAACAGGTTGTTATTATAACACATTCAAGATATATCAATTTATGTAAGCCCGGGGAAAACAATGAGGAAAATTGGGAAACTTTATCAAGAGATAGGAAAAACCTCATTATTGATGAAGAAATTCAGATGGATTCACTTATTTCAATTAATTATGAAGAATATTATATGGCAAAAAATTGCGTAACGGAATTAGACGCAACGCTAGGCAGGCAATTTCATTCTGTTTTTATACAAATTTTTTTTCAACTATTAAAAATAAAAAATGGGGCTATTAAGGGGGATACAATATTCAAACCCCATTGTTTAGATATTGAGCAAAATAGGATATTAAGAAAAATTAAAAATAAAATATCAGACTCTTCAAATAAATATTTTTTTTATCAAAACCTAAAAAATATAAACAATGTTGATTGTAGAGATTCATGTTTCGCAACGTCATTTATGGAATTGAATGATATTTTTATTAAATTAGAAATCATCTTACAGTCTGAATTCTGCATATGTAACGATAAGTCAATTTCATGCTTAGACAGAACAAAATTCAATCTACTTGAGAATAATATATTACTTGATGCTTCAGCGTCTATTAACCTCATGTATAAAAATAACAGTTTATTTAAAGTAGTTTCTATGGATAGAATTAGGAACTATGACAACTGGGAATTATATGTTTGCAACATAAATTCTTCCAAACGCAAAAAAATGCTAAATACACCCTTTTACAAAGGATCAATGCTTCAGGCTGAAAAAATTTGCGAAAACAAAAATAATAAACTATTAATTTTTTCATCAAAAGAAGAAGTTGGGAATGGTAAAAACAAAGGTCAATTCGAACTGCTCTATAACGATTTCTTTCAGAGGTATAATGATCAAATCAGCTTTACAAATTTCGAAGCCATGCGTGGGAAAAATACATGGGCGGACTTTAATAATGTATTATGTATTCATACTTATTATTTACCATCAAATTACACTATTTTAAAATTTCATGCTCTATTCCCTGACTACTTACTGAAAAATACTGACTTTAAAATGGGATCTGTAGGGAGCAATGAAAACAGACACTTTGGGTTTATAAATTGTAAAGAACTAGATGATTTTAGAGAATCAGAATTTGCATCAACATATTATCAAGCGATAACAAGAATTAACCGGAAAAACGATCAGAAAGCTAGAGTCTTTTTAATATTAAAAAATAAGAATTTAATAAATATATTATTAAAAAACTTAAAAGGTATATCGCTTAAAGAATTTAAGTTGCCCAATCAAGAAGAATTAATGAAGAAAGCAAGAAAACCTTATTATCGCAAAAATGAGAGTCCTGTAAAAATCAAACTAAAACAGTTGCTTATTGAAATGGCAGAGGGAAAGTATAGCGAGTTTGAGTGTTCTGGTTTACCAGGTTATTACACAAAGCAATGGTGCATGTCTATGGTAGGGTGCAAAAGTCATTATTCTAGATATTTAGATGGTTTAGAGGAATTTATGCTACTAAAAGGTATAACACACAACCAGCACAAAATTATTATTTCTAAATAAGTAAAAAAGACTGACCATTAATTTCCTATATAATATAAATAATATTATTATTATTTTAATATTTATACAAACATTTAATAACAAGATAAACGCAGCACAAGTGAAAGATATTCTTATGTGCTGTTTTTTATATTGCATACTTCTCTTTTTTAGTAGTATTAGTTTGCATAGTGGAACTATGTTTATAGTGTAGAAAGTGAATGATTTTTACATATTAGATTAATGTAAAGGCTCCTTATCATCCAGCCTCTTGTAAAGGCTCAGACCCACCCTTGATTTTAGCCATATGAATATATTAAAGAAGACTTTCAAATGCCCTAGAGGACTTTTTAGGCCTCGAATAATGGACGATATTTAATTGTTGCCGAGTGCTTTATAAGGCTCATCTTTCAGCTTGAAGCTATATCTTTTACAAACAGTTGCCATACCATCTAAAGCATACCCGTAGTCAATATATAACATATCAGTGTTAAAAATAGCGTTCGTCTCTTCTGCCTTCTTTTGGCTATACAAATGCTCTTTTATTTCTTTTTGTGTTGGGGTGTGCCCATAGTTTATTTTCGCCATGTATGTCGCCTCTTTTTTGCATAGTCCTTTACTTTTCATTAAACATTTTAACCTCTAACTAATTGTTGCTAATACAAATATTTGATATTCATTAATAAGAGCATTAACTTTATCAGTTAGTTGTTCAATGGTCATTTCACCATTAACCTGCTTCATTACCTGCACCATGATGTTGTTTACATATACTTCTTTTTGTTGGTTTATTTTGGTCACTATGTCACTGCTATGTTGGTTCTTATCATAAATATCATATACTGCTTTGTCTAACCACTGGCTTACTGTCGTTTTAGTTTTTTCATATTGAATAGCCATAGCATCGGGCGTTGTAGTTGGAGTAGGTGTAGGGGTTTGCGTTGCAACATAAGCAAGCAGAAAATATTGTTCTAAATATTGACCAACTTGCTTATTGCATTCCTCATCCGTAACTTTATTTTGATAACATGCGTATATTTCATCAGTAATTAAACCAATGTAGAAATCACGCGTATTATTGAGGTTTTCGGCCTCTGTTTTAGTCAATTTGCTTGTATCAAACGTAACATCTACAGTAGTCTCAAATTGTTTTATTACGCCTTGCTTTATTTCGTTATATTTCTTTTGCTCAGCAGACAAAGTAGGCGTAGGAGTTGGTTTAGGTACTGTTGAGTTTGAACTGCAACCAGCAAGTGAAATCGCAATTATTATTGCTGTTAACATAAATACTATTTTTTTCATTATAATCCTCCCATAAAATACAGTAATTTTAAATGCCTTGTATTATATGGTAATTATATCAAAAAAAATTACAAATAGATACATAAACGTAGTGCATCTGCATTGCTTTTCGTAATATAACATGTACTTAAGAAAATATTAAGGAGAGTAAGTACATGGCTAAATTTAAAATCCCGTCAAACCCAATAACAACAAGCAAAACTATTAGGTTCCCTAATGATGTTATAGAAAATGTCGAAGAAGCGATAAAAGGAAAAGACTGCACTTTTACTGCCTTTGTTGTAGCAGCTGTAAGAGCAGCCTTAGAATCGATAGAAGAAGAAAAATAAATTAATCGTAGAGTTTGATTTGAACTATAAACTAATTATGGTAAATGTGATTACTGTCCTCCCATTAAGATCTCATTATTCAATTTTGGTTCTTAGTGCCGTAGTGGGTTCTTCAGCTTTTTTAACTTTTTTGTGTTAGGAGACTCTTTTAAATAGTCGTATAAAGCATTTTTTTAATTTAAAATTATTGATATGTATTACTAAACCAGCCCAAAGTATTTTTCAAAGAACGACAAAAGTTTAGATATAACTGTCTGCTTCTTAGTTGTACGATTGCCACCAGAAAATCTTGAAACAGGCGGTAAAATTTTGTCTATATCGGTTCCAGTTGTTTTAATGTTTCCATCTCTAAAGGCGTTTTCAATAAACTTTCTCGCTTCTACCGATTTTAAATTCTCATTAGTAATGATGATGGCTAGATCTTGCTCTTTTTGCTTTTGAACAAACTCATGCCAATCTTTTTCCACTTCGGTTTTTACAGTCATTTGTGCAATAAACCCCTCAATAAGCTCTTTTTTGCTTCTGAGTTCAATGCTAGCATTTATGGTTTTGTCGATGGTAGCAAGTAGGGTTTTATCTTCGCAATTAGACTGATGAAATTTTGCAACAAGTATTAAAATATAATCTATATTTACTTCAACTTGTTTGATAAGCTCAATTTCAAATACAATATCATCATTTATATTTTCTTTTTCACCATCGTTTTTCTTAGAGTACTCTTGATATAAATCAATGTACTTACTCTGATAGTCTTGAAAATCACGTTGTGATATTATCTCATTGTCCGCAAACTCATCAAATGAAACAAGAATATTTTTAATACGCAGAATTGCACTAAATAGTTTAATAAAATCTTTTTCAGCTTGTTCGCCTATAATGTCTTTGTCAACAGGATAGAGGGTTTTTAGTTTTTCTATAAGTTCTACATAACCAGGTATATGCTTTCCATTGTCTTCATAGCCATTTAAATATTCTTTATAGGTTTTAAGTATAACAATACCACGTGCCTCTTTATCGCCAAATAATGAAAGTGCTGCGTTTGTGTTATCCTCAAGATTTCTAAAACAAACAATATTTCCAAAGGTTTTAACGGAATTCAGTATGCGGTTTGTACGTGAAAAGCTTTGTATTAGTCCATGTTGCTTTAAGTTCTTATCTACCCATAAAGTGTTTAGAGTTGTAGCATCAAAACCTGTTAAAAACATATTAACAACAATGAGTATGTCAATTTCGCGATTTTTCATGCGCAGTGAAACGTCTTTATAATAATTTGGGAACTTATCGGCTGACGTATCATAATTCACGTTAAAAATTCTGTTATAATCGGATATTGCTAAGTCAAGAAAATCTCTTGAGGTTTTATCAAGTGCATTTGTTTCAAAGTCTTCGTCCGGGAAAATATCATCTGGATCTTCTTCATTAGGACTAAAGCTGAAGATTGTAGCAACATTTAGGTGCCTACCGCTTTCCTCCGTCTGCTTTTTAAACTCGTTATAGTATTTCATTGCCATTGGGATAGATGCCGTAGCAAATATAGAATTAAAACCATTTACTTTGGTTGTCTGCCTATTTTCAGTAACTGTATTGTATTTCGAAGCCGCCATTTTATCAACGTTTGTAATTATCTTATAATTGTAATATGAGCGATTTTGGTTTCTGTATGTCTTTTGTTCGAAATGCTCCAGAATATACCCAGTAACTTCACTTATTCGTTGCGGGTCGAGTAGCGCTTTTTCCTTATCAATAGTTTTAACTTTTTTATCGTCTAAAATTTCAGGATTCTTGATTGTATTTATATAGTCAATGCGGAAAGGCAATACATTATTATCATGTATTGCATCAACAATAGTATAAGTATGCAATTTATCCCCAAAAGCTTGCTCAGTGGTTTTTAGATCTGGATATTTACTGTAATTTGAATTTGCCGCAAAAATCGGTGTGCCAGTGAACCCAAATATATGGTAATTTTTAAAGGTTCTTGTAATTCTGCGATGCATATCACCAAATTGAGAACGATGGCATTCGTCGAAGATAATAACTATATGCCTTTTGTAAATGTCATGCTCTTTGTTATTTGAGATAAAAGCATCTAATTTCTGTATTGTAGTAATTATGATTTTAGAATTATCGTTTTCAAGCTGTTTTTGCAAAATCTTAGTAGAGGTATTGCTGTTGGCTGCACCTCTTTCAAATCTGTCATATTCCTTCATGGTCTGGTAGTCAAGATCTTTTCTGTCTACAACAAAAAGTACTTTATCAATATAGCTAAGATTTGTAGCAAGCTGCGCAGTTTTAAAGCTGGTTAGAGTCTTACCCGAGCCGGTTGTATGCCATATGTATCCCCCAGCGCTCACTTTACCGATCTTTTTAAGATTGGTTGAAATTTGAATGCGGCTTAAGATTCGCTCTGTTGCAGCGATTTGATAAGGACGCATAACTAATAGCAAGTTTTCTGAAGTAAACACACAATAACGGGTAAGGATATTTAAAAGGGTATGCTTTGCGAAAAAAGTCTTAGTAAAGTCTACAAGATCAGGTATTATACGATTGCTTGCATCTGCCCAATAGCTTGTAAACTCAAAACTATTACTCGTCTTTGATTTTTTGCGTTTGCCATTTGTTTCATTGTCCTTAATATGCTGATTTCGCGTAGTGTTAGAGTAGTATTTTGTATGTGTGCCGTTTGAAATAACAAAAATCTGTGCATACTCATAAAGCCCACAACCAGCCCAAAAGCTATCTCTCTGGTAGCGTTTAATTTGATTGAAAGCCTCACGAATAGCAACGCCGCGCCGTTTTAGCTCAATATGCACAAGGGGAAACCCGTTTACTAAAATCGTCACGTCATATCTTGTATCACGATTGCCACTGTCTTCTACGTATTGGTTTATCAACTGCAAACTGTTATTGTGAATATCTTTTTTGTCGATTAGCTTTATGTTTTTCGTGAACCCATTATCCAGTGTTAAAATTTGCACCGTATCATCTTGGATCTTTCGTGTTTTTTCTAAAATTCCATCGTTCCCGTTAGCAACTACGCTTGAATAGAATAGCTCCCATTCTTTATCAAAAAAAGTGTAGTTGTTCAGTTTTTCAAGCTGTGCACGTAAATTGTTTATTAAATCTTGTTCACTTTTAATGGTGATATATTCATACCCTTGCTGGGTAAGGCGATGAATAAAATCTTTTTCAAGATCAACTTCGCTTTGATAGTCTGTGCTTTTACGCTTTTCAGGAGTGTATTCTGCAATAACCGTGCTTTCGTTTGAAGCGGCAACTATATCAAAGTTTTTCATGGCTTACCTCCTTAAATGTCAATAGCTTGTTCCTATAATATTCATACTGTTGTTTGCGTGCCTCGATTTCAGCTGCCAACCCTTCGCTTATATCGTTGCAAAGTTTGACGAATCGATCAAGGATTTTAACGATTCGTTCCTGTTCAGGAAGAGATGGGACAGATATTTCCACTTTGTTTAATAAAGTTTGTGTTAAACTTGGTACGCCACCAGCAGTATTATATTTGTTTAGGCGTTCTTTTTGTAAACAGTAAAACACATATTTAGGAATAGCCTTATTGATATTTATTTCTGAATAAAATATTGTATCAACTGTCCAAAATGGTTTGTCAACATAATAGAGTTTATCTAATGAACCTTTTCGTGGTATCAAAACAGATGGTTTATCGTAAGCAAATGTATCAATATATGTCATTATACCGCCAGTGCCATAAACAGGTATATCACCTGCATTAAATGCTTTATAATCTTTTCCATTTTTAATTTTAAGAATATCCCCAAGTGGCATCATTTGACTTTTATCGCCAAAGTCTAGCAAGTTATCTCTATAATACTCATATTGTTTTTTCCTTGCTTTAAGCTCCGCTGTAAGCTCCCTTGTAAGCTCCGCTGTAAGCTCCGTGAAATTATCCAGTATCCGCACAATTTCACACTGAACGGACACAGGCGGAAGAGGGATTTGTATATTATCAGTATCTTTTATTGACAGCTGTGGTAACTTAACAGAATCTGAACGGGCTTTTTTTTGTAGTGCATTAACTTTCGTAAGCAAATAATAATAAATAAATTTTGTATCAGTAAATTCATTTATTACTGTATAAGACCACATTTCACTTTTATGAGTAAATGGTTTGAAGTAATATTCAAAGCCGATATAACCTCTTGATTTAGTAATAATGCTTGGAGTAGTAATCACATTTTTTGCCGGAACAGCATCATAGTCTACGTCTGCAATTGTGTTGCCCGCCGCAAACACTCTTACTGGTGCCCCATCTTTATGCAAGCTTTTCATTTGAGATGCTGTAATATTTGTCCCACTATTTCTTTTAGCTATTGTATTAAGTTTGACATACTCTACCCCCTCAGGGCAAAGTTCTTGTATCAGTTGTTCAAGCCTGTTCAACAGTATCACCTTCATTCCAGCCAAGAGCACCGATTTCTTTCATCAGCTCTCTATTGTTTTTCACATTGTCTAATACGCCAACAACAAGTCGATAAAGAGCACTAAACTTTTCCAAAGCTATAACTTCGTCATAATCTCCATGCACCACATCACTTAGGTCTCCAAACAGTCTATATCTGTTTGCAGAAAACTCTTTGGGAATAATTGAACGTTGGCAGTCTACTTCTTCTAAAACATCTTTAAAAGGTCTACGTTTTCCATTCGGTTTTATTGTGCTGATTTCCGCTGCATCTGCCGTTTGCATTGTGATTTGTTCAAGAACTTTGCGTAGATATACGATAGAACCTGCACCAAGTCCATCACGAGAAGCTCTGTTTGCTTTTTCTAATAGATCCGTAAAATCCCCATATTGCCCTTTGTTTAATAGCACTGATTCGGAAAGTTTTTCACTTTTTTTCAAAATGCGTACAGAAGGATTTGTAGAAGAAACATCATTTTCACATTCCAACAGAAACCAAGTTTGAACAGACGCACCACAACCAGGACATTCAAGAACACAATCTATGCTAACGGTATTGTCATTGACGCCAATACAAAATAGTTCTTCTCCTGAATAAAAAGTTCGCTGGTCATTACAATTCTTGCAATAGTAATTTAATGCAACTTTTCCTACGGATAATTTTTTTGAGTTCCCGGATTTTAGTTTCTTGTTTCCTAAAAAACCTTCAATATGAGCAAATTCATATGATATTGGTTTTGATAACACATCTGATAGTCTCATATTTTACGCCCCCTCGATCTCGGATATAATTGCGCTAATTTCATGGCGCAAGACATCTTCGCGGGCAACGATTCTATCGATTTCAGCATTAAGTGTCTTAATGTCTACAATCTCTCTTTTGTCTTTTTGCTCAACATATGTAGAAACAGAAAGGTTGTAATCAGCGTTTTCTATTTCAGCTTTTGTAGCAAGATATGTAGAATTTAAGACAGTATTTCTATTTTTATAAGCGGTCAATATGTTTTCAATATTTTTCGGTTCGAGTTTGTTGTTATTTGTTATCTTTTTACACTCTTTTGAAGCATCAATAAACAGTGTTCTGTTGTCTATCTTTGATTTTTTAAGGACCATAATGCAGGTAGCGATTGGCGTTCCATAAAAGAGGTTATCAGGTAACTGGATAATACATTCAATATAGTTATTATCAATTAGATATTTTCGTATTTTTTGCTCTGCACTACCACGATACATAATTCCCGGGAAGCAAACAATAGCGGCTGTTCCATTCGTAGCAAGCCATGAAAGGCTATGCATAATAAATGCAAAATCAGCCTTTGATTTTGGTGCAAGCACTCCTGCCGGAGAAAAACGAGGATCATTTATTAAAAGAGGGTTGCTGTCGCCATCCCATCTAATTGAATAAGGGGGGTTTGACACGATGGCTTCAAAGGGTTCATCATCCATGTGCTTAGGGTCGATCAACGTATCGCCATGTTCTATATCAAATTTATCATAATCTATATCATGCAAAAACATATTGATCCGGCAAAGGTTATAGGTAGTGATATTGATCTCTTGACCGAAAAATCCATTTCTAACATTTTCTTTACCGAGGATTTTTGCAAACTTTAATAGTAGCGAGCCACTTCCAACCGCAGGGTCGTATACTTTATTTACCTCAGTTTTCCCAACCAAAACAATTCTTGTTAAAAGTTCGGATACATCCTGCGGTGTAAAAAACTCACCGCCGCTTTTGCCAGCAGATGAAGCGTACATACCCATCAAAAACTCGTAAGCATCACCAAAAGCATCAATAGAGTTATCCTTAAAATTGCCAAGTTTCATTTCTGAAACACCATATATAAGTTTTACAAGTCGTTCATTGCGTTTGGCAACAGTGGGACCCAATTTGTTGCTGTTTACATCAATATCATCAAAAAGCCCTTCAAAGTTGTCTTCACTAGCGCTACCTTTGGCAGAGTCCTCAATATTTTTAAATATAGTTTTTAAAGTTTCGTTTAGATTTTCATCTTTATTAGCAGTCATCTTTACTTTCCCAAAAAGCTGACTTGGCAAGATGAAAAAACCTTTTGTATTAACCATATCGTCGCGAGCTTGTTCAGCCTCTTCATCGGAGATGTCGGCGTAATTAAAATCTTTGTTTCCTGTTTCCCATTCACCTTGATTGATATAATTTGCAAGGTTTTCAGAAATGTATCTATAAAAAAGCATACCTAAAACATACTGTTTAAAATCCCAACCATCAACGCTACCACGCAAATCATTGGCTATGTTCCATATTGTGCGGCGAATTTCCTCGCGTTCTTGCTCTCTTCTATTATCAGCCATCTTAGTTTCCTCCGCATCTTTCTCTGACAACTGCATCCAAAAGCTGTATACCAGGTTTTTCGTTCGCAGTTTGTATTTGAGTATTCTTACCATTTTAAGTTTCGTATTCAATAAAGAGCTCTTACCTTTTTATGACTTTTTCAATAACATAAAAAATTAGCCGCTTCTTCTTGCTATTTTCACTACCCAGTTTATAACAAATTTTGCTATATATAAAGAGTTATCTACAAATAGCCCTCTATAAATCAATAATAATCAATCAAACAATCTCTATTTCCCTAAATCTTTCCTGTTTTAATTTTATTTATTTGTGATATACTTCTAATACGAACGTATGTTCTTATATCGCTTAGGAGGATAGCACATGAAAGATAGGGTTATATTGCATAGTGATATTAATAATTGTTTTGCTTCGATAGAATGCCTACATCGTCCTGCTATTCGCAATAAACCTGTAGCGGTATGTGGCGACCCTGAATCTCGCCGTGGTATTGTACTTGCTAAAAACTATATTGCTAAAGCGGCAGGAATTAAAACAGGTGAAGTTATTTGGCAAGCAAAACAAAAATGCCCTAACCTTGTCGTAGTTCCTCCTAACTATCTCCTATACTTACGCTTTTCTAAATTAGCTCGAAGCATATACTCTGATTACACAAATCAAATTGAACCTTTCGGATTAGATGAAGCTTGGTTAGATGTTACAGGTAATTGTCGAAACGGTACCAATGGCACTATGATTGCAAATGAAATTCGCGAACGGATAAAAAATGAGCTTGGCGTTACTGTCTCTGTTGGAGTCAGTTTTAATAAAATATTTGCTAAATTGGGTAGCGATATGAAAAAACCTGATGCTACTACAACTATATCTAGAGAAAATTATAAAGAGACTGTTTGGGCACTACCCGCCTCTGACCTTCTTTACGTTGGCCCATCTACAAAGCGTAAACTAGCCTTGATTGGTGTTTACACTATTGGTGATATTGCTAACTTAGATGCTCTTCTTATTCGCTCTTATCTTGGCAAATGGGGGTCAGTACTACACGATTTTGCAAATGGTGATGATGCCTCCCCAGTCTTAACGGCTGATGCAGAATCTGCAATTAAGAGTATTGGAAACGGAACAACTACACCAAGAGACTTACTTAATGATGATGACGTCCTATGCATCATTTATGTTCTATGCGAGTCCATCGCAATGAGAATGAGAGAACATAATTTTAAGTGCAAGACCCTACAGATTTACGTACGGGACAATGAACTATACAGCTTCGAGCGACAAGCCAAGCTTACTCGTGCGACTAACTTAGCATCAGATCTTTCACAAGCTGCTATGAAGCTATTTAAAACCTCGTATGCATGGTCAAAGCCAATTCGTAGTGTTGGCGTGCGTGCCTGTGACTTAGTATCTGCTGATACTAATATACAGCTCTCTCTTTTAGTTGATGAAAACGAAATCATAAAACATGAAGATCTTGAGTACACAATCGATGCAATACGCCATCGCTTTGGCAACCAAATCATAAAACGCGCTTTATTAATAAGAGACCGCTCTTTAGGTAATATAAACCCTAAAGACGACCATATTATCCATCCTGTAAGTTATTTTAAAGGAGGACCATTGCCATGATGCTTGGAGAACAGTACAATCATAGTGAAAAGAAGTATATAGATGTTTATGCTATCTTCCATGCGGATGGAAGTTTAAATCCAGTCTCTATAATTTGGGATGATGGGCGCAAGTTTGAAATAGACATGGTAAAGGATGTCCGTCGTGCTGCATCGCTCAAAGCTGGTGGATGTGGTATGCGGTATACTTGCATGGTTCAAGGAAAACAGGTGAATCTATTCTTAGAAGAAACTCGCTGGTTCATTGAGATGCCTAAAAGCAAAAGCGATAGTAAGGTGGGATAAATATGTGCGGACGTTATTATATTGATGACGAAGAAGATATTATCGAAATGCGTGAAATCATTCAAGAATTGAATGAACATTTTAAAGATACTCCTGAGCTTGCTGCTATGAAGACAGGTGAGATTTTCCCTACGAATATCGTTCCTATCTTAACTGCTGAAGGTAGTAATAAACGCGCTGATCTTATGAAGTGGGGCTACCCTAGATGGGATGGGTCAGGAGTAATAATAAATGCAAGAGCTGAAACTGCAATAGATAAACCCATGTTCAAAAAAGGAATTGAATCAAAAAGATGCATAGTACCTACAACTGGTTTTTTTGAATGGAAACATGAAAATGAAAAAGCAAAGAAAGATAAATATCTTCTCCGCTTAAAAGACGATCCAATGCTCTATTTAGCAGGCATTTATAATACCTATAAGGACAAGGATGGAAATCCATATTCCTGCTTTATAATTTTGACTACGAGTGCCAATGATTCAGTTAAGCCTATTCATAATCGAATGCCAGTTGTTTTAACAGAGAGCAATAAGGATATATGGCTACATGACGGACAACTATCGAAGATGTTATTAAATGTTGAGTTCGATGAAGCCCTGGAGCTGATTGCAAAGATATAGTATCATATATCCCCTATTTTTAGATGTTCCTAGAATACTGTTTTTTATTGTGTGTTACTATTATCGTAGTATTGATGAGAATATCAAGTAATTAATATAGCTTATATTTATTGAGCTTTAATAAAGTCTAAGGTTTTTTGTGATAAAGAACTATTTTCAAGTAAGTCAGAGTTGGATTTTAAATACCCATTAATTTCAGCTTTTATATATTCAGGCACTTCTCTCGGGTTAATAATAAGTTGCTTGCATTGTTCTTTTCCATTATAATTTAATGAAACAAATCTATTAAATGAATATCCATTACGCAAGAATAAATCCACCAAGACTGTAAAGCATTCTCCATTTCTTTTATTCAATGTATCGAAAATATCATCTTGTAAAAAATATAAATCTTCTGTGCTTGTTATAAGAACAACGTTTTGATTAACGTCATCATCAAAATTAAATACTTCATATTCTTGCATCTATTTCCCTCCTTACAAGAGATTTTTAAATAGTACTTCGTGAGAATTTTTTATTGTTTTAAGTATCATCTCTGATATATCTTGGGCTTCTTTTATAGTTTCTATTATTCTAGTTTGTGAAGGATCTATTGTTGCATGTAAATATATATTTCTTTTATTTGAATACATACTATAAATTTTATTTAACTCTATTCTTTCATCAGATGGTATTTGAGTATTGCTATCAATTTCACTATTATTGCTATTTTCTCTATGGAACATGCAGAAAGTATTGGATTTCTTTAATCTATAAGAATATTTAGTACTCAATATCTTTTTTAAATATCCTTCTAAAGCTTTGAATTCACCAGTAACACATCCTGTATAATCTTCACTACTTGCTTTTTGTTTTAATAATGTAAGCGAACCAGAAATTGACTTTAATAGCGCTTCATCAAGATAATTATATGCATTCCCCAGCTTGTTTTGCATATCTAATCTAACTGATGAACTTGGAGTATTCATACCTACAAAGGTATTGTTAATCGTTACTATTTCATCAAATGTATAATCTGGCAAACATGAAAGAAACGTTGTAACTACGCTATATGCTTGAAATGGTTTCCCTTGAATCATCGCATTGTTTGTTGTTTTATAAAATGTAAAAGTCAAAACATCCCCGTTGTATCCGACAAATTTATATGGATTTTGTTTCTGCGAACAAGATACTATTCCATTGCATTCATCTTCTATATAATTTACTAATAAATTAACTACCTCTTTTGAACAAGGGAAAACAACTTGCTTTGTTTTTACATCTGTTGAAAAGCCTTTTGAACTAATATATTTAATCAATAAATTGCTTTCATCAACATTTTTACCAAGAGGAATTAAATTTACACAGTCTTTCTTAATATAAATTTCAATCTTGCATTCTTTACCATTAAGATAAAAGTGACATGTTTTTTTGCTACCTCCATCTATGTATGATCTAACTACGAAAGTATCATTTTCCATTTTAAAAGAATCAACAATTGACTTAATATCCTCTTTATTTATGTATACTTTAGCCATATCTTTAACCTCTCTTCGTTATTCTTACAGCTCTAATTTTATCATCATTACCTTTTGCCAATTCGTACTCGATACTATCCCCTACTGTCAAAGGTTTTTTAATAACATCTTTCATATTAAAATAAACATCATTTCCATCAGCTTTAGGTTTAATAAATCCTGTCATACCATGTGGAAATATCATTTTAACTTTTCCTTCTTCTTTATTCTTTTGCCCTTCAACTCTTGAAACGTAATTTTCTGCTATTCTCTTTAACAAATTAATATCTGGCTTCTTTTCAGAATCAAGCTCATAAATAAAAATGCTATACTTTAATTCTTCTGGAATTGACCAAGCTTGCCGGGTCCTATAATATGCACTCGCTTGAAAATAAGGCTTTGCATTATCCATATTACCCTCGGCTTTCCATAAAACAGCTGTATCTAAAAGCAAATTTACCATTTTTTCGTTTTCAAAACTGCAACAGTAAGCTTTACTTGCATACAATAAAGCATCTTGGATTTTATTATATCGAAAACATATTTGAGAGAGTTTATGATACATAAACCAAAAATTTTCTTTATAAGCTAAATCTTTATATTCCATTATGGCAGATTCTACATCTACATCAACCATGCATTTACAATAATACATTCGAGCTTTTATCCATCTATCATTTCTATAATGGAATTTTGTGATTTGCGTAAATGCCATTTCACAATTTATAATACACTCTTTATATTCTTCAGTTTTTTCTAATGCTTTTGTTATGTGTTGATAATAGAACTCTTTTGAAGAGGCCTTTTCTCTTTCTCTGCCAGTTTCATCTTGAAATTTATATACTTCTTCCGAAAGAATATCCGGGTTCAAATATGATAACCATCTCAAAATTTCTCTATAGTTTTTAGATGTCCTTTCATTATAAGTCTTTATAACTTTTTCAATTGTCATAACATATGGTGTAAAAAATTGTTTATCTGCTTTCATTTGATTCGAGTGATCTTTGATATATTCTGCTCTTGTAATAAAATCATTGAATCTTTCTTTATTTTCATCGGAGTATCCTTTTATTATAAAATCATAAATGCACCTGCATTGAGTGGAATAAACATATTTGTCAAATATAAAATTACCACTTTCGCTTAATTCATCACAGAGCTGTACAAATACATCGCTCTCATTATTTTTTCTAAGCGACATTCCATAATGGTTTAATAGAAAACTGCTTTTTCTCTCTGAATCTTCCCAAAGTTTTTCATAGATTTGCTTTGCCAGAGGAAAATTTCCTTCATCATACGCTACTTTTGCATTTTCTTGAGAATATTCAATTTCTTGTTCTAATATAATATCGTTCAAAAATGTTTTCCTTCTTATGCTTTCTCTGCTGATTTATTTTCATATGTTTAACTAGTCATCAAAAACTTATCTTAATCCTATATCCAGTTTATAACAATTACCTTCATTAATAAATAGCAATCTATATAATATAGGTTATATATTATAACTTCTTGTTTAGTAGCGCTATAAAAACTGGGGATGTGTAATATGACTGTTTCACATAAATGTACAATAACTTTAGCTAAGTATATATACCTATATCTTTGTATACGCTACACAATAAAATAAATCAAATTAAAGATTCTGATCATAATATTAGATAAAAAATGTTTCTTGACAGATCCTAGGATGGCTTAAGGCACTTTTTCACTTTGCAATATAGGATAACCTTGACGAAAATATTCAGACTTTCTAATGGCATCTTTGGGCCTCGAGTAAACGTCTGTGCAATAACATAATGAAACAGTTACTATAGTGATTTATCTATTCATAGCAATCCATCATATAGGCTTTCTATTGTTCCCTGTAGAAATAAATTAAATGAAAAGCTATAATGTAATTAAATTTTAGTTTTTTCTTTATATTAGCAGAACACATTCATTAAACTCCACTTTAAAGGAGGTGAAACGCATGGCTAAATATTCTGATGAAGATATGAGAGCTATGAAAAAAATTACATGTAAAATAGCAGCAGATTACCTGAACATATCACCAATGGCTGTCAGCATTGGTATGAGAAACAACTTTCTTCCTATTGGCTTTGCAATTCATAATGACGATCAATATACGGACAGCTGGAGTTATAACATTATTGTCGAAAGACTGATCGCATATAATCACGGGACAATTAATGAAGTGCAGGTTAAGAATATCGAAACTAATCTAGATACAATTATTACACAGTTTGAAGAAATGAAACGTGACTTGGTTTTTTTATTAAGCGAAAAAGAGGAATAGGAGGAATAAAACTCTTTGACGCAATAATTGCCCCGATATCAAGTGATAACATCTTGCAGAATAAAAATGAAATATATAATGTGGTTTATGATCAGGAAGCGACAACCACTACAGAATTATTTACAAAGATTAGTAATTCTATAGAAGGCAGCAATATAACAAAAAATGAAGAAAAAGTAAATCATATAGCCCATTTGATAAATCAAAGCACCGGAAAGGAGAATATTGTAATGCCAGATAGTGTTAATTTTAAGATACCAAGGGAACAATTGTACAATGAAATATGGGAACTTTCAGGAGCAGGCGTAGCCAAAAAATATGATGTGCCTTATTCCCTATTGATGAAACTTTGCAGAGAAGCAAACATTCCTATTCCTACATCTGGGTATTGGACAAAGATCAATTTTGGCAAAACAGTTGCTAAAACTCCTCTCCCCGATTCGAATATTAAGATGGTTGCACTGTCTCCGCCGTTTAAGGGCAATAAACTTGCTAATGGGTCTAACATAAAAGTTGACAAAGTAAATATACCTATTCAAAAACCCAGTATTCAAAATGTTGCAGCAGACTACCCAAAAGTCATGGATAATGTGCTTGAATTTTTAGACGATGAAGAGAGAGCTCCTGTACTTTCAACAGCAAGTCAGATTCAACTACCTGATGGAAAAGCAAAAATGCACCCCCAGATTATAGCGCACAGACGCATCGTAAATGAATGGATTCTTGGAAAAAAGGCCGACAAATATAGTCCCTATCAATATACTAGAGAAGCACCCTCATTTTTAGCCACCACAGTTTCAGAAGAGACTCTTCCTAGGGTCTTTCATATCTTTGACGCTCTTATACAAGCAATGGAGCCTCTAGGGTGTTCTCTTACGGATGATCTTAGATTCGTTGTACGTGGCGAAACCGTACCCCTCCAAGTTAGTGAGTCAAAGGATGAAATACTACACGTTAATACAAAAGAAGAAAACCTCAAACTACTAAAATATGAAGAAGATAAAAGACGTTTTTCATATGCTTCCAAGCCAAATATAAGAAAATATGATCACATTTATAATGGACGTATAAGTATTACAGTATATAACTTAAAAAGTTTCCGTGATTGTAAGTCTTATGTAGTTGAAGATCGACTCAGTGATATTCTCATTCAAATGTATGAAGCATCAAACGTCATTAGAAAGGAACAAGAAGCGAAAGAAGAAGCGGAGCGCAAGCGTAAAGAGGAAGAAAGATTACGTGAAGAACGTCGCAAACAGTATAATGATGAAGTAGATCATACACTTGCCCTTACAAATTTAGCGGAGGACTATGATATAGCTTTTAAAATTCGACATTACATTTCAGCTGTAGAAGTATCTGGGAATTTGGATGAGAACAAACTTGCATGGGTTGAATGGGCAAAAGCCAAGGCTGACTGGTATGATCCAACCATAGCTAAAGAAGATGAATTTCTAGGGAAACGTAAACATGAAAAGGATGCTGAAGAAAAGGCACTTAAACATAAGCACGATGGATATAGCTGGTTATGGAATGATTAGTCAAATATTAAATTATATAGTGCTAGATATATATTTATATAATAGTATCCCCTCCTAATCCAGCAAAATTAACGCTTATTAGCTCGATCCTCAAAAATTATTTTAAGACCATTGGTATTCCTATATATATAATTACATTAATGACAACTATTTAAAACTCTCGTAGCATCTAGCGACCTCGAGCACATGCCCTATAACATAATGTTTACTCCCCACCCACCAAAGAATACAAAGGTGTTCTTCTTTAGACTCAATCGCTCCGTTCGTTCCGAAGTGAACAACATTGCCTATTTCAGGACGCTTCAGCCGTTTAACTTCTGCTTTTCGAAATAAAAAGTTAACAAAATCATTCACTTTATTCACTAATAAAAAAGCACTAGTGTTCTTGAAGTTAATAAAATCCTCTTAGACACATTAGTACTTTTCTTTATATAAATATATTTTCTTTAATTCTTAATATCTCCAGTAACATCTAGAGGCCTTGAGTACATGTCTATAACATAATGCTTATCCCCCACCCCCCAAGAATACAAAGGTGTTCTTCTTTAGACTCATTTGCTCCGTTTCTCTATCATAAACAAGAATGTCTGTTCTAAGTCATCTCATAGGTCTCATCAAATTGAAAGCAAACATTGTTAAATTCTTTTTTTCTTTTTTTCTTTCTTCAGGTAGTGTATTAACGCCACCAATTATTTGGCTATCCTCGTTTTGATTCTTAATGTAATATATGATTATTTTCATAGTTTTCACCTCCTTTATAATCAGTAAAAAGAATAGCAAAAGACATTTCTCCTCCCTCAAAAATATTTTGAATTTCCTGTAACATATTTGCCTTAACTACAGACCTCATAACATAATGCTTATTCCGCATCCACCAAAAAAATAAAGGAGTCCTTCTTTAGACTTATTTACTCCGACCGTCTAGAAGCGAACAAGACTAACTAATTTAGTACGTTTTGGAGGTTGAACTTTTTATTGTTAATTAAAAAACTAAGCAAATCCATTCACTTGATTCGCTTAGCAAAAAGCACTTATGTTCTTGAAGTTATTAAATTTCCTCTAGACATATTAATACTTTCCGTGGATGGCTTTTTATTTGTTTTCCCACCTTTTGTCGGTAACAAATATTTGATCAACAATTACTGTGAAAAAACAGCAGTTAATCTCACCACAAAACTCTCATTTATGTGTTAGTTTTATATAATGTAAGATAATATTGATTATTCAAAATAAGCGAGGACTTTTAGATAAATCTAAAAGTCCTCGCTTAGAAGGTTGCAATGTAACAAGCTTTTATGTAATAATCACAAGCGCTTTCTAAGAGATATAACTAGAAAGTGCTATTGATAAAACTTTTGTTCTCACTGAGTCCGTTCTTGAAGTCATAACAATAGGTGCTCCCGCTCCTATTACAGCTGCAGCTACATCTTTATGTGCATAGTATGTAAGAGCCTTATGCAATACATTACCAACTTGCAAATTGGGTGCAATTAATATATCTGCTTTACCTGCAACTTCGCCAGTAATGCCCTTTATTGCAGCCGCTTCAGGTGATATAGCATTGTCAAGTGCGAATGGGCCGTCTATTATTGCATTCTTGATTTGTCCTCTATCTCCCATTTTACTTAATATGGCCGCGTCTAATGTATCCTGGATATCAGGATTAACAACCTCAAGCGCTGATAGCAGAGCCACCCTTGGTTTGTCATACCCTAGTCTCAATGCTAAACGTATTGCATTCTCTATGATTTGTTTCTTTTCATTTAAATTGGGTTGTATTGCCATTGCACAGTCTGAAAGCATTTGAAGGCCTTCTCCGTTTTCTTTTTCTAATACAGAGATTTGAGTTATTAGGTTTCCTGTATTAATTCCCTTTTCTTTGTTCAATATTGCCTTCAAAAAAGTACCAGTATGTAATAGGCCTTTCATTATTACACTAGCTTGACCATTAACAAGAAGTTCTACAGCTTTTTCTGCTGCTTTTTTATTATCTGCTTCGTCAATGATTTCACAAGTTATGATTTTGTTATAATCCCTTGCAATTTTTTCAATTTTAGCCTTTTCTCCAACAAGAATAAAATCAGCCAAACCAAGCTTAGTAACTTCTTCAACAACTTCTAATACTTCAATATCTTCCGCTGCAGCAACTACTATTTTTTTCTTTTCTTTGCACTTAACTTGTTCAATTAGATCGTCAAAATTCTTAATCATTATTTCCCTCCTAACAAAAAGTGCTTCACACTAAACTATGCCATGCTCTCAAGTTTTTTTATGTACTTTTCATAACTCGTTTTCGTGTATTCTTGTAATTCCTGTCTTTGCTCCGCAGACAATCCTTTAAATCTACCTTGAATCTTTATGTAGTCTTCTAATGGCTTCAATTCTTTAGGTTTGCTGTTAATTGTTACTTTTTCATTTTCATATTCGTATAGTACCCAGCATCCTGTTTGCACAGCTGCTTTTGCGAGCTCTATAGTTTTAGAAGGGTCATATCTCCATCCCGTTGGACATGGTGTATGGATATGTAATAATGATGGCCCATCAGTTTCCTTAGCCTTTTGTACTTTTCTTCTTAAATCTGTTAAGTTATGAATTGAAGCAGTAGCCGCATATGGTATATCATGCGCTATTACTATTTGCATCAAATCTTTTCTTCCAGTTCTCTTGCCAGTAGGAGTTGTTGTAGTGCTTGCCATGAACGGTGTCGAACTACTTCCTTGAATGCCAGTATTCATATAAGCTTCATTGTCATAGCAGATATAAAGAATTTTGTCTCTTCTTTCTATCGCTCCCGATAAAGATTGAAGCCCAATATCTACAGTAGCACCATCGCCTGCAAAACCTACAACTGTTGTATGGGTATTCCCTTTTGCATTTAAAGCAGCTCTAATTCCAGCTGCGCAAGCTGCTGTATTTTCTAGATTTCCCTGAAATCCTGGTATTTTTAGTGCCGTCTCTTCTCCATAGCCAGAAAATAATGCTGAACATCCTGGTGGTATTACTATAATTGTATCTTCGCCTAAAACATCCATCACATTTCTTATAATTAATTCCATTCCACAACCAGCACATGCACTAACTCCATGTGGAACAAGACCTTTTGAAATATGTTTAATATCATGCATTTTTTTCCACCTGCCTTATGTCCATGGCATTTGATTTTACATCAATCCATGTAGTATGATCTTTTCTTTTTTTGTCTTTAATTTCTAATAGCTCTTCAAATATTTTTTCGATAGTTTTTTCTGGTACGTCTCTACCACCTAGTCCGCCAATATATTCTCTTATATCACAAACCGAGTCTTTCATTACTGCACATGTTTCATTCCACACAGGACCGCCTTTGCTTCCAAATCCAGTACTTCTATCAAACACACCAATAACTTTCTTTCCGTCTAAAATACCCTTTAATTGTTCAGCTGGGAATGGTCTATAGGAGACAATCTTAACTACGCCTACCTTTTTACCTTCTTGCCTCATTTTATTTACTACATATTTTGCTGTTCCACACATAGAGCCAAGTGCAACTAAAACCACATCTGCATCTTCTGTTTTATATCCTTCTACCATACATAGCTTTCTTCCAAATTTTTCTTCGAACTCTTTTTGTGCTTTCTCAATAACTTCAAGTGCATTATCCATACCAACTTTCTGCTGGTATCTCATTTCTGTGTATTCGTCCGAGCCTGTTAGGTTGCATATAAACATTGGATCTGATGTATCTAGGTAAGAATTTTTTGCTTCATATTTTCCAATAAATTCATCAACTATTTCTTGCTCAGGTATATCAATTTTTTGCATTGAATGTGAAAGGAAAAAACCATCTAAACAAACCATTGCTGGTGTAAGTACGTTTTTATCTTCAGCCACTTTATACGCAATAATCATCATGTCATATACTTCTTGAACGTTTTGGCAGTAGAATTGCATCCAGCCCATATCTCTTTCAGCCATTGCATCAGTATGTTCGCACCATAAAGTCCAAGGCGCTGCAAGTCCTCTATTAACAACAGGCATTACGATCGGCGCCCTTACTCCTGCAGTCATACCTACTACTTCATGCATCAATGCTAACCCTTGTGAAGCTGTAGCTGTTGCAGCCCTAACTCCTGTCAACTGTGCCGCTGTTGCTACAGATAACGCAGAATGCTCAGATTCAACACGTACATATTGTGCGTCTAATTCCCCTGTTTCAACAAGTTCAGATAACTTTTCTGAAATAGTACTTTGTGGCGTTATCGGATACGCTGATATTACTTGTACTCTAGCCATTTTCATAGCCATAACAGCTGCCCCATTACCGTCTAACATTTTATAAGACATTAACTTTCTCTCCTTTCAGGTACCATACTGATGCATTTCTTAGGACATTCGTTTGCACAAATTCCGCAACCTTTGCAATAGTCAAAATCTATTTCAATACATTCTACTTTGTCTTTAATTATGCTGATAACATTAGCAGGGCAATATTTTTCACAAGTTCCACACTTAATGCATGCTTCAAAATCGACTTCTGGTCTTTCTAATCTCCAACTACCTGTGTTAGCTGCTGCGTATACATTAGCAACTGGTCCAAGTACTCTACATTTTTTTGATTTGTTCGAAAGATTCTCTTGCTGCTTTTGCATTTTTTTCACCTGCCTTTTCTCCAAATGTGTCTATAATAGCTTCCTCAACGGATTCAATTTTGACTATCCCTGTTGCAGCCAATGCGCCTAACATTGAAGCGTTAGGAATAGCTCTGCCGATATTTTTCACTGCTATTTTTGTTCCATCCACATAATAAATTTCTTTAAAATTATATTTTTTGTATAAAGCTAATACATTTTCATCTTCAGTGTTCAGAACTAATACACTATTTTCATGTATACCCTCAGAAATTACTATACCTTTATCAATAATTGAGCTATCCATAACTAATACAATGTCCGGATCATAAACAAAGGAATTTAATAGCACAGGTTCTTCATCTACGATAATACTTGTATTTACCGGAGCTCCTCTTCTTTCATGACCATATGCAGGCACTATAATAGCGTATTTCTCTTCATATAAAGAAACCGCCTCTGACAACATTTTTGCTGCTGTTACAATGCCTTGACCTCCTAGCCCGTAAAACTTTAATTTAATCATTTTTCTTCTACCTTTCCTTATTAGTATGCAAACATTTTTTATACTGAGAACAGAATCCAGATCACTTGCTCCATCGCTTAGCACTGTCAAAACTAATGCCGAATTGATCTAGCACCTTCATTACATTATGGTTAATAATATCTTCTAGAGTTTGTGGATTATTATAAAAAGCAGGAAATGGCGGAAGTATACATACTCCAATTCTAGATAATTTAAGCATGTTCTCTAAATGTATTGGGCTTAATGGTGACTCCCTAGGACATAGCACAAGCTTCCTACCCTCTTTTATTGTTACGCCTGCAGTTCTTGATATTAAGTTATCATCATAACCATTAGCTATTGAGCTTAGCGTTTTCATGCTACAAGGCAATATTATCATTCCGTCTGTAATAAATGAACCGCTTGACGTATTTGCCCCTAGATCCCTCTGGTCATACACTTTCGAAGCTAATTTTTCAACATAATCTAATGAATAATCTGTTTCAATCTCTAAATTTTTTTTACCCCAATCGCTTATAATAAGATGCGTTTCGATATCCGTTTTTTCTTTCAAAGCTTCAAGCAGCTTAACTGCATAAATGACCCCTGTTGCGCCTGTAATACTAATTACAATTTTCATGAGTTATCACCTAACCTGTTAAGCCTTTCCTTTTGCTTTGTGATCATTTCCTCTATCATGTCGCAAGATAAGCTCATAACATCTTCTATTTCATCTATTGTGATGTCATCAAAATGTATCCCACAGCATATAACAAAGTTACCCCAATAATTTTGTTGAGTTAAAATTTCACCAATTTTCCGTGTGAGAACATGCTCTTTATGACCTTCTATGATAATATTTTTTGATTTGTTAGCAGCTGTTCCGACAGTAATTGATCCAATATGTTCTTCTCCGCCGGTAAGTATAATACATAAATCTTTACCTATTTCAATTGCAATAAGATTTATATCTATCCTACCGTTTTTTCTATTTAGTTTGATCATACAACCCTCTAGTTTTTTTCTTCCAACAACGCTGGAATTGGTGGTATCTGATCTAGTTCAGAAATCTTATCTTTATCAATTTTAAATCTCTTGTCGTATTTGTTAGGATCTTTTATATCATCATCCTCAGTTGATCTCCAAGAAAAACAGCATGTTTCGCAAATATAAACTTCCCACGCACCACCCACTGGAGATTTTGTCAATAAATTTACTTTTTCAGAATCACATCTAGGACAAATCATTATTTAATTTACCTCGCTTCTAGCTATGTTTTTTAGATAGTTCAACCAAAACTCAGTTTTCTTAGGAACATCAAGTAATTCTGTATCTCTTGCTTTATCTGGTGCAACTGGAGTAGTTGCATCAATAATAAGTTTTGTATGCATTCCTGCCGGTTCTGATGAAGGATCTAATGGCATACCCGGAGCAAAAGGAATAGTAACGACGTCCTTATCAACTCTTACACGTGTGGTCAAAGCCCACATTACTTGTTCTAAATTAAATGGATCAACAAATTCATCAACGATGATTACTATCTTTGAATATGGCATTCCATGTGGTGTTGACAAAAGTCTCATTGCAACTGCCTTACCATATCCACCAAATCTTGATTTAGTTGAAACAATTACACCCATTCCATGCGTATACATTGCATTTACAGCAACTACTTCAGGAAAATCTCTTTTTAATTGTCTATACAAAGGAAGGCTTGTATTTAATGCCAATAAATAATCAATCTCTGTCCATGGCATTCCTAGATATAAATTTTCGAAAATAGGATTTGTTCGATGCGTAATCGTATGAATTCGCACTTCAGGTTGAAGTCTTGCTCCTGAATAGCTTCCTGGGAACTCTCCAAATGGGCCTTCAATCTTTCTTTCTCTTGGAATTATGTATCCTTCCAAAATAATTTCGCTTCTTGCTGGTACATCTAAATTTCCTTGCTCGCTTTTTGTAAGCTCTATTGGCTCGCCCTTCAGTGCTCCTGCAAAATCATATTCCGATTGAGCATATTCAACCGGTGTGCTAGACATAAAGTTAAGCACTGGATCATTACCAATACAAATAGCAATTGGCAACGGTTGATTTTTCTCTTCTGCTTTTTTTAGATGTATCGCAATATCATGAAAAGGCAATGGCTGAATTCCAACTAAATCTTTTCCCTTAACTTGAATTCTATATGTGCCAGCGTTTTGCTTATCGAGGTTATCTGGATCATCTGGATCTTTACTTACTATCAGTGCTTTTGAAATGTAAAAGCCGCCATCATACTTGTTTACTCTAAATAAAGGAAGTACATCAAACAAATTGATATCTGTTGTTATTTTCACTTCTTTTACTGGAGCTTGTTCCTTGTTAACCCATACTGGTTTAATAGGATATTTGGACCATTTTTCATCTAATGCAAAAAATTGTTCTTTTATAGATGTATTCTTTGGCAGCCCTAGCATAAGTGCATGATTCTGCCAAGAACCGTGTACGTTTAATGCGACACTATTCTTATAACCCTTAATTTTTTCAACAAAAACAGCTGGAGCACTTTCTATACTCGGTGCCGATTTACCTATAGCACTCAAATCTGGCTCGGGCATTACTTCTTCTTTAATTCTTACTAATTGGTTTTCTTTTTCCAGCAAAGCAAGAAATTCTCTTAAATCTTTATATGCCATTATATTTCTCCTGACAAATTTTATTTTTACTAATAAACGGATAAAGTTATTTTGGTACCTTCTTTATCTCTTCTTCTCCGCGAAGAGCCTCAAGAGCGCCTGTTGCTAGAGAAGCCATTTCATTTTCACCTGGATATACAACTATTGGTGCAATGAAGGAGCAACTTTCATTTAGTTTATCAATAACATACTTTGAATAAGCAATTCCGCCGGTGACTAGAATTGCATTAACATCACCGTGGAGCACTGTAGCCATCCCGCCTATTTCTTTTGCAACCTGGTATATCATTGCATTAAAACATAACGCCGTATATTCATCCGTTTTTGCTCTTTCGTCTACCTCTTTTGCATCGCTTGTACCTAGGTATGCTACAAGCCCACCTTCTCCGTTAAGCATCTTTTTGACTTGGTCGTAAGTATAATCTCCTGAAAAACAAAGTTTTGCTAATGCACCTACCGGTAAAGCTCCGGTACGGTTAGTTGAAAAAGCGCCATCTCCATCCAGTGCATTATCTCCGTCGACCATTCTGCCATTCTTGTGTGCTGCTACGGACACACCGCCACCAAGATGCACAACGATTAGGTTAATTTCGTCGTATTTAAGACCATATTCGCGCGTATATCTTTTGGCAGTCGCTTTATGGCTTAAAGCGTGGAAACTACTCTTGCGTGGTAGAAGTGGATGCCCCGATAGCCTTGCTACAGGTTCAAACTCATCCGTAATAGGTGGATCAACAACTAAAGGAATTGCCTTAATGGATTCACACATGGCAAAAGCAATTTTACTTCCCAAGTCGCAAGCATGACGACCATATAAGCCACTTGCTTGTTGGCAAAGCATTTCTTCATTAATTGTGTATACGCCACCTTCTAAAGATTTTGTATGGCCACCACGGCTAACGATAGCATCTAGCGAGTCCAGAGCAATAGAATTCTGTTCTAGAAACCTTTCAACACTTTCTCTACGATAATCATCCTGGTCCATAATATCTGTAAAGCTAATTATTTTTTCTAGAGGATGTTCTTCTGTGATTTGCTTAATGCAAACGTTGTCCTCATAATACGCAATTTTAGTTGATGATGAGCCCAAATTAATTGCCAATATCTTATACATGTTTTCCACCTCTTTTATTTATTGTTTAACCAAAGCAATGTAGGATATGTTTGTTCAAATTTTTGACTCTTACACAGAATGTTTTTCACTAAAAATGTAGGCAATAGTCTAACAATAGCTTAATTTACATTCTAATTACCTGGATACACAGAATGCTTGTATAATTTACTTTCCGTGTTTATGCCAGAATTTGCTCATTATATCTTTGTTGAATTATCTTAACTAATAAATGCATTACCCTAGTCACAGGCACATCCATCCCAACTGCTTCAGCTTCACGAACGACAGATCCATTGATGAAGTCTACCTCTGTTTGCCTTTTAGCAAGCGTATCCTGCATCATTGAAGGCATGTGGCTTTTATGATATTCAAAAGCCATTTCAAGGTTTTTATTTACTGCTTCAAGATCTGCATGGACTCCTGTTTTGTTAGCTACACCGATTACTTCTTTAGCAATTTCAAATGCTAGAGAATGTCCTTGTTCAGTTGAGGACATATCTCCTATACGTAATCTTGTAACCGCTGTCAGAGTATTGAGCGCAGCATTGAAAGCTACCTTTTCCCAAATATGCACAAACACATCAGGAGATATTTCACAGTTAAGTCCAGCATTGTTAAAAGTTTCTCTTACATCTTTTAAAAATGGATAATTCTGTCCATCTGCACTCATAGCAATTACTACGCCATTTCCATGAGAACAAGCTTTCCCTGGCCCAATTAAATCACATGGAAAATTAGTCATACCAACAATGATTTTTTCTTTAGGAACATATTTTTCAATTAGTTCAGCATTTCCGAGCCCATTTTGCAAAGTCATTACATATGTTTTCTCTCCAATTAAATGCTTTGCAGAATCCAATGCATTAGCCGAATATATCGTTTTTGTAAAAATAATAATAAGATCAGGTTTTTCTTCAATTTCGTTAACATATCTTGCAGGAACTTTAATATATCTTTCGCCTGCATCAGTAGTAAGAAAAAGTCCATTTTCATTAATGGCATCAATATGTGCTTTAGATACGTCAATAAGTGTTACATCATTACAATTTTCACTTAGCAACCCTCCAAATAAACTTCCCATAGCGCCAGCACCAATTACTGCTATTTTCATTCATTCTGCCTCCATTATTCAAAGGGCTTACGAAAAAATACGCGAACATATATGATGTATGATGATCCTATAGATTCACGTATAATTCATAATCCGAAAATTTTATTCAAAAGCATATAAAGAACGTGGGCTGTACTCCTCGTAAAATTTCTTTATATCGCCTTTAAAGATTCTGCTATCCGTTTCAGGTCCACCTTTTAAGGATTCAAATGCATAACACATATGAGCAGCAGCACCTAATTTCAAAACATCTTCAGGAACATCATGGCATTCATGATGAGGATTTGCTGTCATTCCAGCTTCTTCGTCATTTATTCCTAACATCATATAAGTACCAGGCCAAATCTTAGCTGTAAGGCTGTGACTTTCACTGCCCATTAATGGATCATGATTAACTAATACATCCTTGCCGAATGCTTCACCGAATACTTGTTTTGCAAAAAGCGAACATGGTTTGTCATTAACCAAACCTGCTGATGGCCCAAATAGATCACATTTAACTGTGCAATTATACATTTGTGCTGTATCTTTAATAGTTTTTTCTAATTCTGCTTTTACTTTCAATCCATCCTCATAGTTGTATAAGCGGAACGAGCCACCAAAGCTTAAATCTCCAGGTATTATGTTGTTTGCAGTGCCTGCATGCACCTGTCCAACAGAAAATACCATCGGTTGGAACGGAGAAGCATATTTCATACGTAATGACTGAATAGTACTGTACATAGATACAAAGCAATCTATTGGGCTTATTCCTACATTAGGCTCTGAACCATGTGCTGTTTTACCAGTAATTTTAACTTCAAATCCCATAGCACCAGCCATAGCAATATCGTCAAACACACATATTTTTCCTCTTTCTATAAACGGGAAAACATGCATACCAAAGCTTGTATCTACCTTAAGCTGGTTTTCGAAAGCCCATTTATGGAGATAAACAAGGTTTCCTCCGCCTTCTTCTCCTCTTTCAAACATCAATACGATTCTTCCGTTTATTTCATTCTGACGAGTTGAAAGTGCTTTTGCTACACCAAGAAGCATTGCAGTATGACAGTCATGTCCGCATGTATGAGCTACTCCAGGGATCTCGGACACAACTGCTTTCTTCTTACCACCAGCATTAACATCGCTTTCCTGCATAGCAAGTGCATCTATATCAGCCCTTAAAAGTACTGTTTTCCCTTTCTTTTCATCTCCTAGAAACGCAAAAACGCCACCATGCGGAACATTTACATAAGGGATCTCCATTTTATCAAGCTCTTCGCATATGCGAGAAACTGTCCTTTCTTCATTATTTGATACTTCAGGATGACGATGAAATTCTCTTCGCATAGCTATAATATAATCTTCTTGTTCTGTTGCGATTTTCAAATAGTCTAACATATTAATCTTCCTTTCAATCACATAAGTTTCGTAACAATTTGATGGTTACTTATTGACCAATTATTATTGTATTTTGCAAATTTGTAAATAGATTATACCGGATATCGTATCTATAGCAATCTCTTGCTTATCTACGGAAATTCACAAAAAAAAACCTCTATGGTAGAGTGTTAAAAAGGATAAATAAACATCCAAATAAAACCTCTATGGTAGAGTGTTAAAAAAGATGAATATGCATCCAAATAAAATATTGAGGGGGAAATACAATGAATGCTATTCCATCAAAAAAGAAAAAAGGGTTCAAACTGCCTCATCTATTGTTTCTAATGCTAGGTTTGCTACTCTTCATGAGTCTTATGACTTATGTAATTCCAGCAGGCCAATTTGCAAAAAATGCAGATGGTACTATCAATGGCACTTCTTTTGTGTATTTGGGACATCAAACACCAGTAGATCCGTGGTCCGCAATGTTAGGTATCCTAACAGGATTGCAAAACTCTGCTTATGTTATTGCACTTTTATTAGTTACTGGCGGTTGCATAGGAATAATATTGGGCACAAAAGCTATTGACAGAGTAGTTGACTACGTTTTATTTAAAGTTCAAAGTCGAGGTATAATTGTTGTTGTTCCAATAGTCACATTCATGTTCGGTGTGCTAGGTGCGTTTGGAGGCGGTGACTATCTTGTTGCCTTAATACCACTTGGTATCATGATGGCTCGCAAACTGAAAGTAGATCCAATTATGGCAATGGGCCTAACATTATTTCCAATCTTCATTGGTGGATCATGGAGTCCTACAGGTTTAATAATACCTTGGACTATGATGGATTTACCACTTTATAGCGGCTTTACAGTTCGTATATGTATGATGTTTGTTATAATAATTTTAGATTCATTATTAATTACCCGTTACGCTTTAAAAGTCAGAAAAGATCCTTCTAAGTCATTAATAGGAAATACTGATTGGGTAGCTGACCTAGCTCTTGTAGAAGACAGCAATGTCAACAAAAACATGAAACTTGCTCCTGCCGATGTATTTATTACAATAATGTTCTTTTTGCAATTTGCATTAGTAGTAATAGGAATGACAGTATTCAAAATGGATAAAGCCATTCAGCCTGCAATCATGATTATAAGTGGTATCACTTGCGGCTTAGTAGCACGTTTAAAGACCGACGATATTGGTAATCTATTTGCAAAAGGTTGCGGTGGCATGGCATTTGTTGCTTTCATTATCGGTATTGCCAATGCTTTAAGCTTAGTTATGACAAATGGAAACATTCTGCATACGATTGTAAACTTTGCATGTGGACCTTTACGTAATTTGAACTTTGGATTTGCAGCTGTTGGAATAGCTTTAGTAATAACATTTTTGAATCTATTAATACCATCAGCATCAGCAAAAGCAGCAATCCTATTTCCTATCGTAAAACCTATGGCTGAAGCTCTTGGGCTTACAAAACAAGTTGCTGTTTCTGCATTCCAAATTGGTGATCAGTTTACAAATGCAGTTTCCCCAGTCCTTGGCATGACTGTCGCTGGTTGTGCAGCAGCAGGAGTTGAATTTAATAAGTATGTTAAATTTGCTGTACGAATAATTGCGCCATTAATACTTCTCTCATATGTAGTATTATTCATACTTGCTAATACGGGATGGACCGGTTTATAAGCAAAACAAAATTTGTTCAATAAAAGGAAGGCCATTAAGTTGGCCTTCCTTCTTTTATACATTGCAAATTCTTATATCAATAACCAAAAATATTACATTGCGCTTTTGTTTTATTATGTTATATTAATGGTAATGAGATCATAAATTATTATTATACAAATGCTCAGATAAAGGAGAATGCGCCATGAACAGCCATGAATTTTCCCCAGCAGAACATGCGCCTGATGATTGCTTTTTTCAATATTTTAATTTTAAAGAAAGATTAAAATATAATGGAACTGCCGGTCAGATATATCTTCTTTGGGTAAAAAGAGGCGTAGTATCGCTTTGTATAAATCATGATATAATACACGTGGTTGAAGGAAGCATATTGATACTCCCATTTCAAAATGTGTTAAACATAGAGCATGGAAGCAATATTGATTTATCGGCTAATTTATTTTTATTTGATATTGTTAAGATACTAGGCCATGAATTAAACAGCACTCATATTACGGACAAAGAAAAGTCATTACTTGCGAATTTGCAAATAGAACCCACTAGGTTTCAAGGAGATACTATTCAAGATGTGCTTGCTTGTCTTGACCTTCTAAAATATGATTTTTCTAATGCGCCAGCTTCTATTAAAGAAACAATATTATTTATTGATTGTATTAGGCTCTTTAACAGATTGTCTAAAATCGAATCACAAAGGGCACCAATATTTTCCGTTTCAATTCATAATGATGAATCTAACATAATGACAAAAATATTAGATTATATTTATGAAAATTATTCAACTGCATCATTGACAGAAATCGCATCATATTTGCATTACACCCCCACATATCTTTCAAATCTTATTAGCTATAGATATGGAAAATCATTTTCAAGTTTGCTATGCGAACGCAGGCTTGCAGTTGCAAAACAGATGTTAATTGATCCCGACTATTCTCTTCAGGAGATATGTTCATTAACAGGTTATCAGAGTTATTCTGGATTCTTTCGCGCGTTTATCCGTCTGTATGGCCAAACACCTCAAGAATATCGTAAAACAATGAAATCATAATTACATTAATAGATCAATATATGAGTCAGACGATGAATAATAGAAAAAAGTTATCAAAAAACAATACTTCCTTTTTTATATTATGAACAGATATTGTTCTAATAATATCTCTATTTTCTGCAAAAAAAGCAACTTAGCTTCTCCTCTTCGCCTAAAATTATTAAGCAATACTAATAATGCCAGTTAGCCCTCTTATGTTGGCTTTAGATCTAGCTATGCTTTACTGTGTAAAAGCAATATTATCAAAAACATCAGTAAGCGCTCATGGCGTTAAGTGCCCTATAATAATGATATTATTATATTATTAGTTATAAAGCATCGTAAAATTCTCAACTGTTTTATAACATAATACTTACTCCCCACCCACCTAAGAATACAAAGGTGTTCTTCTTTAGACTCATTTGCTCCGTTGCTCTGGCGTGAACAACATTGCCTGTTTTAGGGCGTTCCAGAGGTTGTACTTTTACTTTTAGAAATAATATATCTAGCAAAATAATTCACTTGATTCACTTATAAAAAAGTGCTAATGTGCCTGAAGTTATTAAAATCATTCTAGACACATTAGTACTTTTAGCAATATAAATATATCTACTTTAAATCTTTATACCTCTAGGGACATCTAGCGACCTCGAGCATATACCTATAACATAATGCTTATCCCCATCCACTTAAAAATACAAAGACGTTTTTTATACTCATTTGATCCGATTTATTGAAACGAACTAAAAGTACGTAACTAGGATCTTTGGGAGACTTTCTGCTCCTTATTATGTTTAATGTATCATTTGTTTCAGTTTCTTCTTAAATATAAAAAATAATAGCAGCCACAAATTTTTTGTAGCTGCTACATAATGCTTTATTAATTTTTATTTATCTCTCATTGCTCCATAGAATTTTATTAAATTTTCTGGTAAAGAGTATTTGATTTCTTCCTGTTCCTTGCTGTCTGTTCCATACACTTCTTTTAATATCGCTTCTATAATCATTGCTTTAGGTGGAACCGTATATTCATTCCCTTGATATACCCACACCCTACAGTCAACTTCATCACCGCATAAATCGCCGCAAGATTCGCATAAACTCTCTTTAACATCCATTTGTATATCGTGGCCGTTTACACGAATTGTAGGGGAACTAATAAACTTGTATTTCCTTGCGAGCTCTTCAGTAATCACATTTATTTTATTTACTATCACTTCAGCACCCGTTGCATTAAGAACAGTTGATACTTCTAAAAGTGCTTCATCAAGACTTGTATCTGTTCCTTGGCAACGTGTACAAACACTTAAATCAAGATACAAGAAATCTATTATGATTTGTTTTTTCTCCAATTCAACTTCATCTGAAGCGTCACAACAACCAGAGCTACACCCACAACCACAGCCTACATTACCATTATCCATTAACACTTAAAACAACTCCTTATATATTTATATCTGCATATATAAAGACGTAAGTAAAATATAAAGGACGCAAACTTTCTTTTTATCAGCAAAATTTACAATCGTTACATTTTTTCTTATATTCTATTATATTCCCTCTACGATCTAGCTCAAGTTCGCAGCAGTCCAAAAGTACTCTTTTCAGCTCTGTTCTTGCCCTTTGAACTCGTGATTTTGCTCCCGATACAGATAAACCCAAACTTTTGCTAAGTTCTTTTTGAGTTAGGTTTTGAAACTCAGTTAATATAAGTGCTTGTTTATATCCTTCCGGTAAATGCATGATCATAGTTTTTAAGCACTTTGCAATTTCTTCATTTTCTGTTGTTTCATCTTCTATCTCTATGGCAATATCCTCTGATAGTTCTGATATTTCTTTTTTAAATTTTTGCGTTCTATAAAAGTCTATTATAGAGTTTCTTGCAATTCTATATACCCAAGCGTTAATCTTTTCAGTAGCCTTTAAATCTTTGATATTTCTATGGATTTTAAAGAATACATCTTGTAATATGTCTTCTGCATCTTGTTCATTACTAACCCTATTTTTAATAAATGACTTAAGAGGATTTGAGAATTGCTCCCAAAGCACATCTATATCTAATACCTTTGTATTATCCATTATCATTCACCTCAATGTTTCATTTGGAATAAAATAGTTCGCAAAATACAATTCATTTTTTCATAAATTGTGCGAGCCTATTTAATTTGTATTCTGTTTTCAAAACTTTACGCATAATATAATAACTGACATTTTAAATTTGTACAAGCGCCTGCATATTGTAATGAATTGGGGATAAAGAAATGTGTTCAACATAAATACCTTGGACTTGAACCTATTCCTTATAACATAATTTTTCTCCCATCCACCTAAAAACACAAAGGTGTTCGTCTTTGGGCATGTTGACTCCTTTTCTTAAGAAAACACAAATGCCTATTCCAGGCTATTTCAGAGGCCTAACTGCTGTTTTAAATAAAAATCAGAATAACCTTAAAGTTATCCCAAACCCACCTAAAAACACAAAGGTGTTCTTCTTTAGACTCATTCGCTCCACCAATTAAAATAAAATCTAAAGCTCCTAGATAATCTAAGAGCTTTAGATTTATTCAAATACAATTACTAGACTTTCCTAAATGTATCTTTTATCCTATCTGGCACAATAATCATACTGGATTTTGTCAAATCCACATAATATGATTCGCCTGCTTTAACAGTAGCTAAAATCTCATCTGCTTCTACTTTTGAATTAAGCCTTTGGGTCCTTAAAACTTCGGGAGCGCCTTGTATAGAGCGTACGGTTTCTATCGGCCCACCTTTATAACTTTTATCTTTAGGTTCTGGAATATATCCTTTATAATCATCAAACACTTTTATAAAGAATTGGACATACCAACCTTCAGGATCCTCAGTCCATGAATCTCTTTCTATAACTATACCATCTTTAAGCAATGGTATCTCTTGATTCTTATTCATATATTTATTAAAACCATGGAAAGCTATTCCACCATCTAGCAGTTTTACTTTTACTTGACTTAAGCCATTCTCTCTTCCAGGCTTATATGGTCCATCAGTTTCTATGCTAGTATAGTTCATATCGCCCCGACTTTTAATATCACTTATTTTGTTTGTAGCAACCTGATATCTTCTTTCAGCAAAATTTATTAATTCGCCTTTGTTTAGTGCTTCCAAAAACGTCTTAGGTTTGCCTGCGCTTTTCGGATCATTATTATATGCCTTTACCGCTTGATAAATTTCAACCCATGGATATTGGTTGGTATGTTGTGGCATAACATAATCTACATCACCATATTTTTGTTCAAGATAAGCAAGCCCCTCTGCAAATGCAAGTCTTAAATAGCCTGCATCTTTAAAAGTTGGATAACCAAACCCTCCTTGATAACAAAAGCTCATAAATTCATCTGTATCCGGGTTTTTGATATTAAATACAAAAGAAGTAGCCCCTACACTATGGCCAGGAGTATACGTAACAAGCATCTTAATATTACCGAAATCATAGAACTTATCCATTTCATATGGTATTGTCCTGGATCTTATCTCTTCTTCGAAATCTGGGAGGCTTCCTTTTATATCCCACTTATTTCCCATCGCATCTTCTTTTATCCCAAACGTATCATACCCTGAACCCCATAATATTACTTTCCCGCCAGCGTTTTCAATCATCTTGATAAGCTCAAGCGCTGTGCCATAATGATCAAAATGTCCGTGAGTAAGCATTATATCTGTTATTTTTCTTGGATCATACCCAACTGCCTCGATATTTTTCCAATACTGATAGCCACTATTTGGCCATCCAGCATCAAAGAGGATAAGCTTATCATCTGATTTATCAACGGTTCCCATATCTGCATTTAAAAGATACATAGCTACTTCGTTGTCGCCTACGTAATAGCATGTATTTCTCACGACTTCAAATGGTTCAGTACTCCGTGTATATGAGGCAATATGCGGATATGTAGCAGATATTTGATCAAATGGTTTGCCTGAAATTGGATCGATACCTTTATTCTTTAATAGATCGCTTTTTTCTGGAACGTCCCATACTGGCTTCCCGTCTGTTTTTATGTGAGGTGTAAGAAAATAAATAGATGTGACTTTAGCAGTTTCCGATTGTTTATAATTTTTATCAAAGACTAAATATACAGCCTGCCTGTCTGTTGTTGTATAATCATAATCTTTTGTTATAGGAATAGAATTAAAATCAGATACGGATGAGTTACTGTAATCAACTATATTAACATTATAAACAGTAACGTTCGGGTCAACATTATATGTTTCTTCATATCTTTTTATAGGTTTTGGTAATAGCTTACCTTCTATATCTTTATCTACTACTCTTCCATCACCAACAGTTATTGTATCAGTAGTTTTAGCATATACCCAGCCAGCAGCAACCATATTGCCAGCTTCTCCGTTATAAGGTGATAACTCAGGACCATATTTCATACTGACAAATTGATCTTTAACAATTGGTTCATCTTTACCTAACAATATATTTATTTTTTTTGCAGCAGGGTCCTCTTTTGCAAGTATCATGTTAAAAGTCTTTGCAGGATCATCAGGTATGAATAGACTTCTATCTGACATTTTATAATCCACAAGATTTCCCCTATTTAAACTCATTTTAATTGACTCTAAATTAAAACAATCATTAAATTGAATTGTGTATTTAATCTTGTTTCCTTGAGTTAATATATAGACAGTAAGAAACGTTTTCTCATCTGCAACTCCGACTATTGGGTCGCTAATAACCAAACCACCATAAGTTTTTAGACTAGAAGAATCTATCACATCTGTTGACATGAGTTCTATTTCAACCATGAAATCACTCTTTTCCAATAAGAATTTACAGCCAAAAGCGCGAAGTATAACATATCTAGAAATTATATTCGTTTTCGATGTTGTATTTTTTTATTTTACGCCAAAGTGTTGTCTTGCTTATATTTAGCTCTTGTGCAACTTTACTTCTGTTTCCATTATATGTGTTTAAAAGTTCTAATATTTTAGAGGCCTCTGGGTTTTTGTATACAACAACTGTTTTACCATTATCAATATTATTAAACTTATTTTCAGTTATTATCGATGAATAGTTTTCAAAGCAATTATTTATATAGTTTTCATCCAATACTTTTTTTGTAGATAAGATTATAATTTTTTCGCAAAATTTCTTTAATTGCTGCACATTCCCAGGCCATGGATATGACAAAATGATTTCTCTTGCGCCATCATTAAGAAGTATATATTTCCTATGCATATTACTGTAGTGATCTATAAAATAATCGAGTAAATTTTCGACATCTTTTCTTCTGTTTCGCAATGGTAAGATGTTCAATGAAAGTACATTTAACATATAATATAGTTTCTCACTGAATTTACCATCTCTAATTAGCTGTGTTATATCTTTGTCTAAAGAACAAATAATTCGAACACTAATTGGCATAGATTTATTTTCTTTAAATCGAACAATACTGCCTTCCCCCAGTACTCTTAACAAACTTAGCTGATCATACATGCTCAATTCGGTTATTCTGTCAAAGAAAATTGTCCCAGTATGTGCTATCTCAAATAGTCCTCTTCTCGTAGGTATATGTGAATTGCTGGTGTCTATATATCCATATAACGTTTTTTCTAATACTTCATGAGGCATTGATGCGCAATCAACAGTTACAAAAGGACTGCTCCTTCTAATGCTTTCATTATGAATACTTTCTGCAAACAATTTTTTCCCTGTACCCGATTCGCCTGTAATCATAATAGGAGAATCATACTTTGAATAAGTTTGGGCGATTAACTTAAGTTCTGTCATATAAGGAGATTCGCCTACGATTTGCTGAAAAGTATTCTTTGCAATATATCCTTTTGAATATACTTCTTTTCTTATTTCAGCTTCCATTTCCTGAATTTTCTTAAATTCCTGAAAAGACAGAATTGCACCCTCAATTTTCTCGTCTACTATAATAGGAGCAAAATTTGCAATTAAAGCTAAATTATCTTTCTGTAATAAAATCGAATATAACATCTTGCCTTGTGTTAATACACTTTCGATAAGTGTTTCATCCAAAAGATCAAAGACTTCTGTTATACGTTTACCAATAATATCTTCTGCTCGCTTAAATAAGATTTTTTCCGCAAGGTAATTCAATACAATAACGTTACCTTCACTATTTAGTTTTATTATTGCATTAAAAGAATAATCGAGTATGGTTTTTAATTCAGCAGTATTCTTTTTTTCAAGTTCAATTGCATAGGAAACTTTTTCTGCAATTCTGAATGCTTCGTTTAAAGAATCTTCGCCTGATTTTAAAAACAAAGTAGGTATGCCGTATTTTCCAGCATAACTATTTGCTATTTCTCCGCCTATTATCATATCAACATTTTCTGCACAGGCTTTTTTAACGGCTGGTTCAAGTTCATCTGAAAGTTTTACTAAGTATTCTTTTATAGTAACATCAAGTATTTCTTCAAATGGTTTAACAGCTCCAAACATATTTTTAAAACCAATAATACCTATAATTGGTTTTGGTTTATTCAGTATTTCTTTAGCTTCATATATTAATTTTGCTATTTCCTGTCCTGTTAATATAATTTCAACAAGCGGTATACTGGTTTCTCTTCTAATGATTGAAGCATGATTCCCACGAGCTATAATAACATTTACACCGCTTTTAACTAAAAGGTTTGCTTCATCCAAAACATTTACTGATGTAACAACTTTCATATCTACATCAGCATTTTCAGTTTTAATTACTTCTACAGCTTGCTTTATCATTTCTTCAGCCGGTATCAGAAAGGCTATCTTTGCCATAAAATATCACCGATCCTTATAAGTTTAAAGCCTTATATATCTTTAATTGTTATTATACAATAAAACTTCTGTAAACCATATTCAAAATACAGTATGCGGCCCTGTTACAAAAGTATGAAAATATTAAAAACCAAACAGCTATCATAAAATCACTTTGGGGGGTCATCGATGATAGCCAGCTTGGTAATTAAACTGGATTGGTATATGAATTAAAATATTTCTACCTAACTATGCACGGTTTTATGGTTATGTTTCCAATCATTTAGAAAACACTGGATTGATATAGAGTCATCACTATCATGATAACAAGCTCGCGTAGTATTTGAAATTTTAAAACCAAACGGCTATCACAAAATCACTTTGGGGGGTCATCGACGATAGCCAGCTTAGTAATTAAACTGAGTTGGCTAATATATTTACCTAATCATACAAGGTTTCTTCGGGTCATGTTTCCAATCATTGAAGAAATACTGCATTGCAATAGAATCATCACGATCGCGGTAACAAGCAGGCATTGTGCGGTATAGTTCATTTGCTTTTAATACTTTATCCATATCGATTTCAATACCAAGGCCTGGTAGAAGCTCACCCGTTTTAGGATCAGTAGGGAGCTTAATTACTCCGTCTCTTATTTGAACTGGATTTTTCGTTAGTTCTTGACCATCTTGCCAAATATAATGTGAATCAACAGGCGTGATCTCTCCAGGAGCAGCAGCTGCTACCTGCATAAATGTTGCAAGAGTTATGTCAAAATGGTTATTGGAATGTGAACCCCATGTATATCCCCAATCGTTTAAAAGATATGCCATACGAACACTTCCGCTTAATGTCCAGAAATGTGGATCAGCCAATATTATATCTACAGCATGAAGTACTGTTGAATGGTGGAACTGCCTCCAGTTTGTAGCAAGCATGTTTGTAGCTACTTTTATGCCTGTAGCGTCTCTGAATTCTGACATTATCTCACGGCTGGAATATCCTGCCTCAGGCCCGCATGGATCTTCTACATAAGCAACAGTATCACGACGGTTTTTACATAGGCGGATTGCTTCATTAAGGCTCCAAGCGCCGTTAGGGTCTATATTTATCCTTGAATCTGGGAAAGCGTTCTTAAGTGCATCTATGGCTTCCATTTCTTCGTCGCCGCTTAAGACTCCGCCCTTTAGCTTGAAGTTTTTGAATCCGTATCTCTTTTGAGCTGCTTTTGCTTCAGCTACAACTGCTTCAGGTGTTAGAGTTACTTGTCTTCTGATGATATCCCAATCATCTTTGCAGTTTGCTCCTGATTCAACCAAATAAGGTAAATCTATTTTTTTAGTATCTGCAACATAGAAAAGGTATGCCAAAAAAGGAACTTCTGTGCGTTGGATTCCGCCGTCACCCAAAAGCGCTGCAATAGGCTTGTTCAAATATTTCCCCAAAAGATCCATCATCGCACATTCAACAGCAGCCACAGCCTTAACTACAAATTTGAAATTTTGAAGTATATGTTCTTGAAGACCTTCTCCACTGTCTCCTTTTACTTTATAACCGCCATTACGTATATCTGTTATAACACGTCTGTAATCTGATATTTCGGCACCTATTACAAAAGGTTTATAGCTTTCAAGCATCGCCGTAATATCTTCGCCACCATGTATTTCACCGATTCCCTTATTGCCGGCTTCATCTTCCAATACCACGATATTCCTTGTAAAGTAAGGAGAATGACAGCCTGTTACTGTAAGAAGCGCACTATCATATCCTGCAACCGGATAAACATCCATTGATATAACTTTTGGTAATTTTGTAGCCATTTTAACACCTCATAAAATTTTTATTTTTAATTACTTAGCAGGATAAAATACTTGCCTTAATGTTTTTATTATCGTATCCTGTGCTTCAATATATTCTTGCTGACATCCTTCAACAAATCCATGCCTACTATTTAGAAATTCTTTCATTGTTACTTCCGTGCCAACGTCAATTAGCTTCATTGCAAATCTTTTTGCTTCAAATCGCAAGAAATCTTTGCCTGCAATGATCATTAGAGCAGGCGGCATACCTTGGAGCATCTCTTCTGTGGCAAATATAGGAGATAAATAAGGGTTATACCTGTCCTCTTCATTTGCAACTGCCATCGAATTAATTTGCTTCATTTTTTCTACTATTAAGTTATCAAATTCTTCGATATTATCTTCTGCCTTTAGCTTTTCTGCCGGATCAGTAGCAAAATCAAATCCCGCATAATCCATAATTATTTTCTTTAGTTTAAAATCTTTTGTCTGATTTGCTTTAAGTGCTACTGCCGTTGTTAAAACTCCACCAGCACTATGGCCACCTAAAACTATTTTCTCTTTATCAATATGTAGTTCTTCTGCATGGCTAAATGCCCATTTTACGATATCATAGCACTCGTTAAATGCAGTTGGGAAAGGGTATTCTGGCGCCAGTTTAAAATCAATATTAATGACCTTACAGCCGGCTAGTGCCGCAATCTTATTGCAAAATAGTTCATCCTTTTTACCATGACCTATTACAAACCCGCCTCCATGCATATTTATATACAGAGGGTAAATCTGTTTGCTTTCCTTTGGAGTTACTAAATAAAAATGAGATTGTCCTTCTACTGTTGAAATGTATTTATCTTCACAGTTAACTAGTTCCTGAAAGCTTTCATATTCTGGTGCATAGATAGGCTTAACAAGAGTTGTATCTCTAAATTCTTTTGCCAATTTTATTTTATCTTCATAAGAATTTCCCATGGCTAAACTCCTTATCTGGCAAAAGCCGTTGCCTAATTAATTTATAAGAAATTGGCTGTTGTGCCCTATCTTGTAAGTTCTATATTTGCTAGTTTCTCATAGTACTTTACAATGCTTGAATGATCCTCTACTCCACAGCCGTCCTGTTTTATCGCCTGCATAATTTCCATTACTTGAGCTGCCAAAGGCAAAGGTACGCCCACGCCATGTGATGTTTCAAGTACATTAGTTAGATCCTTAATATGTAGATCTATTCTAAATCCAGGATCAAAGTTTCTATCCATCATCATTGGTGCTTTTGCATCCATTACTGTACTACCTGCAAGTCCGCCTCTTATCGCTTGGTATACAAGATCAGGATCAACTCCAGCTTTTTTTGCAAGTACTAAAGCTTCGGATACCGCTGCAATGTTTATTGCTACAACTATCTGATTACAAAGCTTTGCAATATTACCAGCTCCACTTTCACCTATATATACTACAGACGAAGCCATCGTTTTAAGCAAATCATAATATTTATCAAAAGCTTGCTCGTTGCCTCCAACCATTACAGACAGTGTTCCGTCTATAGCTTTTGGTTCCCCGCCACTTACTGGCGCATCCAATAGTTCAATGCCTTTTTCTTTAAGGGCTGCATATATCTCACGGCTACACAAAGGCGAAATAGAGCTCATATCGATTATAACTGTCCCAGGCTTTGCTCCTTCTATAATTCCGTTTTCTCCCAATACTACTTCTTTTACATTTGGGGAATTGGGAAGCATAGTTATAACTACTTCACATTCACTTGCTATATCTTTATTTGATATTTCTGCTTGTGCACCTAATGCAGTTAATTCGTCCGTAGTTTTCTTATTACGATCCAAAATAACTAACTGGTATCCGGCTTTAATCAAATTTTTCGCCATAGGTTTTCCCATAATCCCAAGTCCAATAAATCCTACTTTCATTTCATCTTCTCCTTTTCATACAAATAGTTAATTAAATTACTAATTCATTCTTTACTTTTTCATTAAACCTAGACTATCTAGAACTTTTTTAATCTCTAAAAGTTTTTCATCAGTGCAATGATCAATTGGCTTCACAGAATTTCCTATATTCATTCCCATTAGATTTAGGCATTCTTTCATGACTACTGGAAAGCTTCCATAGTTATATGCATTTCTCAATGGGATAAGCTTAAATTGATCTTCCATTGCTCCCTGATAGTCGCCTTTCATACACTTCTCGTATATATCTACAACAAGCCTTGGGGCCACATTTGCAGTACCTGCAACACAACCTGCCCCACCATATAAAAGCGCTGCATAAATATAATAATCGGTGCCACAAAACACTTTGAAGTTACCCACTTCTTTTGCGATTTTTATATAATCGATCGTTTGTGCAAAATCCATTGAAGTATTTTTGACCCCGACAATATTATCAATTTTAGCTAATTTTTCTAACAAAGAAGCTGAAATATTGTTAGTTGTCTTATCAGGATTATTGTATAGTAAAACAGGCAGATTTGTAGACTTTGCTATAGCTTCAAAATGATTATATAGCTCCTTTTCATTTGGCTTAATAAACATTGGTGTAAGTACAGTTATTGCATCAGCACCTAATTTTTCTGCGGTCTGTGCCAATTTAATGCAGCCTTTTGTTGTAATAGCACTAGCTCCTGCATATACCGGTACTCTGCCGCTTACATGATTAACTGTAATTTCAATGGCCTTTTTTTGGTTTTCAAAATCCAAACCATAAAATTCTCCGTTGCTTCCAAGTACAAATACTCCATGAACACCACCATCTAAAACGTAATCAATTACTCTTTTGAGCCCTTGTTCATCTACGTTTTCTTCTTCATCAATAGGTGTAACTATAGGAGGAATAACACCCTTTAAATCCTCAAATTTCAGCATATAAAGTCTCCTTTATGATTTAAAATATACAAATCAATCATTATAAAATGACTGTTTTAGTGTTTCAATTATAAGATCGTGCGCTTCTTCATAACCTGGTTGGAAATTCTCTATAAGGCCATGATTACTGTTTACGAATTTTTTTATTTTAACTTCTACCCCAGCATCTACCAACTTCATTGCATATTCTTGATTTTCATACCTAAGGAAGTCCTTACCGCCTACAATTATAAGAGCAGGCGGTAAATCCATAAGCATTTCTTTCGTTGCAAGTATAGGCGATGCGTACAAATTGCTTTTATCATTTTCATTTTCTAAATATAAAAAAGCAAATTTTTTCCCTCTTTTAGCAAGAATGGTATCATGTTCACTTATATCTTTTATAGCTTTGAATTTTTGTTCTTCATCATTTACCATATCCAATAAAGCATAGTTTATTATTTGCCTTTTCAATTTGAAATCCTTGGTTTTGTTTGCTTTAAGTGCGATTGCTGCCGTAAAACTAGCCCCAGCACTATATCCTCCCAGAACTACTTTCTCTTTATCAATATGAAGTTCTTCAGCATGAGCAACCACCCAATTCACAACGTAATAGCACTCATTAAAAGCTACCGGGAATGGGTATTCAGGTGCTACTTTGTAGTCAACATCTATGACCTTACATCCGCAGTTTAAAGCAATCTTGCTGCAAAGTATTGTATCTTTGTCTTTATGCCCTCTTACAAAGCCACCCCCATGCAGATTAATATATAATGGATATATATCTTTACTTTCCATTGGAGTTATAATATAAATGTGGGTGTTCCCTTCACTCGTTTCTATGTTCTTTTCCTCATGATTCACAAGATCCACAAACTTTTCTAGTTCTGGAGAAATATTAGGGTTAATAGCTGATGTATCTCTTAGTTCTTTAGCCATTTCTAGTTTGTCTTCATATGAATATTCCATTTAGCATTACCCCTTTATGAAATTTGTCATTGTCTAGCTTCTACCGTTTAATTTAAGTAAGGCCATTAAACTATAAATCCTATATTCAATTTCATTATATTTGCCAGTATTTTTAAATACAATAGACACCAATTAAAATTAAGTATTATAATACAGCAAATCGCAATTAATCTTTCACTATTTGAAACGTTATTTTCTTCTACTGTCAATTATCATTTCACATGTTTCACAAAATACCAAGACTGCTTTACTGCTTTATAACAAAATACTAATTTCCCACCCTCCAAAGAATACAAAGGTGTTCTTCTTTAGACTCATTTGCTCCGTTACTCTGAAACGAACAACATTGACTGTTTTAGATCACTCCAGAGATTTGACTTTATTATTATACAAAAATCCTGTAAAAAACTTTCACTTGATTCACTAGTAAAAAAAGCACTAATGTGCCTGAAGTATTAAAATCATTCTAGACACATTAGTACTTTCCAATATATAAATATATAGGCTTTAATTATTTATTACTCTCATGGCATCTAATGTCCTCGAGTACATGTATATGACTTAATGTTTACTCCCCTTCATTCTATAGATCTTTTAATTAGATAATATCAGTAGTTAAACTACTATCATCAATATCCTTAAGCCTTTTAAGCCATTTGACAATAAAGCCATCTTTAAGAAGTCTAAGGAAAACTCCATCGCAAAAACGCTCAGCATTAATTGCACACATTATTAATGCAAGAGCACACTGTGCATTTAATGAATCAATATCCATATTTTTAATAGATTCACCATCTAATTTGATGCCATTGCTTTTAAGAATATATGAATAGTTAGTAATATCATATTCTTTATGGCTTATTGAAAATCGATCGAATTCTTTAACAAACAGATGTACTAGTTTTTTGTACTTTACAAATGGTAATTGTGTCGGGTGTTCTGGACTACCATCATTTTTATGATCAATAACCCATTCTCCAAATGATTCAGGATTAGATAATTTCTCAATATATTTTGTAAGTGTTTTAAATTTATTCAATGCATTTCACATCTCTATTCTATTTGCTTTTTCTTGCTTTCGTGATAATTTTGACCTAATACTATAGACTAAATATTATCATAACATTCACAGCAAATAACATAGTTTGTGTTAATAATTTCTAATTAATAAACTGTTGCTTATAAATTTCAATTTCTACTAAAAAAAGTACCAATAGGCCAAAAGGCAATAAAACCCTTCTAGACATATTAATACTTTTCTATATATAAATATATTATCAATAATCTTTTAAGCCTCTCATGTCATCTAGTACCCTCGAGTATATGTCTATAACATAATACTTACTCCCCACCCTACTAGAAACACAAAGGTGTTCTTGCGTGGGTCATGTTGCTTTACCAGCTAAAAGAAGTCCAAATTTTTGTATTTACGCACTGGTTTGAGATTATAATTAAAATAAGCAAAGATTACCCTCTCTGCTTATTTTTTATCAGTTTTTCATTAGTTTTTAATCCATCTTATCCCTTTTAAGTTCAATTATTCAATTCACTTGCTTAAATTAAAAAATCTATTACCTTTGATATATTAAAACATCTTAAAATGCGCTAATACATTTACAAGAATGCTTAATTATAGTAATATTCTGAATATAGTAATTAAAAATCTAGAATTTAGTAAAATCTATAATTATAATATTTTGTTATTAATCAAAAGCCTAGTGCTTTTGCAAAAATAAATTTGTTTTAAAATATTGGAGGCGTTAGAATGAGAAAAGGTACTATTGTTGGATATCCAAGAATCGGTGTTAACCGCGAACTTAAAAAAGTAACTGAAAATTACTTTAAAGAGAAGATATCTTCTGATGAACTGCTTAATGAAGCAAAAGCACTAAGAAATGAATACTGGGAAACTCAGGAGAAAAGTGGCATTGATCTTATGCCAGTTAATGATTTTTCATTCTACGATCAAATGCTTGACACGGCCATTCTTTTTAATTGTATTCCAAAAAGATACATGCAAATGGAATTGCCTCAGATAGATGAGTATTTTGCGATGGCAAGAGGATACCAAAAAAATGGTAAAGACATAAAAGCACTATCCATGAAAAAATGGTTTAACACAAACTATCATTATCTCGTACCTGAAATCGAAGATGATGTTGAATTCTGTGTTAATGATAACGCTCAGGTCTTTAGTTTAGTTAAGGAAGCAAAGGCGTTAGGAGTTAATAGCAAGGTTGTATTAATAGGCTTTTATACATTTTTAAAGCTAGCTAAAATACAAAGCCCCGATAACTTTGAAAAATACTTGTTTGAATTAGTCGCAGTTTATCAAGAAATTATTAAAAAACTGGATGTAGAGTGGATTCAAATTGATGAACCGATTTTAGTAACTGATTTATGCAAAGAAGATGTCTCATTATTCGTCAAGGCTTATAAGATGCTACTAGCAAGCAAGGGCAATAAAAAGATCTTACTTCAAACATACTTTGGAGATGTGCGCGATATATACGAAGAATTAATAGCACTTGATTTTGATGGTATCGGGCTTGATTTTGCTGAGGGTCCAAAAAACTTAGAACTAATGGAAAAGTACGGTTTTCCAAGTGATAAATATCTGTTCGCTGGCGTAGTTAATGGTAAAAACATATGGGTAAATGATTATAAAAAATCTATTGAAACGCTTAAAGCAATCGAAAAATTAACTGATAAAGTTTATATAAGTACTAGTTGCTCACTGTTGCATGTGCCTCATACTCTAAGACTTGAAACAGAATTACCTGAAATATTCAAAGAGAGCATGGCATTTGCTGAAGAAAAGCTTTTGGAGATAACTAACTTAAAAGATTTGCCAGACAAATTGCTTACTAAGAACCAAGCAATACTTGCAAGAAAGAAAATTATCGAAGGTACCTATAACCAAGAGATTAGGGATGAGATAGATTCACTAATAGAAAGCGATTTTATAAGAGTAGATAAATATGACGACAGAATTAAGCTTCAAGATGAAATATATAATATCCCTTATTTACCCACAACTACTATAGGTTCATTCCCACAGACAAACGATATTAAAACTCTTAGAGCAAAATTATCTACTGGAGAAATATCAAATGTTGAATACGAAAACGGTATCAAGAAAAAAATCGATGAAATAATTAAGTTTCAAGAAGATATCGACATCGATATTTTAGTTCATGGCGAATATGAAAGAACAGATATGGTTGAATACTTTGGTCAACAACTTGATGGGTTTATAAGAACTAAAAACGGTTGGGTACAATCATATGGTACAAGAGGAGTAAAGCCTCCTGTGATCTTTGGTGATGTAAAAAGAGAAAACTCAATGACAGTAAAATGGATTACTTACGCTCAGTCAAAAACAGATAGGCTAGTTAAAGGTATGCTCACTGGTCCAATAACAATAATGAACTGGTCTTTTATAAGAGAAGACCTGCCAATACAAAAAATTGCATATCAAATTGGTTTAGCAATTAGAGCTGAAGTTTTAGACCTTGAAAAAGCTGGCATTAAAATCATTCAAATAGATGAAGCTGCTCTAAGAGAAAAATTGCCTATTAGACACATCGAATGGGAAGAATATCTTGATTGGGCAATTAAAGCTTTTCGCTTAACGCATTCTAAAGTCAAGAAAGAAACTCAAATACATACTCATATGTGCTACAGTGAGTTTGCAGATATTCTAAAAGCTATTGAAAATATGGACACGGATGTTATTACCATAGAAGCTGCAAGATCCGATTTCTCTTTACTCGACTTTATAAAAGAGAATAATTTTAAAACACAAATAGGACTTGGCGTATATGATATTCACTCGCCAAGAGTACCAAGCGTTTCAGAGCTAACAGAACTAATAGATAAATTAGTAGAGAAGCTAGAACTGAGAAATATTTGGGTCAACCCTGACTGTGGATTAAAAACAAGAGGTATGGAAGAAACAAAAGCAAGCCTGATTAATATGGTAAAAGCAGCAAAGCAAGTTCGAGAAACACTTTAAGTTTAATTTAAAAAAAGACCATAAAAGCCTATAAGAGATTGCTCTAAGATTTTATGGTCTTTTTGTTAATCAATTTTGTTTATTATATTGCAAACAATATCTATTTTTTTTAGTGGTGTCATTATATAATAGCCATCACAGTAATCAGATATTCTATTAATAATATCTAAGCAATATTTAACTGATATTTTTGTTGCTTGTTCGGAAGTTTTATCTTTTAAAGCTTCTATAATATCATCCGGAATGATAATACCTGGCACCTCATTATTTAGGAAAAGAGCATTTTTATATCCTGCAATAGGCATTATACCTGCAAGCAACTTACAATCAAGTGACTCTTTCGCCATACAAAGATTTTCAATGGCAATCTCTGAGAAAACTGGTTGTGTTAGTAAAAACTCGGCACCATTTTCTATTTTCTGCATAGCTCTTTTTAATTCGCCCTCGAAATTTATTGAATTAATATTTAATGCACCGCCAATAAAAAATGGCGACTGAGAAAATATTTCAGTATTAAGATTTCTAATATACGAAATAAGATTAAATGAATTGAAATTATAAACTCCTTTGCTGTTACCACGATCTGTTTGAACAACCGGATCTCCTGTCACCACTAATAAATTGCAAATTTTTTCAATGTTTGCACCTAATAAAGCGGATTTAATACCAATATAATTTCTATCCCTGCAAGAAAGATGAGGCAGAACCTCTATATTAGCCTCTCTTTTAATTTTAGCAGCAAGCATTATACTGTCTGCTCTGGCTCTTGCAAGCGGAGAATCAGCTAAAGTAATAATATCTGCTCCTGCCAAAAAAGCTTTTTCTGATGCTGAAATCAAATAATCGTAATTAGTATTATTGGGAGGATCAAGCTCCACTGCTATTATTTTTTTACCCGAAAGCATTTTTTCTTTAAATGGATTTATTTTAGGTACTTTAATATAACTATTTTTTTCACTGTGTTGCGCAGTTTCGTTAGGAGCATTCTTAATGTCATTGATTCTATCCGCTATTTCACTTATGTGAGCAGGCGTTGTACCACAACAGCCGCCTAAGATGTTTACTCCAAGGCTATATATATCTGCTAGTTTATTAGAAAAGTATTCCGCATTATCCTGATAGATGGTTCTACCATTAACCGTTGAAGGATAGCCAGAATTAGGCATAGCAGAAAAATTAATGCTACTAATATCAAGCACTTTTATCAGATCATAAAAATGACTTGGCCCACAAATGCAATTAAGTCCTACTGAATCAATATCTTTATTATTAGACGCTTCGGAAATTAGGTTTTTATAGTAATACCCTTTTTTTGTATAACCATCCTGCGTAACAGCAAAAGACACCATAACAAAAGCATCAGGAATACTATTTTTAATAAGCATAATTGCAGGTTTTAGTATTTCATATTCTGCTAAGGTCTCAAACAGATAATACTTAGCACCCAGATTTATAAACACTTGTGATAATTTTACATACTCTTGTGAAATATCTTCTAAGTCTGAATTAATATATCCGATATCCGCAAAAACTAGAACCTCCGTGTTTTTGACTGCTTGCAAGGCAATTGCATAGCCTTTTTCAATAATATCTGCAGTTTCTTCAAAAGAGAGCTCTAAAGCTGAGTTTGCTCCAAAAGTATTTGTTTTTATTGCTTTAGCACCAGCGTTTATGTATTGTTTATGTATTTTTAGTACTGTATTAGGTTCAGTAATATTCGCACATTCACAAAACATGTTTTTCCCACTGATTTTCTGATAATACGTACCAAAAGCTCCATCAAATATAAATGGTGTATTAGGTAAACCCCTTTTCATTTGCAATACCCCCTAGCATTAAAAACATAATTTATTATAATACATAATTTATGCTTGATTATATGCTATAGATCTCCCGAGTACAAGCTTATAATAAGTTTTTACAAATAAATCCGCTATGTCATATTTAGAAATCTCTTTTTTTCTAGTATTCAGACAAAAATATAAAGCTTTAAATTTTCCAAAAGTCTTTATTTAATAGTTGCAAGAAAAGGGTTTGAATCTGCATTCTCCAAATAATGAACAACCTTAAATTAATAATTATTGAAACTCGGTTATCTTAATAGCTATAATTTTATTACACATGTTATTAGAAAAACTATTTATATTTTTTAAAATACAAGTTATATTATTTTAACAGAACATTGATGCCCCACCCCCCTAAAAAGACAAAGGTGTTCTTCTTTAGATTCATTCGCTCCGACCGTCTAGAGACGAACAAGAATGCCTATTTTAGGGCGTTTCAGAGGTTTAATTTTTAATTATAAACTAAGCAAATTCATTCACTTGATTGTCTAAGAAAAATCACTAATGTTCCTGAAATTATTAAATTTCCTCCAGACACATTAATATTTTCCGTTGTATAAATATATTGGCTTTAAATTTTTATATCTCTAGGGACATCTAGGGATCTCGAGAATATGCCTTAAATATCTAGTGGCTTTGTGTATAGGTAATAATGTTAACTCCCCTGCCTATTTTGCTCATATAGGTTTTGCTTTCAAATCCTTAATCCAAAATGTATTCTTCTTATAGTCAATCAGACCTTCTTTTTTCATTTTACTTAACTCATTTGACATTGCGCTTCTATCAATACAAAGATAATCTGCAAGCTGTTGGCGATTAAAAGGTATTTCAACGTCGTATGTTGCTCGTGCAGGTTTTTCAAGCAGAAATATGATTAAAGATACAAAATTTAAAATACTAAAAGCATAAAAAACCAAATTACTTTTGGCGACTTTTCTTTTTTGGAATTTGTTTTCCCTTGCCATTGGCGTTTAGAGGGGCAAAAAGATTGCTCAAAAGACAATGTCGTTTCAAATATACAATGGTTTGATAAAGTGATACATGAAAAATACCCAATCAAGGTTTTTGCCGACAAATCACTAGATTAAAACAAGAAACAGTTGAGATTTTTATTTGCTTAATAATAGAATAACGAATGTTTTTGGAGGTTTTCGTGTTTTTATTTAAAAGTTGAATTTTTTATGGTATGATGTGTGAAAATAAGCATAGGTGGCGTGACGATGATTTAAAGTAATCGCAAATTTGCAGATGGCATTTTAAAAGCCTGTTCTCGATAGGCTTTAATGTATTATTGAAATTTGGATTACAGGCCAACTAGTGGTTGGCTTGCCGGATATCCGGTTAATCATTGCCGCGCTATATTTATGTCAAAAAGCATTCATTTATCTTTTGGCGTTGTGGCATAGATATAATCCATTCTTGATAACATGAAGCTATGTTTCGGGAGTGGATTATATCTATTTTATATTTAGGAGGACGATTGATTTATGAGCAAAATAACACAAAGAAGATACAAACTACTTTTTGACTTCGATAATGTCCACACTTTCCTTGAGGATATGTATAATATTGAATCATTGAACAGTTATCTGCTGCCGCAGTTTTTCGAGTACGCACATACAAATCCTGCTTTTTGCCACAAGTTGACGCACCGTTTTGGTCTTTGGGAGAAAGGCGAAGAACTAGTGGGTGTTGCTTGCTACGAAATGAACATCGGAGAAGCCTTTCTAAGTGTAAAAAACGGATACGGCTTTTTACTACCTGAAATGCTTCGATATGCCGAAAACGAGCTTTCGACTTTGACGGATGGCGGGCATAGCCTCAGCGTTTGGATTACCGACAAGGAGCCTGAGAAACAAACCTTACTGCTTCAAAATGGCTATCAGAAATCACATGCTGAGCCAGTCAGGATATTTACTTATGACAAGCCGTTTTTGGATGTAAGTCTGCCTGACGGGTTTTCAATTATATCGCTTGAAGATGAAAACGACTACGAGAAAATAGACGCTTGCCTGTGGAAGGGCTTTGACCATGGCGATATGCTTGGCTACGATCTCGATGGTCGGATGCTCATGCAAAGCGGGCCGAATTTCAGACGTGATTTAACATCTGTAATCAAAGCCCCAAACGGAGATTACGCCTGCTTTGCCGGTATGTGGTATGACGCCAAGAATAAATATGCCTATCTTGAGCCACTGGCTACTGTTCCCGAATATCGGCGCATGGGACTTGCCACCATTGCCCTGACCGAGGGAATGCGAAAAACTAAAAAGCTTGGCGCAAATTACTGCTTCGGCGGAGTGCCCGAGTTTTACACAGCAATTGGATTTGAAACCATCCTCAACAGAGAATTATGGAAAAAGCAGTACTGAAATACAGTATATTATTAGAAACCGAACGGCTCGTCCTGCGTGACTGGTAAAATACTGATTACAAAGAATTAATGGCTATTACCAATCAGCCATATGTACATAATTGCAATGCAAATCGTCAGGGTTGCGTATAAAAATCCCGCAGTCAGAACTTGTGGATTCTTTGAATCTATCAATTGCTGCCCAAATCGGCTGTTTATCTTTTGCAGACAAAAATGCGGTGATTTGCCCTATTGAACACGAAATCTGTGCCGACTTGATTATTCGTTAAGCCGGCACATCTCTGTTATGTATGCGTTTCAATTAGCATAATACTTATCCCCCACCCGCCCAAAAACACAAAGGTGTTCTTCTTTAGACTCAATCGCTCCGTTTCTTTACCATGAACAAGAACGCCTATTTTAGAACGTTCCAGCCGTTTTGCTTTATGTTTTATAAATAAAAATTAAGCAAAATCATTCGCTTGATACACTAATAAGTATAAGTGCAAATGCGTCTCAAGGTTATTAAATTTCTTTCAGAAACATTAATACTTTCATTATGTAAATATATTACTGTCCATTATTCCTGCCCCTAATGACATCTGGGAGCCTCGAGAGCATGCCCTATTAACTAGTAATATAAAGACAAACAAAATACTTATACAGCCACAGAATTTAAAAAAAGCAACCGTCAGATTCGATTACCTGCAATTTCTCTTCCAAATTTCCGAAATGCTTCTTTATATTATAGAGTATTCCTATAATAGTCTCCATTGTTAACCAACAATTATAGTTTTGTTGTTCCTAGCTTATATTTTAATGCCCATTTGTTACAGTTTCTTTGTATTAAATATAAATAATAGCAGCTACTAATTTTCGGTAGCTGCTACACAATGCTATTTCTATTTTTTATTATTAATACTCTTTTATTTATTTTTCATTGCATCATAGAATTTTTTTAAGTTTTCTGGCAGAGAGAATTTGCCTTCTTTATGTCCCTTGCTGTCTGTTCCATATACTTCTTTTAATATTGCTTCAATAATCATTGCTTTTGGCGGAACAGTATATTCATTCCCTTGATACACCCAAACCCTACAGTCAACTTCATCACCGCATAAATCGCCGCAAGATTCACACAAACTTTCCTTTACGTCCATTTGTATATCATGACCGTTTACACGAATCGTAGGAGAACTAACAAACTTGTATTGCCTTGCGAGCTCTTCAGTAATAACATTTATTTTATTTACTACCACTTCAGCACCCGTTGCATTAAGAACAGCTGATACTTCCAAAAGTGCTTCATCAAGGCTTGTATCTGTTCCTTGACAACGTGTACAAACAATTAAATCAAGATACAAAAAATCAATTATAATTTGCTTTTTTTCTTGATTACATGAACAACATCCGCTCCCAGCGGAACAGCATCCTGAAGAATTATTACTCATTTATTCCCACTCCTACTTTTTTAATTATTTTCTTGCTTCAGCACTCTTCACAGCTTTTTTTACCAGTGCTTTTTCGAATGCAGTTTTCTTTTTCAATAGTTATATGTCTAAAAAAATTGATAACCTCATTAGTTCTATCCTTATTAAGTGTATACTTCATCCATGCTCCACAACGCGTTGCATTTACAAGACCACTTTCAGACAAAATTTTCATATGATAGCTAAGAGTAGACTGAGATATGCTGACTTCTTCTAATATATCGCATGCGCACATCTCTCCATAGGATAGCATATCTATGATTTTTAATCGTGTTTCATCTGAGATGACCTTAAATGCTGGAACATATTCTGCATATGAGTACTTCATAAAATTACCCCTTAATATTTATATTCATCAATGATATCTAATGTTCTCAATGTACTAAAATATAATACCAACCATATCGATAATTGTCAATATCATTGATTATGTACAGGTATTGAAAATCTTTATTTTTATTTTTTCTTTAGAGTATTCTAAAATAATAACCTCCCTATTTGCAAAATATATACAAATAACGAAAAGTCGTAATATATTAAATATTACGACTAACGTTGATAATTAAATCTTTATTTTTTTGAGAAATTACTCATTAACGCAAGTACCAGTTCCGTTTCCGACTCTATTTCCCATTCCATTACCTTTGTTTCCTTTTCCGTTATAACCACTTCCATCGCAAGTGCCATTCCCGCTCTTCATTCCAAAACCTACTCCATAGTTCTTCCCAATTTCTGCTGAACCAGTACCATCGCAATTTGCAGCATTATCCTGAATTGCTTTATAGATTTCATCTGCCTTTTCTTGAGTTAATGTACCATCAGTAACTCTCTGATCAAGAATATCTTTTTTAATTTCAAGCATTGCGTCTTTGAACGCATCAAGCTTGCCTGCTTCATCCGCGATTTGGCCATAAGTCATGTCTGTATCCTGGCGCTGTGCAACAACTTCTTCGACTGTTTTATTTGTAACTGCTGCAGCGGCCTCTGCTGGAGTTTCATAGGTCGAAGCTGCATAAGCTGTCACAGTCATTGCTCCAAACATTAATATAGATAATCCTGTAATAACAATTTTTTTCATTTTAATAGCTCCTTTTATTTAATTTTTTGTTTACCCTAGTATGCTTATATTGTAAACATTAGTTTTGTTTTTTCTTTGTTTTTTCTAAGGTGTTTCCTTTACTTTTTATGCGAAGCAACAAATTGTTTTTGTTCGTCTGTCATATTGCCCATTATAAGCAGAACCTCTTCAGCGGAAACTGGAAGATATGTTGAGCTATTTAATGTATAGGGTAATCCTTTATAAAGAGCAACGAATAACCTAACCGAATCAGTACCAATTTCTTTTCCATCTGCTTTATCATACATGCTTTCAAGATCTTTGCACTTAAATGATGAAGCATCTCCTGCGTCAATTGAAAAGGCAGTCACCAGATCGTCAATTGGGACTTGATATAACTGACTTATCTCTCCAAAAGTATACGACCCTTTTATATCGGCCGGGTCATATTGATCTTGATAATCAGCGCTTGTGTATTTTTGCGGTATTTTTGTATTTGTAGTTTGCCACAGACCAAACCTTGAAGAAATAAACACAGTTCCGAAAATAATTGTTACGATTAACATTCCAAGTAGTTTTTGATTAATTTTCATGTTTATATCCTCCTACTTTAAAATCTAATGTATTATTAATAGGACATGCTTGGTCACTAGTGCATTTTAAACATGAAATGCATTGATGGTCGTGAACTGTTTTCGATGAAGAAACCTCGATATTCATCGGGCAACTTTCATCACAAGCTTTGCAGTCAATGCAAGTTTGTTTATTCCGTTTAATTTTAAAAATACTGAACAATCCAAAAAACCCAAGCATCGCTCCATAAGGACATGCATACTTACAAAATGGTCTTTCAACAAATAATGAAGAAATCGTTATAACGGCAAGTGCAATATAAGCTGTAACTGCAACTTCTCCAGTAAACATATTAAATAGTGCATAATATGGATCAACATCTTGGAAAATTAGTTTTGCAGTTACCGCAGTATTATATAAAACTAAAGCAAGCACAATGTAGCGTAAATATTTTAGTACTTTATCAAATTTTTCAGGTATAAAATGATTATATTTTCTTCCAAATATCTTTCTTCCGATTTTGCCAATAAACTCTTGAAAAGTGCCAAACGGGCATACCCATCCGCAGAATATAGGTCCAAACAATAAGGTTAAGAATAAAACTGCATACATCAAAACAATGGATGAACTATGTATTTTTTGTATAAACGTACCACTTGTTATATACTGATAGAGTGTTTCTACTCCACCAAAAGGACATATTGCATGAAGCGACGCATTTGAAGCAAAAGGTATACTAACCCCCGCCTCAGCCAACGATTTTGATATCACAACCAATAAAACAACAGCGAAAAAGAATATTTGTATAACTGACCTTACCCATATTCTCTTTTTTCTTTTTTCCATAATAAACCCTCCATTTTAAATTCAACTTTATTATCAAAAAAATTTGTGTCGAAATAATGTCGAAAAACAAATTCCTTGAAAAAACACAATTTAAACATATATAATTGTTATAAAATAAGCATATTACAGGAGGCGATTTTTATGGGAACTGTATTAATTGCGGATGATAACCAACAGATTTCTTCTGTGCTAGCAGAATACACAAAAAAAGAAGGGTTTACACCTATTCTGGCTGAAAACGGTAAAGAAGCAATTGAAAATTTCAAAAAACATAATCCTGATCTTGTGCTATTGGATGTAATGATGCCTCTTATTGATGGTTTTGAAGTGTGCAGAGAAATCCGCAAGACTTCTAATGTGCCAATAATAATGATAACTGCCAGAGGCGAAGATTTTGAAAGAATAATGGGCCTGGACATCGGTGCAGATGATTATATTGTAAAGCCATTCTCTCCAGGAGAAGTAATGGCAAGAGCCCGCGCAGTATTAAGACGTATAACAAACGATGATACGAATTCTAAACAGCTATTTTCTTTTGATAATCTTAAAATAAATATTGAAAGCTATACTGTTTCCATTAATGAAGAAAATATTTCACTTACTAAGAAGGAAATCGAAATTTTATGGACTCTTGCTATAAATAAAAATAAGGTTTTTACAAGAGATAACTTGCTAAATAGCTTATGGGGATACGATTATTTAGGAGATACTAGAACTGTTGATTCGCATATTAAACGTCTGCGTGCAAAACTTGACAATTATTCTCATCCTAGTTGGAATGTAACGACTATATGGGGCGTTGGATATAAATTTGAGGTATTAAACCATGAAAAATAAAATCGTATGGAAGTTAAGCGCTTATTTTATTGCTTCATTGATTGTGTTCACACTCATAATTGTTGGAATATTTATTGCCTATTTTCGAACAAATACAATTGAACTTAAACAAAGCGAGCTCAAAGAACGTGCGACAAAGATATCCGAAACTCTATCGTCCATTAATGAAACGAATGCTGGGAAAGGACAAGGAAGCGGATACGGAGCTTATATTAAGTTTTTAAATGATATAGATATGGCAGAAGTTTGGATTGTAGATGAGAATTTAGATATAATTACTTATGGGTTAGGACAACATGCTGTTACAACTACAAACGAATTGCCCGATAATGCCAAACAGATTGTCGACGAGGTTTTTGCGGGCAATACAGAGTTTAGTGAAAACTTCAATGATTTATTGAATACTCCATCACTGACTGTCGGAACGCCAATAAAATCACAAGACGGAAGTATTATTGGAGTAGTACTCCTACACTCTCCTGTAAATGGAATCAATATTGCAATATCAAATGGCATTCTAATTTTAGGCTTAAGTATTTTGATTGCACTTATAATAACAATTCTTTTATCTATTTGGTTCTCTCATCGATTTGTAAAGCCGCTCAAGCGAATAAATCTTGCAGCGATAAAACTAGCCGAAGGTGATTATGCAGTTAAAGCAGATATTAAACAAAAAGACGAAATTGGTACGCTGGCAAATAATATTGATATTTTGGCAGAACGGCTTGATGAAGCCTCCAAAGAAAGCGAAAAACTAGAAAACTTAAGGCGTGAGTTTATTGCTAATATCTCTCATGAATTAAGAACACCAATTTCAGTTATTAGAGGTTCACTAGAAGCTTTAGTTGACGGTGTCGTAACAGAGGAAAATAAAACAAAAGAGTTCTATTCACAGATGTTATCGGAAAGCAAACATCTTCAAAGGTTAGTAAATGATCTTCTAGATCTATCCCGGCTGCAGAATATGGATTTTCAGCTAGAAATGTCGACCGTTAACCTATGTGATGTGGTATCAGATGTTACCCGTAGTGCTAAAAGTTTAGCAAATAAAAATAATATTGCAATTGAATTTGAAAATTGTGCTGATAATTATGCCGTTTTTGGTGACTTCGACAGATTACGACAGATGATATTAATTATCATGGATAATGCAGTTAAGTTTTCGAAGCCAAATGGTCATATATATATAAATTTGTCGCAAAAAGAAAAGTTAGTTTTATCCATTCGCGATGAAGGCCTAGGCATCCCACCACAGGATCTTCCATATATCTTTGACCGTTTTTATAAAACAAATTCAGAAAACAATAAAACTGGAACTGGCCTAGGGCTGGCAATAGCAAAGCAAATTGCTCAGAGACACAATATTGATTTAGAAGTTTTAAGTACTCTTGGAAGTGGCAGCGAATTTCTTTTCACTTTTAAAAATATAAGTTCTGGATATACTGAAAACAATTAGCACTATTCGATATCGTGTTTCGCTATTTGAAGGAGAAGAACCTTTTAGGTAAAGAGAGAGTAACCCAAGCCAACATAAAATTAATTTTGCGCCAATATTTTGATAATTATTTAGAATATTCAAAGTATTGGCGCCTTTAACTGATTTGATCTTGCGACATTAACATTTTGCTCAGGATCAATTGTTAAACGACGCTAGCCATTAATATTCAGACAAACTCACGGCATCTGTGGCCTCGAGTTCATGCCCTATAACATAATGTTTACTCCCCATCCACCCAAAAACACAAAGGTGTTCTTCTTTAGACTCATTCGCTCCACCAATTTTTGGCGAACAATAATGCCTATTTTAGGGCGTTTAAGAGGTCATACTTTTTCTTTTTAAACAAAAATATCTAGCAAAAACATTCACATGATTCACTAATAAAAAAGTACTAATGTGCCTAACGTTATTAAAATAATTCTAGATATATTAGTACTTTTCTATATTATATATTGTCAATAATTGATTAAGTCACTAGTGCCATTCAATGACCTCGAGTCCATGCCCTATAACAACCTGCTTCTTCCCCACCTTTCTAAATGTTTAATGAGTTTTCGCAGTATATGCAAGATTAAAATATGCCTCACGAGCGATTTATGAGGATTATTATTGATTAGTGTTTATGAAGCAGTTAAATAATTCTACAAGACTTGTTTGTACAGCATTATGTTTCATAATATTCATTGTCATCCCACTGGTTCAATGATAGACTGAACTGTCGTTATATATTTTATATATAAGCACCATCATTCTTTATAAATTTAAATATTTACAAAATTAATTAATTTCAAAAGCAATAGATTTAGAAAAATAATTTAATTTGTGTAGACGTAATAATATATTTAAGTGATTTTACTATGCATCCGATGAGCGGAAGATTAAAGAATTGAGGATCACAACATGATTAAAAAACGAATTCTCGCAATGATATTAACGGTTGCTATGGTGACTATGCTCAGTCCAGTGACGGCACTGGCAGGGATAACACCAGTTGAGGAAGCTCTTGGAACAACGCGAACTAGCGTAACTGATGGAAACATCTACACAATTAGTTCGCAAGCAGAGCTTGCTTATCTTTCTACGCTTGTAAAAAACGGGAATAACTGTAGTGGTTCAACCTTTGTTCTAACAACAAACATCACTATTACAAATGATTACGATTCTACAACTGATGGCAATTGGTATTCTATAGGTTATTATAACTATTTTAATGGCACGTTTGACGGTCAAGGTTTTACCGTTTCAGGTATTAATGTGCAGCTCCTTGGAACTTCCGGTTTTTTCGGTATGGCAGATTCAAATTCAATTATAAGAAATGTAGGCGTTTCCGGCACTGTCGGTACTTATGGTGGAATTGGCAAAGGTGGCATTGTTGGCCGTAATAATGGAACTGTGCAAAATTGTTATAATTCTGGATCCGTAATCGGCGGTCAATACATTGGCGGTATAGTGGGACATAATACTGGTACTGTGAAAAATTGCTATAACACTGGTAGCGTAGCTGGCGTTTATCATATCGGAGGTGTTGTTGGTTATAATTCCGATTCCAGCATTGTGCAAAATTGCTATAACACTGGTTCTGTCTCCGGCACCAACTATATCGGCGGCGTAGTTGGGACAAATGCCGGAGTAAATCCTGTGCAAAATTGCTATTGGCTTAACTCTACAGCTACGATCGGCATAGGTAGTGGTATTGGCACAAATATCGTGGATTTCACAAACACAAACGGGGGTACGTTGAGCACATCGATAGACGGTAATACCTCACTTTTAACTGCGTTGAACATTGGAGTGACAACATATCAAACCACACCTATCGAACTTATGACATGGATCGCAGGTTCGACTTATCCCATGTTCGGAGAAGTAACAGCCGTTCCTTCGTTTTCAAGCGTTTCATATTCTATGCTAGATGTAACTGCAAAGAACATAAATTTCACGTTAACAAACGCTATTAATGGCGGTACATATAGGCTGTATAGTTCACTTTTTGGTGGAAGTGCAATCGCCACTGTGACAGATCAAAGTGGTTCTGACCTTTCCTTTACTCTTTCTTCAGCTCCTACAGCAAATGCACAATATTATATTAGCGCCGAAGATGTTTCGGGAAGTCTTCCAGAAAGCCTACGTACGCAAGTCACTGTGGTTGCTTTTGTGCCACCTGTTCCTCCTGCCATCACTACCACTACTCTGCCAAATGGCAATATGAGTACTGCGTACACACAAACTTTAACCGCTACAGGCTATATACCAGTCACTTGGAGTTTATCCTCTGGTAGCTTACCAACAGGACTTGTCCTTTCATCTGACGGAACTATAAGCGGTACGCCAACTACAGCAGGCAACTTCAATTTCACCGTCAAGGCAGAAAATGTCGCAGGTAACGATACACTGGCTTTATGCATTGAAATAAGTGCAACACCCATCACTGGTATTCCAGAAAGCTATACGATATACACAGGAGGCAGAGTAACTTGGGATCCAACACCAGCAGGAGGCACATGGGGTTGGGATCATGCTTTTTTCTCCGCTACATTCAACAGTCCAGCTACGTTTACAGCACTGCAAACTGGCACTTCCACTATCACTTATACAGTTAATGATGTAACTCAATCCGTGGCTGTAACTATTACGGAATCTACCCTTCCTCAAGCAGGTCAGAACAGCACTATGTTTGAGGTGTTAGCTTTACTTGCAGTACTCTGCGCTACAGCTGCTGGAGCGTTGTACTTAACAGATCGTAAAAATAAGAACAATGACGCAAAATCATAATATAAAAACAAAGCATACAAAGAAAATGTCACGCTCGCAGATAATTAAGGCACTGATTGTGTTGTGTTTCCTTTTAGCAGGTGTGGCAGTGTTTCTTTTCATAAACATTCAACAAGAAGGCGAACTTGCGGGGCAACGAGCAAAAGAATTGCTTGAGGCTTCAGAAACTAGATTGACCCCAGATACAACTGCCTCACCCTCGCTCCAGCCAGTACTTAATGGTTTAACTGAGTATCCCGTTATGGCGAAGCTGACTATCCCAAAATTCAAGCTGGAACTGCCGGTCATTAGCGAATATTCAGATGAAGCACTAAAGGTATCCGTCTGCCGCTACATGGGTCCATCTCAGCCAGGTGAAGATGGTAATCTAGTAATTATCGGGCATAATTATAGAAGTGGTGCACACTTTGGACGTGTTGATGAGCTAAAATCAGGAGATATTATTGTACTGATGGATACATTGGGCAAAGAGTATTCTTTTGAGGTATACGAACTGATACAGGTACTCCCAGACGATTTAGAATCGCTGAATGTCTATGAGGGCACTAGCGCTCTTACTCTTTTAACCTGTACAGACAACGCCAACAAGCGACTATTGGTGCGTTGTAAAATGGTAAATTGCCATTAGTTAAGTGTTGACCAGATATTAATACAAAACATTATTTGAACTTCTACTAAACTAATTCATAACAAGACACTAACTTCAAACCCACCTAAAAAGACGAAGGTGTTCTTCTTTAGACTCATTTGCTCCGTTGCTCTGGAGCGAACAATATTGCCTATTTTATGGCGTTTCAGAGATTCAATTTTTTCTTTAAATAAAAAGTTAACAGAATCACTCATTTGATTCACTAAAAAAGCACTAATTTTTCTGAAGTTAGCAATACCCCGCTAGGCACATTTTACTCTCGACTGTACACCCTTATTACACAAATATAAGCTATTATCAAAATACCACACACAGAGCACATAAACAGGCTAGCACGAAAGACAAGGAACAAATCGCAAACGTGTTTGTTTCATATCAATTTAATCGTAATTTCTAGCTGTAACTTTTAGTTAGAAATTTTGCGTTTAAGCTAAAAAATAAATGTAATTAAGGTTCATAGTTATGTCAATTATTATCAGATTCAGCCTGCTGGCAGTATTGAACCATATAATCATAAAACAATTTCCGATTTTCTCTCAGAGGAATGTTTTTACTCCATGCAATTACTTGTGTTCTCGGGCAGCGGACTGGCGTTGTAAGAGGAATGGTCGCAAATTCTTTCGTATCGGGGAAATTAGCGATTAATCCAATATTGGTGGTAACTGCTACACACTTATTTTCTCTAAGCAGTTCATATCGGGTTAGATAATCCCCCTCAACAAACTTGGGAGAGATTACTGCATCCTTAAACATCTGTATTTCATGATTATGCTTGTCTATATCTGTTTTAGAGTTGAATGTAAAAAAAGTCTCATTTTTCAATTCTGTCAATTCCAGATTGCTACGGTTGGCCAAACGGTTCTTCCTATTCATAATAATATAATACTGTTCAGAATCAAATAATCTATGATGCATATAACCAAGATTTGTAATATCATAAAGATTCCCCAAATAGAAATCTATAAGCGTTGTATCGATTTTCATTGAATCAGTGATAACTGATATGTCAAGACGAATGTTGGAATACTCCGATTGGAAACCAGTAAAAATATTCTTCCAAACATGAGGGTTTGAAACGCAAATGGCCAAAGTGTATTCTGAGCCATTTGCTTCACGTACTTCTTTCAAAGCAGTATCAATTAGTTTTAAAGAACTGTTTATGTATTCATAAAATACTTGTCCGCTATGGTTCAGCTCTATATTGCGTCCTACTCGATCGAAAAGAGGAAACCCAACTTCTCTCTCAAGTTTCTTTATTGTTGAGCTGAGCGATGAAGGAGAAATCATAAGATCTTCAGCTGTAGACGTCAGATGCTGTGTTTTAGTTAATTTGCAAAAATACTCCAACTGCAATAATTCCATCATAAATCCCTCCTACTTGTTACAGTGTTTATACAAATATATTCAATTAGGCACGGAATAACAATCAAAAATTCCCAGCTTCCTATTTTCGCGGAAAATTCAGATCTAATTCTACATTTTTAAGATTCAGCTACTCCTATTTAACTCTACTTCTTGTTTTTTACTCCCATTGCTTAAAATCAATCTCAAATACTTTAATCTGTACTGGATATCTATTGTTTATTCATAATTTACATTCGAAAAGCATTTCAATAAAACATAAAGTTTTTACGCAAAAGCAAGTACCAAATGGCAAAAATTTCTCTAAAGAAACAATGTATAACTTAATACAAAAGTATGTTTATAGCACAAAGCAATACACGAGTATAAGAGACTTTTACTTCGCAGTTTTTTGTGATTGTGGTCAAAATAATTTGCATGTTATTGGTTATTAGTTGGTACTAAATTAACAATTTCCTTATCAGGGTTCTCTTTTTTTAATATATCTTCAAGCTTCGATTCTAGCTTTTTTTTAATTTTCCGGCTTTTCACAAGAAGAGTTAGTCCAGATATAATCCCTAATGCGGCGAAGATGATAGTAAATATTGCAGTAGCATTATGAAGAAGGTATGACGCATAAAAGAAAATTGCAACTAAAAGAGCAGAGCGAACACACGCTATGTCTTCTTTACCAAACCGATATGAAATGTAGCTATTTGAATTATCCTTAGTAATTTTGCCCTTTAAATAAGTTCTAAATATATTATAATTGTTGGCTGGTTTATAGTAGATATAAAACTTATTGCCCTTTATTTTGGAAAAATAATTTGAATAATGCTTATTCCAATAAACATTTGTATAGCATTCCGTTAAGGTATGTTTTCCTAAACGATTCGAAAATTCACTTATGTCAAAAGTCATATTCACTCTATTCATTTGTCTTGCTCCTTTTTCGTTTACCAGAAGCTACTTTGCAAAAATTAATCGCACCTGGTTTGGTTTATTAATAAAATATATTTAGTTGCTTGCTGCAAATTACGTGCAGCAAGCAACTATAAAAAAGTACAAAGTATCAAATAACGTGCATTAATTGTTATGTCATTTTAAAGTGATCTGATTCTCGCTGGCAAGAGCCTTTTTAGACCATTCGATGCCAAGACCAATGTCGTCAGTAACTTCCAAATATCCATTCTTTGGTAATACGATCTTGTTTGTAAGTTCTTGGTTGGCAGGGTTAAGACTACGCATATGTTGTTCATGAATGACGAAGTTAGGGATGCAGGCTTCCAACTGAACAGAAGGAGGTGTCAACAGATGAGAAGCGCAGGTGTGCACCTGAACGCCAACATCGAACGTATAAGCCATATCGCAAATTTTCTTGGTTTCTGTAAGTCCGCCAGCATTGCCTAAATCTGGCTGAATGACTTGAACAGAATTGTCTTTAAAATAAGAGAGATACTCCCAGCGGCCAAATATACGCTCGCCCTGAGAAACTGGCATCTTAATATTCTCTTTGACATATTTATTGTTGTAGTAAGTGGGTGTGTTTGGCTCTTCAAAATAATATATGTTGCAATCCTGAACTGAATTAGCAAGCTGAATAGCGGACTGAGAATTGGTACCAGCATGGTTCTCAATGATCAGATCAACGTTAGGACCAATGGTCTCTCGAACTGCATGCACTCGGTCGGAGAAGAGGTTAACAAGGTGTGGCGGAAGCAAACCTAGTCGATTTGTTTCATTAAGAATTGTACCGTCATCATCCCAGTTCATGAAGTCGATTTTTATAGCATCGTAGCCGTCTTCAATTGCCAACTTAGATCTATCTATATAGTCTTGTATTGTTATTGCCGGAGAGTCGCAAGGGCCCCAGCCAAACTGCAACTGGCTAGCATAGCAGCGGACTTTATCGCGCCGCTTGCCACCAAAAAATTTATATAGAGGCATCTTGAGCGCTTTGCTCTTAATATCCCAAAGAGCAATGTCAATAGCACTGACTGCGCTATACCAAAAAGCTCCACCATTCTGACCCCAGAACGTCCGCAGCATCATTTGATCCCATAGGACCTCGTTGTCAAAAGGATCTTTGCCGGCAACAAGCGGCCATAAGTCACGAATCAGGCCAAAAGCACCATAAGTTGCATGAATACCTGCTACTTCACCATCTCCATAAATACCTTCATCTGTATAAATACGGATGCCGACAACCTTGCTCATCTTCGGGAACTCAGGCGTATGGGAACGGCTATACTCTGTTAGAAACAGTTTTGCACTTGTTATTTTCATAATTTTACTCCTTTTCAATATTTTTCATTATTAAACAAAGTCAGTTTCAGTGATGGTAGTTGTTTTCATACGTATTATGCCATAGATAACGGCAATAGCGACGACGGTCAGATTAATAATCGCCAACTCTAGATTCAGATCTATGACTGATTTATATATGATGTAAGCTTGCACTAAGCCGCTAATCACCATCAAAACATAATATAGGCGGTTATTAATATGGAGCCAAGAGTTATTCCAGTCTTCCTTGAATTTTCTAGGGAATAAGAAACCGGCGAAAATAAGTAGGGTGCTTTGGAAGCCAGCCATAATCAGAGTGGCGTTTGTAATCTGTTTAACGCTCATGCCTGTGCACACAGGTAAGCAACCAATCACAAAAATGATGAGAATGCTCACCCAATAAGCACCATATTTGTTCTGCTTAATAAGGAACTTTGGGAGCCAACCTTCCTTGACACCTGCTAACACTGGAAGTGCGGAGTTCATAATGCCAGAATTCATCGTTGTGAGCAAGGCAAAAATTGGTCCTCCGAACATAAAGATGTAATACACAAAGGAAGGAAGCAGATATCTTGCGGTATCAGTAAGTGTTCCACCTGCGGTCTGACTCAAAGGAAGAACAGCACCAGAGGCAAATCCAACTGCAGAATATAGAACAAAGATAATGCCAGTTGTGATAAGCATTGCCAGTGGAATATTCTTCTTTGGATTTTCTGCACGTGGTGCAAAACTAGCAACTAACGAATGTCCATTGGTGGAGTAATTAAGTAACACAACCGCAGATAGCCAACCGGTAAGTCCATTGGCGAACATATTTGGGTTAGAAAAATCCATATAGCCTGGCTGAACATTAAAGCAGCAAACAATTGAGAAGGTAATCAGGCATATCAGAAGAACAGGTGTAGCAATCGATTGAATCTTTGCCATGACATCAACGCCAAAAAGGTTAGCGATGGATAATAATGCCCAGATGCCGACTGCCATGACTATCTTGTTCTGACTGGGAAACATGGCGACGAGATAGATGCCAATGGATAATACTGAAGTTCCACGGGCAACCCATTGAATCAGTGAAGAAATTGTGATCATGCCGCCATACTGTTTGCCGCAGCAGCGGGTTACCATACCATATGTGCCTCCAGGGACTACTTCAGCACTAAAAAAGAAAATCTGTGGTAAGATTCTCAATAGGCCCATAATACATGCTGCAGAAAATGCGAACCAAGCTGAATAGCCAGTGACAGCTAATGCGCTGCCGACAATCGTGACTACACCTGCGCCAACGACCTGCCCTGTTGCAATCCAAACTAATTGTGACAAGCTCATCTTGTTCTGTTGTTCCATTCTTTATCTCACACCTCCAAATTAAAAGTAGTATTGAGTAGATTGCAATTTGAAAAATATATTTTAGGCCGTTTCATCATGCACTCCATCTATTTGAATAACCTGCGCATTGCTATCAAATACAAAACTAAATTGCATAATATTATTAAATTATAGTTGCTATAAATATACTTTTTTGTGCAAAAACATATTATTATTTTTCAACATCACAATTGTTAAATTTCAATTAAACAATTCCGCGTTCTCTTTTTATAAAGCTTTAAATAGATTTTTTCGGAGCATTTTTTTAACAATAAAAAAATATATTTCAAAAACTAGTTGGTGCGCTTTTATCATTTATGTGCGTAGGAGCAATTTACAAATTATTTGGAGATGAGCTAAAGCAGACATTTGAAAATACTAAGGAAGACATCGGTGCAAACAAATACTCCAGAATTAAGGTTTTTATTCGTTTCCCGATCTGTAAGAAGCTGGACTCCGCCTAATATTTGATATGTTAGATAGATTTCTTTTGAAATCAAAAATCAAGCAAAATCATTCACTTTATTCACTAATAAAAAAAGTTAATGTGCCTGAAGCTATTAAAATCATTCGAGATACATTGGTGCTTTTCTCAATATAGATATATTGCCAAAAATTGTTTAAGTCACTAGTGATATTCAATTACCTCGAGCCCATGCCTTATAACATTATATTTATCCCCCACCCACCTAGAAAGACAAACGTGTTCTTCTTTAGACTCATTTGCTCCGTTTGTCCTGACACGAACAAAATCGCCTATTTTAGGGCATTTCATCGGTCGGTTTTTTTCCAGAATAAAAATATTAGTAGAAACATTCACTTGATTCACTAATAAAAAAAGCACCAATGTTTCTGAAGTTATACAATCCCTCCAGACACATTAATACTTTTTATTGTATAACCCGTATCGGCTTTAATTATTTAAGTCTCTAGTATCATCTAGTGCCTTCAACTACATCCTTTTTATAATTATACTCTAATATTGCAGTATTCTATCAACTAAATTCTGTTCTGATTTTTCAATACAAAACGCATTTGAAGCTTTAGCTTGTTTACAATTTTCTTCTGTCAGATCACTGCTCAAAAGTATAAATGCTAAATCATCAAACTCGGAACGCACATAGTCAAGCAATTCAAATCCAGTTTCATTGTTCATATGAATATCTGAACAAATCAAAGAGACATACTTATTGGCCAATATGTCTTTAGCTTCACTAACACTTGTGGCAGTAAAGACCTCACATTTTTTTGATTTCAAAGCATAAGCAAAGATATTAAGAAACGTAATGTCATCATCAACAATCAAAATAGTCTTCATTGATACTTCGCCTCCTTCAGGACCTACTGTCCGACTGTATATCTATCGCCGCGAGAGTAAACAATTAATTCTTCTTTTAAAATGCGATAGGATCTTGACGCTGTGTTTGAATTCATATGATAAAATGCTCCATATAACGAACTGAAGGAATGATTTTACCAGATTTCCATTTACCACTATAGATTTTGCCTTTTAACTCATAGGCGAGTTGTATATAGAGTGGCATAACATCGTGAAATTTTTCCATTCTTGATACATGTTTTTCCTCCGTTGATGTGTAACTTACAATTCAAGTTGTAGTTACCCTCTAATTAAATCTAGTGATAAGTATCCATAGATCAATAAATCCATCAATGCCCATCACCATAAATACAGTTTTTGTGGAACTATATTCATTCACGTTATTCTACTTTGAGGCTCAAATTTCCACTGAATTTATCTCCTTCAAGAACAATGTAATTATCACCGGAACTAAGAGTAAACTCATAGGTGGTATCGGCATTAGAATCCGCAATTGTATGTTTTTCCCCGCTTCCAAGCCAATACAGTGTGGCTTTTCCTGAAGTTATTTCCAGTGTATAAGTAGCCTTCAAGTTGCTGCCTTTATTTCTCTCTAAGCATGTACCACCCAAAATAAATTCTTTTCCATTAAAGCGTTCATACTTTGCTTCATAGCTGCCGGTATATTCATCTATACCATTAGTTTTGACGCCATGAAGATTGCTATTCTTTGTAAGGGAATACTTGCTGAATGATTCCATCCAATCATCAAAGACGCTGATAATATTATACTTCCACTCTTTTCCTCCACTATCAGCGCTGCACCCTTTAAAGCTTACCAGCAAACAAAGAGATAGTACTGCTGCGACAATATATTTGATTCGTTTCATCACAGTAGTCCTCTACATAATTTTAGGTAATATCATCATACAGAAAACAGCAATTCCTCCAACGGCATATAGGCTATTTACAACAAGACAAATCTTCATAAGATTATTTTGTGCCTTTGCCTTGACATACGAGACAATCGTGAAGATGCCGCTGAATATCATAAACACCGCATAGCATGAGATCATAATTTCTGCTATGGGAGACTCTAACGCCCACTTAAATGTCCTCAAAGGTAATATTGTCCATGGTACAAATAGCATAATGGTACTGATTGCAATTAAAGTTTTATTTTTCATAAAATTATCTCCTTTCTGCCTGCCCAAAACGGATACAGGATACAGCCAAACAAATTATGGTTAATATTGCAGCCACAGGTAGCCACGGGATAAGTGAAACTTCTGAGTCACTTAGTTTAGTCGCTAGCTTTCCGTATTCAGAAGCAATCACATAAAATGGATAACACATTGGATAAGCAAACCAAATTTTTGTATTAATCATAAGAACTGATGGGACAATGGATGCTAATCCAATGCCAATTGAGAAGATTGGTGTTGTAATACATACTGATAACATCCAGAAAAAAGCGATCATTGGAATAGATGACAGAAAAATCAAACCTGCTTCTTTGAATACAAACAACGGAGAAAGCATAAATTCATAATTTTGTATTCCTGTCGCGATAGCAGAACTAATAAAGTACATTCCTGTCGTCATTAATATTTGTACTGCCGCAAGAGCAAGAAGCACCACAAATTTTGCAAGGCAGAGCTTTACTGTACTAACGGGAAGTGCGAGCATTTTCAAGATGCCATTATTGCTTCTTTCAGTCTGGCTAATCAACACTGTCCCAACCACCATACTTGCAGGGAACATAAACCAAGCCATCCCCATAAATCCTTGAATCAAGAAGTTATTTTCAGGTGAAATCCCCTCTGACTGCATTTTAAAGTTCATATCTGCATTAAATATAGAAGGCAGCCAAAGTATGACCGTAGCAATAAGCAAAATCAGTATGATTTTTGATCGGCGTATTTTGCTAAACTCAACACCAACAAGTGATAGAAAACTCATTCAAAAGCCCTCCTTACCTTTAAGAATACAATCTCTGCAATTGCGATGATCACCATTTCAATAATAGCGGCTACAATATATTGCATAACTTTATCTGGTGCTGTTCCCGCAAATGTCTGAAACGGCAGTGCAAACGGAAACAGTGATAAAACAAAATTCTTTGCAGAAAGCATTGTTGCAGTGAAAACGCATACCACACCGATACCGAGTGACACCCACATATTTTTACACGCAGACGAAATCACAAGAGATAACAATATTGACGGTAGCGTCAAAATAATACAATACCCGAAATTTTTCAGCAGATCTATTCCTAAATCAGTATAATGTGGGAACCACTTCAAAGAACAAAAAGCTAAAGCCGCTACTTCAATAGAAAAGATAATAATAAACATTCCCATTATAAGAACGAACTTTCCAAAGAACATATTACTTTCTCTCCTTGGAAGCGTTTTCATTCTTTGAATAGCATTGTCAGCATATTCAATGTGGTACATAATACAGGCACCAGATATAATAAGCAAAACATTGAGCATAGCCATCATCTGCCAATTTGCATCAAGCAGGATTTGAAGCGGCGGATTAGACAAGCCTATATAATTTTTTGAACGGACAGCCATATTCACAATAGGTATGAGCGCCGCTAAAATGCCCCCGCCTAAGAAAGCAGGAATAAATCCTGTTCGCTTGATTTTTTTACATTCCAACGAAACGCTCATCTTGTGACACCTCGCTGTTTGTTGTCAGCATCTATCAATGCAAGAAAAGTGTCTTCCAAATTATCAGTAGGGAATCTCTGTGATACAGCCCCTTGCTTTAAGTCATCCAATGTACCCTCAAAAAGAAGATGACCGTGATTCAAAATACCGATGTTATCTGCCATAAGCTCAATTTCTGAAAGTAAGTGTGAGGATACCAAAACAGTACAACCAAACTTTTCAGGCAAAGAACGTATAAGAGTACGGATTTCGTGAATACCAACGGGATCCAGCCCATTGGTAGGCTCGTCAAGTATCAAGATCGGTGGTCTGCCAATTAGTGCACTTGCAAGCCCCAATCTTTGTTTCATTCCAAGTGAGTATTTTTTTGCAAGACGCTTGCGAAATTTGGTTAATCCCACAATATCCAATGTTTCTGATACAGAGGATTTCGGCAGGCCTAAAATTTTTCTGACAATTTCCAAATTTTCTTCACCGCTGAGATTCCCGTAGAAAGCGGGCGCTTCAATGAATGAGCCTACCTTCTTTAGGATTGCAATACGGTTTTCCGGATATTTCATCCCATCAACGCTAAATGAGCCGCTTGTTGGCTTTGTAAGTCCAAGGAACATTTTCATTGCAGTTGATTTTCCTGCTCCATTTGGACCAAGAAAACCGTAAACCGTTCCTTTAGGAATATGAAGATTGACACCCGAAACCGCTGTAAAATCGGTATATTTCTTTGTCAAATTTTGTGTTTCGATAATGTTCATATTGCTTGTGCTCCTTTCGTTTACATATTAAGTTTACTCTACCAACCTTGTGATAACATTATCATTACCTTACATCAACCTTACATTTTCCATCGAATGGGAAAATAGCATAATCGTATGATATAATAACTACAAAATCAAAGATTATATGGCATTTGGAGAATGCTGTCGGGATAAATTCTTCCCGATTCAGTGATAATACATCTTCTGTTCAAATAATAGCTTAAAGAAGGTAATAAAATGGATTTCGAATATTTAAAACAAAAACGCATCCTGCTTGTTGATGATGAGCAGGACCTGTTAGAAATGGTCATATCCATCTTAAAAGAAGATAGATTTCAGAATATAAAAACTGCAAAATGTGTGAAAGATGCGCTTATAATTGCCGAGGATTTCCGTCCTGAGTTAGGAATCCTTGATGTTATGCTTCCAGACGGAAATGGTTTTTCGTTAATGGAACAGCTAAAAAGTAAGTCTGATTATCCAATCCTTTTTCTCACTGCCCGTGGAGAGGATGAAGATAAATTCAAAGGCTTTGGTCTTGGTGCAGATGATTATATAGTTAAGCCTTTTCTTCCAAAAGAATTGATTTATCGTATCACAGCAATTTTACGCCGAAGTTATAAAGACGAAAATCCGCTCGTTAAATTACAGAACAGCGAAATTGATTTTGACCGAGCGGAAGTCGTTAAAAATGGAGAATATATTGCATTGACAGCAAAAGAATATGACCTGCTTTCCGTCTTGTATCGAAATGCAGGCCGTATCGTAACAATTGATGCTCTTTGTGAAGCTGCTTGGGGCGAAAATCCTTTCGGATATGAAAATTCCCTAATGGCACACATACGTCGTATCCGTGAAAAAATTGAGGCAAATCCCTCTCAACCCGTTTCGCTTATTACAGTTAAAGGGTTAGGATATAAGCTGATTGTGGAGGGAAAGTAATATGAAAAGTATGCCAAAGCTAATACGAAGGTTTATTGGTATATTGATGCTTAGTTCAATACTGATCATAATTCTGAATTTCGTAGTGCTTGCAATAATCGCCTCCAATCAAGCTCCCAATGGCTCTCCGTGGATAACGGCAACTGAGGCAGCAGAATCATTGCAAAAATGCAATAATACGTATGTTTTCAATAACGAGATGAATACTAAGTTAAATAAACAAAATGTGTGGGCTATCTTCATTGATAATTCAACACATCAAGTCGTTTGGCATACTGATAATCTTCCCGATAGCATTCCCACAAAATACTCCATCTCAGACATTGCATCACTCACCCGTGGATATATTGATGGGTACCCAACCTTTACAGGAGAATCTGAAAGCGGCATAATGGTTCTCGGCTACCCTAAGGACAGTTATTGGAAACATATGTGGCCAAGTTGGGATTATCAAGTGATAGCGCATTTACCACAGACTGTATTAGCAATCCTGGCATGCAATGTTACTTTGATTTTTTTTATTTATATGATTGCAAATGCCAAACTCTTAAAATCAGTAAATCCAATTGCAAATGGGATTCAAAACTTATCAACAGAACGTCCTGTATATATCAAAGAAAAAGGTGTATTGTCCGAACTTGCAACAAGCATAAACCGCACTTCTGATATACTTCAAACTCAAAGCCGACAATTACAAAAGAGGGAAACTGCAAGGGCAAATTGGATCGCCGGTGTATCTCACGATATCCGAACACCATTATCTATGATAATGGGATATGCAGGGCAATTAGAGAATGACAGCCATCTGACGTATGAAGAACGGAAAAAGGCAACTGTTATATTAAAGCAGAGCGAAAAAATGAGAAATCTCATAAACGATCTCAATCTTGCATCAAAGCTTGAATATAATATGCAGCCTGTTAATATAAAGAAAGAAAATGCTGTTGCTATCGTCAGACAAGTTGTTGTAGATTTTATCAATACAGATATAGACTCTAAATATCCCATTGAATGGACAACCGATGAAAATCTTTCATCTTGCATAATCAATGTGGACAGAGATTTACTAAAGCGTGCAGTATACAATCTTATTCAGAATTGTATCAATCACAATAAAAGCGGATGCGCAATTTATGTCTGTGTTAGAGTAGAAAATGAAAAATGTGTAATCTGTGTTGAAGATAATGGTGTGGGGGCCTCTGATGCACAGATACAAAAGTTGAATAACACACCGCATTACATGGTTTGTGACGGTAATACCACAGAGCAGATGCATGGACTAGGGCTACTTATTGTAAAGCAAATTGTTGCTTCACATCATGGCGAAACAGTCATTGAGCATAGTTCGTACGATGGATTTTCTGTGAAGATTATATTGCCTATGTAATGACTCATAATCTAACCAAAGATTCTGAGCGAGGCTCTTAAGTTGATATCATCACTATAACTTTAGAAATCATTATTAATAAATTATAGCTATATCTTTTTTAACTTTTTTATATAGCTATAGTAATCCCAAACCAACCTGAAAATACAAATGAGTTCTTCTCTGAACTCATTTACTTCGTTTCTTCGACACGAACAAGAACGAATATTTCAGAGCGTTTCAGCTGTCGTACTTTATTTTTTATAATATAAAACTAAATAAATTTTATTCACTTGGTTCACTAAAAAAGCATTAGTGTGCCTAGAGTTATTAATAGCCATCTAGGCACATTGATGCTTTCCATCGTATAAATATATATGCCTTAACACTTTATATCTCTAGTGGCATCTAGAGGCCTCGAGCGTATGTCCTATAACATAATGCTTATTCCCCACCCACCTTAAAACACAAAGATGCTCGTCTTTGAGTCATGTTACTCCACCATGTCAAAAAACCGCTAAAATAGAGGTTTTTTTGTGAAAAACTTTTTATTCTTTTTCTATGTAACATATGTTACTTTACGCTAAAATAGTAACTCAAAATCCTATCCAAAAGGCAATGGTGTTCTCTTCTGGTTCTTTTGCTTTTTTTGAGATTAACAGAAATAAGGTATTTTGATTTCTCTAAAAATCTCATTTATTCTATCAATACAAGAAAGGAAAAACATTAAAGTTTAAGTTTTACTTTAATTAATGACGTATTCTTGTAACTCCTCGTTTTTGTTCTCATTAGTTTGTTTTATTTTTTTCAATACAACAAGCAGTATTAGATTTACACTACCAAATATGATTCCTCCAATAATGCCGATCTGATATGTTTTAAAGTAATCATATAGAAGCCCGATTATTGTTAGCGATGACGCGCTACCTATACTGGTAAACATAAAAATGTACGAATACACTGAAGCATATTTTTCAGAACCGAAAACATAGCGTGTAAGTAGTGGAATTCCTACAGCACCAACAGCATAAACAGCCCCGTACATAAACGTTATTGCAAGCATAACCACAAAACTTTGATTAGGATCTACAAAGCTTAGCAGAACAAGTGAAAGAATATTTGAAGCTCCCATTATTGTGCACGATTTAATTGGGCCAAACTTATCACTCATTACTCCTAAAATCAATTTAAAAACAATATTTCCTATCATACCTGCCGAAATCATTGTAGCGCCTAAAGTTGCAGTACTGCCCACACTTACTGTATATCCCGGGAAATGCTGCGCTATACCACAAATGGATGAAGATAAAAATGCGAAAATAGCCATAATTATTACTGGCTTGGAAAGTAATTTGATCTTACTCTTTGTTTTATCTTTAACTTCTACCTCAGTTGCCTTGCTTGCTAATGCGCCATACGGTAAAAGGTTCTTTTCTTCTGGTTTGAACTTTAGTATAAATAATGTTCCAGGCAGTGCAAGTATAGCGATTAAAGCGCCCATTATTATATATGCTATTCTCCAACCCGAAGCTATAATTATCGAGCTGAACATTGGGCTGAATATTGCACCACTTAAACCGCTGAATGAAAGTGTTAGGCCCATAGCAAATCCGTGCTTTTCTTCAAACCAATTGCCTATAATGGCAGCAATAGTTGGTAAGGCGAATAAGCTACAGCCGATACCTCTTACAGCTCCTAAAACATAGTACAACCAAACATCTCCGCCTAAGGACATAAGCATAGTAGCTCCGCTTGCCATGACTATTCCAATGCTCATTACGGCTCTGTAATTATACTTTCTAGAAAGCATTATCCCCATCGGACAAAGCAACCCAGCTACGAGGTTAGAAATTGTTGCATGCAACGCGAATGCACCTCTTCCGATTCCGAGCTCATTGGAAACAGGAGCAAAGAATACTCCTACTGAATTGTTGCAAATTCCTATGGCACTTGCTGCTAAAGCGCAGCAGACTGCGATTGTTATCCAATGGTATTTGGTTTTATTATTCATATTTATTACGTCCCTCACGCGTTATTATTGCAATATATAGATGTTCACCAATTTGTTTTTGCTTTTATTATATAATTTAGTGAGAAGAAAATCCCTACTTATGCTTTATTTCCTTCTCTTGACAACATAGCATATAGGCTACCATATGTTAGTCTATATTGAAGCCAAAAATCGGTTTCATGTTTACATACTAATTCACCAAATTATATTAGGTATTAGTCCAATTATGATTTGTTCAGCTCGTATTCGCCCCCCTACCGTTTCAATTTTAAAACAGACTGGGCGTAATCCATCATTACAAGTATTAATTGAAATATGTCTATCCTTCATCCATGTTTCCCAGAATCCGTCTGCTCCAAAACAAAGAGCAAAAACATAATGTTGTATGGCTTTCCATGCCTCATTGCAAAAGCCATCTGGTTTCTCATAATGAGTTACATATACATCCCCAAGTTCAAATTTAGTACATTTACCGAAATTTTCAATTCCATATTCTTTTACAAATTCTTCATAAAAATCTTTCTTAATTACAGTAATTTTAATTTTATTCATTTTTCGCACTCTCCTTAAAAACATATCAATACTCTCATCTTGAATCATCTTTGGGACATTAATATATAGCTCGCCTGCCTGATTGAAAACCCTTCAATAATAAATAACATATTCTATATATAAGTTTTACTTAGCAATTTCGTCTTCTAAAGTTTCGATCTTGAATACAACTGGCCGGAACCCATCATTACAGGTATTAATTGAAATATGATTTTTCAAATCCCAAAAACCATCTGCGCCATTGCTAAGTGCAAATACATAGTGCCTAATGGATGCCCATCCCTCATTGCAAAAGCTTTCTGGTTGCCTACAATCTGTAATAATAAATGTTTGGCCTATTTCAAATCTGGAACACTTACTAAGATTTTTATTTCCATATTCGTTAACCAAGTCTTCATAAAAATCTTTTTTTAGTACTGTAATTTTGACCTTTTTCATTTTACACTCTCCTTAATCAATGTACCGATACGCTTAAACCGAAACAACTTCGGCTATATTAACATTAAGTCCACCTACTAATTGAAATAACCTTATAATTATTGTACAATGAATGTGTCTCTTATATAAGGTGCGCTTTGCGGCTATTTATAGGAACCACCTTTTGAAATTAGGAGGTTTATTATGGTATATATTGATAAAGATTCTGCTACACCATTTTATATGCAGATTTATGCTCAGATAAAAGAAGAAATATTATCTGGAGATATTAGCAAAGGTAGCGTACTTCCCGGTACTCGCCTTCTAGCACAGAGTCTTGGAATTGGTCGTAATACTGTAAATAACGCATATAAGCAGCTGGAAGTTGAGGGCTACATTGTGGCCCAAAAGGGCGCTGGCTTTATTGTTCTTGATGTTTTTGAGAATGACTTACCAATATACAAAAAAAGCAATGATTCGCAAATTTCCATCCAAAATGCTTCTATTCATGAAAAGAAAGAAAATTATAAATATAACTTTCAATTCGGGAATTTCCCTCAAGATAATTTCCCTGTTAATCTATGGAGACGTTATACCTGTGAGATTCTTAATGGAAGCGATATGCAAGCAATCAACAAATATCAAGACAAACAGGGCGATCTGGGTTTGAGGACAGAACTGAAAAAATTTCTAAAGCGCTCCCGTGGAGTAAACTGCTCTGAGGATCAGATAATTGTTGGTTGCGGGCTACACTACTTGCTAGAGATTGTATGTAAACTGATAGCTAATAAAGGAAAAACAATAGCCATAGAAGAACCCGGCTACCATGGTAGTCGGGATGTGTTTATAAATAATGAGTATGCGATCAAGCCGATTTCTGTTACAGAAAATGGGCTTGATTTTGACGCACTACAAAAATCCAAAGCAAGTGCCATATATGTGACTCCATCCCACCAATTCCCTTTAGGAACTGTGCTTACACTACAGAAACGAAAACAGTTGCTGAGTTGGGCAATAGCAAACAACGCCTATATTATCGAAGATGATTATGACAGTGAATTTCGCTATAGCACTAGACCAATACCTTCTTTGCAATCAATCGATTGTGATGACCGTGTTATTTATATTGGTACATTTTCAAAATCACTTTCACCATCCATAAGAGTAAATTACATGGTGCTACCAAACCAACTACTTCCAGTATTTAAAAATGCCTTTCATTCGTACCAATCTACCGTATCTTGGTTGACTCAACGCATCTTATATAAATACTTGGAAAGTGGACAGTATGAACGTCATTTAAGAAAAGTAAGTTTAGTTTATAGAAAAAGGCATGACATTTTAGTGCAAACTATAACGCAGTTGACGGGTGATAAAGTTATAATACATGGGCGTGGCGCTGGGATGCATTTAGTTCTCGAATTTATTAATGGCGAAGAACAAGAGTGGCTGATTACCAGAGCAAAGGATTTTGGAATAAAAGTCTACTCAACAATGCCGTATTGGATGAATAAATCAAACTGCTTAAAAAACACCCTATTTATAGGATTCAGTTCACTTGACGAAAAAGAAATAGTAAATGGCATTACCATTTTAAATAAGGCATGGTTTGAAAATATTTGATTTAAAAAAATTCCAGAACAAATAGTGTATTTTATCCTTTACCTATTTTTCATATCAGTACCAAAAGAACATAAAACTTTTTATTTTCTCCAAAAGCAAATTTGAATTCAAGATTGGTCCTTGATCAATGTGCGTTTTCCCATACGTAAATACATTAACTCCAAACATTTAATACACACAGGGCATCTGGCGGTCTTGAGTAAATGATCTGGTTATTAGGCATCATTTAAACATTTATAGAGTATCTTATTAACTACTTTATAACATAATATTAACTCCCCACCTGCCTTAGAACACAAAGGTGTTCTTCTTAGGGTCACTTTACTCAGTTTTTTTCAAACGAACATAATTACCTGTTTTAGCACGTTTCAACGATCAAGCTTTTCTTTTGAAATATAAAAGCAAAAAAATCATTCACTTTATAAACTAATAATGGAATCATAACTGCGTCTCAAAGTTGCTTAAATTCCTCCATCCACATTAATACTTTCTATTATATAAATATATTACTGCCAATTATTCCGACTTCTAATGACATTCGGGACTCGAGTAAATATTGGGATGTTCATCGTTTAACAGAGTAACTCCTTAACTACTTTAAAACAAATATTTTTCCTAAACCACCAACAAAGCAGAAAACGTTCTTCTGGGTTTGTTAGCTCTGTTATCAATGAAAACAAAAATGGCTTTTAGATTTCTCTAAAAGCCATTTTTTTATTATGAAAATAATATTTTTCTGTCAAAGGTTATAAAATGCTTTGTAAACAATAACTTAACTAAAACTAGCTTAAGTATTTGTTCTAATTAATGTGACTCACATTCATCTTTATGTTGATGTTGGTGGCAAACAGATCCTGTGGATTTTAGAGTTCCTTGAAGATAGCTGTTTGCTGCTGCTTTTGAAGTACCATTTGCACCAGTAATTACTTCGATATTTTTCTCATTAAAAATATCTATAGCACCGCCACCCATTCCACCGGATATGATTACATTCACTCCCATGTCATTCAAAAAATTAGGTAGAAATCCAGGCTTATGCCCAGGGTTAGCTATAGACTCACTTTTTACAATCTGATCGTTTTCGGTTTCGAAAATATCAAAACTTTCACAATGACCAAAATGCTCTGTTACCATTCCATTCTCACTTGCTACTGCAATTTTCATATCTATTCCTCCATTTTTTTCTAAAATATCCGCTATATTATCAAGCCAATCACCATTGAAAAGTTCTATCATCCCTCTATCGCATGCTGCTGCAATTTTAGGGTCAATCGGTATCTTGGCAATAATATCAATGTTATGCTCTTTAGCTATTTTCTCAATATTGCTTTCCCCAAATATATTATATTCCTTGCCGCAGTCAGTACACTTAAAATACGACATATTCTCAACTGCACCAATTATTGGTATGTTCATCATTTCTGCCATTTTTACAGCCTTGGTTACTATCATCGAAACCAGTTCTTGTGGGGAGGTTACAATGATAATGCCATCGATTGCAATTGATTGAAATACTGTAAGAGGCACATCGCCTGTTCCTGGTGGCATGTCAATAAACATATAGTCTACATCGCCCCAAATAACATCTGTCCAAAATTGTTTTACTGTGTTTGCAAGTATTGGACCTCGCCAAACTACAGGTTCAGCTTCATTTTCCAAAAGCAAGTTAATTGACATAATCTCAATGCCTGTTTTGCTTTTAATAGGAAACAATCCCAGCTCATTACCTGTGGCTTTTTCTTTAATGCCAAATGCCTTAGGTATCGATGGCCCAGTTATATCCGCATCAAGAATAGCGGAATTATAGCCTCTTCTGTTCATAATTACTGCTAAAAGCGAGGTTATAAGGGATTTACCCACTCCACCTTTACCACTAACAACACCTATTACTTTTTTAATATTGCTAAGCTCGTTAGGTTTTTCATGAAAATCCGTTTCCTGTTCTTTCCTATCTGCGCAGTCGTCGCTGCAGCTGCTGCAATTTTGATCACAATTCTCGCTCATTTTTCTTTCTCCTCATTGTATATATTTTTATGTATACCCGGTTACATAATGTTAACTTTTACTGCCGTTCTATGAAAGGTATTTAGCTTTGAGTTTTTATGCATATCTATCAACTTTTTTTGAAAAGTAATTTTAACGTCTCTTCAAAAATAACTTTTGTAGCTTGACCTGCTACACAATTTATATCAATAATACTCTGACCATTATTAATTGCTTTTACAACGTCTGAGTCAAACGGAATCCTGCCTACAAAAGGCAGATTTAGTTTATCGCAGTATAATTTTATTTTATCGGAATTTGCAATATTAGTATCATATTTATTGATGCAAACAGCAATTTTCGTCTGAAATTTTTCTGCAGTTTTTATAATGCGCTCCATGTCACTGATGCCAGAAACAGAAGGCTCAGCAACAATTAATACCATATCTACACCACTAAGCGATGCAATAACTGGACAACCAATACCTGGAGACCCATCAATGATTGCAAGCTCAATATTATCCCCCGCTGATTTCATTTGGTTTTTTACTTTTGTTACAAGCATACCTGATGTACCACTTCCCATTTTTAGCTGAGCAGTGGAGAATACCGAATCGGTTGTATATAGCATTAATTCGCCTGCAATATCTGGTTTAAGTGTTATAGCGCCAGCTGGACAGATTGCTTCACAAACTCCACAGCCTTCACATGAGTAATAGTCAACTTTATACTTATTATCCACCTCAATAGCGTCAAAGCGGCAGTTTTTTCTGCACAAATCACATTGTACACATAAATCAGTATTAATTACAGCTTTCGGCAATCCGTAGTAGTCTGTTCGTTTTGCTGTGGCTGTTTGATTCATAACTAAATGCAAATTTGGCGCATCTACATCGCAATCCGCATAGGCTTTAGCATTAGCAAATCTAATAAAAGCACTTGCAATTGTAGTCTTTCCTGTACCACCTTTGCCACTAAGGATTAATAACTGTTTCATGTTGCACCTCCTTAGTAACCTCTTGCAGTAGTGATGAGAACAAAGTCTTATACTTATTAATTTCTCTAGCTACAATTTTTGCGTTTGAATTCAATTTTCCAAGCTCATTATCAAATGGGATTTTGCCTAAAACTTTAATATTATTTTCTATGCAATATTTTTCAGCTGGATTTTCTTCGTCCAGGCATTTGTTGAGTACAACTCCATGTGGTTTTTTAAATAGCTTTACAAGTTCAAATACCATATTTAAATTATGAACACCAAATAATGTAGGCTCTGCTACCATAATGCAATAGTCTGCATCTTTAATGCTTTCCATAACAATACACGCGCTTCCTGGCGGGCAGTCAATGAAAACATCCTTTCCATCGTTGTCACAATAGCTTAATAGTTTTTTAATAACAGGAATCCCCGAAGCCTCGCCAATATTTAGTATTCCAGTTATAACAGTAACATTATCTGAAACCCCTTTTTGCACTTCCCCGATTACTTTTTCTGTTTCAGATATTGCTTTCTGTGGGCAAAGCAAAGTACACCCACCACAACTGTGGCAGACCTCATTAAAAACTATCAGCTTTTTGTTTATATACGCAAGTGCATTAAATTTGCAAAAATCAACACATTTACGGCAACCATTACAAAGTTTTTCGTCAGCAATAGGAATTTTAATCGAGATTTTTTCTGACGTAATGTCAATTGGTTTTAAAAAAAGATGTCCGTTTGGCTCCTCCACATCGCAATCAATATAAATTGATTCATTTGCAGATGCGGCCAAATTTACAGATACAAGTGTTTTACCTGTGCCTCCTTTACCACTTAGCACAGCTATTTTCATAACTATTTGCCTCCATGATTATGTAATCCAGCGTGGATATTGTCTAGCAAAGATAGTTTTCCTGCATTTAGAGAATCAATATTATCCATAATTGAATCATTAGTTGTTTTGTATATCTTTATATCTGCTGCATTTATAACCTCTGCGGCATTTTCTCCACATCTAGGTGTAAGTAGAGCATCAACCTTATTATCAACTAGAGTCTGCGCGGCTTTAATTCCTGCACCACCTTGGCTTGATGCAGCACTATTATCTAAGTATTTTTCTTCCTTAGACTCTGTATCATAAATAAGAAAATAAGGTGTGCGTCCAAATGATGGGCATATACCATCTTCCATCTTTTTATCGTTTACTGGCATCGCGATTTTCATATAATATTCTCCTTTAAGATTTTATTGGATTTACTATTTGCATTGCATAGGGCTCTGAGTATAGCTCAATCTTCTGTTTTCTCATTTTCATTTAATCCGCCAGCAAATCTATGTCTACGGCATTTACCGCATCCGTATACTTGTTCGCTATCTTCGCAAAGCTTATAATTTCCGCCTTCTATTTTAAGTACATATCCATTAACAAGAGCTTCTGCAATCTTTTTTCGTGCATCGTTATAAATCCGCTGAACAGTTGTCCTTGCTACGTTCATACTATCAGCACATTCTTCTTGCATTAAACCCTCTAAATCGATAAGACGTATTGTCTCATATTCTTCGACAGACATTATTATTATTTTGTTGTCTAAATTTGGAGCGTTCATCGGGCCAAACAGATTACTCTCTGGCAAGCAGCATACTTTTCTCCATTTTCTTGGCCTTGGCATAATTTGTTCACCTCAATTTATTGCAAAAGTAGCAGAAGATTCCTCCTACCACTTTTGTTTCATAATTATATGCTGTCTAATTTTTTGTTTATAGCACTTAGACTGCTTTCAAGCATTTCTTTTTGCTCTTGTAGCAATTCTTTTTGTGTTTTAGCAGTAGTTACTGTTGAAAAATTTCGTCCAAAATTACGTCTACAATTAAGTCCTAGACCTAATCTTGTTCTTACTCCAATTCCTTGTCCAGCAAAGCTAACAGCATTAGCTCCCGCGCAAACTCCCATGCCTTTTCCGCTCATTGCTCCACGTCCCATTGGACCAGTTCCATCGTTTCTTGGCATATGATCACCTCCTTTGTATTTTTGACATATGTCCTTTATGTCTTTATTATATATGAATATGGACATATGTCAATAACTATTTTGTTAATATTCTTTCCGATTTATTATTTGCTATACTGTTACAGATGAACTCGCTATTAATTAATAGATCTTTTTAGACCCTTATTTAATAAAATTGATGAGCCATAAATCAAAACTATTTACTGTTTCAAACAAAATGTCAGTTCAAAAATTACTTAAGAAAACAAAATTCTTTTGTTTCGTAAGCCCACCGTAGCATTATGGTTCGAACCTTTTTGTGGATTCAAATAGGGTTGGGGATATAAAAAAACAGACAAGGAGTAACTTCCCTATCTGTTATTATTAATATTTTGTTTGTACTTTTAAAGAAAACATTAAAAAATTCTCCTATGAAGCCATTTAGATTTAAACTCTAAAGCCTAGCTTGTTAGATATATTACCAGCTGCTTTTTTAACAAGTTCAGCTATCTCCGCTATTCTTTCGTCTGTAATCCTCATGGTTGGACCCGAAATACTAATTGCCGCTATAACTTCTTCTCGATGATTAAATATAGGAGCGGCTATACAGCGCAAGCCTATTTCAATCTCTTCGTCATCAATGCTAAATCCCTTTTCTCTGATTTCTTTAAGATGCTGCCTTAACTTTCCCTTATCTATAATTGTATTCTTTGTAAAAGGAATCAGTTCTTTATCTAAAACTTCTGAAACATCGTCTTCCGGGAAATAAGCTAAGAGCGACTTGCCTACGCCAGTACAGTAAAGGTTAACCCTGTTTCCAACCTGCGATATTATGTTGACTGCACTTGGGCCTTCGACTTTCTCAATATATGCTGCTTCAATTTTGTTACGGATAACAAGATGAACTGTTTCCTTAGTTTCTTTCACTAATTCTTCTAGGTAAGGTTTGGCAATAGTTCTTAATTCCAATCCCAATTCAAATATTTGTCCCAATTCAAAAACTTTTATTCCTAAGCGGTATTTACCGTTATCTGGATTCTGCTCGAGATACCCTTTATTCTGTAACGTGTGAATCAAGCCAAAGCATGTACTTTTATTTAAGGCTGTTCGTTTTGATATTTCTGTTACACCTAATTCTTTTTCTTTTAGACTGAATACTTCAAGAATTGAAAGCGCTCTATCTACGGATTGAATTATATTACTGTTTTTTGAATCCAGCTTTACAGTCATTCGAAATTGCCTCCCTGATTACTAAATAACTATTTTGATTATAGCATAAACTTCTAAGCATTAAATAGAAATAAGACAGTTTTACCATTATCTTATAAAATGCTTAAAGGTCTATTAGATAGTATAAAAAGAGAAGCCAGTGGTTTTTCAAACCGCCTCTCTTTTCATACTGTTTTTTATGTTCTGCTTTGTTTGATTATTTTTTATTGCTCAACTCATAAGCCACTTCTATAATTAAGTCTTCTTGTCCACCAACTGTCTTACGTCTGCCCAACTCAACAAGTATATCCCTAGGTTCTACATTAAATTTTTGTGCAGCTCGGTATGTATGTAGTAAAAAGCTACCGTATACACCTGCCCAACCCAACGTTAATGAAGCTCTGTCTATTACTTGAGGCCTATGCATACGTGGTGCTACAATATCTTCAGCAACATCCATTATTTTATAAAGATCTACTCCAGTATTTACATTGAGCTTATCAAAAATAGCGACCAAAACTTCTGTTGGAGTATTGCCAGCCCCTGCTCCAAGGCCTTTTATTGTGCCATCTATACTTGTTGCACCAGCTTCAAAAGCAGCAATTGAGTTGCCAGCAGCTAAACCAAGATTATTATGTCCATGAAAACCTACAGGTAACTGAACAGTTGCTTTAACAGCCTCTATTCGTGCCTTTACTTGGCTTGGAACCATTGCTCCTGCTGAATCAGTTACATAAATCATATCAGCACCGTAGCTTTCAAATAGCTTTGCCTGCTCTGCTACTTTTTCAGGCGGAGCCATATGAGACATCATTAAAAACCCGACTACTTCCATTCCATAAGATTTAGCTATTTTTATATGTTGCTCTCCTATATCAGCTTCAGTAACGTGCGTTGCAACTCTTACAACTTTAGCGTTATACTTAGCAGCCCTTTCGATATCACTTTCGATACCTATTCCCGGTAAAATAAGAACATCCAACTTTGCCTTCTTTATAACAGAAGAAACTGCTTTTAAATAGTCTTCATCAGTAGCCTTTGAAAACCCGTATTGAAAAGAAGACCCGCCTAAACCATCACCATGCCCAATCTCAATAGTATCTATGCCAGCTTCATCTAACGACTGGGCAATAGTTGCCATATCATCAGGTGAAAACTGATGGCTTACTGCATGCATGCCGTCTCTTAGCGTCGTATCAATTATTCTCACTTGACTCATTGCTCAGCCCCCCTTGTGGATTCTGAAATATTAAGCATATTCTCAGCTGCCTTTTCAGCAACAGCAAGAGCTGCGGCTGTAATAATATCCAGATTGCCTGCGTATTTAGGCAAATATGAGCCTTCTCCTGCTACCTCAACTATAGTAGTTACTTTATTGCCCTCTATAATTGGTGCAAGTTTCAATGAATAACCTGGAACGTATTCTTGTACTTTTTTCACCATCTCTAAAACACTTTGCGTTATAGCTTTCTCGTCCGGAGTCTTCACCTGGCAGTAAATAGTGTTTCTCATCATAATAGGTGGTTCAGCTGGGTTAAGTATTATTATAGCTTTTGCCTTTTTTGCGCCACCTACTTTTACAAGTGCGTCAGATGTTGTTTCTGTAAATTCATCAATATTTTGTCTCGTAGCAGGTCCTGCACTTCGGCTAGAGATTGTAGATACTATTTCGGCATATTCCACCTCTGCAGCGGCATTTATAGCTGCGACAATTGGAACAGTGGCCTGACCACCACAGGTTACTAGATTATAATTGTCAGTATTATAGATCTCATGCATATTAACAGCTGGTACAACATAAGGTCCTACGGCAGCAGGAGTAAGATCGACCGCTATTTTATTTTCATTTTTCAAAAGTGGCGCATGAATTAAATGTGGCTTTGCGCCTGTACAATCAAAAACAATTTTTATATCTTCATTGCCCAAAATGCCATCAATACCGTTTACACAAGTATTAAAACCATTCTCACGTGCGAGTTTAAGACCTTCTGAGCCTGGGATAATACCGGCAACTGTATCTAATTCAATGTATTTTGCTCTATTAATAATTTTGTACATTAAGTCCATACCTATGTTTCCAGGACCAATAATAGCTGCTTTTATTTTATCAGCCATGTTATTACCTCTTTCTGCTTCAATCTGTAAACACTGCTTTAACTGAACCCAAATCACCGAAAGTAGCCAGGAATACGTCTCCTGCTTTAATTTCGAGGGCTTTTGTAAAAGAGCCAGAAAGTACTATTTCGCCTTTTTTCAGAACAATCCCCATCGAACCCATTTTATTAGCAAGCCAGGCAACAGCTAAAGCCGGATGCCCCATTACAGCTGCACCAGTTGCTGTTTCCATAATAACTCCGTTTTTCTCCATAACTAACCCAATGTATTTCAAATTCACTTCATTCACAGGGATTAATCTGGATCCCAGAATTAGACCAGCGCTTGAAGCATTATCTGCTATTGTATCTTGTATCTTTATCTTCCAATCCTTAACTCTACTATCCACGATTTCAAAAGACAGCATTATTCCTGTTGTAGCTCTTAAAACATCTGCTAAAGTAACTCCAGGGCCTTTTAAATCTTCTCCTAAGACGAAAGCTATTTCTGCTTCAATTTTCGGCTGAAGTAGACTGCTAATTTTTATCGGCATGTCTTCTTCCCAGACCATTGTATCAAAGAGATGCCCATAATCAGGTTCATTAACTCCAAGGAACTCCTGCATAGCCTTGCTTGTTAAACCGATTTTTTTACCGACTATCTTACTACCTTCTTTTTCCATGACATCAACATTTATCATTTGTACCTGATATGCCTCTTGCATTGTGATACTCGGGTTCGTTTCAGTTAGAGGATGGATAGGCACTTTAGTTGCCATTGCTATTCTTAAATCTTTGGCAAAGGCGATTATTTGATCATTACCCATATATCTTTCACCTCGTAAATTTTCATACTCATTCTTGGTTGTTCCTAGTTTTACGCAAGTGCATTTTGTAGCTTAACAAAAGTTTAATTATTGGAGTCACCCTATGGCAACTCCAATAATTAGAAGGGTTGCTATTTAAATTCTATACTAAATTATGATCCTTTTTTATCTGCTCTAGTGTCCTTGGATTCTCCAGAGCTTCAATTACATAGTCAGTTCCCCAACCAGCAATCATAGAAACAATACAGTTAGCCGCAGGATCTAGCTTCTTTTTCTCAAAGAGGAAATTTTCATTTGCTTCCGGATCCCAAATATCCCATATTTTACCGTTCCGTTTCCAAGTCACGTCTCTACAAGTCAAACCGTAAAATTCATTTTTAAACCGAATTACAACTGTCTTTGCTACATTATCAAAAGCAATCCAACGGTTTTCTTTATCAGTTAATTGCATAGCCCTACTAACATTAGAAGCTAAGCTTATAGCTGCGACAGCACCAGTCAATGCTCCACAGTTTCCAGTCCCCATATTTGCATGGCCTCCTGAAACACCTGCCAAAGAATTAAAAATGGCTTCTTCCGCTTCGGCGCTAGTTATCGTAATTCCTTCTTCTTTTAAAGCGTCGATTATAGCTGTAAAAGTCGCTTGTGCACAGTTATTATATTTGGAGTAATTAACAGTTCCTAATTGGATTGCTTTGTTTACACATTTTTCTTTATCAACCATTGTTATTCCTCCGTTAAAATATCGGCTGCTGGTTTATGCTCTAACCATATGCCCGATAAATCTTCTTTATTTTCTAGGTAGTCCCAAATGGTCTCTACTGCAAAAGCAGCTCCATTAGAAATAACACATTCGCGCGGATTCCTACACCCTACTCTACCGCAATGGCTAAAGAATTCCTTACTTCTGCCAGGATATTGCGAATTATACGCCATTCCCCATCTTTTGAACATGATCTCTCTACATACTATTGAACCGTACTCTTCTATAAACTTATCTGCAGCTCCTTCTTTAACCTTGAATGAAGTTAGCCAGGTATGCTCGCCGCCATCGTTTTCTTCTTCTTCTCTGCCAATACCCATTGCTAAACTGATTGCGAAAGCCGACCCAATCATAGCCCCGCAAGTTCCTACGTGCGTGTTTCCACAACCGCCAGTCAACCCTATAACGCTCTTGAAAATCTCATCTTGTACCTCTGGTGTAACCAACTCAATACCTTCTTCTCTTAGTGCATCAAGAGCAGCCGAGAATGAGCTGTGACCGCAACCAACTAATGTTCCTTGATATTCGCATCCAAGTTCTCTTGCCCTTTGAATGCATTTTTTCTTATCCTTCATAAAGTACCCCCCTAACAATAATATTTAAATGACTTAACGCCATAATCCTTTAATATGTTTAAATACAAAGATCATCATTCATCCTCATATCTCTTAAATATTCCACCCTCGCTAGCCGAAGAAGCCATTTTTGAATACTGATACAGATATCCTTTTTTCACTTTAGGTTCTGGTGCCTTCCATTGCAACTTTCTCTCCGCTAACTCTTCGTCCGATAGATGAACTTCAATTTTATTTTTATAGATGTCTATTTCTACAATATCACCATCTTTTAAAAGCGCAAGAGGTCCGCCTTCAATAGCTTCTGGAGATATATGTCCTATTGCCGGGCCTTGTGTTGCACCTGAAAATCGTCCATCAGTAATTAATGCAACATCTTTATCCAGTCCTAAACCAACAAGAGCCGAGGTGGCTATTAGCATCTCTCTCATACCCGGACCACCTTTTGGTCCTTCGTATCTGATTACTACTACATCGCCTTTTTTAATTTCATTATTAAATATAGCGTCCTGAGCATCTTCCTCCACATCAAAAACTCTAGCTGGTCCTTGATGACGCCACATCTCCTTAGCTACTGCCGTCCTTTTTACAACAGCACCAAGCGGAGCTAAATTACCCCATAAAACAGCTATACCACCATTCTCATCCCATGGATCTTCAATTGTTCTAATAACATCAGAACGATGTATTTCAGCTCCAGCGTAATTCTCTCCTATGGTTTTACCGGAAACAGTAAGAGCATCATTATAAATCAAGCCCTTCTTATTAAGTTCTTTCATAACTGCTTGAACACCACCAGCTTCATATAGATCCTGCAAATGATATGGGCCAGCAGGACTCATGTTGCATAGATGTGGCGTTTTATCGCTAATTTCGTTGAAAATATCAAGATTAAGCTTAAGTCCAGCTTCATAAGCAATTGCTGGTAGATGCAATACAGTATTGGTTGAACCGCCCAGAGCCATATCAGTAGCAATAGCATTGTAGAATGCATTCTCTGTCATTATTTCCAATGGCTTAATGTCATTATTAATTAAATACATGATCTGCTTGCCTGTTTCTTTTGCAAGGCGTACTCTTTCGGAATATACAGCAGGAATAACTCCATTACCCGGCAAAGCCATACCAAGTGCTTCAGCCATGCAATTCATTGTGTTAGCTGTAAACATTCCTGCACAGGATCCCCACGTAGGGCAACAGCAGTTTTCCATCGCTTGTAATTCAGAAAGTTCTATCTTGCCAGCAGCAAGTTTGCCTTGGCATTCTCCAACAGTGCTTATGCTGATATCTTTCCCTTTAAACCTGCCCGCCAGCATAGGTCCTCCACTAATGAGTATGCTTGGAATGTTTAACCTTGCCGCTGCCATTAACATACCTGGAATTATCTTGTCACAGTTTGGTATCAATACCATACCATCCAAGCGGTGAGCTTCTATCATTATTTCCACTGAATCAGCAATGTGCTCCCTGCTTGCCAGTGGATACCTCATCCCTTCGTGTCCCATTGCAATGCCATCACAAATACCAATAGTCGGAAAGAGAATTGGCGTTCCTCCCGCACTCAAAATTCCTGCTTTAACAGCATCTGCAATTACATTTAAATATAAATGCCCTGGGACAATTTCATTTGCAGCGCAAGCTATACCTATTAGCGGCCTGTTAATTTCTTCATCAGTAAACCCCGAAGCCTTAATCAAACCACGATGCCAGGCTTTATTTACGCCTTTTTTAATGTCGTCACTTCTCATTACTATCAACTCCAAAAATTATTATAGATTGGTATATGTGAACTGGATTCTATATATTGGGATAAACGCTTGTTATAACCTCTGCCAAAAATGCGCAGAAGAAGAATATACAATGAAATGACATTAATATGGCTTAATCGCCAAAATATCTCTACGTTAATAGCAAACAACGCTTTGATATCCATGTCAATTATAGAATAATTATAAGTCAATAATGACATAATATTTTAAAAGCTTATAACTAATATAAAGCGCATTGTTCTTTATTATCGCACGTCGTTCTTTTATGTAGCATCATAATTATATCGTATATATATTTTTTCTGTCAAGGCATAATTCTAAAAATAAGTTTAGTTTCCATTTAAATATTCTTAAATTTTGTATAATGATGTCTTTTACTAATCATAACAAACTATTTATCATAGATACTAGCAAGATAAGTTTTGTATTCAAATACTAAGTAAAATAAAAAAGTAAGGCTCCTTAATTTCTCTAAAAGCCTTGCTTTAATGGTTATAGAAGCAGGATTTGCTCATGCGACCTCCGGTTATAATCAAAAATAAATTAATAATCGATGAGCATTTTATAACAAAATATTGACTCTAAACTCACAAAAAATACAAAGATGTTCGTCTTTGGGTCAATTAGCTCCACCAAGTGAAAAATGATCTATTGATATAAAGATTTATACCAATAGATCATTTGTGCATATATTCATTTGAGCAGACATCATAGGAGTTCGATACATAAAAGCTGTTTATTATCAAACCCGCCTCTTGTATGCCTTAATTGCAAATAGATAAGCCACTATCATAATTACTAAGCACCATACAAGGGCGACCCATATATTATTACCAACCGGTTGACATGAAAGTAGCGCACGAATGGCCTCCACTATTGAGGTGACTGGTTGGTTTTCAGCAAAGACGCGTACGACAAAAGGCATAGACGCGGTTGGTACAAACGCTGAGCTAATAAATGGCAGAAAGATAATCGGATAGGAAAAAGCGCTTGCGCCATCTATTGATTTTGCTGAAAGTCCTGCTATCGCTGCAACCCAAGTTAGAGCTAGTGTAAACATCGCAAGTATACCGGCTACTACAAGCCATGACATTATCCCTGCTGATGAGCGAAAGCCCATGATAAGCGCTACAAGAATGATGACGACAACTGAGATTGCATTGGACACAAGCGATGTCAGAACATGCCCCCACAGTATCGCTGAATGCGCAATCGGCATGGATTGGAACCGCCCAAAGATACCTCCCTGCACATCCATAAACAGGCGATAAGCCGTATAGGCAATTCCGCTTGCAATCGCCATCAACAGAATGCCAGGAAGCAGGTAATTCACATAGTTATCCGTACCGGCTTGGATTGCGCCACCGAGTACGTAGACGAACAGTAGCATCATCGCTATAGGCGTGATGGTGACCGTGATGATGGTATCCATGCTTCGAAAAATATGGCGCATGGAACGTCCAAGCATAACGCCCATATCGTTAAAAAAATGGTTCTTTGTTGCTTCCATTTACTTTTCCTCCCTTTTGCCTATGATGGCGAGAAATATTTCTTCCAATCTTGGCTGTTTTTCAATATATTCCACCTTTACGGGTGGGAACAGTTTTTTCAGTTCTGCAAGCGTACCGCTGACGATAATTCTGCCCTCATGCAGAATGGCAATTTGATCAGCAAGTTGTTCAGCCTCATCCAAATACTGTGTCGTTAAGAATACTGTTGTACCGCCGTCAGCAAGCTCTTTAACAAATTTCCAAACTTCAATGCGTCCCTCAGGATCAAGACCTGTGGTCGGCTCATCAAGGAAAATTATCTGTGGTTTTCCAATTAAGCTCATAGCAAGGTCGAGCCTTCTGCTCATTCCGCCCGAATAAGTAGCTACTCTTCGGTCTGCAGCGTCAGTCAGATTAAAGCGCTTAAGCAAATCATCTGCAAGTTGACTTGGATTCTTAAGATGTCGTAACCTAGCAATCATGATAAGGTTTTCTCTTCCAGTCAACACTCCATCAACAGCAGCGAATTGTCCAGTTAGACTGATTGACTGACGCACATTGACAGGCTTTAACACAACATCGAATCCATTTACTGTAGCGGTTCCACTGTCTTGTTTAAGCAATGTGGTAAGGATTTTTACAACCGTCGTTTTACCAGCACCGTTGGAACCAAGAAGTGCGAAAATACTACCTTTTTCCACCTCGAAATCCACGCCCTTTAGAACATGAAGCTTCTTGTAGGATTTTTGCAGACCTTTCACTTTAATTGCTTTTTCCATCCCGATATTCTCCTTTTACTTTGTTTTATTCGTAACCTTTTTCATGGCCTTGCTAACTTCTTGGTTAACAGATTCTTGATAGACGTCAGCGTAAGTTTTTGAATCTTTTATTAGATCGTCACAGAAATCCGCCACGTCACTGCCTGTCACTTCGAGTACTCCTTTTCCATAGGAAGCGCCCTCTTCAAAAAGATCAACGATCCCCGAAAGCAAACCCGTTCCTTCGGTTAACTCAATTGGGCCCACTTTAAAGAGATATTTTTGAATTTCTTTATAAACAATCTGATAATCTTGCGGGAGTGCTTTGACACGCGCCATGTGCGCTCTCCATTCTTTTTTTCCATCGATGATATCTTGTATTTTCATTTTAACCTCCTATTTATCTAATTTTTTAGCGATATTATTGTTTAGTTGCTTGCGCCACTTATCGCGAAAAGACTTTGCCCCTTCTTCGCCGACCAGCGCGCAGCAGAAGCCTTTGATATCGTCACCCAAAACCTCGCCAGCACTCTGACCGTCTGCCGCTGTTTCCTCGAGCAGGCCAAGCACACCGTCAAGAATTGGCATAAGGTTGCGACCAGTGAAATCTGAGTGCGGCCAAAGATTGGTTTTGATTTTTTCCCATGCCGCTTGATAATCAGCCGGCAACTTTTTAACACGCGCTTCAAATATATTAAATTCTTTAGTCATGTCGCTGCCAGTGATTTTTTCCCAATTATTCATTATTTTATCTCCTTTAACTCGTTGATTTTCGATGATACGAACTCCCATTTTTTCCAGAACTTCTGTAGCTCTTGGCGTCCTACGTCGTTGAGTGCATAAAACTTACGCTGCGGTCCCATATCAGAAGGTTTTTTTTCTATGTCCACGAGTTTATTCTTCTCAAGTCGCACCAAAATAGTGTATACAGTTCCTTCCACAACATCTGCGAAACCAAGAGCATTTAACCGCCGTGTGATTTCGTATCCGTAAGTTTCTCCACGGTTTATTATTTCGAGGACACAGCCTTCAAGTGCACCTTTGAGCATTTCAGTTAGGTTTTCCAGCACAATCACTCCTTACTATTCTGTATAACTCGTATTAAGTATTACTTACTACTACTATATAGTATCACGCACTAGTACTGCTGTCAATAGAGAAACTTAAAATACAGTTTTACATAATCAAGTTGTTCTCTTGTTTTTCTCAAAGCCTTAAAATCATGAGCATGCACTGACAAAAACAAAACCCAGATTCAATTAATTCTGGGTTTTTCTTATTCTTTTTTAATCAGCCAGTAACGAGTTTACTCCGTTAATTTATCCTAAATTTGCAATACTACTACATAGAACTATTTGCCAACAAACATCTCTCTTATAAAAGCTTCTTTACTTTTCTCTTCTTAAACATAATTACAATACATGTCATTGCCCCCGCAAGCAGTAAAATGGACAGTACCACTTTTACCGGATCTACTGTATGTGTTATGGCGTATCCATTTTCAGTTAGCTCTATTTTAGTAGCATGGATATCAAGATCTCCTCCATGTTCTGCGCATGCACGGTAAAAAATACCGGTTATTCTTACAGTATCGCCTCGCATATTATACCTGCCAGCGGTATCAATGCCTTGCAAATTGCTACTCTTTACCCATACACCAATGGCATTGCTGCCATCGGATACGTTAATCCATGTATAATCGCCCCTAGCCATGATATCCCCAATTATTTCACCAGCATATACAACTTCACAGCCATCATATTCTGCCGCTTTATCAATAAGATCATTGCTCGTGACTTCTGTACCAGCAGCAAAGGCCGTCATTGGGTTTAAGCACATGATTAATATTACTATTGTTGTTATAATCTTTGACATCTTTTTTTTACCTTTGTTATAAAATATACTCCCAAAGCGAGTATCGACATGAATTCCAGTCGTGCAAGCCACATAATAACTATATATGTCACTTTCATCACTGCTGGCATAGAGACCTGCGTTAAGCCTATGCTCAAGCCAACGTTTCCCGTAACCGAAGCTGATTCAAATGCAGAGATACCAAAAGGATAGCCGCACAGCATGCCCATTAATGTACCAAATATAAAAGTCATAATATACGCTGCAACTATTAACAATGCGCTTCTTGCTACGTTATCTTCTAGTATTATGTCTTTTATATGGTGGATTTTTTGTACTGACACCATTGATTCAGGCAGTACCATTCGTTTGACGTCTTTTTTAAATGCATTGAAAATGATTCCTACTCTAAGTCCCTTAAAGCCACCTGCTGTAGAACAAGCACTTGCTCCTATCATCATTGCAATGATCATAGAGAATAATGCTACATCTCCCCATTCCAGGTAAAACTGTTTTGCATATATCGTCATAAACCCGGTTGTAGTATGTCCTGAGATAAGCTGATAGAAACCTTTTCTAAATAAGGCCACCGCATCTGGGTATACATTCAATCGGAGTAGTCCCAATGTTGTGATAAGCGTTAAGACTGTTACAGTTACTGAAAATGATACTGTCTCTATGTTGCGTACCAGTTCTCTTCTTCTCCCCGTTAAAACTGCATAATGCAATGCAAAGTTGAAGGATCCAATGATAAAGAAAACCATTGTCACAACCTCGTAAAACGAGCTATGGTAATAAAGAACGCTTTGTGACATTGGAGCAAAACCACCTGTACTCCATGCAGACATAAAAACCCATAACCCTTGGAATAGCGCTCGATCTACAGACAAGCCTGCCATAATTCCTGCTATCCACATTACAATGGTACCTATACCCAAATAAATTAAACTTATAAGCCATATATACCTTGCTGTGCTTACTGCATTCGGCATTAACCTTTCGTCTTTTGCCTCACCAACGTACATCTTGTAGGCACCATTTGTACCTTTAACAAGGAACGTCAGTGCTAAAACTACCATGCCCTGCCCTCCTACAAACGTAAGCAGATGCCTCCACATATTTATTCCGTTTGATATGTGATCTAAATCTTGAATAAGTACGAGACCAGTTGTTGTAAAGCCGCTCATAACATCAAAGCAGCAATCCAAATAGGATAAGTAATTTCCACTCATGTAATATGGCAACGCACAGAATATCATACCTACAAACCATGAACCAGCAGCAACAACCATACCTTCTCCCCAGCCCAGCTTTTGTGAACGATATTTTCCACAGCGAAGTATAATGGTTCCGCCTAAGATCAGTGCGATCGAACTGCTTATTATGAAATTACAGGCAATATCCCATTCTTTATATATTAGAGCCGTAATAAGCGGAATATATTGAATAATCCCCAAACCAACTATCACAATGCCGATGTAATAACAAATTGGAAGTAATCGGCTAACACGTTTTTTTATCATAATTACCTCGCCAACCCGGAAAGAAGCGATATCAAAAAGCCAACTAGTATGAATGCACCTGCAAATGCAATTTCAGTTGCAACTCCATATACGCATGTAACAATCTTTTTTTTCATAAAAGCCTCCATTATTTACCTGACAGATAGGCATATATATCCTTCATATTTTCACTATTAGTTAGCACAATAATATTGTCTCCAGTCATAATTTGAGTCTGTCCATTTGGTATTATTGCATTATCATCTCGAATGATTGAAATAAGAATTGTCCCTTTAGGCAATATAAGCTCTGCCACTGTTTTGCCAGCTGCCTGAGAATTCGCAGCCACAGCCATATCCTTTATCCGTACATCTCCAACTTTTTTTGAAAGCATGTTGTTGATACATGCCCAATCAACTTCATGCTCAATGATATCGGCTATATGTGCAGTACTGCTTACTACTGAATCAACCCCAAACTGTTTGAATACATTGATATTTTTAGGGTTGTTTACCCTTGCTATTGTACGTGGCACATCGAAGTAACTCTTTGCTAGCTGACAGGCTACCAGATTATTTTGATCATAACCAGTTACTGCGATAATAATATCCGCATCTTCTATCTCTGCATCCATTAAATAATTAATATCTGTACCATCACCATGGATAACTTCTACTCCAAGCTCGTTAAGCTCATCAACAATCTTCATACATAACTCATAATCTTCTTCGATAATCAAAAGTCTATGTTTCTCAGGCGCAAGCGTTTTTGCAAGATAATAGCCGACTTTTCCTCCGCCAATTATAATAATATACAATCTATCCTCACCATCCTATTTGGCATAATCTGAAACAATTAATGTGTCGCCTGTATCTATACAAGTGTTTGGATATGCCAAAGTAAATTTTTCATCTTTAATTATCCCTAGAATGTTTTCATCTTTAATTTCTCCGATGGTCTTACCAATAAAGCGCTTTGGTGGTTTTAGGTAGTTAAACAATACGCTTACACCATTAAAATCTAATGTTTCATGCTTGCTCTGTGGTATCAAAAGATCTTTTATATTGTCTACTGCCAGTGTCGTAGGGCAAATTATATTAAGTCCCATCTTATTAAATACGATTTCCCTCTCAGGATCATAAACACGTGTAATTACATTAGGCACTTTAAATAGCTCTCTTGCTATTTGCGAAATCATTACATTCATATTATCATCATTTGTGACAGCAGCTAACGCATCCGCACGCTCAATACCTGCGCTGCGTAATACATCCTCATCGATTGGCATTCCAGCAATTGTCAAACCGTTAAATCCGGAACCCAATGGTTCAAAATTTTTTGGGTCGCTATCAATGACAACAACATCATGATTTTCCTTGGCAAGTTCAAGTGCAAGGTTTGATCCAACTTTTCGGCACCCTGCAATGATAATATACATATAAGACACTCCTTAATTTTTTGTAGTAGAAACCTAAATTAGGTACCAAATTAATTATTGATTGCTATTTCTGCAAATATATCGTTTTCTTCAGTTTCATCCCCATAATAATACTCTCGATTTTGCGGCTCCCATTCAAATGCAACTAGCCTTTCCAAATTGCGACATGCTGCCTTATAAGAAGGGTCTAGTGCATAAGCTGCACGATAATGCTTGCGTGCGGTGTTGTCATCGCCTTGAATCTCGCAAAGAATCCCTAAAAGATTCTGGGGTTCAGGCGCATGCATATTTAAAGTAATTGCATTACTTATAACTGACATTGCAGCTTTAATGTCTTTTTTCTGTAGTAGCTTAATTGCTTCGGTTATAGTCAAGTTAAAAACATTCGGTGATGTTTCTTTATTTTTCATAGCTTTAACCCTCTCCAATTGATTACCTTTATCATAGCGAAATCAGTATAAAGTTGATGTGAAGATACATAAGTATGGTATAAAGATTCTGTGAAGAAATAAAAAAGACTGCTAAAAAGCAGTCTTTTTATAGATTGTATATATTTAATTATTATTCATCAACCATTCTGTATCCGATACCTACTTCGGTGATGATATATCTTGGTTGCGCTGGATCTATTTCTATCTTTCGGCGTATATTACCCATGCATACACGTAAAGTCTGTGTATCGTCAACAGATGACGTCCCCCAGATATCGTTGATTATAAATTTATGTGTAAGAACCTTGCCATGATGTTTTGCGAGCAACTTTAACAGGTTGTATTCAGTAGGGGTTAAATGAATATCCTTTTCTGATAATTGTACTTTCCGCTTTTCAAAATCAATTTTCAGTTTATCTAAAGTAAATATTAACTGTATTTCATCAGATGAACCTTCAAGTGCCGTTCTACGTAACGCAACCCTAATACGTGCTAATAATTCGGCAACACTAAAAGGCTTAGTTAAATAGTCGTCAGCACCGGCATCTAGAGCTTCAATCTTTTCTCGTTCATGCCCACGCGCAGATACAACGATTATCGGGACTTTTGTCCATTCGCGAGACTTTATAATTACATCCATTCCATCAATATCAGGTAGTCCCAAATCTAAAATTATAATATCAGGCCTATGAGATGCAATCATACTAAGTGCCAATGTACCATTTTGAGCTTCCAAACATTTATAATTCTGCGTTTCAAGTGTTACTTTTATAAAATGCCTTATAGGCTTTTCATCTTCAACGATCAATATTAATGTATCCATCTTTTACTCCTTAGTTGGTAATGTGAAACGGAATGTAAGCCCCCCGCTTGGTTTGTTTTGTACAGAGATATTACCTCCATGTGCCTGTATAATTGATTTGCAAATAGTAAGTCCAAGAGCGAAGCCACGTCTTGTATTACTATCATCTGTCTTTGTCTTATAAAAGCGGTTAAATATATATGGCAGGTCACTTTCTGGGATCCCTTGCCCATCATCACTTACTTCAAATATAATGTCTTTATCATTCAAGGCAGCTGATACGGTTACATTCGAATCTTGAGGTGTATGCTTCATTGCATTGTCCAAAAGGTTAACAAGAACCTGTTCGATCATCATTCCATCTACTGGGATCATTACAAGCTCGTCTGGTATTGAAATTGTTATTTTATGCTGTCCTGAACGCTTTTTAACACGTGAAACGGCCTCAGCAACGATCTCCTCTACCGCTTCCATCTCTTTAGCTAGTTTTATATTGCCTTCAGCAAACCGTGTTACATTCAAGATATTCTCAACAAGATTATTTAGCCATTCTGCATCATCGTATATTCCCTGAAGGAATTCCTTCATCACATCATCCGTTAATGAATCATAGTTTTCAAGCATAGTGCTGGAAGAGCCAATTATACCTGTCAAAGGAGTCCTAAAATCATGTGAAACAGCTCTAAGAAGATCTCCTCTTAATCGCTCATGAACAATTTCCATTTTCGTTTGTTGTTGTTTCTCATAGAGCTGTTCGCGCTCAAGCACGAGTGCAATTTGCGTGCCGATAGTATCCAAGAAAACCTTTCGGCTTTCGGATAACGAGTAATGTTTGGGGAATATAATTCCAATTACTCCAAGTACGCCGCTTTGTCCGCTAATTGGGAAATAATACGCACTACAATCAGAAAATAACTGTGTGCCAGCCCCACAAGCACTTCCAGATTGAAACGCTTCCATATAAGCTTTCTGCTCTCTTTTATCCTCAAAAGTCACATCACCTTCGATATGGCGCATATTGAGTTCACCATTAATATCAGCAGCACATACTAGTACAGGTGCGCCAAACAGCTCGTTAATATCTTTAGCTGCGACTTCCAAAACTTGTTGTTTGCTTTTTACTGCTAGTAGATTTTTCTCTATCTGATAAAGAATACGAATGCGTTTTTCTCTAACTTCTGCACGTTGATATTCTCTTTTTTCACGTCCTGTTAATGTACTGGTAATAAGCGCCACAACGAGCATTATGAAAAAAGTAACAGGATACCCTGGATTATATGCAATAAGTGTGTAATATGGTTCAGTAAAGAAATAGTTGAAAACCATTACACCTAAGACAGAGGCAAGTATGCCATACAAATAGCCATCCGTAAAATTTGCCACTAACAAAACGCCTAAAATATAAGTCATTATAAAATTAGCTTCATAAAACCCAAGTGCTCTAAATCCAAAAGATATTAAAGTAGCTAACGACATAATACCAACAACAATGCAGACATTTTTAATAACCAATAATGCTATATTTAACGGCTTTCCTCTGTAAAAATGCTTAAGATCAATATCTTCATAAGAATGCTTTGCACTTTTTGTTGTTTGCATATATCCTTTACCTTCTAACTTTTTGGAATTCATTTTACATTATTATATCACTTTGTATAATAACTAAAACAACTTTATAATTTTATTAAATATTATCTAATAGTAGAATAAAAATGCATTACGGGAAAGCTTCGATAATGAACAAATAGTTGCAAAGATTGGCTTTTAATCTCTGGCTAAGGGGTAGTGAAAAAATATAATTATTAAAATCTAAAATTAAGCAAAGCGAACGCGGCCAGATTGCTCTTCTAGAATGTCTAAAAACACATTATCGCTTTTCTATTTATAAATATATTTGTGACAGCCATCATAACCCTCATGATATTTAGATACCATTAGAGCATGCACAATTTACAAACCTAAGAATGCCTAGTAAAATATGCCTTAGTTATAATGCCTCAACGTTATTTCTAACTAACAATAAAATACTTATCCCAAATCCACCTGTAAAAACAAATGTGTTCATCTTTTGGCCAATTAGCTCCACCAACAAAAAACGATCTAATATTTTGAGCATTTTTAGAAAAACTCCAAAGTATTAGATTTTTTTAGAGATTTCAATTTGCAGTTTTTTGATATTTGTTCAAATTTGTTAGTTTTTATTAGATAGCGTGTTAATACTTCCATTTACATCCTGAAACATGGCGTAAAATAATGGTGTAAAATATGAACCTTCTTGTAACATCTTAAGGCTTCAAGAATTACTAATAATATACTTTTTTGCTAAATTACCACAAAGCCATATATACAAATTGCATAAAATAGGTTGACAAGCCTATACAATTATTGTACACTACAAAAAGTTCTTTATATATTAAGAACTACTTGACCGCTCTTTTTAAGAGCTAAGGCATACGGACAGCCGGGTCAACTGCCGATTGCAACTAAAGTTGCTTTATTGATTGCGTTAAAAACGCAAATTTTATGAGTTGGTTACTTCATAACCAAAACGTGTACCAAGTGCACAGCTTATGAAACGGTCAATAAGAGTAGTAAAAGTAGATCTTACTATATAGACTCTGAATTTGGAAAAATAAATAAAAGCAGTCTTCTGTAATAAATAAAACTCCTTGTTTGACTATTTTTGATGCATTGTGGTATACCACAATGCTTTTTTTGTGTATTTTTAGAAAGTGAGCTTCAAATTCTGGTTTTAACAACTTATCAAAAGCTCTTAGCTTTGATATATATTGTTTGTTATGCAAAGACTATGTTGCATACAGTAAATATTTTTATATGAGCAAAAGTGGAGTTTCTACAACTATTACATGCAAAATACTTAGAGATGAATTATAAACTTTAAAAGGAGAAAATTAAAATGGGAAAAGTATTAATTATTGGCTGCGGCGGAGTAGCAAGTGTAGCAATTCATAAGTGCTGTCAAAACAGCGACGTTTTCGAAGAAATTATGATCGCTAGTAGAACAAAATCAAAGTGCGATGCACTTAAAGAGAAACTTACCCCAATAACTAAAACAAAAATCCAAACAGCAAAAGTTGACGCTGATAATACAGAAGAGCTTATTGAACTAATAAACAGTTTTAAACCTGATGTTGTATTGAACTTAGCTCTACCCTATCAAGATCTGACTATCATGGACGCATGCCTCGAAACGAAAACACATTATGTTGACACAGCAAACTATGAACCTCTAGACGAGGCTAAATTTGAGTATTCATGGCAATGGGCATACCGTGACAAATTTAAGCAGGCAGGTATTTGTGCGCTTTTGGGAAGTGGTTTTGACCCTGGCGTTACTGGGGTATTCTCTGCATATGCCCAAAAACACTATTTTGATGAAATTAACTATATAGATATTTTAGACGCAAATGCCGGAGATCATGGATACCCTTTCGCAACAAATTTCAATCCAGAAATCAATATCCGTGAAGTTACCGCAAACGGTAGCTATTGGGAAAATGGGCATTGGGTTGAAACAGAACCTATGGAAATCAAACGAGTTTATAACTTTCCTCAGATAGGCGATAAAGATATGTATCTTCTGCATCACGAAGAACTTGAAAGTCTTGCGCTTAATATAAAAGGAATTAAAAGAATTCGTTTCTTTATGACATTTGGTCAAAGCTATATCACTCATTTGAAATGCCTTGAAAATGTAGGCATGACATCAATAGAACCTATTGAGTTTAACGGTCAGCAGATTGTTCCACTACAGTTTTTAAAGGCTGTTTTACCAGACCCTTCAACCTTAGGGCCAAGAACAAAAGGCAAAACTAATATTGGTTGTATCTTTAAAGGATTAAAAGACGGTAAAGAAAGAACATATTATGTTTACAACGTTTGCGACCATGAAGAATGCTATAGAGAAGTAGAAAGCCAAGCTATATCGTATACAACAGGTGTACCTGCAATGATCGGAGCAATGCTTATTATGAATGGAACTTGGACAAAACCAGGTGTTTATAATATTGAAGAATTTGATCCAGATCCGTTTATGGACGCTCTAAATAAATGGGGTCTCCCATGGGTAGAAGATTTTAACCCGACTATGGTAGAATAACATGCATTTTGATATTGGTAAAATTAAAACTCCATATTATATAGTTGATGAAAGTCTGCTTAAAAGTAATCTTGAAATATTAAAGTCAGTATCGGATAAAACAGGTTGCAAGATCTTGCTTGCGCAAAAAGCTTTTTCTATGTTTTCGCTTTATCCGTTAATTGGAAAGTATCTAGCAGGCACTTCTGCAAGCGGACTTTTTGAAGCTAAATTAGGACACGAAGAAATGGGCAAAGAAACGCATATTTTTTCTACTGCTTATAACGAAAGTGAGTTTGATGAGATTTGCAAAATTTGTGACCATATCATTTTCAATTCCTTCTCGCAGCTTGAAAAATATAAAGATAAAGTAGAGAGTTATGGTAAACAAATAGGACTTAGAATTAACCCTGAATGCTCCACTCAAAGCCATGCTATATACGACCCGTGCAGTAAAGGGTCACGACTTGGGGTTACAATTCAAAATTTCCGTGAGGATCTACTTACTGGCGTAAGTGGTCTACACTTTCATACGCTTTGCGAGCAAAACAGCGTTGATTTAATAACTACTTTAGAAAGTGTAGAAAAAATCTTTGGTAAATATATTCATAATATGAAGTGGATAAATTTTGGTGGCGGTCACCACATTACTCGCCAGGACTATGATATTAAGACTCTAAACGAGTGTATTTTATCCTTCAAAAACAAATATGGAGTCCAAGTTTACCTTGAGCCAGGTGAAGCTGTTGCACTAAATTCAGGCTTTTTAGTATCTACAGTACTTGATGTTATTAAAAATGATACCAATATCGCTATACTTGATACCTCAGCTGCTTGTCATATGCCTGATGTTATTGAGATGCCATATAGGCCAAACATAGAAAATTCAGGTTTGCCTAATGAAAAAAAATACAACTATCGTCTGGGAGGCCCCACTTGCCTTGCCGGAGATATAATAGGTGACTATTCTTTTGATGAGCCGCTTAAAGAAGGAGATAGACTTGTATTTTGCGATATGGCGATCTATTCTATGGTAAAAAATAATACATTTAATGGAATGAAACTGCCCTCAATTGCTCTTGCTAAAGAAAATGGAACTGTACAACTGATAAAAGAATTTGGCTTTGGCGATTTTAAAAGTAGATTGTCTTAATAGTATTTTTGGAAAGATGCCTATTTATAATAAATATGCACTCCTTTTGCCTTGATGTGCGGATCATTAGTTTATTCGAACGATTCTCCGATGATTGACGCTTCGGCTGTTTTTAGCTATCATACATCACGCTAATAACCCATATCGTATACGATAGCATCACTTCTAACTACATATGAAAAGTATTTTTTTGTAGCTAGATAAAAATACTAAATCCCCCACGCACCAAAAAATACAAAAAGATTTTTATTTGGTCATGTTGCTCCACCATTAAAATTCTCGAGTGAATTTAGGGCTTTCGCAGTTTTTTACCTTAAATTTATAAAGGGCAGGATCTTTAATTCCTGCCCTTTTGTTGTTTCCCAAAAAATATTCTCACAATGCTTAACGTATTTTATCCGTATAAAATTCAATCAAAATAATCTTTGATTGAACATCCATTCTCTCATTTCTTCATTCGCATACGCGGGAATCCAAGAGAAATGTGCCATAGGATAGAAATAAGCATCATCAGAATATTCAGTATATTTTTGGATACCATCTGCCATTTCTAACGCTTTAATATTTTGTTGTACTATTTCTGCTTTAACAAATTCATCTCTTTTTGCTGTAAAAATCCAAATTGGTTTTCGGTCGAGAAAAAACACTTTTTTAGAATCTGCTGTTGAACAAACTGGAACTAACGCAGCAAAATGGTAAGGATATCTAATATTTAAAGCCCAAACGCCAAATCCGCCCATAGATATACCAGTTGAATATATACGCCGTTTATCAATATTATAAGTAGCTACTATTTCTTTGACAAGACTATAAGCCGCTTTCCCTTCGTCTGTTAATTTGTATGCATCTTCAAATCCTGCTGTAATCAATGATGTCCATCCTTTGTCCATCGGGCACTGTGGTGCAAGAACTAAACAAGGACGCTTTTTTTGTTCTGTCTCTTTTGCCCAAATAGTAGCTCCTTCGTTTGCAGTAAGAACGGACACCAAATCTTCCCCTCTTTCACCTGCGCCATGCAAGAAAAACACTAGAGGATACGTTACATTAGGATCATAATTATCTGGTACAAACAGATTGTACTTAAGTGTCACACCCGACTGTGAATCAGTAAAACTTAACTTTCTAAACTTATCAATGACTTTTTGAATATCTTCTCTAAAGATATTTACTGTATACGTTTTTTTATCTTCGCTATTTGATCTTACCGTTATTTCAAACTTGTTATCGCCTGTTGAAAGATCTTCTATACAAGTTTCGCCCGATTCTACAGTTTTATCATTTATTGCGATTTGATACTCGGTATCAGTAAAAGGTGTGATAGCTACATTAGCAATATCACTTTGTACATTAATGTAATAATCAGTTTTTGAAGGAGTAAATTTCGGAATCTCCCCGTACACCCCACCAATAGTGAATTGTAGTTTTAGATCTATCAAAATCGGCTCTTGCATTTTAAAATCTCCTAATACTTTTGCACAATAATTTCAATTAGTGCTTAATAATAAGATTATACATTGTACAAATTCAAAATTAAATATTTTTTTCTGCACTAACCTACTTAGTTTCGCCCCATGTATATATATGTACACACTTAAAAGAAAACTACCTATATATTATTATCTCCTACCGTCACTACTCTGGGAAATAACACAATAATTGCAATTTTTAACACGCTGCAAACATAAAAAAATTAAAAAGTGGCGTCAGCCACTTTTTAATTAAATCCGGGAGCAAATATAGCTCGCTTTTATATGCAGTTTTGTTTTTATATAGGCATTTTCAATACTTTAGCTACTTCTTCTGCAGCTTTGATCAAAGGATATCCAGCTGGAGATGCCGTCAACATAGGATGAGTTCCAATTTGAGCTATGAGAAGATCGTTAATCGTCATATGGTTTTGTATTACCATTCCGAGTACGTTGTTCAATTCTCCCACACTTCTTCCGCCCATGACCTCTCCTCCTAGTATGACACCGTTATTTTTGGAGACGATCAATTTTATCAATTGTTTCTGCGAATACTCCATACATCCTGGATGAGTATCAACACCGGTAAAGCTTCTGGAAATTACCTCAAATCCCTCATTTTCTGCTGCTTCTTCTGTCATACCAGCTACTCCAAAGGCAGTATCTCCAATGCAGGTGGAATAAATCCCGATCGTCCCTCTAAAGGTGCTGATGGTTGATAAGGAATACAAATTCAATCCAGCAACTCTGGCTTCCGCACATGCGGTAGAGGCTAGCATTATTTTACTCAATTTACCGGTTAAGAAATCTCTCTTCTCAGAACAATCTCCGACGGCAAAATGATCCGCCTTTGATGTTCTTTTATATTGATCTGTTCTAATAAACCCTAGCTCATTTAATTCCAGACCCATATCTTTTGCAAGCTCAGTATTAGGGATATATCCTAATGACAGAATAACTGCATTCGCTTCAAGTGTTTCTCCGTTATCCAACAGTATTCCCTTTACTTCTTTATCTCCAAGTACTTCTTTGATGCCAACACCCGTTCTAACATTAACCCCACTTGTAGATAATTCTTCTTTGGCTGCAACAGCAAATTCTTCGTCAAATGCCAGTCCTAAAATTCTGGGCATAATTTCTACCATAGTTACTTCATGTCCGCTTTTATTTAGTTCATCGGCTACTTCCACTCCAATGAAACCAGCTCCAACAATAATTACTTTTTTTAGATTCTCCATAGTTTTTTGGAGATCATCTAAATAGTCTTTATCCTTTGGAATTGTAAAAACATTTTCAAGAGAAGTACCCTTCAACCATTTAGGTACGCTAGGTATCGACCCTATTCCCAAAATTATTTTATCATATGAAATTCCATACCCACTTTTTGTCTGGGCAATTTTCTTTTCCGTATCAATACAAGTTATTTCGTCAATCTTGATATCTACTCCAAGATTGTTTAATCCTCCATCTGGTAGGATGTTATTATCACTGGTTCCGATTGTCCCAAAAATATAGGGAATGCCACATGGAATCATAACCTTTTTTTCTTTTCTTACCAGCATCACACTTTTCTCTGGATTATTTGATTTTGCAGTACCTGCAGCTACAAACCCAGCTGCGCTGCCCCCAACAACCAATACATCTGTTTTTAACATAGTACAACCTCCTTATTACTTTTAAATCTCACTTATCATAGTTAATTCTAGTTATATTATTACATTATTATATTATTATATTATAATATCATTATATGCTGCTCAAAAAAAAGTATTATTGATCAAAAAAGATTTTAACTAAGGTTCTCATTCTCTCGTCTGCAAGAGAATAAATCACTTCTGACCCTACTCTTTTTCCTTCGATAATTTTGCTATTTCTTAGTATAGAAAGATGTTGAGAAGCACTCGATTGTGATATTCCCAAACATTCCTGCATTTGCCCAACATTAAGACTGGATAACGTTAATTTGTTGACGATGCATAATCTTATAGGATTACTTAACGCCTTTAAAATCTCTGCAGCATTTTTCAGTTCTTGGTCGTAATTCGTCATACTTTTCCTCTTTTCTAAATTACTTTTATGATGACTAATTATTAAGTAAGCCAATGAAATTCAATATCACCTATATATTAACATACTTTTTCAAACAATTATATTTTTTATTAGTTTTAGTGCGATTTTACTGCAATTAAAATCAGCAGTTCATCTTTTATTCTAAAGCTTTTTAGAGTTGTTTACAAAACCAAAAAAGCCGTCTTATAGGCGGCTTTTTTGGTTTTCGTGCTATAGTAGTTGAAAAATACAATATTTCATATTAAATTATAAAACAGTATAGAGTCACTACTGTGATATTGCTTGCTTCATAGCAAAGACATAATCCCTAACTGGCTTAACGCAGTTCTCTCCATATTGCGCTACTATTTCCACAATCGCGCTACCAACGATAACTCCGTCTGCTTTTTGTGCCATTTCTTTTGCTTGCTCTGGAGTCGAAATTCCAAAGCCTATTGCACATGGTATATCCTGAGCTGCCTTAACGAGCGAGACCATTTGGGTTATGTCCGTCGTTATTTCGTTTCGAACACCGGTTACACCCATCGAAGAAACGCAATATACAAAACCTTGTGCTTGTGATGCAATCATACTTATACGTTCTTTTGAAGTTGGAGCTATCAAAGAAATTAAGTCAATGCCATATTTTTCGCAGTATGGGAGTATTTCGTCTTTCTCCTCAAACGGAAGATCTGGCACAATAACTGCGTCCATGTTGCATTCCTTACAATTTGATAAAAATTTGTCTGCGCCATAGACGAAAATAGGATTGATGTATGTCATAAATGCCAAAGGAACATCTGTCGTTTTACGTATGCGTTTAACCATATCAAAGATTTTATCTGCCGTGGTCCCTGCCAAAAGTGCTCGTTCATCTGCTTTTTGAATTGCAAGGCCTTCGGAAACTGGATCCGAAAATGGGACACCGAGCTCTATTAAGTCAGCACCTGCTTCAGCCATAGCTAGAACAAGTTGCTCGGTTATTTCAAGATTTGGATCACCGGCTGTCACAAACGGTATAAAAGCTTTGCCATTTGCAAATATTTGTTTAATTCTACTCATAAATATCAACTCCTCTATATCTCGCAATAGCTGCGACATCTTTATCCCCTCGTCCTGAAAGGTTAATAACAATAATCTGATCTTTATCCATCTTTGGTGCAAGTTTACATGCATAAGACACAGCATGAGCGCTCTCAATTGCGGGTATAATGCCTTCCATTTTAGAAAGATATTCAAATGCCTCCACCGCCTCTGCGTCCGTTACTGGTACATATTTAGCTCGACCACTATCATATAAATTAGCGTGTTCTGGTCCTATGCCTGGGTAATCAAGTCCTGCCGAAATTGAATAAACTGGAGCAATCTGGCCATATTCGTCCTGACAAAAATATGATTTCATGCCATGGAAGATACCTACAGAACCATTGGTTATCGTTGCAGCATTTTTTGGATTATCAGCACCTAAACCAGCTGCTTCACAACCAATAAGTTGTACAGATTCATCACCAATAAAATCATAAAACAGCCCTATAGCGTTACTCCCTCCTCCAACACAAGCTAGTAGTACGTCCGGAAGTTTGCCTTCTGCTTCTTGTAACTGCGATCGTACTTCTTTACCTATTACGCTTTGAAAATCACGTACAATTGTAGGGAATGGGTGAGGACCATTTACCGAACCTAAAATATAATGAGTGTCACTTACACGTGATGTCCATTCACGCAGTGTTTCATTTACTGCATCTTTGAGTGTTTGCGTACCACTTGTTACTGTGTGCACCTTAGATCCAAGTAACTCCATACGATAAACGTTAAGTGCTTGTCTTTCTATGTCTTCTTTGCCCATAAAAACTTCGCATTCCATGCCCATTAAAGCTGCTGCTGTTGCTGTAGCAACACCATGTTGCCCTGCGCCTGTTTCAGCAATAACACGTGTCTTCCCCATTTTTTTTGCAAGCAGTGCCTGACCAAGTGCATTGTTAATTTTGTGTGCGCCTGTGTGGTTTAAATCTTCACGTTTTAAATATATTTTTGCACCACCGAGGTCTTTGGTCATCTTTTCTGCATAATAAAGCAGAGAAGGTCTTCCTGTGTAGTTTTTAAAAAGCTCATCAAGTTCCTTAACAAATGCTTCATCCTTGCTATAAAACTCGTACGCTTCTTCTAATTCAATTACTGCATTCATTAATGTTTCTGGCAAAAATTGCCCGCCATGAATTCCAAATCGTCCTTTTTTCATATACTCTCACTCCTAATAATTTTGATTATTTCTTTTATTTTTTCTTTGTCCTTAATTCCACCGGTTTCTACGCCACTGCTTATATCAACACAATATGGGTGACATTCACCAATAGCAGTTTTTATGTTTTCTGAATTTAACCCGCCTGCCAAAAAATAAGGCTTTTTTACTTTTGGAATCAGCGAATGATCAAAACTCTCTCCGCTTCCTCCGTATACACCTTTGCGATATGTGTCTAATAGCAGATAGTCGCAAGGTAATGACTGTGCAGTGCTAATTTGCTTCGAGTTTTGCACCCGTATCGCTTTTATTATAGTGTTTGGCACTTTGCTTCTAAGTGCAGTGATATACTCGGCGTCCTCTTCGCCATGTAGCTGTATTATGTCTATAATATTATTTTTACAAAGTTCAATGATTTTACTTGGTTCAGCGTTTACAAACACCCCTACTGCAAGTATTTTCTTATCCAATAGGCTCTTCATTTTTTCTGCCAGTTTTGTGTCTATATTTCTGCGACTTTGAGCAAATACAAAACCTATATAATCTGGTTGAGCTTCATTGACGGCCTCAACATCTTGTAACCTGGTTAATCCGCAAATTTTTATTTTTGTCACAACTCACCCTCTCCTCTTAAATTTTTAAGCATCAGTTTCTTGTCCTCGCTACGCATTAAAGTTTCACCTATCAACACTGCATCAGCACCAACATTACGAATGGTTTTCATATCTTCCGTTGTTTTTATTCCGCTCTCAGCAACTACTAATATACCTTTTGGTACTAGTGGACGTAAGTTTGCAAACGTTTTAATATCTACCTCAAATGTTTTTAAGTTGCGATTGTTTATGCCAATTATTTTAGCACCTGCTGTAATTGCACCCTCTACCTCTTTAGCCGTGTGCGCTTCAACGAGTGCAGATAATCCTAAACGTTCGCATATTTCTAAATACTTTTTTATCGTTTTTGTATCAAGCATTGCACATATTAGAAGTACTGCATCTGCACCTAAAACCTTAGCTTCATATATTTGATATTCATCTATAATAAAATCCTTACGCAAAAGCGGAATTCTTACTTGCTGTTTTATTTCACTTAAATATCTGTCGCATCCAAAAAAGTAATTTGGTTCGGTTAAAACTGATATTGCATCCGCCCCTGCTTCTTCGTACTCTCTTGCAATATCTAAATATGAAAAGCTTTCTGAAATCATCCCTTTTGACGGAGAGGCTCTTTTTATCTCGCAGATAAAAGAAATATCTTTAACTCTTAGCACCTTATCAAAGCAGAAATCTCCTTTTTGCATCTCGTAAGCTTTACTCTGCATTTCTTCAAGTGAAATGTTTTTTTTTGCAGTATCTACACGTTTTTCTGTTGCAGCGGCGATATCATCAAGTATCATTTTGCTACCTCTAATGTTGCTTTTATAAATGCTTCCATTTTTTCGTTTGCCTTACCACTATCGATCGTCTCTGCTGCAATAACGATCCCGTCAGCTATTGTATCTGCTTTGCCAGCAATGTACAGGCAAGCTGCTGAGTTTAATATAACTATGTCGCGTTTTGGAGTTTTACTCCCGTTAAGAATACTTTGTGCGATCTTAACGTTTTCGATAGCATCACCGCCAACAAGTTCACTGTTTTCACATAGTTCAAACCCATACTCTCGAGGGTCCAGCGTGTATGTAGTAAGCTTTCCATGGTTTACTTCGCATACTGTCGTTGTGTCACTCATTGATATTTCATCAAGTCCGTCGTTTCCATTGACTACCATTGCTCGTTTTACGCCTAAGTTAGACAGTACTTGTGCCAAAGGTTCAACCAATTTTTTATCATACACACCTAAAAGCTGAATCGAAGCATCTGCTGGGTTTGCCATTGGTCCTAATATATTAAAGATGGTGCGCATGCCCATTTCTTTTCGTACAGGAGCTGCGTATTTCATTGATGCATGGTATATCGGTGCAAACATAAAGCACATTCCTGTTTGCTCCAAGACTCTTCCACTCTGCTGTGCTGTAAGATCTAGCTTCGCCCCTAAAGCTTCTAGGAAGTCTGCTGCTCCGCATTTACTTGAAACACTTCTGTTTCCATGTTTAGCAACAGGCACGCCCGCCGCCGCTATAACAAAAGCTGCTACTGTTGAGATATTAAATGTATAGGCTTCGTCTCCACCTGTGCCTACAATTTCAAGTACTTCTTTATCGTGTGGAAGTTTTGTACAACACTCGCGCATAACGGAGGCACAGGCAGTTATTTCATCGATGCTTTCGCCCTTCATACGAAGTGCTGTTAAGAACGCTGCTATTTGAGCATTAGTTGCCTGCCCATTCATGATCTCGCTCATTGCCTGCTCAGCTATTTCAAACGGTAAATCATTACCTTCAACAACATTGCGTGTTGCTTCACTAATCATTTTCACCACCTCCTAAACCTAGGAAATTCCGCATAATTACTTTGCCTTTTGGTGTTAAAATAGATTCCGGATGAAATTGCAGACCGTAGACGTCGTAATCCCTATGCTTTACTCCCATAACCTCACCAATATCATCTACTGCAATCACTTCAAGTTCATCTGTAATAGTTTCTGGCTTTGCAACCAACGAATGGTACCTAGCTGCATCAATGATAGAAGGAAGTCCTTTGAAAATTTCGTATGTCTTATTAATATTGATATTACTTTTTTTACCGTGCATAAGGCGCACTGCATGAGTGATTTCGGCTCCAAAGACCTCGCATATTGCCTGATGTCCCAAACAAACACCTAAAATCGGGGCTTCGCCTTTAAGCTTTGCAATAACTTCTTCGCATACGCCGGCGTCTTTTGGGTATCCTGGTCCTGGAGATATAATAATATGGGAAGGTTTAAGTACGCGTATCTCCTCTACTGTGAGTTCATCATTTCGGATGACCTTAATATCAGGATTTATGCCACCAGCAAGCTGTACAAGGTTATAAGTAAAGCTATCATAGTTATCAATTAACAATATCATTAATCATCCACCTCACTTGCATTAATAATTGCATTTATTACAGCCTTTGCTTTGTTCTCTGCTTCTGCGTATTCTAGCTCTGGTATACTGTCGGCTACAATGCCTCCGCCCGCTTGAACGTATACTTTTTCATTTTTTTTAACTGCCATACGTATGGCTATACATGTATCTAAATTTCCAGCAAAGTCAATATATCCTATAGCTCCTCCGTAAATACCACGCGGTTCGCTCTCAAGCTCTTCAATAATTTCACATGCTCTGATTTTAGGTGCGCCTGAGAGTGTTCCAGCCGGCAGGATTGTTTCGATTGCATCAAGTGCATCTCGACCCTTCCGTAAATTGCTCTCTACGCAGGAAGCAATATGCATTATTTTTGAATATCTGTGGATCATCATATAATCTATTACATCAACAGAAGAATACTCTGAAATTTTTCCTAGATCATTTCTTGCTAAATCGACTAGCATATTATGTTCTGAGAGTTCCTTTTCGTCTTTAAGCAACTCCTTTTCAAGCGCAATATCTTCCTCAACAGTAATTCCTCTTGGCCTTGAGCCTGCAACTGGGAATGTGCAAAGTCTTTCGCCTTGCAACCGCACTAGTGTCTCTGGCGACGCGCTCATGATTTCAAGATCATCGATGTGCATATATACCATATACGGAGATGGGTTTGTGGTACGTAGCACACGATATGCGTTGATTAAACTACCATGATACTCACTCTCAAATCTTCGTGAAATGACTGCCTGAAAGATATCGCCATCTCTTATATGTTCCTTTGTTTTTTCAACCATCGAGTAGTAATGCTCTTTAGTAACGTTACACTTAAAATCTGCTTTTTCAACTGTGTGCAGAAGAGGCAATGGCTGCGGATCGATAATCATTTGAACAATATTTTCAACATCCGCTACTGCCTTTTCGTAATTCTCCACGATATGATCCGTGCTCATATTAACCACGATGCATATCTTTTGCTTTAAGTGGTCGTAGGCAATTACTTTGTCAAATAACATTAAATCGAAATCATTACCTTCTCTTTTGATTTTTAATATCGGCTCAGCATATCCGATCATTGAGTAAGCAAAATATCCAACCAATCCACCTGTGAATGGAGGCATATCCGGAAGTTTTGGTGCTCGATATTGTGATAACAGCTCCCTCAATACTTCTAAAGGTTTATCAGTAATTTTAGTTTTTGTTTCTTTTCCTTCAATCGTTACTGTGTTGTTTTTACAAGTTACATGAAGAATTGGATCAAATCCAAGAAAGGAGTAGCGTGCCCATTTTTCGCCACCTTCTATACTTTCTAGAAGGTAGTACTTCTGGCTGATTTGCGAAAGCTTGCGTAATAATGTAATTGGAGTTATTACGTCTGCGTATATTTCTTTGCAAATTGGGATCGTATTGTATGTCTTGGCCAGTTCTTCGATTTCATTAAAGTTAGGTCTAATCATTTTAGCCACATATTTTCATCAATCGATTGGATGAAAACTCCTTTCTTTTATTTTGAATGCGTTTTTGGGTAAATAAAAAAGCCTTTGTCCCTAGAAAGGGACAAAAGCTTAAAAAACTCCTGCGGTACCACCCAAATTGATGATATATAAATCATCCACTCGTGTTGCATACAAGTCATATGCACCCCTATGATAACGGACGGGGCTCCCGCCAACATCTACTCCTGCTACGCAGTTTCAAGCTGACCTCACAAGTCCATTCGGAAAAATATGTGCTACCGCATTCACACCTACAGCGATTCTCTGGATACACCTAACTTTTCGTACTTCTCTTGCTCAAAGGTTTATTATTTAAAACGAATTATAACTGGTTAAGCTACACCTGTCAATAGTATATTTTTTTTATTCTAATATTAATTAAAGCACAAAAGCTGCGCAATTTCTCAGAAACCTTTGTTTTATGCTGTTACGATTGGCATTGAACCAGCTAATATAAAATTTTAGTAAATGGTGACAATTTAATTTCAGCCCGCATAAAAATGTATATCTATCCTAAAAAATATCTAGATCATTACCAGACACTACTTCTCCATTGAACTTTTCTTTAATTTCTGCTATTATCTCCTGCACTCTGTTTTCAATTACAGATGGTGCCGCAGTTTCGTCATCACCCACCATGAATAGCTGATGATACAAAACTAGCAGTTTAGGACTTACCTTTTCAGCAATTTCGCCTAATTCATAACTTGATGTATGCACGCTTGTGTGGTAATTATACCATTTTTGAGGTTTATTCTTGATGCCTTGCCCTGAATAAACTTCATGAACAAGTATATCGCAACCTTTTGCATGTTTAACTAGATTTTCGCTTGGTGTCGTATCTCCTGATATGACAATAACTTTATCAGGAGTTGTAAACTTATAACCATATGCTTCAAACGGAGGATGGTTTACTAAAAACGCCTCTACTTTTACCAGTTCGTCTTCATATACTAGACCCTCACTAATATCAGTAGGTATTACAGTAACGCCTACTATATTGGCTTTTTCCAGGCCATTGATACGACCATCAATATCCACTTCATACGCTTTGATAATTTGCTCTGTCATATCTACTGTGCCTTTAGGTCCAAAAACTTTAAGAGGCTCATCTCTTTCCATAACCCAAGGCGTAAAAATAAGGTCAGGGTAGCCTACCGTATGATCTGAGTGAAGATGAGTCAAGAAAGCTATTTTTAAATTTTTAGGTTTAAGTGCTAATATGTTTTTTTGACGATACGTTGTTTCAGCTCTTCTTACTACTCCTGGTCCAAAATCCACAATATACGATCTGTCGTCTACTACTACTGCTGTAGAAGAGCCCGCTCTAGCGGGTACTGGATTAGGTGTCCCTGTACCTAATAGCACTACTTTTGTACGATTTCCCATAACTATTTTACTCCAACTATTCTAATTATTATTTAAACTCAATATAATAATATAGTATGTTTATTAAAAACATCACATTATAAAATTCCAGCTCAACTTTTATAAGATTAGATTTGTTTATTTCCTATATTCTTATCTGTTTTCTACTTTACCGATTTAAACCAGTGAATTCACAAATCAAAACTATGCCATATTTTATTATCTAATTTATAGTGTTTGATATTAATTATGATTATAAGTTGAATTGAAAAAATAATCAATATTCATTATATGATATTGATAAAATCCATAAAAATGCTTACAAATAAACTTGAAGTATCCTGAAGCGATGTTTATAAAAATACACAATACACCTTGTCAAAACATAATAGTGTTTTAAAACTTTATTAAAAATATCAAGCCAAAACCTTTCAAGAAAGGTAGCAGTATTTATCCTTGTCTGCTGTACTACATCTTGTCTGAACATAATTAATAATAGTCTTTTATTTAGTACTGTTTTTTCTTCACAATTTTAAATTTCATGTTAATTTCAGTCAAAGTATTTTAGTATTTACACTGTAAAATTATACATAAAGTGTTAAAATAGATTGTAGTTATTTTTATAAGTATAGTAAGGAGCTAGAAAATGGATTCTCAATTAAATACGGAACCACAAACTAAACAAAGCAATAATATACTTCTCAGCATACCTTCCTTTTGGAAAAGACAGCAAACAGATTGGAAGGTTACAGTAATAAGGACCTCAATGGAGAGATTCGGATACCAAATGATTTATCCTTATCTTTCAATCTTTATTGTAGCGCTTGGAGCTACCAAAGCAAATCTCGGTCTAATAACAAGCATAGGTATGATTTTTGCCGGTTTACTAGGGCCTTTTACTGGGCAACTTATCGATAAAAAAGGGCCTAAGAAAATCTATCTATTAGGCATGGCATTACTGATGGCAGCATATTTAACTTACGGCTTTGCGCCTACTTGGCAAGTCTGCGCTGCGGCAATGATAATTTACTATGTTGGACAGGGAACTGGTATGCATAGCTGTTCAACAATCTGTGGTAACTGTCTTGTCAATAAAGACAGAGCCAAAGGAATGTTGATCTGCGAATCACTTGCAGCCGGTCTACTTGGAATGTTGGGGCCAATGCTTGCAGCATTTATTTTAGTTAACTTTGTTGGCGTAACTGGTTCTCCATCAAATGCTAGCGATATTAGACCTCTGTTTTTTGTTTCAGCCTCTATTACGTTTATATCGTTTTTCTATGTCTTAACTAGACTGTCTGAACGTAGATGGGTAGTAAAAATGAATTCCGATTCTAACATTTTCAAAGATGCTAAGGCTATCCTTAAAGGCAACAAACTTACACAAAAATGGTTAGTAATAGGTGCTATCGGAGTTATGCCAACTGGTTTGATCCTCCCTTACGTTCTATTATTTGCAAACGAAGTAAAAGGTGCTGATGTAACAACTCTTGCAACGATGGTAACAGCAGCCGCTCTTACTTCCGTTGTATTTGGTTATTCTGTTGGTGTTCTTGCAGATAAAATTGGCAGAAAAAAAGTACTGTTTATGATAATACCGTTATTCTGGCTTTCGAATCTCATATTGGTTTTTGCTCCTTCACCTACTTTCTTGATAATCTCTGGTATTTTGCAGGGCTTCTATTACATATCAAGCCCACTTGCAGGAACGATGCAGCGCGAGATTGTACCTCAAGCCGTAATGGGAAGATGGATTGGACTAAACAGGCTCGTAGGTTCACTTTTTGGTGCATTGATGGCTTTCGTTGGTGGCCTTTTATATGATGGTTTAGGCCCTCAATCTGTGTTCCTAGTATTTGTAGGCATCGACTTATTAGTAAGACTTCCACTGCTTATCAGTATGCCTGAGACGCTACATTATAAATTGCCTGATCAAGAATAAATGTATACAGATATAATTTAAAAGCATTAAAAAGGGGTTAATACCCCTTTTTTTTATCCTTTTTTAACATGTGTAATTTTAAATCTTATCTTTTAGAATTTTTTTTAATTTCAAAACGGTAACCCAAACACAACTAGATACATAGAAATGTTGTTCTTCTTCGTAAAGTCAAAAGAACAATCCGCTTCGAGCATTTTTGCTTATATCTTCTATTTAAATGCGTTTGTCTATTTGGTTTTTTAGAATCATATGTTAAAATAAGGGTATTAATTTAGCTATACAACAGTATACAAACCTATAAGAATACAGAAAAGAAAGGTGATAATAATGGCACTAATTGAATGTAAGTTTTTCTCAAGATCCTTGGCAATCAATACTGCAATATTTGTAATCATTCCCTCACCATCACCCGATGAAGCAATGAGCGGTATCCAAGGCGACTATTATGACCCGTCCGTCAAATATCCTACCCTTTACCTTCTTCACGGCGGATTTGGAGATTATACTGACTGGCAGAGAAAAACAAGAATTGAAGAATATGCTGAGAAGCACAAGATTGCAGTCGTAATGCCTTCAGCAGAAAATAGCTTTTATGCAGATATGGCCAAAGGAAACAATTACTGGCAATTCATAAGTGAAGAATTACCACAAGTTGCTAGAGGACTATTCCCTCTCTCGGACAAAAAGGAAGATAACTTTGTTGCAGGTCTATCCATGGGTGGCTATGGCGCATTTAAAATGGCTTTATGGAAGCCAGAATGCTTTGAGGCAGCTGCCAGTCTATCTGGGGCTGTGGATATTTGTTCATTGTTTGAGGATTCGCAAACTCGCAATATTAAAATAGATGATGCTTTTGGAGATTTTTCAAAAGTTAAAGGAAGCAAAAATGATCTAAAAGCCGTCATAAAACAAATGAAAGAAGAAAATGCAGAAATTCCAAAGCTGTACATGGCATGTGGAACAGAAGACTTCATTTATCATTCAAACGTTAGATTCAGAGATTACCTTAACGAACTTGGCGTTGAACTGACTTATGAAGAAGGTCCTGGAGTTCATGGATGGGCTTTCTGGGATAAATACATTCAAAATGTTCTTGATTGGCTACCTATCCGTTCAAAATCTTGAAGCTTAACCTTTAACTTAGCAATCCCAATGTTTAAGATAATTAATATAAAACTACTTTTTAAAACCGTCACCCGCTGATGTGGTTACGGAGAATGGAATGGTAACATTATGTTAAAAGGTATTCCTTCGTGTATTTCTCCACAGCTTTTAAAGGCACTCCATGAGATGGGTCATGGAGACACTCTTGTGATTGGAGATGCTAATTTCCCAGCCGCTTCCTGCGGTGCAAATAGCATAAACATTCGCTGCGATGGTCAAAATGCTACAGATATGCTAGATGCTATACTACAGCTCTTTCCGCTTGATACATTCGTTGAAAAACCTGTGACCATTATGGGTAAAATGGATATACACAGAGATCTTAAGTGCCCAGTATGGGATGAGTTTTCAGATATCGTGACCAAATATGATGAAAGAGGTAGTAATGCTATTACTTTCATTGATCGCTTCTCATTCTATGAGGCCGCAAAACATGCTTATGCTATAGTCTCCACTACTGAAACTGCTTTCTACGCCTGCATAATCATTCAAAAAGGATGCCTGTGATTCATTGACTAGCTACAAATCTTATCATATAAAAAAAGGCCTTTATTGTTAATAAAGGCCTTTTGCATATAATCTACTATTGTTTCTAGAATTGCTCTATAGTATCTAATACAACTTTCATAAACTGTTCACCTGTTTTTATATCCGCACGGTTCATAATAAAGTATTTAGCCGCTTTTATACAAATACGCTCAGCTCTTGCTCTTTTATGTATGTCACTTATACTGGTTATATCCGCTACATTTGCCATCCCGACAATACGGCGGTTAAGCTCGAGCCCAACAACTCCTGCTGTATCGCTAAGAATTTGATCAATATAATATTCCATAAACCCTGGAGTTTTTGCCATCTTATCTGTAGCTGACTCAGCAAATGCTGTTTTGATCTTAGTTACACTCAGATCAATTATATTAACTATAGTATTTTCGATCCAATCCAAATAGTTTTTACGCTCTATCTCATCTGCTATCGTTGCATCGCCATTGCACCAAGCAAATATCATGTTTGCAACTACATTACCTATGTCGTAACCCATAGGACCATAAAATGCAAACTCTGGGTCAATTACACGCATTGCATCTGGTCGTATAAAAATTGAGCCGGTATGAAGATCCCCATGAATCAATGACTGCGAAACATTCATAAAATCGAATTTGAGTTTTGCTACTTCTAAATGCAGTTTGTAATCATCATAAAGCTCTTGTTTTACAAACTCAGCATTTGGAGCAAAGACGTTATTACGTTTATTGTAATCATTATAAGGTTCTGTATATACCAAATCTTCTGTGATTTCACAAAGTTCTGGATTAATGTAATTCCGTTGAAGCTCTTTTTTATCTTTATGATCCATAACAACATCAGTTGTAAGTAAAAGAGTATTTACCATAAATGTTGTTATATCGTCTGCAAAGTTTGGGAAAATTTTATGTTCTAAAAGCGCGCGTCGCATAATATCGTAGCCCGTTAAATCTTCCATAATAAACGCGCACATTATTGGATCGTAATGGTATATCTTTGGCACACTACCTGGCGCTAATTTATCCTCGAGCATCAGGATATCTGTTTCAATTCTATTGCGATCAAGCGAAAGTGTCATATCTTGCGAAATTCTGAGGCAATGTCCTGCTTGTTTGACTATCACAGAGTTACCTTTGCCATCAACTACACGAGTAACATAATTAATATTTCCATCACCAATCTCTTGGCAATTTATCTTTGTTGCTTTGTCAAGCAAGTCAACCTTTTCAAGAACATACTCTGCAATATCTGTATTTTTCATTAAAAAATAATTATCATACTTTGACATTTAAGCACTCTCTTTCACAGTTTAATATTATTACGTAATTTATAGTTATCATCTGAAGCTCACATTATGACACAAGTATAAAAATACTAATGCTTCTCTCTGGCCCAGTAAAGCATCATCATTGTTTTTAGATGACAAAACTCAGTATAGAGATTTTTATATTCCTCATGTTTTGTTAGATCAGGCATAAATTCATCCGCTAATGTTTCTTGCTTTTGACTTTCAAATCCCATTGCTTCTTGAAGCAGACTAACCACACCTAAAATACCTAATTCTTTTTCTTTATAGCGAACAGTTCTCTCGCCCATGCAATCGCATACCATTTGGCATACGAGGTCACTTTTTGACGCACCACCTGCTACTACAAATCCATTTTCACCCGACGGTAAGTTTTGATAGCAGTCATAAAGAGACATGGCAACCCCTTCGTATGCCGCTCTTACCATGTGGTATTTTGTATGGTTTGGCCTTAACCCAAAAAACCCACTGCTAGCATTGGCGGCATGAAATGGTGCCCGTTCCCCGTATAGATATGGTTGAAAAAGCACTCCTTCGCTACCGATAGGAAGTTTTATTATGCTCTGCTCAAGCTCAGCAAACGGCTCATCTGCCAGCACCTGACGCCGTACCCAATCTAGCGCAGAAGCCCCAGACAAAGCTGCCATTAGCTTAATATAGACGTTAGGATGGGTATGGCATAGTACTTCCCCATTTTCACCTGCGTGCGCAAGTGCTCCAGCCTGATCAAGTACCACATAATTGCAAAGTGTTGTGCCAAGTATGCTACCTTTCTGTGTGGGCTTAGTTACATCACAACCAGTAGCTACCGCTAAAACGTCAATAGCTCCTGCAATCACAGGTATTCCTGCTTTAATTTTTAATAGCGAAGCAATATGTTCCGTTACAGTTCCTATGATCTGGTCGGATGAAACAACATCTGGGAAACAGCCTCTACAGCTTTCAATCCCCAATAGCTCCAGCAAAGAAAATTCATATTGTTTAGTATAGATATTGAACAGTGCAGTTGAGGCATCTGTCTGATCTGTTACCAGCCTGCCAGTTAATTTATAGTTGAGCCAATCTTTACAGTGAAGAACTGTTGCGATACGCTCATAATTCTCCGGTTCATTTTCTTTAAGCCAGCGCAGGATAACAGGACCTGCCCCTGGAAAAAGCGGTGTAGTTCCTAATGCTAAACATGATCTATTAATGCTTTCATAATCAATCATGCCTCCAGCACGGGTATCGTTCCACAGTACTGCATTGCGTACTGGATTTCCATTTGCGTCCAACGGCCACATTCCATCGCCTTGGGCACAGATACCCACAGCGCAAATGTTTTCCCATTCCCCGCCATTGTTTTCTCTAAGCTGACCTACTACTTCACACACTGCCTGCCAAACGGTATTCATGTTCATTTCACACCAGCCCTGTTTGGGCATGAGTATATCTAATTTGTGGCTAACTACATCAATAACTTCACCGTCAATGCCTGTCAGCGCAGCCTTTACAATGGTAGTGCCTGCATCTATAGCAAGAAATCGCTTTCCACCAGTGTTTGAGTTTTTCTTTACGGCCAACGAGTTTTCCATTTCGTTTCCTCCGTTAATTTGTAGTTAATCAGTTATTTTTATATTTGCTGAAATGCAACTTCTTAAACGATCTCAAAATGATTTTAGAAGTTAGCCCATGTATTGATATTCTAACGGTTCCCCATTTACGAAATGTTTCACATCCTTAACTAACGCAATGGTATGGTTTATTATTGCGTCATAAGTAGCACCCGCTAAGTGTGGAGTAATTACTATGTTATCACATTGAGTTATAAATGGATGATCTTTAGAAATTGGTTCGCTCTCAAACACATCCACCGCCGCTCCAGCAATCTTATGATTAAGCAATGCATCGATAAGTGCTTGCTCGTCTACCAGCGCACCACGCGAAGTATTAACGAAGTATGTAGTCTTTTTCATTTTATTAAAAGCGTCTGCATTAATAAGTTTATAAGTCTCTGGAGTATCCTTACAGTGAACTGTTACGATATCCGCTTTGCCCAAAAGCTCATCAAAGCTAACCGAAAATGTGTTTTCTTCTAAGGTATTAGTATCTACAAAAGGATCATATATCAAGATATTCATCCCGAACCCTCTGCAAATTTTACCTACTGTACGTCCTATGCTTCCATAACCTACAATACCCAGCGTACGCCCGTACATTTGGCTACCTTTGTATAATACATATGGCGAATTGTCATCCAACGCCCATGTAACATCACTGCGCAATCCATCTTTGATTGTGTTTTCTAGTTTTTTCTCAGCAACATGTTTAACGTTATGCAGATCCGCATATGCCATCGGAATCTTACGCATGATAGACAACATAAGTGCTACAGTATATTCAGCAGTGCACATTGTATTCCTACCGGGTGCATAACTTACCTTTATGCCTTTTTGCTTTGCGTATCCTGTGTCAATATTTACAGGGTTAGCACGTGTGCAAACAATCAGCTTTAACCCAGTCGCCACGTCAATTACTTTTTTTGTTACCGGATCATAGCTAGTAATTAATATTTCTTTATCTTTTACCAAATCAGCCATTTGGTCTTCAGTTAGAATTTTCTTTTCTTTAACCCAGCCAGCATAATGAATATCAACTACACTTTCAAGCTCTTTAATATGTGGCTCGCTGATTTCTGCTGTTAATAAAGCTTTCATTGTTAACTTCCTCCCAACGCACTTTTCCATTTTAACAAAAGTATTTATATTTCTTCATGTTCCTCAATACGTTTACCATAGTTTTGGAAACGTTCAACCATATGCAACATTTCTGATTCAGGAAGAATTACTGGTTCGCCAATACATTTAGTTCTGTAATACAGTTCACAACAGAACTCTATCTCTTCAGTTACAGCAAATGCTTCAACTAGGTTCGCACCGCCTGACAGCAAGCCATGGTTAGCAAGTAGTACTGCTTTTCTGCCTTCCATTGCTTCAAAGGCGTTTTTAGCTAGCTTTACTGTGCCATAAGTTGCGTAATTTGCGCAACGAACGTCAACTCCTGCATAAGCAACTAGATAGTGAACTGCTGGTAGTGCCCAGCCCAAGCAAGCTATAGTTGCAGCATAAGTTGTGTGCGTATGTATAAGTGCATTAACGTCTGTACGGTACTTGTAGAAGATACGATGCATATCGCACTCGCTTGATGGAACTGCGTCACCGTCTACGATTTTTCCAGTCTGCACATCAATTATTACGATCTGCTCCGGAGTGATCTCAAAATAATCTATACCGCTAGGTGTGATTGCCATAAGGCCTGATTCACGATCACAGACGCTAAGATTTCCTCCTGTTCCCTTAGTAAGTCGTGCTTCGATTGCTTTTTGCCCATAGTCTATAATTTCTTCACGAATTTCTTGTAAAAGCATGTTGTTCCGCCTCTCGTTAATATATATTTTTATCGATCTCATTTAAATTCACTGCCGTTACGGCAATTTTTCAACTATTAACAATGTGTATTGATAATTTCTTTGTGATGCTGAAGCAAAATCAAACAAATATGATTCCGTTTAGCACCTTAAACGAATCTAGCTTATCTAGTATGTAGATAGAACCTTGTCTCATTTCATTATAAACGATTTCATTATAACTTGCCATTATTCGAAATTAATTCATCATAAAAAGCTCAAGTTTCTTAATGGTAGATAGAAACACATGCAATACTTCAAAGATATTAATAAATAGGTCGCCTCTTTATTTCAAGTTATAACAATATAGTAAACATGGTTGGCAAAACTTATCAAAACTATATGTCATCTTTTTATTTGATACGATTTTAATATCTATAACGTTTGGTCCCTTGACACATCAACAATTCCGCCCAAATTAACAGCTAAATAATAAAGGAGTTCTTGCACAAAATAGAATCCTCTGACATGATCTAACGCTTTAAATGGAATATATTTAGTAGTTTAAATACAATAAAATATTGTTTAAAACTCGTCTAAAAAGAAAGATTGTTTCTTGCTTGCTGTTGATATGTTTTTTTATCTTAGCTCTAACAAATCGTAATATGGATATTGTAGAATTGTCATATGCTGCAACAGAAAAACATAAAATAAGCAGTGCGCTAAACGATGTTTTCACGCACTGCTTAAGTTTTAAATAATACAACTAATTACTATAAGCGGGAATATCAAACATAAGCGTCATATTCGAGTTTGTAATTAGGGTACCGTAGTCATTATACATAATTCTAGCTATTTTATATGCCCAACCTGGATCCGTTGCATATTGATATGGAGTGTATCCGCAAGAAACGGCATATGGATCCCACTTCATTTCATAAAGAGTGTCTTGGTCATAATGCACTTTTCCGTCACCACTATTAATTTCAATAGAATTCACATAATTCTTTGCTATCCACCAAGCTCCACCGATGATAGCTTTTGAAACAGAATCCCATTCATACTTATGTGCAGCTGCCAAACCAGCGCTATCTGCAATATTATCATAGGCTCCTATACCAAACATGTTGTAGTAAGTTATACCATCACCGCTATACACCTGACCTGTAGCTAGTAGGGAAGTTCCATTGCCTGTTTCGAGTCTTGCATGTGCAATCAAATATAGTGGATTGATGTGGTACGTATTTGCGGCAGTTAGAAAATCGGCGCCGTGCCCAGCCAAAACTCCTCTAGTTTGAAGAATCTGATCTAATTGAGCTGCTGTTATGTTGCTTGAATAATATGTGAGGTCCAAAAACTCATAACCATTAAATTCACTTGAAATCACATTTGGGTCAAGATCATTTGAGACGATAGTATAGACGCAACGAGATTGCTGAAGCGAAAGCATGGATGAAAAGGAAATGTTATAGTTAGTAGTAGACGTTAAAGAACCATATACAACAGCTATCTTAGCAGTTTGGGTAGTACCGTCTGTTCCTGTTGCAGTTATCGAAATAATATGTATTCCGTCTGTTAGTAATGAGGTGGGAATTTCACCGTAGAACCTAGCGTTTTTAGAGAATGGATACTTTGGATATACACCATTAACATCATCGCTACTATTATTGATAGTCATAGAAATGTCTTCAGCTGTTCCATCAATTTCTACTCTTATACTTTCAACTGCGGAAGCATTTAATGCCCACCCGCTGACAGCAATGAAAGTGCCCGTACCATATACATGATACGGTGATGATGCTATTGGATAATCCACGCATAAAATTGGAGCAGGTTTGCAAATAGTCAGCGATTGAGTAGTAGTGCTCCCATCAACACCTGTTGCAACAACCGTCATAATATGATTACCAATTGTATAGTTCGCAAGATCAAGATTTAAATCTGCAAAAAAACTACTAATGTCACTCTTTGAATAATTAGGATAAGCAGCATATACATCAGATCTACCCAATCCAATCGAAGCTGAGCCAACTTTTGAACCGTCGATATAAATATCAACTGATTTTACAGTGCTGGCGTTGATAGCCCAGCCTCCAACGTACATACTGGAAAACACATAGTCCCCTGAAGTTGGGGAATCAATAGACATTAGATTTGAGGGTTTCGTTACATAGAAAGTATATCTTTCGGTAAAAGTAACACCATTATTTGCGACAGCCGTTATATTCGCCGTGTGTATTCCCGGTGATATTTTATTGATGTTAAAGCTTGCTCCAAAACCATTGTTTTCATTTAGCGAAATGCCTGGGTAATTGGCACAAGCTTTCTGTACATCTTGCCTACTACTAAGTGAGGAACTATCAATGCTAGCTGTAAGTAAAGGATCACTACTGCCATCAATGTTTATTGTTATATTTTTTATTCCATCTGGCGCTATTGCCCAACCATAAACCGAAACACTCGAACTAGTTGCGCTATTATAGTTAATTGGTGCATCATTTACAATGATTGGTGCAACATTTGTCAAATTTATTGTTTGCGATGTGGTCGTCCCATCATATCCGGTTGAAGTAACTGTTAATGGATATGATTGAAAAGCGTAATCAGATAGATTTAATTTTGTTGAAAAATTAAAAGTACTAATTCGATTTTTTGAATAAGCCGGAAATGCCGCGGCTACATCATCGCGTGCACTGCTAATAGTTGCCGAACCAAGTAATTCACCAGCAAAATACACGTCAACACTTTTTATTGTAGATGGATCTATTGTCCAGCCTGCTATTTCTAAATCTCCACTCATATAGCTACCATTGGCTGGCCAATCTATATTTAAATAACTGTTTGCTTTTACAACAGTAAAACTCTTAGAACTTGTAACTTCATTTCCATCGTTAGTAGTGACCGTTATATTCGCCGTGTGTATTCCCGGTGATATTTTATTGATGTCAAAGCTTGCTCCAAAACCACTGTTTTCATTTAGCGAAATGCCTGGGTAATTGGCACAAGCTTTCTGTACATCTTGCCTACTACTAAGTGAGGAACTATCAATGCTAGCTGTAAGTAAAGGATCACTACTGCCATCAATGTTTATTGTTATATTTTTTATTCCATCTGGCGCTATTGCCCAGCCATAAACCGAAACACTCGAACTAGTTGCGCTATTATAGTTAATTGGTGCATCATTTACAATGATTGGTGCAACGTTGACTATTTTTTTAATAATAGTAGATGTTGATCCGTCATAGCCAGTCGATAATACTTTAAGTGAATGTTCTCCTATTGAATAGCTTGAAAGATTTAGATTTGAAGTAATCTCAAATGTGCTGATATTGCTTTTTGGTATGTTAGGAAATGCCGCGTCGATATCACTCCTGTCTTCACCTACTACAGCTGCGCCTAAATAATTATTATCCATGTAGATATCTACATTTTTTACGTCGCTTCCATTAATCGCCCAGCCTGCGATGTATATTAGATTTGTCATGCAATATCCATTTGATGGAGTATCAATATTTATTATTGGACTTACATTTTGTGTTATAGGAGTTGGGCTGATGGTAACTGTTACAGTTGCAATATTTGAATCTAGAATTGAATCATTGCACTTAAATGTAAAAGTATCTGTACCAATATATCTTGAATCTGGAGTATATGTATAAGTTCCATTTAAGTTTAATGTGACATTACCATGCTGTGGAGCTGTATCTATTATGAAATTCAAACTATCACCATCAACATCCGAACCATTAGCAACACCATGAACAGCTATATTTCTAGTTGTTGATATGCTGCTGTTATTAGCTATTGGCAGATCATTTATAGCTGAGATCGTTACTATAACAGCCGCTGTATCTGTTCCACCATTACCGTCAGAAATGGTATAGCTAATTGTATCTGAACCATTCCAGTTAGCGTCAGGCGTGTATGTCAATGTTTTATCTGGATTTATTACTACTGTCCCATGTAATGCTATTGCTTCTGAAATGGTAAGTACATCACTATCTGCATCTGTGTCATTGTTAAGAACATTCATAATAACTTGGGTATCTTCATTTGTTGTTGTTGAATCATTTACTGCATTTGGAGCACTATTCACATGATTAACTGTAATAGTAACCGTTGCTGTAGACGTACCACCTAGTTCATCAAAAATTGTATATGTAAACGAATCAGTACCAAAATAATTTAAGTTAGGAGTGTAAGTTATCGTTCTGTCTGCATTTTTTACAGCTATACCATGTGCAGGCGACATTGTAACATTAAAATTAGGAAAATCTTCATAACCAGTGTCATTTGCAAATATGTTTATTGTTACAGATGTATTTTGGTCTATAGTTCTTAAATCATCATTTGCAACTGATGGGTTATATACCGTTACAGTAACTGTAGGTCTATCAGATACACCTTTGTCATCATCTACTGTATATTCAAATGTATCTATACCATTCCAATCTCCTGTTGGTGTATAAGTAATTGTATTGTCAGCATTTATTACGGCCGTGCCATGCGATGGGTGCGTTACAGATCTTACAATAAGTGTATCTCCAGCATTATCCGAGTCATTGGCTAGCACATTTATCGTTACAGGTTTATTTACTGTAGTTAGTGAATCATCCTCCGCTAATATTGAATCTGGACTAACTGTTACATTTACAGTTGCCGTGGCTGTTCCTGATTTACTATCAGTAATTGTATAAGTAAACGAGTCATTACCATAATAATCCTTCTCGGGATAGTAATTTATTGTATTATCAGTATTTATTACTACCGAGCCATGTAAAGGGTTTGTTTTACTAATAGTTAATGTCCCTGTGACTCCGTAAAACGAATCATTTGCGGTTACATCTATATTAACTGATCCATCCTCACCAACAGTTGCTGAATCATTCACTGCAACTGGCGAATTATAACCATCACTAATTGTAATAGTAACAGTTACCCTTGCTAGAATTGTGCCATAATAATTATCAGAAATAGAATATATAAACGAATCGCTTCCAGTATAACTATCGTATGGCATATAGGTTATAGTTTTATCAGCATTTATTGTTACTGTTCCATGTGATGGTGATGTTTTGCTTATATTACATGTAACCGAAGGAAACAATTCATTTGCTTTTGTAGTTATAATAACATGTGTATTCTTGTTTGTTGATACCGAATCACTAACTTCAGCAGGAGGATCCATGCTAACATTGATACCTACTCGTCCTTCGCTTGTTCCGCCCTTGCCATCAGAAATCGTATATTTAAACGAATCGCTACCATAAAAGTATGTATCAGGCGTGTATGTTATTGTTTTGTCAGCATTTATGACGACTGTGCCATACGAAGGAGCTGTAGTGCTAGCAATACTCAAAGTATCTCCTTGAGCAACAAAATCGTTACTTAATACGTCTATTACAATGGCCGTATTTGTGTGTGTCGCTTGACTATCATCTGCTGCTGTAGGTGATGCAAGTTGCTCCACAGTAATGGTAACTGTTGCAGTATCGGCATTACCGTTACCATCAGAGATCGTATATGTGAACGTATCTGAACCATAAAAATATGAGCTTGGAGTGTATTTTATATTATAATCTGCAGTTATTTCTGCTGTGCCATGTGAAGGCGTCGTTACTCCTGTTACGGTAAGTGTATCTCCATCAGCATCAGTATCGTTACTACGTACAGTGATATATTTAAACGTATTCTCTTTTGTAGTTGCTATATCGTCGACGGCAACGGGTGCGTCATTTACAGCATTAACTGTAACAGTAACTGTGGCCGTATCTGTAGAACCTTTACCATCTGAAATGGTATATGTAAATATGTCTGTACCATTCCAATTTGCACTTGGAGTATAAGATATTGTTTTATCAGTATTCACCATAGTTGTTCCATGCGAAGGTGCCGAGGTAATTGTTACAGAAAGCGCATCTCCATCGGGATCTGTATCATTTGCGGTTACATTTATGTTAGTAAGTGTACCCTCATTCGTGCTTGCTGTATCATCTCCAGCTACTGGCGCACCATTTACCGTTATAGTAACTGTTGCTTCTCCTGTTCCGCCATGTCCATCATAAATTGTATATTTAAATGTATCAGTCCCATTCCAGTTTGCACTAGGTGTATATTTTATTGTTTTATCTTCATTTATTGTTGCAGTTCCATGTAGGGGCAAAGTTGTTATATCTCCAACAAAAAGCGTATACCCCTGAGGATTTTCATCATTGCTAAGTACAGCGATATCAACTGCAGTATTAATATTTGTCATTGCTGTATCGTTAACTGCATTAAGTACGCTTGATACTGTAACATTAATTGTAGCTGTATCCATACCTCCATGATTATCCGAAATAGTATATGTAATCAATTCAGTGCCAAAATAGTTCGTATTTGGAGTATAAGAGAAAGTACCATTACCAGAATAAGCAAGAGTGCCATAAGCTGGAGTTGAAGCACTTGTTATATAAAGTTTATCTCCATTAGCATCTGTATCATTGCTTAATACGTTAATGCTAGCGCTTGAATTTACATTCGCTTTTAAAGTATCATCAACCGCATTTGGAATAGTATTATTTGATCTTGCGTTTACAAATATTTCAACTAACCCTGTGTCATATCCACCATGACCGTCGGTAATTGAATAATTAAACGAATCGGAGCCATTCCAAGTAGCGTCAGGTGTATACGTTATTTTGCTATTAGTTATACTAGCCACACCATGCTGAGGCTTAGTTGCATTTGTTATTGTAAGTGTATTACCATCAGCATCTGTATCGTTTGCAAGAACATCTATTACTGTTGGTACTCCTTGGGTTGCGACTCCTGCGTCATCATACACTACGTCAGGCGCATGCCCTTCGGAAACAATTACGGTAACAGTTGCTGTTTCTGTTACACTACCTCCATCAGAAACTGTATAATTAAACGAATCTGTACCAGTGAAGCTTGTGTTTGGCGTATAGGTAATTGTTTTTTCAACGTTTAACACTGCCATACCATTTGTAGGGGTGGCTACATTTGTTATGGTGAGTGTGTCTCCATAAACAACTTTATCATTTGTAAGAACACTTATTGTTACTGGAGTGTTGACACTTGTTGCTACAGAATCATTAATTTTACTTACAGGCGTAACAGTTAATCTTATCGTCTTAGTAGTAGTATAATCTCCTACTTTAGCTGAAACTGTAATATCCGTATAGCCACTTTTATTAGACTTTGGAGTAAGCTGCATTGTGATAGTACCGGCGTTATTATAAGGAGTAGGATTATCAAGAATAGTAGTATCGCTGGATACCGCTGTAACTACTGCACTCCCAGGATTTGAGGAATATCCAACCAAAGAAAAACTAAGCGTACTTGAACCATTCTCACAGACAGTAGCATTTTCCAAATTTTCAATTGTAATATATTGAGTATCCTCTGCAGCAAATGCTACAATATTCATTGGTAGACTAACGCATAACATCGCAAAAGACATTAATAACGCCAAATATTTTTTTGCAGTAGATCTAAGTTTCATACTCTTCCTCTTTTCTCTGTTTTAAAAACAATTAGTACAGTATTTAAAAATCTTTTCGCTCTTCATTCTTATGTGTATGTAGCAAAACAAAATGATTATATTTATTAGTTTAATTATAATCTAGATATTTATGGATAGCAATGCGTTTGACTGTTAATATTTGTTAATAATCCTTTCGAGTTTTAATTCATAGATAAAATATTATTTGGTAAAAATACATACTAAATTTCGCTATTTATTAAAATCTATTTATTAAAATACATAACAGTATGATTTGGCTTTGTACTTTCTTCTTAACTTTATAATGATAAAAAAAAATATTAATCGCACCCCGCCCAAAAAGGCGAATGAATCTTTTGAGGATTACTTGATCTGCCAATGTTCTGTTGGATAAACACTCTTGGTCTATTGGCAAAGAGGATCAAACTTCTTATGTTTTATTATAGACGGCATCTTTTGTCCTTGTTACTTATATGTATCAATATAATATTTTAGGCATGTTAGGTGCTAAAAGCTACATCCGTTTTTTTGTCACTAAATCATAAAGCCATAGTAAATTTTCTAAAAAGCCTAGCAGAAACGTTGATTTTTCGATCTATAGTCTGTAGAATGATAGTAATCGTTGCTACTCCCTAAAAGTGGCAACCCTTGATGAATTTAAAGGCGTTGAAACGCATGAATAATTTAGAGCCTGAACTAGAGCAGGCGGAGCAAATCGCCGCTAAAATACTGAACCTCTCTCGTAATACGCTACTGGTGAGCCTACGTTTTCTAGATATGGCAATTAGCCGTGTAGCTCTTGTTAGTCAACCAGAGGGATCTATGTCCACGGACGGGCAGTTTTTCTATTACCGCCCGAAATTTGTGTTGCACAAATATAAAGAGCAGAGCGAAAACATGGTTCGTGGATACCTTCATGTTATTCTACACTGCGTATTCCGCCATAACTTTATAAACACTCTTGTGAATAAGGACTACTGGAACCTTGCCTGTGATATTGCAGTTGAAAACTCCATCACAGAAATGGCCCTTCCAAGTACGGAAACTGTTCAGTCAGCAAGTCAGCAGCGCACCTTATTTACATTAAAAGAAAATATCAAACCTTTTACCGCTGAGAAGATTTACTCTTACTTTTTAAACAATCCGCCTAGTTCTATGGAGTTGCATCAGATGTCTATCATGTTCTATTTTGACGACCATACCATTTGGTACGGCAAGGAAGATGACAGTGATTTTAATATCGAGGAAGGCTTCGGCGACGATCAAGGCAACACAGAAGGAAATCGCGGCTCTTCCTCTGGAGACGGTCAACGCAATGAAGACGAATCGCCAAGCGAAAAAGGTGATGGATCGGTCAAAGACGGAGATACTGGTGATGAAAAAGATGACAATGTGCTACCAGATAGTAAAGATGACTCTAAGAGTGGCAGCAAAGAACGACAGATCTCCAAACAAGAACTGGAACAAATCTGGAAAAATATCAGCGAGCGTATGCAAACTGATCTTGAAACTGCTTCACGTCAGTGGGGTAACAACGCTGCAAGCCTTACACAAGAATTACGCGCCGTCAACCGCGAGCGGTACGATTACACCGAGTTTTTACGAAAATTCTCCGTCATCGGCGAAGCGATGCAAATCAACGATGATGAGTTTGACTATATCTTCTATACCTACGGTCTAAAGCTTTATGAAAACCTACCACTTATTGAGCCTTTGGAATATAAAGAAGATCGCCGTATCAAAGACTTTGTTATCGCTATTGATACATCTGGCTCCACAAGTGGTGAATTAGTACAGAAATTTGTTACAAAGACTTATAACATTCTTAAACAGCAGGACAGCTTTTCTGCAAAGACCAATCTGCACATTATTCAGTGTGACGTGGCCGTGCAGGAGGACCGCAAAATAACCTGCCAGGAAGATTTTGATGATTACATAAAAACCATGCAAATACACGGCATGGGCGGCACCGATTTTCGCCCCGTATTTAGCTATGTAGATGAGCTTATTGCAAAAAAGGAATTCTCCAACCTAAAGGGTCTTATCTATTTTACCGATGGACTTGGTACATTTCCTGAACGAAAGCCCGACTATGACACCGCATTTTTATTTCTGGACGATAGCACTGGTGCACAACCAGAAGTTCCAGTATGGGCTATGCGCCTGATACTGCAAAGCGATGAAATATAAAACCCAATTTAAACGCTGAAAACATAAAATAAAGCCTGAAAGGGAAACAGTATGAATATTAAAGAAGCAAAAGATCAGATTAAAAACGCCATGATGGCATATTTCACCAAAGACGAATTCGGCAACTATGCCCTTCCAATTGAAAGGCAACGCCCTGTAATTCTTATGGGTGCTCCAGGCATCGGTAAGACTGCCATTATGGAGCAGATAGCGCAAGAGCTTGGCGTGGGTCTAGTTTCCTATTCCATAACGCACCATACACGCCAGTCGGCACTTGGTCTGCCTTTTATAGTTCACAAGACTTACGGTGGCAAAGAATATGAAGTTTCCGAATACACCATGAGCGAAATTATCGCCAGCGTATATGACAAGATGGAAAACACCGGCGTAAAAGAAGGTATTCTTTTCTTAGATGAAATCAACTGCGTTTCCGAAACGCTAGCACCTGCCATGCTGCAATTTTTGCAATACAAAGTTTTCGGTGCGCACAGAGTACCGAAAGGCTGGGTCGTTGTAACTGCTGGTAATCCACCAGAGTACAATAAGTCAGTGCGTGAGTTTGATATTGTCACTTGGGATCGTCTCAAACGCATTGACGTTGAGCCAGATTTTGATGTATGGAAAGAGTACGCTTACAAAAAAAGCGTCCACCCCTCTGTGCTGACTTATCTTGAAATTAAAAAAGATAATTTTTATCATGTTGAGACTAATGTCGATGGCAAAAGTTTTGTTACTGCACGTGGCTGGGATGATCTTTCTACAATAATTCAACTTTACGAAAAAAATGGTATTCCCGTTGATAACCTCTTGATCAGCCAATATCTACAAGACAAAACCATTTCAAAAGATTTTGCATTCTACTATGACTTGTTCAACAAATATAAATCTGACTATCAGGTAGATAAAATCCTGGCTGGTGATGTGCCTAGTGATATCCTTGAACGTGCTAAATCTGCAAAGTTCGACGAGCGCCTTTCACTGCTGGGCATGATATTAGATACTGTAACGGCAGAACTTCGCGATGCTCTTTTAACCGAGCAACGCCTCAAAAACCTAATGAGCATAATTTCCCATATAAAAGCTGAACTCAGCACTGGCACCGCTATACCTGCTACTGTAATTGATCAACAAATTGCTGCTCAGCAGAAGATACTTGAAAGTGGTAAGCAAGCTGGAAATTTATCTGATGAAAAGCAAATCAGCATGCTTAAAAACATCGCTATTTTGAATGAGCAAAAGGCACTAGTATATTCTGAAACAAACGTTAGCACTGCCTTTGCCCTAATCAAAGCAGACTTTGATAAGCGCATTGCAGAAATGCGCAAAAATGCCAAAGAAGCAGGCAAACATCTTAACAATGTGTTCCTGTTCTGCGAGAACGCTTTTGGCGAGGGTCAGGAACTATTAATCCTTGTAACTGAGCTAACTGCCAGTTATTATGGAGCTAGATTTATCAGTCGCTATGGCTGTGAAGCATATTTCCGTCACAACAAAGAACTACTATTCTATGAGCGTCAGAAAGAAATCATTTCTGAAATCACAGATCTCGAACTTTAAAGTAAGGACACAAAAATGAGTAACTATTACGTTTATAAGAATGGTGACACGCTTTTATTATCGCATCATAAACGAGAAGGCTGGAATGGGCGCGTTTATACTTCCCTTGAAGATGTGGACGCAGCAGCCAAACAAAGCATCAAAAGAATCGCCGCAGACGAGATGTCCACAGAGCTATTGGACAGCTGGAGTGACGGTGCCTTCTTTCGTTATATCACTGATTATCCCCATCTTGAGCGACTAGAGTTGCACTGTACAGACGAGGATGTAGAAACTGACCGTTTTAAAGGAAGTTATACACATAAACTACCTGCTATTATCGTTTACGACAAAAATGACAGCAGTTATGGCAACTTCCACCGCGATCATGTCTGCGATCCCTTTGCACAACCTTATTTAGATAACCGTATTCGCTTTTACTTCAGCACATGCGATATCGACTTTGTGTACTACAACGGAAAGCATACCGAGGTTATCCCTTTTCCAGGTAACGATCAGTCTGTATGGACAGCAGATTTTTCACAAGTTGTAGATCGTTCACGTTCCCTGTTCGGTGATTATGCCGAAAACATGTTCCACAATCTTGGCACTCTAGATGACCAGCTACGCTATGCCATGCGGGTAGTAAAGCTTTACCCAAATCGCCCTTCTTTTTATAAAGATCTACTTGTAAAAAATGCACATCGTGCCTCTATCCTTTCCATCTTGTCTAACGATAGCGTACAGCTGTTGTTTGTACTTAAACTCACACATAAAATAACCATTGGTGAAATAGAAAGATTGATGGCAAACGCTCAAGCAATCCGAGCTACTTCCTGTACAGCGCTACTACTTAACTATAAAAACACGCACTTTACAACTGAAGAAATGGATGAATATGAAAATGTACTATTCTTTCGGGATAGAGATGATACACCGCAACCAGAGTCTCAATTACGCCAGAACTACAGTTTTTTAGAACTGAAAGATGGTTCCATTGGTATTTCAGGCTACATCGGCGACGAAACGAATATCGTAATTCCCGTATCCGTTGGAAAAAAACATGTTAGCACTGTCTGCGGAGAAGCGTTCCATAGTAGTGTGAATCTCACTCGTATCGTAATCCCAGAAGGAGTAACGGAAATCGGCACACGCGCTTTTTCAGGATGCACTAGTCTTTCCTCCATTGTTCTACCGAAAAGCATTGTCACCATGGGAGACAATGTATTCGATGGTTGCACAGGTCTTGCAGACTCAGACGGTTTTATTATTTTAGGCGACGTGCTATATGCATACATTGGAACCGAGACAGACATCGCCGTGCCAAGCAACGTAAAAAAGATTTATGATAATGCCTTTTCTGGAACCCGTCGTAACAAAAACGGTGAAGTTTCTAGTGTTGTTTTGCCTGAAGGTCTTATAAAAATCGGCTCTAACGCATTCAACGGCTGTGTCAGCCTTACGAAAATTGTACTTCCAAGCAGCTTAAGTGAAATCGGCGAGCAAGCATTTGCAAATTGTACTAGCCTTACAGAACTTGCAATTCCCTCCAGCCTAACTGAGCTTAATCCTAATGTTTTCAAGGGTTGTACTAATCTAAAAACCATTTCGATTCCGGAAAGTGTAACTAAAATACGACTAGGCGCTTTTAAAGAGTGCAAAAGTCTTACTGAAATTTCTATTCCCGATGGCGTTACTGAAATTGGCGACTTCGCTTTCAAAAGTTGTACCAACCTTAAAGAAATTAACATCCCTGATGGCCTATTATTAAAACATTGCGATTCAATTTTTGAAAACTGCTCAAGCCTTAAGAGTATTACTTTACCAGCTAACTGTGAGAAAATAGGTCACAGTTGGTTTGCAGGATGTTCAAGCCTGACCAGCATTGTCATCCCAGATGGCGTCAATTGCATCGGCTACAATTCATTTTCAGTTTGTAGCAGTCTGAAATCTGTCAACTTACCAAAAAGTGTTGTGCAGATTGTAGCAAACGCTTTTAAAAGCTGTGGCAGTCTAACCGCATTAACGCTGCCTGATGGTCTATCCAATATCAGTGCCAACGTATTCTCTTCTTGTTCGTCACTAAAAGAGATTACCCTCCCCTCCACATGCTTAAGCATTGCCTCAGGTGCATTTTCAAGCTGTTACTCGCTTGCTAACATAACGATTCCACCAACATGCATTGCTATTTTCGACCGTGCTTTTACTGGCTGCACCAAGCTGAAAACAGCTTTCATTCCTGCCACTTGTTTGCAGATAGGACAACTGGCATTTGGTCGTTGCAACGAGCTTACGATCCATACCGCAGTTGGCGCCTATGCTGTTCAGTATGCTCAAGAAAACGGTATACCCTATGTTACAGAGATTTAGATTATATCCTGTCTTATAAAAAACTAGTAAAAGTTCTAACAAACAGTATTAATACAACAATCGGTAGTCACATGTAACCGTGCACTGTTGCTCTGTTTTCTTGGAGCTCAGAAAGGGTTGACTGAAATGTTTAAGATTTATACCGACACATCAGCTAATCTTCCAGCTGAAATAATGCAAAATTATGATTTGGAAGAGATACCTTTACACTATACTGTTAACGGAGAAGAGTTCCCATCTTCAGAAGAAAGCAAAGCAGAATTTGACGGGAAACTGTTCTATAGTGCCATGAGAAATGGTGCTGAAGTTAAAACCGATATGATAAACACCAGCGCTTTTTGCGACGCATTTGAAAAGAGTCTTGTTTTAGGAATTGATATTATTTATATTGGAATGTCCAGTGGCTTAAGCGGAACTTACCATGCTTCAGTCAAGGCTGCAGAAGAAATGCGAGAGCGGTATCCTCTTCGAAAAATAGCCACAATAGATACACTAGCCGCATCGCTAGGCGAGGGTCTTCCAGTACTATTTGCTGCTCGACTGAAAGAAGGCGGAGCATCTTTTGAAGAAGTCGTTACACTTACACAAAAGAACAGCGCATCAATATGCCAATATTTTACGGTTGAAGATTTGATGTACTTAAAAAAAGGCGGACGTGTCTCAAGTGCAACCGCAATTTTAGGGAACATTCTGCAAATTAAGCCAATACTAATGGGCGATAATGATGGCATGATCGTACTAAACCATAATGCACGAGGACGGAAAAAAGCACTTGAAGCGCTTGTTAAGAAATATCAAGAGCTTGTTTCAGACATGAATGCCCCTGTAGGTATTGCTCACGGTGATTGCGTAGAAGATGCAGAGCATTTGGCTCAGAGACTTAGAGAAAGTGGCCATCAAGGCGAGACTCTCATTTGCTACTATGAGCCAGTTACTGGATCACATGTCGGACCCGGAACTGTTGCACTGTTCTTTTATGGGATCCATAGATAGTAATACAAGAATGATATATGAATTATAAGCATATATACTGTAGCATCAAAATATTGACAAAGAATAGCTTAGCTACCCTAACCACCCGCTTAGTCTGGCTCCATTGCAAAAACTTTATAATATAAATTTTTGAAAGTTCAAGGGCTATAAACTGATAAACGTTTATAGCCCTTTAGCTTTTTATTTATTATAGTTTTGATCCAAAAATCATATTTTAAAACTTGCGTGTGAATATATCGCTGTGCTCAAGCAGGCTTTCCACGGTATCGAATCCAAGGCGGTGAAGCAGTTCTATCACGTATGGATTATCTATAGGTGTAAGATAAGTTGCCTCATCACCGTAAGAATAAACATTTTTTCGACCTTCTTCTTTAGAGATTAAGGCTTTTGGTCCGCCAACACAGCCATTAACACAACCCATACCTTCGTAGAAATTGTTAGTTATCTTACCGCTTAAAATATCGTTTAGCATGGCTTTACAAGCAGGTACTCCATCCGCCTGCGCTGCACGTAAAGTTAATGAACGATCTGGATTTAATCTTTTTACCGTATTCTGTACTGCTTCGCTTACTCCTCCAGTAGTTGCATATATTCTGCCAGTGCGAGATGAATAATCCCTTTCATCCTCTGGCAATTTAGCTAGATCAATATCTGCTAATTCGAATATATCCCTAACTTCTTGGAATGTAAGCACATAGTCAACTGCATCCGCAATATCTTTTTCCTTAGCTTCAGCTTTTTTAGCAATGCAAGGCCCAATAAATACGGTCAATGCACCTGGGTACAACGTCTTAACCGAACGACCACATGCAACCATTGGTGAAACAGAACCAGGAACATATGGCATAAGTTGATTGTAAATCTTACGGATTAGTGCAATCCATATAGGACAACAACAACTTGTCAACTGAAAATCCTTTTCTTCAATAATATTTTTATCAAATTCCAGAGCTTCTTTTAATGTTAGAATATCGGCAAACAATGCTAACTCTACCATGCCAGTGAAGCCAATTTGCTTAAAAGCTGAACGCAACTTGCCAGGTGTAACTTCGCTAGTAAATTGGTTAACAAAAGCAGGCGCAATCAATGCATACACAGGTGATTTGGATTTGTAAACCGCCTCTAGCATCGGCAAAATATCTTTTCTGTCTGTTAGGTTTTTAGCTTTGCACTTTTCAATACAATCACCGCATCCAGCGCATAAATCTTGATTAACATTTACATTACCATTTTTGTCTTGGGATAAAGCATCAAACACACAGTTCCCAGCACAGGCAGCTTTTTCTTCTTGTGAACAGTTGCAATCATTAAGCCTGATTACAGGCGGATATAGTTCTGGATGCAATAGGCAGTCCAACTGATGCGGATCAAACTTATCCTTATGTATTTTATCCAATTCGTCCGGTACCCGATCTTCCATTGAAGCTTTCAGTAGCCTATCATATAATTGTTGAAATGTGAGCACAATGTATACCTCCCGTAAAAGTATCATCTTAATTTAGAATAACTAGTAATCATGTAAATAATTTATTAAAGCATCGGAGAAAACAATCTAAATAAACCTTCTTGAAACTTAATCCATAGGCTTCTTGAATTGTGCCAATCCTTGGTTACTAATTTAGATTTGTCCATATCATTTTCAAAAATATTCACGCATTTCTTTGTGAATTTAGTACTGTAGATAAATGCATTTATCTCAAAGTCTAACATAAAGCTTCTTATGTCCATATTTGATGAACCTATCGAAGTTATTTCATCATCCATTATTATCATTTTTGAATGAAGGAATCCTGGATAAAGATATACTTTTATACCGTAGTCTAGTAAATCTTTTATATAAGAAGTTGTGGCTCTATTAACAAACATTTTGTCAGCAACGAAAGGGAGCATTACTCTTACATCCACTCCTGACGTTGCAGCAATTTGCAGTGCTTCAAGAAAAGACTCATCCGGTATGAAATACGGTGTTTGAATGTATATTTTTTTTCTAGATGAATTAATCATTTTAATGAATCCACGTTTAATCTGCTCATCGTTAGAATCAGGACCGCCCGATACTAATTGCAATCCTATATCCCCTGTTTTTTCCGGCTTTGGAAAGAGACTTTCAAGCATAGAATCGTCAATTTCTCTTTCATTAATTGAAGCATGATACCAGTCCATCAAAAATCTTAGTTGAACACAATGGACTGACGTTCCTGTTATTCTAATATGTGTATCTCTCCACGGTTTAATACGCCTATGCAGCCCTAAGTATTCATCTCCAATATTCATGCCTCCCATATAAGCGTACTTGCCATCGATTACTGCAATTTTACGATGGTTTCTATAGTTAAACCTCAGATATGTTCCGAATTTTAAAGGAAAGAAACTACAGACGTCGCCTCCTGATTCTATTAAAGGCGCGAACATTTTGCCTGGAGAAATCCAGTTAGCAGCATGGTCATATATTAGCCTAACCTTTACTCCCTCAGCGGCTTTTTTGGAGAGCAAATCTATAAACTTTCTGCCGATATCATCGTTATTTATACTATAATACAAAATATGTATTGTTTCTGTAGCGTTTTCTATATCTTTGAACAGTGCAGTATATTTTTCTTCTCCCGAAGTAAATATTGTTATGTCATTATCTCTAAAATACATGCTTCCATTCGCATTAAAATTCATTTCAATAATGTCATAGTATTTCTCAAAGCTTTTATCTGCAATAGATTTACCTCTCGAGTCTAAAAAATGTTTATCTTCTGTAATCCAAACTTGGTAAAGAGCATCATACTCTTTTTTGTTTTTAAATATATTTCTGTGAGTCGTGCGTAAACTTCTACCAAATATTATGTAAATAACAAATCCAAACATTGGCAGCAAAATTATTGCAAATATCCAAGCTATAGCATTAACTGGTTTTTTTCTTTCAAAATATACTGTAGCAATTATTGTTAAGAAATTTACAAAATATATTGCTTCAATTATGGGCAGATCCATTCTCTCATCACCTTTTTTTGTTCATTACTTTGCTTACGCTTTAAAACTTAAACATATGACATATACGCTTATTATATCTTGTTTTATTGCAAAAGCATAAATGTATTTCGACAAGATATTGCCACGACCAATTACATTTTAACAGAAACACATCATTCGACTGTAAATATAAAAAACAAAAAAGAATTGCTTTAATTCTTAACGCTAAATAGAAGTACTATAAAAATTATAATACAGACAACTACATCCCGCCCTCAATTAACGTTGCACAAAAGCTCATATTAACTTTTAAAGTGTTATATGCCGTTGTTAATCTATTGCGTTTAGAATATACTAATTCAAAATAGTGGAATTTTAACAGCTTGATTTCAATAGAGAAACTGGAGAGTGAAGAAATGGATAAAGAAGATGAGTTTATATTAAAAAGTGCATTTTATTTTTGGGATAATCTCTGTGAAGAAGAAAAAACATTGCTACTTGAGAATGTTTCTGAAGTTCATTATAAAAAAGGCTCTAACGTTCACAGTGCTGATAACGACTGCATTGGTGTTATGATTATTAAATCTGGAGAGCTTCGTACATATATTTTATCCGAAGAAGGAAAAGAAATCACTTTATATAGACTGAATGCCGGAGAAGTGTGTATCCTCTCCGCCTCCTGCCTTATAAATAATATTAGCTTCGACGTTCACATTGATGCAGAAATTGAAACTGACATATTACTTATTAATTCCTTTATCTTTTCCAAGCTTCAATCTCAAAATATATACGTTGAAAATTTTGCTCTGCATACCACAGTTGATAAATTCTCTGATGTTATGTGGGCCATGCAACAAATATTGTTTTTAAGCTTTGACAAAAGATTAGCCTCATTTTTAATTGATGAGGCTGTTAAAACAAATTCAGATGATATAAAACTTACACATGAGCAAATTGCAAAATATATGGGCTCTGCACGCGAAGTTGTGACGCGAATGCTCAACCATTTTGAAAACGATGGACTTGTGGAACTATATCGTGGCGGAGTTTTTATTAAAGATAAGCAAAAGCTAAGAAAAATGATATAAAAAAAGTTCGAGTTAAATCCTCGAACCTTTTTTCTTATTCGTTTATCATTTGAAGTATTTGCGCCTTTGGCTTTACACCAACTGCCTGAGCAGTTATTTTGCCATCTTTTACAACCGCCAAAGTAGGTATGCTCATAACTTTGAATGCTTGAGCAAGCTCTCCCTGCTCATCTACATTTACTTTACCAACTTTAAAAGTTGTGTTTTCTTCTGCGATTTGATCTATAACTGGAGAAACCATTCGGCATGGTCCACACCATGAAGCCCAGAAGTCAATTAAAACTGGTTTGTCTGACTTTATAACCTCATTTTCGAAGTTTTCTTTTGTGATTGTTATTACTGACATAACGTTCAGCTCCTTTGTATATTTATATTATTATTTTATCTTGCATTTTATATTTGATCTGTGATTGTGTCACAATACTGTTTTATTTTAAGCTTATTGCTCTCATCGGACAATACTTTACGCATTTACCACATTTAATGCATTTTTCCATATCCACCTTAGGTGCTTCATATCTTTCCTGTGTCAGTGCCCCAACGGGACATACCCTTATTGAAGGACAACGGTGATTCTCAGGGCATCTGTAATTGTCTACATACAAAATTTTATCTGCATTATCTTTGCTGGTTTCTTCTTCGTTATCATTATTTTTGAATAAACCAAAAATATTATTGATCATATTTAGTTACTCCTCATTTTTCATAATAATTTGTTTCTTCTTATTTAGCTTCTGTATGCATTATATTAAATACTATATTTACATTCTGTGATCAAATCACATAGCAATAAATAAAGGCATCAATTATATATGGATTTTTATACAATCCTTAGGCTTCTTTTAGTTTGAAGTATTGACTATTCACTATGTGTTAGTTATAATTACTACAATTATTAGAAAAACTGTTAAAGGCAATGATGAAAACAATACTCGTTTTTTATATGCGCAGAGAGAAGATGGCTGGTGTAAATCTTCGTGAGGAAAACTTGGAGATCATTTCTGAGCCGTTAAGCTGAATAATATTAGTTGAGTAAGCTTTACCGGATTTCCGACCGTAATGACGGAAACGATATTATAGTATCGTTAGAGTGCAGAGTATTCTCTGAATTTAGGTGGTAACACGGATTTTTATTCGTCCTAAGCTGTATTAAGCAGCTTAGGACTTTTTTAATATCATTAATCCACACTGTATTAAGAATATTCTCTACGAATTTTAAACCCTGGCAAACAGAATAGTTTACCATTTTATATAATTATAAAGGAGGAGTACTAGCTATGGAAAAGAAGAACTATGATTGGGCGAACCTTGATTTCAGCTATCGTGTAACAGATAAGAGGTATGTTTCTCATTACCGCGATGGAGCCTGGGATGAAGGCAGTCTATCAGATGATCCTAATATGACAATCAGCGAATGCGCAGGCGTTGTTCAATATTGTCAATCTTGTTTCGAAGGATTAAAAGCATATACGACGAAAGATGGGCATATCGTGGCCTTCCGCCCCGATATGAATGCAGAGCGTATGGCAAACACTGCAAAAAGGTTGGAGATGCCTGTATTCTCAAAAGATAGATTTATTGATGCGGTCATTAAGGTCGTTAAGGCAAATGCAGCGTATGTCCCTCCATATGGTTCAGGCGCTACGCTTTATATCCGTCCTTATTTATTTGGAAGTGGCCCAGTAATCGGCGTTGCTCCATCTAAAGAGTATCAATTCCGTATATTAGTTACTCCTGTTGGCCCTTACTTTAAAGGCGGCGTTCGTTCGTTAAACATTTGCGTCAGCGATTTTGATCGCGCAGCACCAAATGGAACAGGAGATATCAAGGCAGGACTAAACTATGCTATGAGCCTTCATGCTATTGTTACAGCACATAAAAATGGGTTTGATGAAAACTTATATCTTGATGCTGCAACTCATACTAAGGTTGAAGAAACAGGCGGCGCAAACTTCATATTTGTTACAAAAGACAATAAACTAGTAACGCCAAAGTCTGATAGCATCCTCCCTTCTATCACTCGTAAGTCCCTACTATATATCGCAAAAGAGTATTTAGGTCTTGAAGTAGAAGAAAGAGAAATATATTTCAGTGAAGTTAAAGACTTTGTAGAATGTGGTCTCTGCGGTACAGCTGCTGTTATTTCTCCAGTTGGCAAAATTGTAGACCATGGCAATGAAATCTGTATGATCAACAGTATGCAAGGCATGGGCCCAATAACAAAAAAACTATATGATACACTAACTGGAATCCAAATGGGACAAATCGAGGCTCCCGAAGGCTGGATTCAAGTAATAGAATAAAACATAATTTAAAGAAGAGGTTATTAAACTCCTTCTTTTTTTATTTCATTAACAATATGAACTCGGCTCTATTGTTAAAATAGGTTGATTAAATTACTTTATAATTCTTTCGCATTTTAGTGAATTATTATTTTTTACTAAACCATAATACGCATAAAGGAGTGGATAAATCCACTCCTTTATGAATTACGAATATATAGTTTTATTTTTCTGGTATTTTATTTACTTCTTTCGTTATTACAATAACTTTTTAGAATGCAGTCCACCCTGTAGCAGTAAGAATATACATAATTACAACACTGATTAGAAGGAAAGCAATTACCTTAGGCACAACCCATTTTAGCCACTTAGGGAAAGGCACCCCAGCCATTACGCAAGAACCAACAGTCCATGCTAGGAAAGGAGAAATCATATTTGTGAAACCATCGCCGTATTGGAAAGCTTGAACTGCAATTTCTGGCTTTAAGCCCAGAACATCGCTTATTGGCTTTAGAATCGGAACCAATATAGCAGCTTTGGAACTAGCAGATGGGATTATAAAATTGACTGCAGATATTACGCCAGTCATGCCCATACTGGATACTGCAAGTGGCATGTTCATCAATGGCAATGTGAGTGAATAAACGATAGTATGTAGAATATTGCCGTTTGTCATAACCATACTCATTACCTTTGCTATACCAATTACGAAAGCTACGAATGCCATAGTAGAAAGTCCTTTTGCAAACTCATTACCTAATTTGTCAAAAGAGAACTTACCTATAAAGCCGCATACTATAGAAACGACTATAGCGGTAGCAGCCATCAATTGTAACAATATACTACTATTGCCAGTTATCAATGGATATGCAACTAGGAATACAAACTGTCCCATATAGATAGTTAAAATTAGTATTGTACGCCATGAAAGTGTTACTTCTTTGATTAATGTTGCTTCGCCTTCTACAGATATTTCTGCGTTAGGTCTCCATCCTTCATCAAACATAAGAGATTTTGCAGGGTCTTTGCGGATCTTTTTAACATATCTTAGCAGAAAAAATAGTCCAATTATCATAAAGAAATTCATTGAAATGAACATGGTAAAAAACGCGCCGTAAATTCTTACGCCCATTAGCATTTGAGTAATCATCTGTTTAGTTGGGCCAGTGCCAAAGCCCAATAATGTTGCGTATGTTGTTACGCCAATCGCACATATCGGGTCTAGTTTGATTTTCCTACAGAACATTACACCAATTGGAACAACGGCTATCATTGCATCTGTACCGCCGAAAGCTCCTAGATAAACCATTAGTATGAACATTCCTGAAATCAGTATGTTCTCATTTCTGTCTTTCAGCTTATAAATTGCCCAGTTAAGAAACTCATCAATAGCACCTGTACCAATTATGATAACGATCATTGCGCCTGATAATAAGACCGCCCAGCCGATGTTACTTGAGCTTACAAGTCCATCAAGAATTAACATTAATGTGGCTAGCGGGCTTACTGGAGTCTGATGCCCCAAATAATTAAACTCTGTGCCGATAATTTTCTTTGTTGTCGGATCAACAGCAAACTGCCCTGCAGGAATAACGTAGGTTAGCAAACTTGTAAGCAGCAGTAGACCCATCATAATCCAAAACAGGTGAGGCATGGCAAATTTCTTTTTGGGTTTCAAGGTTTCACTTGACATAATAATCCTCCTTTTATTTTTATTAGGCTCCGCAGGGTTATTAATGAAATAGTTTTTGCTAGCTTATTCTGCACATTATGTTTTTTATGTGACAGTTTAAACTCTGATTTCTTATCATGAGATGTATTTTATCTATCTGATACCTACATGGAAATCAGACTAAATCCATGTACCGCTTACCCTAACGGTGCAAATTAAAGAACATTTTAATGGATGATTCATCTTATTTACAACCATTTTCCATATAGGCTGTTGTATATTTTAGAGTAGATAGCATACCAATTGGAAGGACATTTTCATCTACATCAAAATATTCGTTATGATGTTGTGCACCGCTGCCGTAAGCAGGGTTTTTGATGCCAAGAAAAGCGAAAACACCTGGATATAGTTCTAAATAACGACCGAAACTCTCTGATGCGTACCATTTTTCAGCTGATGATATGGTTCCTTCTGGAAGCACTTCAGGTAGTACATCTTTTGCCATTGCTGAGCATGCCTCATCGTTAGTTACTGGTCCCAATAGTACCTTTGTTCTATCGGAGAACTCTACTTTACAATGATGCATAGCTGCTGTGTGCTCTGCCACTTCTCTTATAATAGTTGCTCCTTTTTGTCCCTCTTTCATGTTAAAGAATCGTAGTGATCCAAGAACCTTTGCAGTATCTGGGATTACATTTCCAACTGTCCCTCCCTGAATCGAAGTAATTCCAAGAGTAACAGTTTCGTTTGCGTCAATCTGATTAGCAAATGCAACTGCAAGATTATTCAAGTAGTTTGCTGCACAATAAACTGGGTTAATAGATAGGTCAGGACGTGAACCATGTCCACCTTTACCAACGAAATTAATGTCTATGCCAGCTGCGCCAGCCATACGTGGTCCAGCATCGACACAGATTTTTCCTGACTCAAGTGAAGCATACACATGGATACCCAATATTGTATCGATCTTATATTTTGAAAGAGCTGCCAACATATCTTCTATCCCAGTTCCGTTTTCCTCTCCAGCTTCAAAACAGAAATACACTATTCCGCATAGGGTATCTTTGTTGGCTACTAGCGCACACATTGAACCAAGCAACATAGCAGAATGTGCGTCATGCCCACAAGCGTGGCAAGTCCCTGGATCATCTGAAACGCAAACTCTTGGACCTGCAAGGTTATTAGGGTTTTCAGGCATTGGTAGCGCATCTATATCAGCACGCAATGCAATATGCGGTCCTGGCTTGCCTGTGTCCAAAATAGCAAGTAACCCAGTATTTCCCGCTTTTTCAAAAGGCAGTCCGACTTCTTCAATCTGACTTTGAATAAACGCACTGGTTTTTACTTCCATAGGGCCTACCTCTGCCAACCGATGTATTGTACGACGGCAGTCCACTACATAGTCTTTGAGTAGTTGAGTTTGTTTTTGTATCTCTTCGTTCGTCATATCCTTGCTCCTTTTTGTAATATATTTATAGATCAGAAGATCAACTCTAAAATTTTACAGTTTTCATTTTAGCATTCTGTGACGTATGCCAATATTTAATAATATTTGTACCATCACAATAATTTTTATTGCATTATCAGTTGAATTATTACTTATCTGAGCAATCTTGCAATTATCATTTTTATAGCCTAATCATATGCTTTGCCACACATTAGTTTAACCAGAGTAATTTAGGCAATAAAAAAAGCATTTTGGTGAAATTATTCTCATTCTTCAAGTTAATGTTAGTTGCGTTTATATCCTTCTTACGATTGACAGCATCTATCGCATATGCTATATTTAAAAAAATCGAATAACAAAACGGGGAGCTTGTAATACAGGCTGAGAGGAAATTTAGAGTAAATTTCGACCCATTAACCTGATTTGGATAATGCCAACGTAGGGATCGAAAACTTAGCTGTTTTTTGGGATGTGCCTATATGTGGCATATCCCATTTTTAGTTTTGCAAGGGGATAATAAAATGATAAATGTTAAAAAACTTGGTGTTGCAAGTATGCTTGTAGCTATAGGTGTTGTTACTTCAGCATTCTATATTCCAATAGGCGCAGCAAAATGTTTTCCTGTTCAATCGATGATCAATATAATTGCTGGTGTTTTTCTAGGACCTGCTTACGCTGTAGAAGCTGCTTTTGCCACGTCTACATTGCGTTTGCTACTAGGCACAGGCAGTATGCTAGCTTTTCCAGGCAGTATGATTGGAGCTTTATGCTGCGGACTACTCTATAAATACTCTCAAAAACTTTATCTTGCATATGCGGGTGAAGTAATAGGAACTGGCATTTTGGGTGCGCTTGCAGCTTACCCTATAGTTACAATGCTCATGTCAAAGCAAGCAGCGCTTTTTGCTTACGTTTTCCCGTTTATTATTAGTTCGCTCTGCGGTTCTACCATCGCAATCATATTAGTTGGCGTACTTAAGCGCATAAAAATACTAGATCAACTGAAATCCAACCTTGAATTATAGACTTCTTTCCAAAGCTTAAGCAAGTAATTGTCTAAAAGTATTTTTTAAATATTGCAATATAATTTTGTGGTAATATAATTTAGTTAAGAAGTAAGTAAATTTGTTGATTGTGAGTGCAATATGGAAAAAGAAATAAATATATCAGAGCACAGTATTCTCGTATATGAACCTGATGGAGGCAAAAGATATCCTATTTTATATATGCACTCCAGTGAGGAAAGCACTTCCGATGATATTTGGAATCTTAGCAATAAGAATTTTATACTAGTTTGCATACAAAGTACTGATTGGAACAAAGACATGTCTCCATGGCCTGCTTTAAAAGTTTTTAAAGGTGGCGAAGATTTTAGCGGTAGAGCTGATGATTATCTAGCTATGCTAGTAAGCGATATCGTACCCGAAGTAGAAAAAGAGATAAGCTATGAACTTGCAGGCAGAGGACTCATTGGATATTCGTTGAGTGGGCTGTTTGCGTTATACGCTCTTTACAAAACAGATATTTTTAATATGATTGGCTCTATGTCCGGCTCTTTGTGGTATGAAGGATGGTTGAATTTCATGCAGACTAACCTTCCAAAGGTGCAAACGCCAAAAATATATATATCATTGGGCGATAAAGAAAAAGCGACCAGAAACGAGCGACTGGCTACTATAGAAAATTGCACGCAACAAGCTGAGGAAGTCTTAAGGTCACAAGGCAGTGATGTTATATTTGAAATGAATGCTGGAAATCATTTTGCAAATGTCACTGAAAGAATCACTAAAGGCATAAAATGGCTTATTCAGTAAAATTTGATTTTAATTATTATATATTTATCTAAGATTGAATTAATTACTATAAAATTGTTTATAAATAAATAGAGAAGTCTATATGAGTTTTTTTGTAAAAATGCACGCAGGAGGTAATATATGTTTGAAGATGTTATGTTTGATAAAAAAGTTTGGGCGGTAGTTGGTGCAACTCAAGACCCCGAAAAATACGGAAATAAATTATACCATCACCTTAAGAATAACGGATATACAGTTTATGCAGTCAACCCAAAATACGACTTAATCGATGACGATAAATGCTATAGTAATTTATCCGCATTACCAGAAGTCCCTGAAGTTGTGAACATGGTTGTATCTACTAAAATAGGCACGCCTATAATTAAAGAAGCTGCGAAACTGGGCATAAAATATGCATGGTTTCAGCCCGGTAGCTATGACGATGAAATATTAATGTTGGCCGAGGAACTTGGAATAGATACTGTACAAGCATGCGTTCTGCTCTCTTCTGTGAAAAAGTAAATAACTTATAAAATTAAGCTCCTAATTTAAATAATTAGGAGCTTTTGCAATCCTATTATACTGATGAATCTACTCCCGCAGAAATATCAAGTATTTCCGCTGTTGTGAACTTCACTCCGTCACTCGTTTCTGCAGCCTCATCTTCAGGTCCTATTTTAAGTTCTTCTGATTCTTTTACTTTATTTTCTTCCTGAAAATATTCACCATTCTTACCCAGAATACGACTGCGTGTAAAAGGCGATCTGATCCCTGATTTTAAATCGTATTTTTCAGTGATTTTTTGGTCTATAGGGAAAGCTCCATATTCTGTTTCTATTTTAAGCTCTTTCATATCTACTCCACGTAATTAAATTTTCAGTTTTCTATAGTTAATATATGTATTACTATCAAATTGATACTGGCATATATTAGGCAGTAAATATTTCTAAAAGAGTTAATCCTAAAAGCTATCCTATGAATTGCAGACTCTCTTCTATACATTCTGCTTGTTTTATTTGTATGAGTCTTGATACAATGGATACAAGCAATAATTCAAAACAAAAAGCAGGTGCTATTTTGTTAAAAAACGATTGGATAGTACGCCAAATTGAAGGCATGGCTAAAATGCTTGCCAAAATAATCTTTAATAAAGAATCGACGGATTATCAAATATCAGAAGAAACAAATCAATCAGATACTGGCCTATTGTTTTTGCAACTAACGGAATTGATAGATAGTGGAAAAATTAATGAAGCCGAAAATTTATTGTTTGATAAACTTGACCCTTCCAATAAACGGTATTTAGAACTCGCAATTGACTTCTATTCCAAGTTAAATTCATTAAGCGATGCTAGTTTAGAAAAAAGCGAATTTTCACGTGAAGAAATAAATGAAGGGTTAACAAGTGTTGCTTATTCCATCTTGCAGTATATATACAAAATCTATACGATAGAACTCAATTTTCGTGCGGTGGTAAATGGTTAATGATTGAAGTAAAAGACGCACAAATTTTAGATGACGTGAAAAGCTTGATTAAAGTAAGAGTTAAACCAAAACTGAAATTATAGAGTTTTTCTATAAGAACATTCTCCGTTATTAATACTTGCTAATATACAGCCGTTCTTTTCAATTACTTTTCTTGATGCAAGATTATTTTCACTGCAGGTGATCAGTATTTTTTCTATATCTTTATCTTTTGCTTTCTTCAGTAATTCTTGCAAAATAACAGTGCCATAACCTTTCCCTCTTTGTGAAGGTCTAATGGTGTAGGATATATTGCCACCTCTTATTTTAAGGTTTTCGTTCAAATAATGCCTTAACTCGCCTACTCCAACAAGTGCACAATCTATGTATAACCAAAACGTTGTTTGAGGAACAATATGCGGTGCTAGATCAATTGCTTTTGACATATTATCGCACTTCTTTAAATACGCTGGTAGTTCATCAATCTGTATTGCACAACCATCATTTACATATCCGTTTTCTCCAGGCCCTATTTCTTTGAGCATATCAAATACATCAACTCCGTCGTTATTCATAGTTAACTCTATTAATTCGACAATCATCTTATTACCTCCAATATCCTCTGTGTTGTGACATTATATTTAAGCACTATCTGTAATAGTCATTACAAGAATTGAGCCGATTTATGTCATTTCTTGCCTCTCTGTTTTTGAAGCTGAACAATATTTTTTTCTTGTCCTTGTTCGCTCGGCACATAGTACTTTCTATCCTTAATTGAGTTTGGCATGTACTGCTGATCAACATAATGGCCTTCAAAATCATGCGGATACTTATATCCTATACCATTGCCAAGTTTATTTGCGCCTTTATAGCTTGTATCTCTTAGATGTGTTGGTACAGGCTCATCCGTATAGTTTTCAACATCACTAAAAGCTTTATCAACCGCCGCCACTACGCTATTACTCTTCGGCGACTCGCAAATATATATTATTGCCTGGGCAAGAGAAAGTCTAGCTTCTGGCATCCCTACCATCTCTAGCGCTTTTGCCGCAGTAACAGCTTGAATCATAGCACCTGAATTAGCAAGTCCTACGTCTTCGCTTGCATGAGCTATCATTCTTCGTGCAATTATACGCGGATCCACACCAGCGTAGATCATCCTTGCAAACCAAGCTAATGCCGCATTTGAGTCACTGCCTCTTAGGCTTTTGCAGAAAGCTGAAAGCATATTGTAAAAATGCTCATCGTCAATGTTTATCATCCTCTTTTGGATGCTCTCTTCTGCTATCTCTTTTGTTATATGTATTACTCCATCTTCATCCGCACTTGTAGATTCAACTGCAAGTTCTAAAGCATTTAAAGCACTTCGAACATCACCGTTTGCAATCATTGCAAGATGCTCTTTCGCTTCTTTTTCTATTCTAATGTCTTTATCTCCGTAACCATTGTTACCATCCGTTATAGCTCGATCAATGGTTATTAATATATCATCTTTAGATAACGGGTAAAATTGAAACACTCTACATCTGCTCACAATAGCTGCTGTCATTGATATCATAGGGTTTTCAGTCGTTGAGCCTATAAAGCGTATGACACCACTCTCAATTGCCGGTAAAATTGTATCGCTCTGAGTTTTAGTCCATCTGTGACATTCATCTAGTATTACATATGTAGCTTTGCCGTATAGTTCAAGATTCGTCTTTGCTTTTTCAATTATTGCACGCATATCTTTTACGCCTGTAGATACAGCATTTATCTTAATAAAATCACTTTTTGTTTCGTTTGCGATTATAGATGCTAGTGTTGTTTTCCCACAACCAGGAGGACCAAAAAAGATCGAAGAAGTTAGCGAATCTGTCTCAATCGCTCTTCTTAGTAGTTTTCCCTTCCCCACAATATTCTCCTGACCTATAAACTCTTCAAGCTTAGTAGGTCTCATTCTATCTGCAAGTGGTGAACGCTTATGCATTTGCAATTGGAATAAATTATCCATTTCAGCACCTCTTTTTATTGCCCAGGTCATATTTATTATATACTATATTTTACTTAATTTTTACTAAATTAGATACAGTATTGTTTTATTCTCAATGTATGAATTAAAATAGATTATCGTAGCTAATCCTGTCAATATTTATCTATATTTATAACTAAGCCAGTTACACAATATAACAAAAACTGATAATTTATTTAATATGGTAAAAACTGCATTTATACTACTATTAATTAGTGCTGTATGAATATATAATATAATATATAACATTATAATAATTATTAAGAAAGGATCATTATATATGGAGAATAATTTTGTTAAAAGAGCAGGAGAAATACTGCCAGAGCTTATTGCCCATCGCAGATATTTCCACGAAAATGCTGAACTAGGTACAAACCTACCTAAAACTGTTGCTTATGTAACTAAAGAGTTAGTTGCACTAGGGTATGACCCAAAACCATGCGGACCATGTGGACTAGTTGCTTTAGCTGGTGGCAAAAAGCCAGGTAAAGTAATCATCGTTAGAGGCGATATGGATGCATTGCCGATCACTGAAGAAACAGGACTACCTTTTGCAAGTAAAACGCCTTATATGCATGCTTGTGGTCACGATATGCATACAGCTGGCTTACTTGGCGTAGCAAAACTATTAAAAGAGCATGAAGACGAAATCGAAGGCACTGTAAAACTAATGTTCCAACCAGATGAAGAAGGTATTGCAGGGGCAAAGAAAATGATCGACGATGGCTTATTTGAAAACCCAAAGGTAGATGCAGCAATCGGTGCTCATGTATTTGCGCAACAAGAAGGCGGCATTATGGCAAGCTTTATCGATGCAGCTCTAGCTTCTTCAGATATCTTTGCTATAAACATTACAGGAAAAGGCGGACATGGTGCTTCACCTGAAACAACAATTGACCCAATTAACGTTGGTGTACATATTCATTTGGCGCTCCAAGCTGTTATATCAAGAGAAATTTCAGGGCTATCCCCTGCAGTTCTTACAATTGGTAGATTCAGCGCTGGGGCAATGGCAAACGTAATACCTGCAACTGCTGTTTTAGAAGGCACTATTCGTACATTCAGCGCTGAAGTACGCGAAAAAATACGTACTCGCTTAGTAGAAATATCTAGTTCTATAGCTGAAACATTTGGGGCAACAGCAGAAGTAGTATGGAAATCCGGTTGTCCTCCACTATACAATGAGCCTAATCTTGTTAGGGAAATAAATGGCTACTTGCAAGACTTACTAACTCCTGAGAAAGCTATAATAGTTGAAACAAAACATATGGGTAGTGAAGATTTTGCATACGTTTCAGAAATAGTTCCTACATCTTTCATAGGTGTATATGCTAAAAAAGCTGATTGGGATTTCACATCACACCATACTTCAATGGTTGATTTTGATGAGAGTGTCCTTGTTAATCAAGCTGCAGGCCTTGCATACGCTGCAATTTGCTGGCTTAAAAACAATAAATAAAAGTCTTTTTAAAACAACCGCCTTATGGCGGTTGTTTTTTTTGTTCTCTACATATGTTAATACCGTTTAAAATATCACAAATGCCATAATTCGCTCATAATTAGTCCACCTTCTCTGCACATTTAGTCCATATACTTACAAACAACAATTATTAATATGGAGGTATGTCTGAATGAAGGTAATGGAGAACATGAAAAACTTTAAGAACATGAAGAAAAAGAAAAAAATCATTATATTAACTTCTTCTGCTCTAGTAGTTGCAATTATAGGTTTTGTTTTAATCAGCTCCCAATTCAATAAAAGTACCGCGTCAGCTTTAGACAGCTATAGTTCCACAACTGTTACCAAAGGCAATATAGAGGTATCAATTGAAGGAAGCGGAACAGTTAATTCCACTGGTACCGCATATACATACGCTCAATCTGACGGAACTGTTAGCGCTGTGTATAAAAATGCTGGCGAGGAAGTAAAAGCCGGAGATGTAATTGCAGTACTCACAAACAGCACTCTTGTCAGTGAAACAAATAGTCTTAAAAGTTCATTAACTGCAATCGATCTTGAACTTACTTCATCAAACCAATCTACTAGCGACGGCTACATATATGCGCCAGTAGATGCGAGAATCAAAAAAATATATGCAACGACAAACTCAAGTGTTCCTGTAATTATCGCAAAATACGATGGGCTTATGCTCCTATCTACCGATGGCAACATGGTGCTTAATGTAACATTAGGCGATACGAAAGTTAGTGTTGGAGACAAAATTACTCTTACTATCGGTAGCACAACTAAAACAGCAACTGTTACTGAAGCCTCCAGCACATCGGCAAAAATACTAGTCGCTGGTGATACATACAGCATGGATACAAAAGTAACTGCTAAAAATTCAAGCGGTACTGTAATAGGTACTGGCACACTCGTTCCAAATAAGCCTATTACAATTTCAGCAACAACAGGAACAATTACTGCTGTTTACTATAGCGTAAATTCCACAGTTACGCAGGGTAGCAAATTGTTTGCTATTTCAGGTGCGCTCTCTTCCTCAACTGAAAGCTTAATAGCTAAAAGAGAACAAGCAGCCCAAAACTACGCAACTAGCAAAGCTAAAGTTGCCGCTCTTACTATAAAGGCAACTTCTGATGGCACTTTAGTTAGTCAGAATCTATCAGTAGGAGATACTGTAAAATCTGGCGACGAACTATGCGCAATAAAAACTTCTTCAGATATGGCGATTGAAATTGCTGTGGATGAAGAAGATATCAATGATGTTAAGATCGGTCAAACAGCAAAAATTACGTTTGACGCTATCGATGACAAAACCTATACAGGTACTGTTACAAGCGTATCTCGAGTAGGCACTACTGGCAGTGTCACAACTTACCCTGTAACAATAGTAATTAAAGACGCAGAAGGTGTTAATGCTGGCATGAACGCAAGCGCTACAATAGTGACTGAATCAAAAACGGATATACTTCTAGTACCTGTTGGAGCCATCCTTGGTAGTGGTGATAATAAGTACGTATTAACAAGCGTATCTGGCACAACAAGCACAGCTACTAACACTGCAGCTCCATCTAGTACTCAATCTACAGGTACAGCAACTACTCAAAGCGGTAGAACTACAGTTACAGTAGGCTTAATCAATGGCTCGTATGCAGAAATAACATCGGGACTGAATGAAGGCGATACTATTTATTACAGAAATGCTGGCTCCTCATCTTCAAGTGGCGCAGCTGGCATGATGGGCGTTCAAAGTTTGACTGGTGGCTCAGGAACAGGCGGTGCTGGTGGTACTGGTGGGACAAGACCAGACTCTCAACAAAAACCAAGCAACTAATAATTAGATAACAACTTAATGAAATAAGAGGTAATGTGCATGTTAGTACTAAACAATATAAAAAAGAGATATGCAATGGGCGAAGAAACTGTAAATGCCCTAGATGATGTCTCCATTACCATCCAAGACAAAGAGTTTGTATCTATTGTTGGCCCTTCTGGTTCAGGAAAATCCACTCTTATGAATATTGTTGGTTGCCTTGATTCAGCAGACGAAGGAACATATATACTTTTTGGCACGGATGTAACGCACTTAAGCGATAGACAATTAAGCGAAGTACGAAATAAAAAAATCGGTTTTATTTTTCAGGGATTTAATCTACTCTCGAAACTCACAGCACTAGAAAACGTGGAACTCCCTCTTATATATCAGGGAATTAGTGCAAATGAAAGAAAAGAAAAAGCGATTGAAGCTCTAAAAAAAGTTGGACTCGAGGGTAGAGTTAAGCATAGACCAACTGAATTATCTGGAGGTCAGCAGCAAAGAGTTGCTATAGCAAGAGCTCTTGTTACAAACCCCTCCCTTATTTTAGCCGACGAACCTACAGGTAACCTTGATAGTAAATCTGGTAAAGAGATAATAGCTCTACTACACGAGCTAAATGATAACGGCAATACAATCATGCTAATTACGCATGATATGTCACTAGCAAAAGAAGCTCAAAGAAGTATAGAGATACGTGACGGGAAAATAGTAAACGAAAATATTTATAGGGCAGGTGATGCCATATGACATTTTTTCAAGGGCTAAAAATGGCACTACTCTCTATAAAATATAATAAGATGCGCTCCATTCTTACCATGCTCGGTATAATAATTGGTGTTCTTTCTGTAATAGTTCTTGTATCAATCGGGCAAGGTGCTGGAGATCAAGTTACAAGTCGAATTAAAGCGCTAGGATCAAACACGCTTACAGTTACGATAACTAGTAACTCATCAAAATCTTTTACTGCTAGCGAACTTATGGAGCTTGCAGGGAGTAACGGAATTGAAAACATATCTCCTTCACTCTCATCTTCCGTAACGACAAAAAGCGGAAGCCAAACTGATGAAGACACCAAGATAATTGGAATCTATCCATCGTACGAAAGCATTGCTGGTGATACATTAGATTATGGCAGATACATAACAGACGTTGATATTGAATACAAACTAACGAACGCCGTTGTTGGTGTCGATGTAGCTACAAATCTTTTTGGGACAACAGATTGTATCGGCGAAACGATCACAATTGAAAACAAACAGTTCACAATTGTCGGTGTTCTAACAAGTACAGGTACATCATCTACATCTAATGATGATGAGCGAATAATCATACCCTTTTCAACTGCACAAAGAATATTCCTACAATCTTCAATAAAATCGTTCTACGTTTCCACAACGTCAGAAGATACGATTACTCAAGCTGAAAATAAAATATCCAGCTTTTTAGATGATAAGCTTGGTGTTACGAGTACAGTATCTTCAGATGGCACAACAACAAACTCTAGCTACAAAATATACAACCAAAATGAACTGATCGAGACTGTTGCGTCAACAACAAGTACGCTTACAGCAATGCTAGGCGGCATAGCAGGTATCTCGCTTCTAGTTGGCGGAATAGGCATAATGAATATAATGCTTGTCTCAGTAAGTGAAAGAACAAAGGAAATAGGCATAAGAAAAGCCATTGGAGCAAAACGCAAAGATATCCTATTGCAATTCCTTATTGAATCCATTGTAATTTCATTAAGTGGTGGTGTAATTGGACTTTTGCTTGGCTATATATGTACAATTATACTTTCGAATGTACTAAGTATGACGCTTGCTATCTCTGGTGGCTTAGTTCTTCTGGCAATTGGATTCTCCGTCGCAGTTGGTGTAGTGTTCGGTCTATACCCTGCAAATACAGCCAGTAAGTTACGGCCAATTGAGGCATTAAGGCACGATTGAACTATTTATTTAAAAAGCTCAGAAATGAGCTTTTTTACTTTATAAAATAAAGTATTTACGCTGACTGAAAAAGTGGTAAAATGAATTAAAGACTATAATTACCAAAACGGAGGTATGATAATGGAAATAATAATGAAGTACGCCACTAACGAGGATCTTGGGCAATGTACAGCGGTAGAAAAGGCTGCCATGAACGACTATTGCTATTTAAAAGATGTATGGGATTATTTCAATTCTACTGCTGGCGAACTAAATTGCGCGTTCGTTGACGGTAAAATGGTTGGCATCGGCAAATTCACAGTTCTTTATGACGGTAGTGGTTGGCTAGAAACATTACGCGTTGACCCCGAGTACCAAGGCAAAGGTGTAGGCAAAGCCATCTATAAATCATATATTGAGCAAGCAAAAAAATATGGTTGTCCATCAATGGCTATGTATACAGGAGCATCAAATATAATAAGCGCTGGTCTTGCTGAAAAATATGGCTTACATAAGGCTTGCCAGTTCCGTGGTTATAATTTAGCTAACTTCAAAGCGCCTAAAGAAGATCATAATTTCTCACACGTTTCAAGTGACCGAGCAGTAGAGCTAATCTTACCTCTAAGCGACGAGTATCATGGTTACTTAGTGTTTAACCGTACGTTCTTTCGTATAAGTGAAAGCACAGCCAGAGGGCTTGCATCCGAAGGAAAAGTCTTCGAAGATAAAGAAAGTGGTAGCTTTATAGTTTGCGGTTCAAGATTCCAGCATAATTTATCTTTACACATTGCAATGATGCATGGCGATTATGAAAAATGCCTAGATTTTGCTAAACAATATGCTAAAGCAAAAGGTGTAAACAAAATCACTTGCACCATACCTCTTGAGAACCCAACGCTAGAAGGCTTCTTGATTGAAAACAAGTTTGAAAAAGAACCCTCTGATACCATAACTAAGGAAGTAGTGTTCTGAAAAATCCAGTCTACTATTCTATTATAAAAATGGCCTTCTTAAGGCTTTTTTTATTTTTGTTGAAAATTAGTGTTATTTTATATATAAATGGTGGTATAATTTAAATTGACTTTGTTAAATAAAAATCATAGTAGAAGGACTGATACTTATGAACCTAAAAAAGACACTTATTTCAATTACCGCATTAATTATGTCTCTTTCAATTTTTACTGCTTGCACAAGTACAACTGCCGCTCCTTCGCCAATCGCAACACAAACTCAACTTCCTGGTGCGACAGCATCTAAAGATAGTTTAAATGTTATGGCTTTAAAAGGACCTACAGCTATTGGTATGGTAAAACTAATTGAGGACGCTAGCCAAGGTAAAACTGCAAGCAATTATAACTTTACTATTGTCGGTACACCTGACGAAATAACTGCAAAAATTATAAAAGGCGAAGTAGATATCGCAGCAGTTCCTTGTAACCTAGCTTCAGTATTGTATAATAAGACAAATGGTGCAATCACTGTAACAAACATTAACACTCTGGGCGTACTTTATTTAGTAGAAAATGGCACTACCATTAATTCTGTCAAAGATTTAAAAGGAAAAACGATCTACTCTACAGGTAAAGGTACAACTCCAGAATATACTCTTAACTACATCTTAAAAGCAAATGGACTAAACCCTGAAAAAGATGTTACAATTGTATATAAATCCGAATCAACAGAAGTAGCAGCAATGCTTGACCAAGACAAAGCTGCAATAGCTATGTTACCTCAACCATACGTTACAACAGTGCTTACGAAAAACAAAAATCTACGTATAGCTCTTGATGTGTCCGCTGAGTGGGATAAAGCTAGTAATGGTTCTAATGGATCAGTTGTAACAGGCGTGTTAATTGTTAGAAATGAAGTATTAAAGAATAATAAAGCTAAAGTTGATGCATTCTTGGCTGAATACAAAAAATCAACTGAATACGCTAACACAAATATCGATGAAACTGCAAAGCTTGTTGAGAAAAATAACATTGTTCCCTCAGCAATTGCACAAATAGCTATACCAAAATGTAACGTTACATATATAGACGGATCAGAAATGAAAACAAAAATTTCCGGATATTTAAAAGCACTATACGAACAAAACGCAGCATCCGTTGGAGGAAAACTGCCTGATGACAACTTCTATTACAATAAGTAAATACAATAAAACTATCAGAAAAATGTTATTTGCCTCACTATGGATATGTGTGTGGCAGTTAGCGAGTATGTTAATTGCGCAGGAGATACTACTAGTATCTCCTGTTGTTGTCGTTCAAAGGATAATTCAGCTTGGGGCTGATTCGTCTTTTTGGAACTCGATATTTAATTCATTCACAAAAATATTCTTTGGTTTCATTCTTGCAAACATTTTTGGGGTTGTATTTGCTTTGTTATCAAATAAAAGCACATTTTTCCGAGACTTTCTATCTCCCGTTATCTCGATTATGAAAGCAACACCGGTTGCATCGTTTATCATATTAACACTTGTTTGGATCAACACTGCATACCTGTCAACATTCATAAGCTTTCTTATGGTACTTCCTATCATATATACAAATATGCTAATAGGGCTTGAGAATATTGATAGAAAGCTTCTTGATATGGCAAATGTCTTTAATGTGCCTTCTTCCAAAAAGTTTAAATACATTTATATACCCTCTCTTCTGCCCTACTACAGCGCGGCATGCTCTGTAGGTCTAGGTTTCAGCTGGAAATCTGGTATAGCTGCGGAAGTAATCGGCCTACCCAATAACTCAATTGGTTTTTCACTTTATAATGCGAAAATCTTCTTAGAAACTCCAGATTTGTTTGCTTGGACTGTAGTAATCATAATAATTAGCATTATTATTGAAAAGCTGTTTTTTGTTCTTATAAAATTACTTAAGAATAATATCAGCTTGGATTGGGGTGATAAGATTGCCAATTAAGCTCGGTAACATCAGCAAAAATTTTAATGATAAAGCTGTCCTTAATAATTTTTCTGCAGTCTTTAAAGATAACAGTATTAATTGTATTATGGGCCCATCTGGTGTAGGAAAAACAACAGCGATTAATATAATTATAGGGCTTATTAAACCTGATAGCGGAACAATAGAAGGTGTCGTTGGCAAGAAAATATCTGTAGTGTTCCAAGAAGATAGACTGCTAAACTGGCTAAATGCAGTTGATAATATCGCTTTTGTATGCGGTGATGCCGTAAGCAAAGCCGAAATAACTGCTCTGCTTAATGAACTCGGCCTAAATGGTAGCACAAATGAAGCCGTGAGTAAGCTTAGCGGTGGAATGAAACGTCGTGTTGCTATCGCAAGAGCACTTCTATATGATGCGGATATTATTATAATGGACGAGCCTTTTAAAGGCTTAGATGACGATACTAAATATAATGTAATGGATATTGTTAAATCTCATTTGGTGAATAAATGTGCCATATTTGTCACCCATGATATTGATGAAGCTAAGTACTTAGGTGCTGAAATAATCCAAATGTAATCTATGCAATAGTATTTTAACAAAAAGGAGTAGATATAATATATCTACTCCTTTTTGTTAATATGATAAATTTTCTAAATCATTTCCAGTATCTCTTCCACTGGCGGAATACCAGCAAGGTTATTTGGGTAGTTTGCATACTTTATGTTCATATCAGCATCTATAATAAATAATGCTGGAAGTTGCTCTTCATTACCTTCAAACTTACCATGCTCAAGGTTAAGCTTCTTTGCCTTTAACATTTTCGAGATTAGTTTCGGACTTATCTGTGATAATTTGCCTTTAAAGGACCAAATGTCATAAAGCTTATATAACTCTTGATCTGGGTCACAAATAATATCGAATGGTAACGTTTCTTCTCCAAGAGATTCTTTTATGATTTCTGGATCGCTTTGCAGAACAATTAACAATTGAGCATTCTTCTTTTTGAAAGCTTCAGCTGATTTTATGTATTCTCTTATATCTAATTGACAAAGAGTACAACCGTAATATCTTAAAAAGTGTATTACAGTCGTTTCTGCGTTCTTAACTACATCTGATAGTTTTAGACCTTTTTCATAAAGCGTATCGAATGTAAAATCTAATGCTTGTTGCGAAACTTTTACTTTAGCCATTTTTTCCACTCCTAAAATAAATATTATTGAAGTGTCCATGTGAACCTTTTAGTATTAGAAATACATTCTAATCACGCGATTATATTAATGTTTCTACAACTTCAGCTGGTGAAGGCAAGTCAGTTAAATTATCTGAATATTTATCATATAAAACATTCATATCTTTATCTAAAATGAAGATTGCAGGTAATTGTTGCTCATTGCCTTCATATTCGCCATGTACTAGACCTGAGGCTTGAATGCGTGCAGATGCAGCCGCCATCTTTTCTTTGTCCATAACAGTTGACTCCGTCATAGAACCAATATCATAAAGCTTATATAACTCTTGATCTGGGTCACATATGATATCAAACGGGAACGCCACTTCTGTTGCAGCATTTTTGATTGTTTGAGGTTTGCTTTGCAATACTATAAATAGCTGAGCATTCTTTGCTTTTATTTGATCATATAATTTTACGTAATCTCTAATGTCCAATTGGCAAATACGGCAGCCATAGTATCTAAGAAAATGCACGATAGTCTTATCAGCATTCTTAACTACATCTGACAACTTTAGCCCAGTCTTATTATCGGTGTTAAACGTAAAATCTATTGCTTTTTCGCCTGTTTTTACCTTGCCCATTTTTGTCAGTCCTTTTCAATTAAAATTATATTAATGTCTCAACTACTTCATCTGATGAAGGCATATCTGTGTTACTTAGTGAATATTGTGCATATTTTAGCACCATGTTTTTATCCATAATGAACAAAGCAGTTAACTGCTGTTCATTGCCTTCATATTCGCCATGTACTAAGCCCGCCTCTTGAACTCTAGCTCTCTTAGCCATCTTCTTTTCCATATCTATTAAACTCGGATCAGTTAATGAGCCTATTTCATAAAGCTTATAAAGCTGTTGATCTGGGTCACAGATGATATCAAACGGCAACGCTTCTTCCATGGATGCAGTAATTATTTCTGGCTTACTTTGAAGAACAACGTATAGCTGAGCATTCTTATCTTTAATTTTGTCAGTTAGTTTCATGTAATCTCGGATGTCCAACTGGCAAGTAGTGCAGCCATAATATCTTAGAAAATGTACAATAGTAGTGTCTGCGTTTTTCACTACATCCGATAACTTTAGACCTGTTTCAGCAATTGTATTAAATGTGAAATCTATTGCTTTATCGCCTGCTTTTACTTTACCCATTTTTATCAGCCCTTTTATTAATCTCTAATTATATTAATGTTTCAACAACTTCTTTTGGTGAAGGCATATCAGTTACAGTAACTGAATATTGAGCATGTTTTAGATTCATATCTTTATCAATAATAAAGATTGCAGTTAATTGTTGTTCGTTACCTTCGTATTCACCATGTTCTATTCCGAGTTCTTGAATTTTTGCGATTTTGTCCTTCATTTTGTCCATGTCTACTAAGCTTCTGTCAGTTAATGAACCAATCTCATAAAGCTTGTATATTTCTTGGTCAGGATCACAAATGATGTCAAATGGTAATGCATCTTCTCCCAAAGCATCTTTAATTATCTGTGGTTTGCTTTGCAAAACTACATATACTTGCGCGTTCTTATTTTTTATTTCATCATATAAATTCATGTAGTCTCTAATATCCAATTGGCAAGTAGGGCAACCATAGTATCTTAGGAAATGAACAATAGTAGTATCCGCATTTTTAACTACATCAGATAATTTCAGACCATTTTCTTTAACTGTATCAAACGTAAAATCTAGAGCCATTTCACCTGTATTAACCTTAGCCATTTAAATCATTCCTTTTATTCAAAATATACATAATATTTACCCAATTAGCACTAGGTTTAACCACTTATTTTCTTATAGTTCTAAATATTTATAATTAAAAAAGAGATTGTATAAACAATCTCTTTTATGTGCTCGGAAAACGAATTCTTATAACATCTCAGCAATCTTTTCAACTGAAGGTATGCTTGTAAGATCCTTTGAATATAGAACATAATCTAGATTCATATCTTTGTTAATAATGAAAAGTGCTGGAAGTTGCTGTTCATTGCCTTCGTATTCGCCATGAACTAATCCTTCTTCTTTGCATCTTGCGCCTTTTTTAGTTAATTCATCGTTTACAATTTCTTTTGTATCAGTCCAAGAGCCAATATCATATAACTTGTATATTTCTTGGTCAGGGTCACAAATGATATCAAATGGCAATTCCAATTCACCCTTAGATGCTAAAATTGTTTCTGGCTTACTTTGAAGTACAACAAATAGTTGAGCATTCTTGTCTGTTATTAATTTAATATTTTTAGCATAGTCTCTAATGTCTAATTGACAAACTGTACAACCATAGTATCTTAGAAAGTGAATAACTGTTTTGTCTGCATTTTTGATTACATCAGATAGTTTTAATCCTTGTTCGTTTAGAGTATTAAAAGTAAAATCTAATGCTTTTTCTCCTGTATTAACCTTAGCCATTTTTTTATCCGCCCTTTACAATTATATTTTTGCTTATAATATATACCCATTTATATAAGTAATAAACCATGATTTATATGATATTTTATATTTTCTATATCTTTTTAAATTGGTTTATTATAAAAACTTTAATTAATTACATGACTTTCAATAAACTATCCATTATTGAGTCGTGTTTAATCAAATATGCGATCAAATAGGAAGTAACCGCAACTATTGTTATTGATAACACATTGGTTATCGATCCTGTCATTTCAGCGATAAGAATAATTGCTGTAATAGGCGTGCGTACTACCGCCGCAAAATACCCAGCAATAGCAATAATTATAAAATTGTAAACAAGCGCTGGATCAAGCCCCAAAAGCGAAACTACCAAAGTTCCGTATACTATGCCAATATATGCTCCAATTACAAGCAATGGAAAGAACATTCCGCCAGGAGCTCCTGAGCCAAAGCAGATTATAGAGAATATAAATTTCGCTGCCAATAAAAGCAAAAGCATATTAAGTGTAAGGTTTCCGCTTGTGATGAGTGAAATCAGTGTGCTTCCGCAGCCAAGTATTTGCGGCAAAACTATTCCTATTAATCCGGCCAATATGAATGGAATAATTATTCTATATTGAGGTTTTATCCATGTGATTTTATCAAATGTTTTTTTTACAAGTATAGTGGCTTTATCGTTAAGCACACCAAGTATTCCAATTATAAGTCCAAGTACTAAAAGAAGCCAATAGTACTGTAATGGCATAATTGCGCCTTCTTTAAAATGGAATATGGTGTTAGAACCCAAAACAATCTTAGATATAAAATCAGCCACAAGTGCTGCTACAAGTAGTGGCAAAAATATTGATAAAGAAAATTTGTTTTGCAACTGCTCTATAGAAAATATTACTCCTGCAAATGGTGTATTAAACGTTGCGGCAAGTCCTGCTGATGCCCCGCATTTAATAAGCTGTTTTTCTTCATCTATTCCTCTATTAAGTTTTCTGGAAACGCCTTTGCCTGACATTGCACCAAGCTGTATTGAAGGGCCAGCACGACCGAGTGATAATCCACCTAAAATGCACAAGAAGCCTCCAATAAACTTGCCGATCACTACTCTAAGCCAGCTTGGATCAAGCCTTCCTTCCGTCTCAGCTTTTAGTTGTGGGATGCCGCTGCCAGATATCATTGGCTCCCATTTGATGATCTTACCGACAACTAGCCCTAGCACTATAAGTGCAACGAACCAACACAGAATTAAAATAGGGCTACCTTGAGCAAAATCCCAGATATTTTTTAATATTAAATCTGCAGAAGTTATGACAAAACGGTATGCAACTGCTATTGTGCCCGCGACTATTCCAACCCATACACTATCAAGCACAAGAGTTTTATTATTTTTAATATAATTTTTAATTATATCTAATAAGCCACTAAGGTTTCCCATTGAATTTCTCCTCATTATTTACCACAAATAGCTTAACATAAAAATCTTAAAAATGTCTATAAAGTGACAATAAAATGAGAGCTTTCTCTGGTTTTTTAGCAGATTTACTCTTATTTTGTATTATAATAGATTTTCATATCTTGGATTGGTTTAATTTCTATTAAAACGCAAAAAAGCGAGGCAACTTACGTCGCCTCGCTTTTTTACTTACTCCTCTGTATCTTTGAGCTGTATCTGCTTAATTGTCTGGTTAGTGTATACTGCCGCTCCTGCTACCAGTATCCCTTGAATTACCGAATTTACACTAATGCCCAAAATTGCAACTGCACCCACTATCCCAAGCGCACCTAAAATATATGGTATCAACCAATCTGGCATATTTGGTGTCGATTTTATAGCCATACCGATCAAGTATAAGACCGGTATCAAAATAAGCCCCTCACTCACTATATACGACATTAAATCCATTTAAATTGCCCCTCTTTTTAAATAATATTCGAGTAGCATACCTAATCCCAAAGCGATCAGCGTCTTTACGACTTCGTTCCATCGTCTTCTAGGTATATCCTCAATGCTACTAATTCTTTCTGACATATTTGCTATGTCTTTGCTCTGCATATCAACTTGTCCTGCTATTCTGTCAATGCTCATCGTTAATTTATGGATAGTGTCTATAATGTCTTCAGCCTTAATAAGCCTTTCCTTTGTAGCTTTAAGACCCTCCTCGACTGCCCTGACCCTTTCACCCATGTTATCGACCATATGGCGTTACGCCCCCAATCTGCCCCATGAAATTTTGCCCACTATACCGTCCACCACTATGCCTTCCTTAGTTTGAAATTCTTTTACTGCTTTCTCTGTGTTTTTTCCGAATATCCCATCAACTTTACCAGGGTTAACTCCATGGCTTATGAGCATTTGTTGCAACGTTTTTACTTCATTGCCACGGCTACCAAATTTTAATGTCTGCTTAGTCTCTTTAACTATCGCTTGTGCTTTAGAATTCTTGATTTCCTCAAGTGGATAATTCTTACCTGGGCAATCAGTAGCCGCAAGTTCTTTATGTCCACAGACTGTAGTAATTGATGGGTAGAACGTTTTTATATCTTGCACAAGCTTAATTATGCTTGTTTTCTGCTTCTCAGGCATTTGACCCGTCTCCATATTACCAATAGCACATATGCCAACACTTGTCTCATTGTATCCTTTACAATGTGCTCCAACGTATTCAATTCCTCTGCTCCAAAACACGTTTCCGTTTTTATCAACAAGGGCATTGTAACCAATTCCTAGCCATCCATTATGATTTATATGATAGTTATGTATTTGCTCCACTGTTTGGTCTGCACTTGCGCCACTATGATGTAGCACAATTCTTTGTGGAGATTTTGTGAATCTCTTTTTGGTGCCCTTAAACACTAGCTCTTTATCTATAATATATTCGAACATTTACTCACCCCTTTTATATTCGTGCATCTGCCACCCAGTGTCCTTGTACTAGTGCCACCACCCATGCTGCCCCAACGCCCATATAGGCGACTATTGCATTTTCGTTTGTATAATCATTAACAGGCGTAACTGTGCTTGTTTCTCCGTTGCGTTCATATTTCCATGAGCCTACTGTACCTGTTGTTGTATAAAACACAACGGTTGGCGTTGCCCTCTTATTAACCTTAAACGGTACATGAATACGCACATTGTTAAGAGCATTACTACTTCCACTACGATTATACATTCCATACGCTGTGTTTGCGCCAATAGCAGTGGCATATGAAAAACTTTTTTCATAATAAATCATGCAATCTCTCAGCTCTTGAGAGAAACTCTTTGGTGAAAATAGCACATAGTAATCTGTTGCACTCCAATTGCAGTTTGTTATTTCTATATAGTCGTTTGCTCCTGCTGTAGCTGTGGATGGTGTGTATTTAACTACAAAAGCTAATTGATTTACCGCTAACGCAACAACTGCGCTTGTTGTAAATGTAAATACTTGATTGGTTGTAGTAGGTGTAAACGAAAGTGTTGCTAGGATAGATTGTCCAGTGAATCCCGTTATAATATCTTGGTCGGTTCCTGTTCCTGCGTTTATATATGCGGCATATGTTCCTGCCGCGTCTGCACCAATTTTTGAAACAAATGAAACTGTTACTTTTTTCAACCTATACTTTTTACTTTCTTCTGTTGTAAAATTGTACCCAATTCTAATAGGCGTAACTACTGTGTCGCCTGTACCCCTTGTAGTTCGTAATGTATGAGTAGGTATACTTCCATTGTAAGTGGTTTGTGCGACATGGAGGTTCGCATCATAAGCATCTCTATATGCCTTCCACATATCCGCTGTATAGTATTTATTAGCTGCAGATGGTACAATACTTGTCCCCATCTGCCACACTTGCATATCACCATTAACGAAACCGTTCTGATACATATTACTAACCATATCTGTAATATGAGCTTGCGAATGATTATGCTTACCCACTGATGCTGTGCGCAAGTCAGTAAGTGTTGCTGTGCTTAAACTTGCTACACTTGCTGGGATCAGTATCTTAGCTAGCTTTATCTGCACGACTCCTGCTTCAGTGCTTAACGCTGGCTCAACTGGAATTGCTGCTGCTGCTGTGCCTTTTATTACTACAATACGCCCAGCTCTTATATCTGTATTTATATTGCTCTTGAGCGCTATAACGTCTATACGGGAGTATGTCGAATCACTTGCAGATATTTCGACTGTCTCTGTAGAATCCGATATGATTGCATGCCCAGCTACTAACGCAGAACCTGCCGATACATTCACGTTCATAGTTCCAGCTACTTTTGAACACTCGAATGACGTAGAAACGTCGAATATTATTCCGCTACCTGCTATTAAATCTAATCTCTTTGCCTCGTCTGAGGCTGTTATTTTTCTATCACCATCTACTGATGAATATGGATAACTCTTTATTGCCATACTTATACCTCACTTGTGTTTTATTTGTTATCGCTGATTTTGCCGTTATCACTTCTTAGTCTTGATTTCTATTTATATCTGTAGTAGCTCTTAATATGATCAAGCATAGACAATTATGTAATTAACAGCTACGTATGGTTGCAAGTTATTATGTGATCCTCCACCACCTGTATATGCTGCAGTGATAGATTTAAATAATGTTAAAGCTCTTGTACCAGCACCAGTGCCAACTACAAATTCCCAGTCATGCGTTCCTTCCTCCGAATGTACAGTAGTTGAAATTGCATGAGTATGATTTGGCATTTCTGCAATTGTATTTATATGCGTCTTCTCCCCACCTGTTTTCCCGAGCACATTAAACTCTGTTTCAGCCGAGTTATACCCAACTGGCACTTTACCCTTCATATTTGGCAGGTTAAATGTTGTGCTACCATTCCCAGCTCCGTAATTAGTGCCTATTACAGCAAAAAGAGCAGAATACGTTGTTCTGCTCACTGCCGATCCATCACAAAGTAAAGTACCTGTTGGAGCTGCCGATCCTGCAAAAGCTTTAATTTCGCCAATAATACCATTCCAACTACTTACACCAGTTATTTGAGCCTTCGAATGTTTATGCTTTCCAACGGATGCTGAACGCATTTCTGTAAGTGTTGCTGTGCTTAAACTCGACACACTTGCTGGGATCAATATTTTAGCTAGCTTTATCTGCGCCACGCCTGCTTCCGTACTTAGCGCTGGTTCTACTGGTGTAGCCGCTGCTGTGCCTTTTATTACTACAATCCGCCCAGCTCTTATATCTGTATTTGTATTGCTCTCGAGCGCTATAACGTCTATACGGGAGTATGCCGAATCACTTGCAGATATTTCGACTGTCTCTGTAGCATCTGATATAATCCCATGCCCTGCTACTAGCGCTGAGCCTGCTGCAACGTTTATGTTCATTGTGCCTGTTACTTTTGAGCACTCGAATGACGTAGGAACGTCGAATATTATTCCGCTGTCTGCTATTAGATCTAACCTCTTTGCCTCATCCGAGGCTGTTATTTTTCTATCACCATCTACTGATGAGTATGGGTAACTCTTTATTGCCATGCTTACACCTCTTCTGTATCTTATTTGTCTATATACGATGTTCCTGTTTAAGTCGTTGCTATTTTTATCACGTTATTCTATTATTATTTGGTCAATAATCGCCATACTATGATGCAACCCAATTCTCTATATGTCTTTACGAAATTACTTTTAACTTCTTTAAACACTAACATCTTTATTAAATGTTATTGTTTACCTTTACTTTGTTATATTGTTCTTTTCCACATATAACATGTTACATATGGTTGTAAGTTATTATGTGGCAAATCTCCACCTGTATTATATACGCCAGTATACCCATCCCAATTGGCACTCCCTTGTATTACTTGATTTCGCATAGTACTGCCTGCGCTTGTTCCGAAAATACCAACACCAGTATGACCATGATTAGGCATTTCACCAGTAACAAGGGTATGTGTTTTTGCTCCGCCAGTTTTTCCAACGGTATTAAATTCACTTTGGCTAGTGTCGATACCAACTGGCACTCTGCCCGTTCCCCAAGCTACCCATGTTCCTACACCAAACAAAGTGTTAGGATTTGCAGAAGACGTACTCATATAAATACTTCCTACTGGATATACAGCACTCATTATATCTGTAAAATGCATCTGTTCCTGCGTATGCGTATGTTTACCCACTGATGCTGCCCTTAGATCTGTAAGTGTCGCTGTGCTTAGGCTGGATATACTTGCTGGGATAAGTATTTTAGCCAGCTTTATCTGCGTCACTCCTGCTTCCGTACTTAGCGTCGGTTCTATAGGAGTCGCTGCTGCTGTTCCTTTTATTACTACAACCCGCCCAGCTCTTATATCTGTATTTGTATTGCTCTCGAGCGCTATAACGTCTATACGGGAGTATGCCGAATCACTTGCAGATATTTCGACTGTCTCTGTAGCATCTGATATAATCCCATGCCCTGCTACTAGCGCTGAGCCTGCTGCAACGTTTATGTTCATAGTTCCTGCCAATTTTGAGCACTCGAATGACGTAGGAACGTCGAATATTATTCCGCTACCTGCTATTAGATCTAACCTTTTTGCCTCGTCTGAGGCTGTTATTTTTCTATCACCATCTACTGATGAGTATGGGTAACTCTTTATTGCCATGCTCATACCTCACTTGTGTTTTTTGTATAGTTACTAATAATTTGCTCTATAATATTGCTCTTTTCAATGTGTTAAATTTCTTTTAACGGGTATTAAAAATCAGGCAGCTTGATATAAATTCCTCAAACTGCCTGATTTTATTCTTGTATACCCTTTATAGTGACTTTAATTTAAGCTTAACTAAGCTATTCTGCTTACGTAAAGTTCTTCCAAGCTCCATTTATATTTATGTTCATTTCTGCGATTTGTTTCCATTGTCCATTTACATTTATTAGTGCCTCAGCGCTGTCTTTAAATGCATTTCCAACATTAATTTTCAGCGCAACACCTATCATCACTAAATCACTTGCTGGCGACCATGCACCTCGTACTCCAAACGAATCGTATCCTCTCACATAGAACTTCCATCGTTTACCTGGATCCCATGTTGCTGTATTAATATCTATTACGTATGGAGAATTTGGTGTTGTTTTTTCGCCGACATTTGTTGGTGAACCATACCATACATCTTTATCGCTTTTCATAGCAACTTCGTAGCCAGCTATATTCCCATCAGGATCAGGTGTCGAGTTCGGTGTGAACGATAGCTGAATATGATCTCCAACAATATATACAGATTTATCTACTGTTGGTTTTTCTGATATGGTGTTAGGAACTCTATTTTTTTGTGCATTACCTGCAAGATACGAAAGTGAGTTATTTCTACTTGCAATGGAATATACTTGAAATCTAAGGTATCTTCCTCTTGGCCATGTTGAAGTGTTTACGTCAACATAAGTAGCTCCTGAAGAGTCTATTCCAATATCTCCAGACCAGTTGTACCCATCATCAGAATATTGGTAATAACAGTGGTAAGTACTTATACCGTTATTTATTCCTGAATTTGCACCACTCCATTCCAATCTTATTGAGTTTTCATAACAGTTTGGATTCATCCACAAACTTGATGGCGCAGTAGCATAGCTCCAGTATACTGGCCAATACTGATCGAAGTTTGTGCAGTATGATCTATTCATCCAAGTGCAAGGATCTGAAGAATCTCCAGGTACTTGTATATAAATAGGCCATGCAAAATCATAATACACGTCTGGACCTGGGTTAAATGAAATTGTAAAACTGCCTGAATGTGTTGTGCTTTGCCCCCAATATTCAGCTCCTTTAATTTGACCACTTCCAAGCAAAGTGCCCCATGCGTTAAAAATTTGAAGTGTTCTACTGCTTGAACACGACGTAGCACTACTTGTTGTTACACTCCAATTGACAGTTGCATAAGCAATTGTAGAAGGAGCTTCAGGTCCATTTCTATAATTTGACATGTTGACTGTTATAAGTGTATTTGGGGATGTGTTCGATCTAAAAGTGGGCATTTATCTCCCTCCTTATGGTAAATATTTTATATATATTGTGCCTTGTGGCATCGTGCTATCTATTGTAGGAGCGTTGCCCGTACCAAATACGATATTAGCAACTCTTGCTGTACCTGGAGCTATTGCCTCTGTTATGTTTACAGAAGTTAAACTTGGGTGTGTATGTTTACCTGTGCCTTTCGTTCTTGCGTCGGTTAGAGTTGCAGGCGCGAATGTTGTTGCTGTTGCTGGAATTAAAAGTGTAGCCAGTTTTATCTGGCTTATTCCTGCAGTTGTTACAAGAGCAGGCTCAATTGGAGTTGTTGCTGCTATACCTTTGACTACGACCACACGTCCACCACGTATACCAGTATTTGAGTTGCTTTCAAGCGCTATTATATCTATACGAGGGTTATTTAAATCTGCAGCTTCAATTGTTACAGTTTCTACTGCATCAGACATAATCCCATGTCCAGCAATAAGTGCGGATCCTGGTTGAACTGTTACTTGCATCATATCTGAAATTTTTGCGCAGGCAAATGATGTTGGTTCGTCAAATATTACACCGCTACCTGCTATTAAATCTATTCTTGTAGCCTCATTGGCTGCCGTTACTTTTCTGTCGCCTTCGACAGACACATAAGGAAAACCTGTTATTGCCATTTATGACACCTCTTTTTAATATTTTATTATGTAGTTTAGAGTTATGTATGGTTGTAAGTTGTTATGAGCTAATCCACCACCAGTATAATCAGTATATGACCCTGTCCAGTAAGTTCCAGGTCCATCTGCTGGGGGATTCTGTGCAGGAGCATGCGTCCAGTTTCCATCGTCCCAACTGCCAATCGCTTGTTGGTGGCGATGATTTGGTATCATTGTGGTATCAAGTATTACGCTTTTAGCTCCACCTGTTTTACCTAATGTATTAAACTCCGAATCCACGCTACTTAGTCCAACAGAAACTTTACCACGTAAGTCAGGAAGCTTAAATGTGCTTCCATCATTTGCTCCATATGTCGTGCCTATTGCACTAAAGAGTGAAGAGTATGTAGTTCTAGAAACACTTTGACCATTTGCAAGCAAATAACCAAATGGCGCAGTAGAGCCTGCGTACAACATAACGAATCCTGCTGGAAAAGCACTTTCTACTGACTTTAACTGTGCAACATCGCTTTTTAGCTGAGTAGTATCGCTTTTAATGACATCATCACCGAAAGTTAACTCTATAGTTTCTACGCCTTCATCGCAGGTTTCAATTACTTCAATGATCCTAGTTTTTAATTTAGTGACTTTCGTTGTAGGTTCTAAAAATCCGTTAATATCCTCATATGTTTTAATTGGTACGTTAATAGATACAAAATCACCCAGATGATAATCTTCGTTGTAGGTTAAATTAGCATTTGTTGCAACGGTTGTTGAATATTTTTTCTCTTCAGAAATAATCGCTTGTGTCGCTCTTTGTTGAAGCTTTTTTTCTCTGTCTTCTATAGCTGTATCAATAATATCTCTTGCATCAACAAAAACTTCTCTACGATCCCAACCTAGAACATTGTCACTATCTTCTTCAATATAAATTTCTCTGGCGACACCATCACCCATGCCGCCGACTATAGGAGTTGTTTGCGTTGAAGTAGCATCAAGAGTGTATTCATATTTCTCTATGTTTTTATACCTAACGTCAAACACACACATATTAGAGTTATCTGCTCCAGGGTATGTATCAAAAGTAATAATACGATCTTCATATGTAAACCGTTCACCCAGTCCAGCATTTTTGAGTACACGTACCACCTCATCACCAAGGTTTTTATACCGGCTTTGATCCGATATTGGTGCTTCATTTGGAGCCACAGGCCGCCCATCCGCTACAGTAATATTTAGATTTTTATTGGTCTTTGTTAATGTATCATTTATAAATCCTTTTGCGACCTGATCTGCGCTTCCAGTTTTTTCAATAGCATATGAACCTGCATTAGGTGTAGTAATTCTACCTTCAAAACCCCAATGGCAACCATATGCAACTACAGTAACTGTCGTTTCATTTTGAGTTATACTCCTTATGATAAACGGCTCATCCTTGTCATCGACTATCCAGCAATTCTTTTGCAGAAAGCTAACTGCTTCACTTTCAATAGGCATCTCAAGCTGCAATATGCTCCGTCCCCAAAATCTACGGATTATCTGAAGCTTAGTGAATTCTGTTATAAAAAAAAGCGAAGTAAAATCAGGACTACTACTATATACCTGCATAATACTCCACCCCGCCAACTTCTAAATATCCTGTTCCGCCACCTGCAGAATTGAAATTAAATATGTTTTCACCAACCGCAAGATTAATGAATTCACTATCATCTGAAATACTATCAAATGCATTATGCCTTACATTTTCAGAGTCAATTTTGTCTACTCTTCCAGTTTCGCTTGACACTTCTAAATATTCATTTGAATCAATTTCTATCAGCACTTTCATTTTTTGATTCGTTGTAGTATTTATTACTTCAGGATTATTCGCAGGTCCATGAAACCGTATCAAAGCAGGAGATATCTCGTCGCCATTATTAGCAACGGTGATTGAAGTCTCAGCTGTAGAATATTCAAGACCTGTGTCAGGAAACTCAATTCCATCCTCAAAGTACTCTAAAACAGCGGTTTCAAAAGCAAAAGAAGAAAAAGGAATGTCTCTTTTTAAATATGGATTTGTAGCAATAAATTGCATAGTGCCGTTTAGTATTCGTTTCTCGTTTACGCCTGTTTCATAGACTCCTGCTGGATATACATCTTTTAGATACACTTTAAAATCGTCTCTGGAGTATTCAAATCTTTTTGGTTTTTTATTTCCAAAGAACGAGGTTAACGCTCTTCTTTCTGTTGCTGCCGCTTCAAAATTTTCGCCCAATATGTCAAAAAGTATAGAAAAAGGACGGGCGTCCATCGTTACCGATGATACTGTAATCCCATCCTTACCATAAGCCTTTGAGCCGTTTATCGTAGAAGGCATTCCGTTTAACCCTTTAACTTCAAGAACATGCAGCAGCTCAATTGTTTTTGTTCCTGGAGAGTTTTTGCCTTCCAAATCATCTGTAAAAATAAATCTTTGCATGTTACACCCCCAACAATGCTTTTCTTTGTTCTACTAGTCTCATCTCACGCAGTATCTCGCTCATGCCTAATGCCTTTGGGCTGTTAAATGTATATGTTATATTACTTGTATTATTTGCAGTTGCCGCTGCTACATCTGCACTACTAGCATTCATCGCAGCCTTTATCCTGTTAGCTCCTGCGTATGGGTTTTGGCTCTTAGGTACGATCATTTCGCCTTCATGAACAAGTGCTATCATGTCTTTCGGAATATATGGTGTACCGACAGCAAATTTTCCGATCATATCATATGTTAGCAGATTGTTCATGCTAATATCTTCAAGTCTTTTTTTTGTCTCATCACTTGTAACAGTAGCGTAAGGCATTTTTTTTGCTTCTTCCATATAAGCCTGTATATTCTTACTATATTCTTCTTCAATCTGGCTTTTTGTTCCAACTGAACCAAGAGGTTTTGTCGTTGTTTTGACTGCTTTTTTTGCAACATTTGTTATTGCTTTAACTACCGGTGCAATGCTATTCGTAGCAACACTCTGTGCTATTACGTTTGCTGTATTTGCAATAGTATTTTTGAAAACCTCTATTTCTTTTGCAACAGCTGCTTCATTCTTTTTAGCATCATCAGCAATTGATAGTTCGTGTGTATTACTGTTCATATATGTTGCCACTTGACTATTTGCTTTATCAAATACATCATTTTCAGTTAGCGGTATATTGTCTGGTTTTACATAACTACTCATTTGCTCTTTGGCTTGTGCTAAAGCTTCCTCATTAATTCCTTCAGAAGTATAACTTGCTCCATTTGCCTGGCCAATTTTTGTAGCAGTTGCGAGAATCTCTACAGGAGTACTATTGTTTTTTAATACTTCACCCAATTTATCGTAACCATATGCTTCAGCTAAAGTTCCTGCCAAATAAATTGGATTAAGCACTCTCCCCATTTCACTGAGTGATTTTCCTAAACTTTTAGAAGTCTCATTAATTTTATTAGCTGTTTTCTCATCTATATATATAAATTCATTTTGTAGGTTTGGTGTTGACAGATCAGTTTTCTGAAGAGCGTCTCCTATAATTTCCAATCCGGTTCCTACGTTACCGATCTTGCCTACTGTGCTTACAACTTTACTTAATAACCCTGTAGTTTTCTCTGCCGTTGCATATATAGCCTTTTCAGCTGCCGATAGCCCTACATTTACAATAGTAGATATTCCTTCTATAGTTTCATTTGATTTGTTTGCTGTTACCATTATCAAAAAATCATCGTTACTAATTTTTTTTGGGTCAGTCGCCATTTTCTATCGCCTGCCTTTTTAGGTCCGCCTCTATATCTTGTGCAGACCGATCTGTATATTTTTCGCCAGGTCTCTCTGGCAATGCATATTGTTTTTTAAGCGCTACCCATGCCTTGCGCTGTTCACTGGTCATATCTCCAGTTATACTTTTAAGCCTTATTCTTATTATCTCGTTTATTTTAGCTGTATCCGGCAACGCATCAAAGGCCGCCTTAAACTCCCACCAGTGCGCCTGCGACCAATCCCAAAATGGATATGTTTGCTTCATGCTCGCCCATATAAAAGGCGCATCAATGTTCCAATCCATTACTGGTCTATCGCTTTTCTCTTCGCTTTCGTAGCCGTTATCCCAGCTACCACCATCAATGAACGCAGTAACTGCCTTAAGCGCATACTCCTTGTTTTCAGGGACGATGCCAACATAAAATAGATCAAAGATAAAATACGCTTTTTCGTTGTCGGACATGGTTCTATCTGAAAAAAGCTTAAGTAATTCCAACACGACATAATACTGCCATCTTATCTCATATTCTATGTCATCAACTATTACGCTTTTTGGCAAGGAATCTGGATATAGTAGGCTCATTATTTGCCCGCCGCCTTCTTCAGCTTAGATAGACGCTCTTCCATAGCTTTAACACGTGGATTTTGAATAAGAGGTGTAAACTGAAGTATTGTATCTATCCACAGCTGTGTAGAGGTTTGGTTTACTTCTTCGATGAGCTTTAATGGTCTTGGGTCATTGCAGAAAACTAGCGTCAAAAACTCTTTACAGAATTTTATCGTGCCTTCTAGGTCGTTTGTGGGGATTTTAGATAGCTCTTCAAGTTTCTTTACGGTTTTTGTATCGGTAACATCGTAAACAAACTCTTCACCTAATACTCTTGCACGTGTCATTCTTTCCTGCCTGCCTATAATAATCTCGTCTACCATGTTTTTTCTCCTTAATAATATTGAAAGAGGAAGGCACTGTAATAGCGCTCCTCCTCTTTCCTATCTGATAATTTATGCGTTAGCTGTGAATGCTTTTGTTACTGTATTCCATTTACCTTTGATAAGATCGCCAACTTGAGCAAGCGTGCCTTCAACTTTAATGAATCCACCTGGATCGCCTGAGCCTGCTTTACTTGGGATAACATTGTATTCACCTTTTCTTGCGATATACTCCATTTGTTGAGTTCCGTTTAGAGTGCCATCCCACATATCTACTGATAATATGTCACAAGTCTTGCCTACTAGTTGATCCGCACCTATTTCGTATAGCTTTTTGTTAACGTCATCGTCTGTATCAAGCTCCATGTTATACTTATAGCTTGGTTTATAGCTTAGAATTACATCATGTTCGCTCTTATCAGCTACATACTGTTTAGTTTCTGTTTTTGGTGCCAGATCGTCGTCAAATGAAACGAATCCATCATTAATCTGTGTCCATATTTCTGTTGTTGCCTCTTCTGCTTTTGTGTCCATAAAATGTGCTCTATCATATCTTTTTAACAAACTGTACACTCTCCTTTATTATGCAAATTGTGCTGTTGCTACTGTCCAAGTACCTTTAATGATTTCGCCTACTTGTGATAATGTGCCTTCCATCTTTAAGAAACCGCCAGCATCTCCTGAACCGGATTTGCTTGGGATAATATTATAAATTGCTTTTCTAGCTGTGCATGCGCCGTCTGCAAGAGTCCAAACGTCAACAGTGATAACTTCGCATGTTTGTCCAATAACTTGGTCTGCACCAATATTGAATAATTTAACGTTAACAGGATCAACATTGTCTACTTCTGCAGAATATTTATAAGATGGCTTATAGCTTAGAACAACATCGTGTTCGCTTTTATCAGCTATATACTGTTTAGTTTCCGTTTTTGGTGCGAGGTCATCGTCAAAACTTACGATACCTTCGTTAATTAGTGACCATAATTCTGTCTCGCCTGTAGCTGTATTCATGTAATGTAGTCTTTCGTATCTCTTTTTCATAATTTTAGTCTCCTTTTATTTCTAAATAGTGTTTATGTGAAATATTTCTCTATTTTTCGTATAACTTAATTCAAAAATCGCTTTATACTGCAATGTTAATCCATCATCGCTTTCTTTACCCTGATAAACGTTTGAGTCCATTTTAATTTCTATTGCTGTTTCTCTATCTAACTGTATAATATCTGGCTTGTCCTCAAGCCATTCTGATAATGCAGCAAAAGGCAAATCCATAATCGATCTGCGTCCTGTTTGCGCTTCCGGAGAAGTATACTGGTAGAATAACTCGAAAGTTAAGCTGCCTCTGTAACTCCCCCCCACATAATTTTGCTGTATCCTGTCGCTCTTTCTGGCTTTTACCCATAACGCCTGACCTGTTGCTGCATGCTCGTTATTAGTAACAGTGCAAGGCAAGCCAATTTCAGTGGCATTGTTATTTAGATAATTTACCAGCTTTAAAATTATTAGATTATCGACTTGTACACTCATTTGTCGCCCCCTAATTCCCTTAGTCCTTTATTTGTTTTGCCTACTAGCCTTCAGCTAGTTTGTTTTTCAACGTAGTGCTTGTCCATGCAAGCTACGTCAAATACTTTGTGTGAATTTCATTTTCTACTAGTTTGCAATACGCTTTCGCAAAACTACCGATCAATTTTCATAAGCTGAAACGTTGTGCATTTTCTATTACTTTTGCTTGTACACTTATTTGACCAAAGCAAATAGCATATCTGCTTACTAGTCTTGGCTTTTCTACCATGACAATTTCTTGCCAGCTTATTAGGTTTTAGTATCCATAGTTTTATTCTGTCTTTTTCCAATGCTCTACCTAGCTCTTCAAGCTGTTTTTTTTTATCTTCAGCTTTTATGAGTGCTATTTCTTTGACTTGTAATGCAGCTCTTAATTCTTCTATCCTATTATTTAGGCCACCTTCGCCTTCAATAGAATTTATAAGCTCTGTACATTTTGCCTTTAGCGCATCTCTTTGGCTTGAAAGTTTATCGTGCTTTTGTTTACTCACGTATTTGCCTTGAGTAAGATCAACAACATTTAAACCGTTTTCTGTAGTTTTCGCTACTAACTCTTCGTAAGTTAGTGCACTTGCGCCAAACAAGTCTTTCAAAAATTCCATACACACCCTTTCTCTCACTTGCGTTTTTAAGCGTGGTATCTTCCACAAGTAAGTCGTGCATTTAAACGCCGACACGGTAGGCAATTTATAATAAAAAAAGAACCTATGTAAGGTTCTATCTTATATAACTTAATTGCTCATTTCTTTGCACTGGTTTAATGCTCATGTAGTATTAAAGAATTTATACAGCGCATTCCCATTCAGATATATACTGCACAGATATTTTTAATTCGACTGCTCTATCAATCTTAACTTGCATGTCCTCATTAATAATATCTCCAAACACCCAAATCTGACCACATTGCTCTAGTGTTTCTAGCTCCATATTCTCCCTCACAGCCTTCTCTCTTGGATCTGCATTCTCTATCCAATAAAAATCTACGCTTGGTGATACAGGATAATACCCCTCTTCAATTACGTACTGCTTGTACAATTCTCCTCTACGACTATTTTCTTTAATGTCATTACTTTGCTGACTGCATATGTACACAAAATTATTCATAACTTCTCCAAAATTAAAAGTCGCTCATTTCTAAGCGACCTTTTTCCATATCTTTTCATGATACGATTATACCACCTTAAAATGTTCCTTTGGTATCAAGAATGTATCACAATTGTATCAGACAATTTTACATACATTTGCGCAATCTCGGTTATTATCTCTTTCTTATATCTTTGGAACGTAATCCTTGAGCACAAGTGTAGATAAGGTGTTTCTCCGCCTTTGAACCCATTTATATTATATTTTTCTTTTATGCAATTCGAAGCGAATTCATTCGGATGGTTTTTAAGCACTATATCAATTAGTTTAAGCCAAATAGCGTCTTTATCTTGCTCTATTAGTTTTAGAGCCTTTGATGCTGTAATATCACTTGTCTTTGTGCCTCGTATCCCTGAAAAATCCATTTGATAACCACCACAAGAATCTAATATTGATTCTCTACGCAGTTCCTCACATGATTTTATTGTATTATAGTTTTTTAAGTAATAAGTAATAGTTTTTTTGTATTGATCATATAGTGCTTCCATTTTCAACCCTCCATAATTAAAATGACTTAAGCTTGTCCAATATTTTTATATAGCTGCTTATTTAATTAGCAGCTTATGTTTTTGTATTAACTCAACACCTGGGATTTCTTCGCCATTTTTTAAATCGTTAATTATTGTTTCTTCATCAATCTCAGTAGTTTTGTTCAGCAAATATTTATTAGATATCCGTGCATATTCAAAAAATCTTATTCCATCGACAATATTTACACATTGTGAGTTTTTCAAACAGATCCCATATCTAGGTGTTTCAAGCTTTGAGTAATTATTATGCAACATACACGCTTCTAAATAGTTTTTTAACACTTTAATTATATGCTCTTTCTCTTCTCTTCTAGCTTTTAAAGTGTCTTCTTCAGCTTTTAGCGCATCTATCTCTGAATTCAAATTTTTGATAAAAAGAACTATATTCTCAACCTTATATTCTTCAGCTATATCAAGAGCATTCAGTTGTTTTAATATAAATATACTCTTACATTTATCAAACTTAGTAAAATCCTCATCCTGCTCAAGTATGTTTAGAACTCTTGAATCAATATTATATAAATTCATTTAATAACCACCTTTCGAAATAAGATCATAATCCTTGTCTTATAAATTAATATCATTTTTTTCATAGAAATATTCTTAATTGCCACTATCCTTGTCATAATAACTTTCTTATCTGTAATTATCCTTAAAGATCGCTTAAATAATCGTCTTCTACTTTTTGAATATCTATCAAGATTGATTAATAATAAAATGCTTGTACCTACGATAATTAGCATCGTAGGTATCGACATAGTATCCTTATCTAGGCAACCGCCGCAAGCTCCTAAAATAATTAGAACCAATATCGTCTGTAAAAAACTAATCATAAAATTATCCTCTTCTGTGTCCAAATTTCCCTAATTAAAATATGCTATTTTAGCTCATTTTCGCTAATCAGAAGCAATTGTATCAAAATATTGCTATTTTTTGTTTTTTCATGTATATTTATATTATTATTGGTTATACTTATAATATATCAATATTTTGATACTGTCAATAGTTATTATCAATTATTTATTAGAACGGTCGGCGATATTATGGATATAACGTTAAAACGAATACTCGATATTCTTGAAAAAAAAGGTGTTAAAGAGCAAGCAATATGTGAAATGTTAGAGATGAGTACGAGCACTTTATATAACTGGAAAAAAGGAAAATCTAAATCTTATATTTCACATTTAGATAAAATTGCAGGATTTTTAGATGTGAATAAAGAATTCTTGTTGGGAGAAACTGACAACCCTATCCCTACTACTTGGGCAGAAAAAAACGGAATACCTATGGGTAAACGTATTATGATCCCAGTGTATGGTGCGGTTAGGGCCGGAGAGGGTGGCATGGTGCAACAAGAATTACTAGGATACCAAGAAGCTAATAATGCGAAACTAAACAGAAACTTTTTTCTATTGGTAAAAGGCGATAGTATGTCCCCATATCTACTGGATGGTGATTTTGTGCTTATTGATACAGACGAATGTGTTGAGAATGGTGATATTGCTGTCGTTATAATAAACGGCGAAGAAGGCGTAGTTAAAAAAGTATATCGCAATGGTGATACATATAGGCTTATTTCATTGAATGCTAGTTATCCGGATAGAGTTGTTACATCGACTGAAAGCACTCCGGTATATATAAACGGTAAAGTTGTACAAATGTACCGCAACATTCCATAAAATAATTTTCTTATTGAAGCTCTAAGTTTTACTGCTAAAAACATACAAAAAACAAACCAACTATTTTAGTTGGTTTGTTTTTATTTGCAATTCTATTTATTACACTATTTTGCTTGTTTTCAAATATCCTCTCTGTCTCACTCGATCTCATTCTTTTCATATACTACTAAGAGGTGAAATTTATATGAACCCTAATGAAATGATAACTGCCATAACTGCTCTTGCAATTGCAATATCAAATATTTTGACCGAAGATGAATTAGAGATTACTGCAGCTATTTTTTCTCAACTTGGAGATACTCTTAATACTATTTCGACACAAAAAAGCATTTTGGCAGATAATACTGAAACAAAATCTGAGTAATTTTACTTAATTCTATATATAATTTGGAGATTATTTATTAAACAAAAAAGCACCCACAAACATACTGTTCACAGGAACTCTTTATTTTTTAATATACACGCAATTCATAAAGGATCTTACATAATTGCAGAATGCATATTTACTAGTAATATCTAAAAAGTAACATTATCACCTATTCAAGCGTTTCAACTTCTTCATTCTTTCTTTTTTTATCCAAATTTACAAACCAGAAGAAAATTGCACCGAACATATAAAAGGCTAATCCTATAACAAAAATATATCTATTATATGTAATGTTGAAAGCTGATTTAATAAAAGCAAAGAAGTACGAAGTCAAAAACATAGCTAGGTTTGGGAGCGCCATCATAAGCGACATTGCAAACGCCCTTGTAGCTGGTGCAACCGCCAAACCCACATTCATAAAAACAGCAGGTCCTATAAATCCCATACCAAAACCGCTCAAAAGCGATGCAAGAGTGAAGGCAACAACGCTGTTTCCAAATATCACGATTATATATGACACAGTGCAAAAGAAGAATCCAATCGAAACAGTCCTCCTTTTTGCAAAGCGAAACACAATACCAAAAAAAGTGCTTGCGAGCATACCTCCTACAGTAGATACCGTAAGAACGAGTCCTGTGACAGCTGCAGTGCCAAGATTACCTTGCTCAATTAGAGAAGACATATTCAAATAGAACGGGTAAGTGAAAAAAACTAACAACACAAATGCAGATATCCAGATATATGCAACGGCATTCATTCCACCCTTTATTTCCGTATCTTCTATCTTATTCTCGACCTTAGTTGGTTCTGGAAGGAAGAAGAAAACAAACATTAACGTTATAATACAAATTAAATATACAATAAAAGTATTCCGCCAATAGATTGCACATAAGATTCCAGCAATCATTTGGAATGCCATTCCACCAGCATTCATTACAACATTGTTCATTCCCATAAGGTTTTCCCTCGTGTTTCCATCAAAGAGATCCATTATTAGAGTGGTGGGAAGAGGAGCAATAAGTCCAGCACCTGCACCGAAAATAGCCCTTGTTGCCAAAATAGCATAAAAATCATTTATGAAATAAGGCAAAACACCCGCAATCGTAATAATTAATGTTCCAAGCAGCGCTAGAGTTCTAAATTTTATCTTACTTCCTGCAAGTTTCCCCGCCAAAATAGAAAACGGTACAACTGCCAGCGCAGGCAGTGTTGAGAGAAGTATCAACGTGCTCCCGTCAATTCCAGGAAAGGCTTTACCGATGCTAGCCAGCGCTGGTGTCGTTGCAGTAATACTCATAGTAAGAAATGACAACGACATAATTGAAATGATAGCAGTAATCCTGCTTTTTTTCATTATATTTAGACCTCCATTTTTATAAATACAAACCCAAAATTACGGCTAAAATTTAAAAGAATTATCCCAGTTAATTATAGAAGAATAGTGAAAACATTACAATGTATAATGATGCAAAACCAATTATATTTTACAAGCGTATTCAATTTATCTTCGTGAGTATCCATTGCAATAAAAAACACCCGCAAACATACTGTTCACAGGCATCCTTTTGTGGTGACCCATCGGAGATTCGAACTCCGGACACCCTGATTAAAAGTCAGGTGCTCTACCAACTGAGCTAATGGATCATAAATGGCTGGGGTGGCAGGACTTGAACCTACGGTGCGGGAGTCAAAGTCCCGTGCCTTACCGACTTGGCTACACCCCAATATTACTATTGATAAATAGTTGGGGTGAGTAGTGGGAATCGAACCCACGACCTCCAGAGCCACAATCTGGCGCTCTAACCAACTGAGCTATACCCACCATGTTGTATAAATGGTGCGCCTGCAGGGATTCGAACCCTAGACCTACGGCTTAGAAGGCCGTTGCTCTATCCATCTGAGCTACAGACGCAGACGTTGCTGGCAAACATTATTACTGCCGCTCATATACTCTGCCGACAATTTAAAATTTTAGCATATATGGGCTTGTATGTCAATTAAAATTTTGTTTAATAATGTCTCAACCTGTGACTAATATTATATATCCGATTGCATATAATTATCAAGCTTTTCCATTAAAGAGATTAGCGCTTTGTATCTATGACTTATTTTGTTTTTTTCAGCTGGATCTATTTCAGCCATAGTCTGTCCAAATTGTTCAACAAAAAATAGAGAATCATATCCAAACCCGTTGGTTCCTTTTATTTGGTCATAAATTCGCCCCTCACATGCGCCTTCTGCCGTTAGTGTCTTTCCATCCGGCAAGCATAGCACTAGCGTACAAACGAAACGTGCTGACCTCTTATCTGCTGGTACATCTTTAAGCATTTCAAGCAGAAGTTCGTTGTTTTCATCATCAGTTGCGTTCTCCCCAGCAAATCTTGCAGAATACACTCCTGGCCTACCATCTAAAAAATCTACCATTAGCCCAGAATCATCCGCAAGGGTTGCGCATTTAGTGATAGAGTAGGCCTCTTTCGCCTTTTTTTCTGCATTCTCAAAAAAAGTAACGCCATCTTCAACGACTTCAAGCTCTATGCCTGCTTCTTTCAAGCTAACGATCTCATCAAAATATTTGCCTAAGATAGTCTTGATCTCAATAATTTTACCTTTATTATTTGAGCCAACAACAAGTCTTTCTATTTTCGTATGCATGACAATTCACCTAAAACATTCTTTTGTATTTGAATAAGATCTTTTATTCCTTTACCAGCGTATGCAAGCATGCAAACTAGTTGTTCTTGACTAAATGTAGCGTTTTCGCCAGTGCCCTGTATCTCTACAAAATTACTATCACCGAGCATAACCACATTCATATCAACTTGTGCTTTGTAATCCTCCTCATAGCAAAGGTCTAACATTGGCTCGTCTTTTACGTAACCAACGCTTATTGCTGCAATGTAATCTTTGATTGGAGATGTTTTTATATCTCCTTTTTCCATAAGCTTTTCCACCGCTAAACAAAGCGAAACAAAGGCACCCGTTATAGAAGCCGTTCGGGTACCTCCATCTGCTTGAATTACATCGCAATCTATCATTATCGCTCTATTACCTATAAGAGATAAATCAATGCAGGCTCTTAAAGATCTACCAATAAGCCTTTGTATCTCTATCGAGCGCGAATCTGTAGACTTTCTGTCTCTATTTTTTCTGACTAATGTTGAGCCTGGTAGCATAGCGTATTCTGCGCTAAGCCAACCTTTTCCATTGCCATCCATCCAGCTTGGAACTTTATCTAAAATAGTTGCTGTTGTTATAACACGTGTATCTCCCATTTCAATTAAAGCTGATCCTGGTGCTGTTTTTATAAAATTTGTTATTATGTTTACATTTCTGATCTCGTCATTTTTTCTTTCGTTAAGCCTTCCCATTTGTTCCTCCTATATTAATACTCGTTTGCGTAAACTGGCGAGGACAATGTTGTCGTGTCCATTTCAAGTGCTTCACCATCAACGGTGATTTCAACTCCCTGCACTTCCTTTAGCTGCTCGCATGTAAGTATTATTGTTTTTAGTATTGTAGTATTTAACTCTGTATATTCTTTTATATCATTAAACTCTGAAGAGAAATCTAAAGTAACAATTCCATCCGCAGATATTTTGGAGCTATTTAGTTTCGTCCCTTCTGGAATGCCAGTAAGTAAGTTCTGTGCATCGTCAGGACCTTTAAGCAATTCATTTACTAGATTCTCAGCTGTTACTTTTGTTTCGATGTATCTTATTGTAGGAACTATTAAATATCCTTCTGGGCTTAGATAGTATAGCTTTATTTTTTTTGCAGTGTTAACATTTACACTTCTTGAAATCGTTTCAACGTTGTAGTCCAATTGCGTAATATGTTTTGATATGTTTGTTCCATACGCCATCTGCTCTGCTGCTTTACCGTTAAGCGTAATGCGTACACTGTCTACTGTTGGTAAAGATAGTAATGTATTAACTACTCCTGCAACCATACTTGCTTCGTCTTTAGCATTCTTGTTTTTAAGATTTTTAAAGTTCACATTCGCAACTTTATCGTCCAACGTTACAACAACTGTTGTATCTTTAGGAATAAGTGCGCTAAGATTCATTTTAGTAAGATCTGCACTAATTTCATCAGTTGAAATAAGCAAATTAACTACATCTTGCACATCTAAAGTTTTATCTAGTTTGCGCATGATGGGTACAATAAGACCATCTTCATTTTTGTAGTATAATATTGTGCTGTTTTTGTCTAGGTTACTGCTTGTATCTGTGCTCCTGTACAATTGTGATTCTACTTTACTGATTACGCTAGCCGTTGTTGCTGTAGAATCAGGTTCTACGCTTGCTGTATTATTTGAGCAACCACTTGCAAGAACCATGCAGGTAGATAAAAACATAACTGTTATACATTTGACTTTTTTATTAAACATGTATTAACCCCCTTTTAGCAATTACTAATGTATATTAGCTATCCGGGGTCTATATGTCTTATAAAAAATATTTTATCACACAACAGCTATTACAGCAATTGCCGCCATTTTATGCTACAATAAGAAAAAACGCATTGAAGAGGTTCTTATGGCAATAGATGGCATAATTTTAAATAGCACGATAATTGAATTGCAGAGATTAATTGGTGCTAAAATCGCAAAAATTCACGTCCCTAGAAAGGACGAAACTATATTTCAGCTTAAAAAAGAGAAAGATGCATATAAGCTTATTATTAGCGCAAATGCAAACGATTGCAGAATCAATTTAACAGATCTACAGAAAGAAAATCCTATGTCCGCTCCACCTTTTTGCATGGTGCTTAGAAAATACTTACTTAATGGCAGGATTGTCAGCATAGAGCAAATGTCTCTTGAAAGAGTAGCACTTATAACGATACTTAGTGCAGATGAGATGGGCGAACTCAAAAATTATAAATTATATGCAGAACTTATGGGCAAGCACAGTAATATCATTCTTTGCGACCAAGCTGGCAAAATACTTGATAGCATTAAACATATTCCTGTTTCTATAAGCAGACTAAGACAGGTTCTTCCTGGGCTTGAATATGAGCTTCCTCCTTCTCAAGGCAAATATAACTTAGAAAATATTTCTCTAGTATCTCTAGAAGAAATTATAGGTAAAGGAACTGGCTCTTTGACAACGTATATGTTGAATACTTTTGAAGGCCTCTCTCCTGCTCTAGCAAGAGAAATTGCATGTAGGGCTAGCACCAATGAGGACTTGGACATAACAGAGCTTAGCAAGAGTGAAATATCGCATATAAGCCAGCACATTATGGATGTGTTTACCCTAATCAAAAATGGTGAGTACACACCTACTCTTCTATTGAATTTTGAGAATAAACCTATTAATGTTCTACCATTTGTTTATATGTCGTATAGCTCTTCGCTTCAACGTCCTAAAAATAGCATGAACGAAGCGCTAGATGCGTTCTATATAAAAAGAGAATCTCTTTCAGCATTAAGCGCTAAAAAGAGTGCAATAAGCCAAGGGCTAAAAATACGACTGCAAAAAAGTCAAAACCGACTGGCTATACAGTTGCAGACGCTAATCGATGCAAACAAACTTGATAAATATGCACTTTATGGAGAACTTATCACAAGTAATATATACGCACTAAAAAAAGGCATGACAAAAGCAATACTTTTAAACTACTACACAAACGAGCAAGTAGAAATACAGTTAGACGAACGGCTCTCTCCCTCAGCAAACGCCCAAAAATACTATAAGCGCTACAATAAACTAAAGCTTGCTCAGCAGTATGCAAACAATGAAAAAACAGTGTTAGAGCAAGAAATAGCGTATCTGGAGAGCACCTTGGATGCCATAGAACGCTGCGAAAGTACTGATGATATACAAGAAATTCGCCAAGAGCTAATACACGAGGGCTATTTAAAAGACGAAAAGAAGAAATTAAAAAAAGATAAGATAAGAAAAGAGCAATCTAAACCGCTCAAATACATTGCCACAGATGGCTCTATAATATATGCTGGCAAGAACAATAAGCAGAACGATATACTCACTCTAAAAATGGCTGAAGATGATGACAAATGGCTCCATACTAAAGATATACATGGCACTCATGTAGTAATCAAAACTAACAAAAAAGAGCCTTCTGAGCAAACACTTTTAGAGGCGGCTACAATCGCTGCATACAATAGTAAAGCAAGGCACTCGCAAAATGTTCCTGTTGATTACACAAAAGTGCAGTATGTAAAAAAGCCGTCTGGTGCGAAACCAGGCATGGTTATCTACACGCACCAAAAGACTTTGTTTGTTACTCCTAACGAGCAGATTGTTGAAAGACTATTAGAGAAATAAAATAGGGACTGGCATTAATCTGCCAGTCCTTTTTTGTTTAGTTATATATCGTTCCAATATCGTTTCTATGGTACATCCCGTCAAACTCTACGCTTTTCATGCCTTCGTATGACTTATCTATTGCTTCGTCTAGTGTGCTTCCAGTGGCTGCAAAGCATAATACCCTACCACCTGCAGTATGCAAACTATTATCTTTATATTCAGCGCCTGCAATGAACACTTTTCCATCGCTATAAGGCTTTACGTTTATCTTGATACCTGTTTCATAATCTGCTGGATAACCTTTTGAAGCAGCAACAACGCAACATGCAGCTCCTTCGTTCCACTCAATAGGGAAATCACTAAGCTTTTTGTCCAAAGCTGCAACAATTATATCCACTAGATCGCTTTTCATCATTGGAAGTACAACCTGAGTTTCAGGATCGCCCATTCTCACATTGTATTCAAGCAGATAAACACCTTTTTTTGTTATCATAAGGCCAAAGAACACAATACCAGTGTAATCAAGCTTTTCTTGTTTGAAGCCAGTTAGTGTTGGTTCTAGTATATCCGTCATAAACGATTCCATAACGTCTTTAGTACAATATGGGTTTGGTGCTATAGCACCCATACCACCTGTGTTTGGCCCTTTGTCTTCATCAAAGATATTTTTATGATCTTTAGCAGAAATGAATGGTATTATGCACTCTCCATCGGTAATAGAAAGTATCGAAGCTTCTACTCCATCTAAAAATTCTTCAATGACAAGCTTTTTACCAGAGCCATGGAAAATATCATTTACCATAAAATCATTTATTGTATTTTCAGCTTCAGCATAATCGCCACAGATTACTACACCTTTTCCTGCTGCAAGCCCATCGGCTTTTATTACTGCTGGATATGGGCATGTTTTTAGATAATCTAGTGCTTTTTGTCTATCCTCGAATGTTTCACAGGCTGCTGTTCTTATGCCGTATTTCTGCATAAACTTTTTGGAGTAAATCTTACTGCCTTCAAGCTGTGCAGCTTCCCTTGATGGCCCAAATATTTTTAGTCCACCACTTTTGAATTTATCTACGATTCCATCAACAAGATAGCCTTCGGGACCAACAAACGTTATATCTATTTCTTCTTTTTTTGCAAAATCGTACATTTCGTCAATAGTATGCAAGTCAACATTTTCGCACTTTTCTTCTTCGTATGTACCACCATTACCTGGTGCGCAATATATTTTGCTCACTGAGCTGTTCTGTGCTATCTTCCAAGCTATTGCATGCTCTCTTCCACCACTGCCTACAATCATTATTTTCATAGTTTTAAACCTCACTTAATGTTTAAAATGTCTTAACCCGGTAAACACCATGGAAATGCCATGCTTATTACATTCGTCAATTGATAATTGGTCGTTTATGGAGCCACCTGGCTGAACTATTGCTTTTATACCATATTTAGCTATCTCTGCTACGACATCTCCGAATGGGAAGTACGCATCAGATACAAATACAGCTCCTTCTAATTCGCCCTTTTCCTCTGCTCTTTTTAGCGCTTCTTCAGTTGGCCAAATTCTGTTAACTGATCCACCACCTATAGCGATAGTCCTGCCGTCTTTAGCAAGAAGAACTGCATTCGATTTAACTAGTTTAACAACTTTCATACCAAATAGCATGTCTTGCATTTCTTTTTCAGTAGGTTTAGCTTCAGTAACAACTTTTACTTCACTTACTAAATCTTTATCAATGCTTTGAACAAGTATTCCGCCATCAACTTTTGCAAGATCAAAATTGTCTGACGGTTTAACTGCACATTTTATTACTCTTAGATTTTTCTTTTTCTTGAGAACTTCAAGCGCATCTTCATCAAAATCAGGAGCGATAACTATCTCAAAGAAAATCTTAACCATTTCTTCTGCTGTCTTCTTATCTACTGCTGTGTTAAAAGCTATTATGCCGCCAAATATTGAAACAGAATCTCCTGCAAATGCTCTTAAATACGCATCATAAACATTATCTGCAATAGCTACTCCACATGGTGTATTATGCTTTAGTCCGCAGCATGCTATCTCATCAAATTCCCAAACGGTTTTCCATGCTATGTCCATATCTTTGAAATTGTTATAAGATAATTCTTTGCCGTTAAGTTGTTCATAATCTTTCATAGCTGCTTTGCCAGTCGTAGCAGTGTAAAAAGCTGCTGTTTGATGTGGGTTCTCACCATATCTAAGATCCATAGCTTTTTTGTACGACATGCTGTAGTATTCTGGATATTCTACATCGCTTAAGAAAAATCTGCTTATTGCGCCATCGTATGCTGACATCAAATTAAATACTTTTCCTGCACAAGTTTTTCTTGTGTTATAGTCAACATCACCAGTCTTCTCTATCTGTTCCATGACGTTTTTATAATCGTTTGTATCTGAAAGCACTAAGACATCTTGGAAATTCTTAGCTGCTGCTCTTAGCATTGTAGGTCCACCGATATCAATAAACTCAACTTTTTCATCGAAATTAAGATCAGCATCTACTTTTTCAAAGAACGGGTAAAGGTTAACTATAACAATATCTATAGGATTAATGTTTTTTGCTTTTATCGTATCCATATGCTCTTTGTTATCTCTTATAGCCAAAATACCACTATGAATTATAGGATGAAGTGTTTTTACTCTGCCATCAAGTATCTCATCAAATCCTGTGACATCAGATACTTCCACAACTCCAATACCATTTTCTTTTAGGTATTTAAATGTTCCACCAGTCGAAATTATCTCTACGCCTCTATTTTGTAAAAACTTGGCGAACTCAAGAATCCCTTCCTTATAAAACACACTTATAAGTGCTCTTTCTATCATTACAACTCCTCCAAAATTTCTACTTTTCTACCTGTAACTTTTACTCTTCCATCAGCTAAATACTTTATAGCTTCAGGTAGTGCCTTATGCTCTTCTATAAGAATTCTTTGTTGAAGATCCTCGGTAGTATCGTTATCGTAAACCGGCACTGATTTTTGAATAATAATAGGACCTGTATCCGTGCCACTATCAACAAAATGTACAGTACATCCGGAGACTTTCACTCCGTATTCCAGTGCTTTTTTATGTACATTCATACCATACATACCAGGCCCACAAAAAGCTGGTATAAGGGATGGATGAATATTAACTATCTTATTATTATATTTTTCTATTATATCGCCACTAAGTATAGATAAAAATCCTGCAAGTACAATGAGATCAACTTTGCCGTCAATGATCTTAAGTATTTGATCTGACACGCTTTCAAGCTTTGACTTTCTATCTACAACATAAGTAGCTATACCCTCATTTTTAGCTCGTTCTATTCCATAAGCATTTGGGTTATCACTTATGACTGCTTCTATGCTACAGTTTTTTATATATCCGCTTTTAATACCATCAATTATGGATTGCATATCAGTCCCGCCACCGGATATAAGCACTGCTATTTTAAACATATGCCTTCTCCTTGAGCCTCTACATGACCAATCACGTATGCTGTTTCTCCTAAAGATGTTATTCTCTCTAAAACTTTAGGTGCAATATCACTAGAGACGCAGATAACAAAGCCAATACCCATATTATATGTATTGTACATGTCCTCTTCTCTAACTCCTAATGACATCATATGTTTGAATATTGCAGGTACTTCATAGCTATTTTTTTCTACTATAGCTGTAAACTCACCATTAAACATTCTTGGAATGTTTTCGATAAAGCCACCGCCAGTAATATGTGCCATGCCTTTTATTTCGAATTCTTCCATAAGCGCCTGAATTAGCTTTACATAGATTTTTGTAGGTGTTAAAAGAACATCACCCATTTTCTGTCCGTTAAAATCAGCATCAAGATCTGTTATTAGTTTTCTTACAAGAGAAAAGCCATTGCTATGTAGCCCTGAAGATGCAATGCCGATAAGCGTATCACCGTCTTTTATCTTACTGCCGTCTATTATTTCATCTTTCTCTACGACGCCAACACAAAAGCCAGCGATATCATATTCTCCGTCGCTGTAAAAGCCTGGCATTTCTGCTGTTTCTCCACCAATGAGTGCACAGCCAGCCTGAATACAACCATCTGAAACGCCTTTTACCATATCAGCTGCTACATTTGCCTCGAGTTTACCACATGCTAAATAATCAAGAAAGAACAGCGGTTTTGCTCCGTGGCAAAGTATGTCGTTAACGCACATCGCCACGCAATCAATACCTACTGTGTCATACTTATTTGTTTTAAATGCAATCTGAAGTTTTGTGCCAACACCGTCTGTGCCAGAAACAAGTACAGGGTTTTTATACTCACCCAGTTCAAACATACCAGCAAAGCTTCCGATATTGCTTAGTACTCCAGGGATGAAAGTCTTGGCAGCATGCTCTTTCACGAGTTTTACGGATTTATAACCTTCGTTTATGTCCACACCCGAATCTTTATACGTTACCATATTGAAGTATCTGCCTTTCCTAACATTTATTCAGTCTATCCTTTGATGCTCCGATTGGAGCTGAAAGAGGATACACTCCTCTAAAGCAACCCAAGCAAAATCCTTTGTCTGCTTTAAGTGATTCAAGGAAGCCGTCAATGCTTAAATAGCCTATGCTATCAGCAGAAATATGCTCATTTACTTGTTCTGCCGTTTTGTAAGCGCCTATTAGTTCATCTCTTGATGATATATCAATCCCAAAATAACATGGGAATTTTACCATTGGTGAAGCAACTTTAAAATGAACTTCAGTTGCGCCAGCTCTTCTTAACAGTTCCACAAGCTTTCTACTTGTTGTTCCTCTGACGATTGAGTCGTCTATTAGCACAACTCTCTTGCCTTCAACATTTACTTTTAAGACATTCATTTTAACTGAAACTGCCTTCTCTCTCAGGTCTTGAGAAGGAGAAATAAATGTTCTTCCTATATATTTGTTTTTAATAAGGCCCATTTTATAAGGTATTCCAGAAGCTATCGAGAATCCTTCAGCAGCCGCAATACCCGAGTCTGGTACGCCAATTACTATATCAGCTTCAACAGGGCTTTCCTTATAAAGTTGCATTCCTGCTCTTACCCTTGAAGAATACACGTTAATCTCGTCCATTACGCTATCAGGTCTAGCAAAATAAATGTATTCAAAAGCGCATGTCTCGCATTTCGTTTTTTCTGCTACGTTTATTGACTTAATGCCGTTTTCATCTATTATGACAATTTCGCCTGGGTTTACGTCTCTAACAAAGTCTGCTTGAACAGCATCCAGCGCGCAGCTCTCGGAAGCTAGAATATAGCTATCGTTTAACTTGCCAATGCAAAGCGGTCTGATACCGTTCGGATCTCTTACGCCGATTAGCTTATCTTTAGTTAATATTACAACAGCATAAGCACCCTTAATTGCTTCTATCGCTTCTACTACAGCTCTTTCAACACCTTTTTTAGCTGATCTTGATATGAGATTAAGTATTACTTCAGAGTCTGTAGAAGTGTGGAAAATGCAACCAGCATCTTCTAAAAGCTCTCTTATTACATCAGTGTTAACTAAATTGCCGTTATGCCCGATGGAGATTGCTCCTAGCTTGAATTCGCTTAATAGTGGCTGAGCATTCATAATGTTACTCGAACCTGTTGTCGAATATCTTACATGGCCAATTGCCGATATCCCTTTCATTGGTTCAAGTACTTTCTCATTAAAGACCTCACTAACAAGGCCCATACCTTTTGTGCATGAGAGACTCTCTCCATCAGAAATTGTTATACCTGCACTTTCTTGCCCTCTATGTTGAAGAGCATAAAGCCCGTAATAAGTTAAAGAAGCTACGTCTAGTTTATCTTTAGCGGAATAAATACCAAATACACCGCATTCTTCTTTAAATTTATCATTTTCTACGTCGTACACAGTGCCCTTCCTTTCCATGTAACCACTTACATGATACACCTTGTTTATTATACGCCAAGTCTTTTGATTATTTCGATATATGCTTGCTCAACGTTGCCAAGATCTCTTCTGAATCTATCTTTATCAAGCTTTTCGTTTGTTTCAGCATCCCAGAATCTGCATGTATCTGGTGAGATTTCGTCAGCAAGTATTATCTCGCCATTGTATTTGCCAAACTCAAGTTTGAAGTCGATAAGCTTTATTCCACGCTCTAAAAGGAATGCTTTTAGAAGTTCGTTTATTTTTGCTGTCATATCATAAATTGTTTTTAGTTCTTCTGCAGTAGCTAGTCCTATTGCCATAGCATGGTAATCATTGATTAGTGGATCAGCTAGCTCATCGTTTTTATAGCTTATTTCAAATACAGGGCTCTTTAGCTCCATGCCTTCTTCAAGACCAAGTCTTTTTGCCATGCTACCAGCTGCAACATTTCTTGTGATTACTTCAAGTGGTATTATTTGTACTTTTTTGCATAGTTGTTCTCTATCACTTAGTTTCTTCTCGAAGTGTGTCTTGATACCGTTCTTTGCTAACATTTCAAAAAAGATTGAAGTAATTGTATTGTTCATAACGCCTTTATCTAATATTTGACCTTTTTTTAGACCGTTAAAAGCTGTTGCATCGTCCTTGTAATAGATAACAATTTTGTCCTTATCAGTTGTAGTATAAACCTTTTTTGCTTTGCCTTCGTAGATCATTTCTAATTTTTCCATTTTATAATTCCACTCCTTCTTCATTTTCGCTAATAAATTTTTGTTTCATGTTGTTCCTATACTCTATAAGTTTTCCCTTTATTTCAGGGTATTTTACTGAAAGAATCTGCACCGCTAACATACCTGCATTATAGCTGTTGTTTATGCCTACGGTAGCTACTGGAATTGATTTTGGCATCTGAACTATTGATAGTAATGAATCCATTCCACCAAGTGCTGCATCTATTGGCACTCCTATAACAGGAAGCACTGTATGCGATGCAATGACGCCAGGCAAATGTGCTGCAAGCCCTGCTGCTGCGATGATGCACTCATAACCTTCGTTTTCGATGTTCTTAATTGTTTCTGAGAGTTTCTCAGGCACTCTGTGTGCTGAAAGAATAAATGCTTTGTATTCCACGTTAAATTCTTTTAGTGCACTTGCCGCACCTTTCATTTTTTCAGTGTCGGATCTGCTGCCAAAGATAATTGCAACCTTCATATTAAACCCCCTTATTTAAAATAATTAACTCCGCTTTCAAATATTTTTTGGTCTTTGTTTCCAAAAGTATTTTTAGATACGTTTTTACCAATTCGCTCAGAGTGACACATCTTGCCAAGCACTCTGCCGTCTGGGCTAGTAATGCCTTCAACAGCGTACATTGAACCATTTGGATTAAATTTTATATCATACGTTGGATTTCCATCGAGATTAACGTATTGCGTAGCAACCTGTCCGGATTCGAATAACTCCTTTATAAGTTTATCACTGCCCATAAATCTTCCTTCACCATGAGATATAGGAATCGTGTAGCTTTCTCCCAAATCAGCGCTACTAAACCAAGGCGATAGTTTGGATACAACCTTTGTATTTACCATTTGATTAATGTGTCTGCCTATTTCGTTATATGTAAGTGTTGGGTCGTCTTCACTAATATCTTTTATTTCGCCATATGGTACAAGCCCTAGTTTAATGAGTGCCTGAAAACCATTGCATATTCCCAGCATCAGACCATCTCTATTATTTAAAAGATTCATGATGCTTTCAGCTATCTTTGGGTTTCTAAATACAGCAGCAATGAATTTGCCTGAGCCTTCAGGTTCATCTCCGGCACTAAAACCACCAGGTATCATTACTATCTGTGAATTGTTTATTGCTTTTACCATGCTATCAATTGATTGCTCGATATCTGATGCTGACTGGTTTCTAAATACAAGTATTTCACCTTTTGCTCCAGCTTTTTCAAAAGATCTAAGCGATTCATACTCGCAGTTGTTACCTGGGAAGGTGGTTATAAGCACTCTTGGTTTTGCAATCTTTATGCTAGGTGCTTTGCCGCTTTGAGTTTTGTAATTGCAGCTAATCATTTCACCCTTTGCTGCTGTTTTTGTCGGGAAAACATTTTCAAGAGTAGCTTCAAATGCATCATAAGCTTCTGATAAGCTTATCTTATCTTTATTTATATCTATTGTTTGATTATTATTCGTTTCGCCTAATATCTTGTAGTCTATGCCTTTTAGTAATTCATCAGCGTTAAACTCACTACCAATTTCTACAATTAGCGAACCATACTCAGGCAAAAATAGCTTTTTGTTTTCTATGTCATTCTCAAAAGTTATGCCTATCTTGTTACCAAAGCTCATTAGTGAAACAGCTTCTGCAATTCCACCATACTTAACTGTTGAAGCAGCTGTTATTTTGCCTTCTTTGATTAGTGCATTTACTCTGTCAAAGTTGTTTTTAAGTGCTTCAAATTTAGGCATGTTGTATTCATCTCTTGTTATAGGGATCAAAGCAACTGTGCTACCTACATTTTTGAATTCCGGAGAAATAATATCCTCTGCATTTGCAACATCCACAGCAAATGCTACGAGCGTTGGTGGAACGTCCATATCCATAAACGTGCCAGACATGCTATCTTTACCGCCGATTGCAGGCACTTCAAATGCTTGTTGTGCTACTAATGCACCAAGAAGAGCACTAAGCGGCTTGCCCCATCTTACTGGGTCGTTGCCAAGCTTTTCAAAATATTCTTGTAATGTTAGCCTTGCGTTTTTATAGTCACCGCCACATGCAGTAACTTTTGCAAGTGACTGAACAATTGCATACACTGCGCCGTGGAATGGGCTCCATTTTGCTAGCTCTGGGTTAGCTCCATGAGTCATTATTGTTGCAGTATCAGTTTCGCCTACGAGCACAGGTAGCTTAGCAGCCATGCCTTCAGTAGGTGTCGTTTGATATTTGCCACCAAATGGCATAAGAACAGTGCCTGCTCCAACTGAGCTGTCAAATCTATCAACAAGGCCCTTTTGGCTACAAACATTTATATCTTTCAAGTTTTCGAGCCATGCATTTTTTATATCTTTATCTGCACCCGAAACGTTCTTTCTAAGTGTATTGAAATAGTCGGTTTCGATTGGAGCTTTAATCTGCGCATCTACAACCTGTCTAATGCCGTTCGTATCTAAAAACTCTCTTTGAATATCAACTATGGTGTTATTTCTCCATGTCATCTTTAGCCTTTTGCTATCTGTAACTACTGCAACTTTAGTTGCTTCAACATTTTCTACTGCAGCAGCCTTTATGAATTCGTCTGCATTTTTGCTATCAACAACAACTGCCATACGCTCTTGCGATTCTGATATTGCAAGCTCTGTACCATCAAGACCATCGTACTTTTTAGGGACAAGATCAAGGTTTATATCTATGCCATCAGTAAGCTCACCGATTGCAACAGAAACGCCGCCAGCACCAAAGTCGTTACATCTTTTTATCATCTTGCTTACTTGTGGGTTTCTGAAAAGTCTTTGTAGCTTTCTTTCAGTTGGAGCATTACCCTTTTGAACTTGTGCACCGCATGTATGTATGGATTCTTCGGTATGTTCTTTTGAAGAGCCAGTAGCTCCACCACAGCCATCTCTGCCTGTCTTGCCACCAAGAAGTATAACAATGTCGCCACTTGTTGGTTTTTGCCTAACAACATTTTCTTTAGGAGCAGCTGCAATTACAGCACCAATTTCCATTCTTTTTGCTACGTAATTTTCGTCGTAATATTCTTTTACTTGGCCAGTAGCAAGTCCTATCTGATTGCCATAGGAGCTGTAGCCTCTAGCCGCTTCAATAGTGATTTTTCTTTGTGGAAGCTTACCTGGAATTGTGTCCTCTATTTTAGTTCTTGGGTCTCCACTTCCTGTTACTCTCATAGCCTGATATACATAAGTTCTGCCAGATAGTGGATCACGGATTGCACCGCCAATACATGTAGCAGCGCCACCAAACGGTTCTATTTCTGTTGGATGGTTGTGTGTTTCATTTTTAAACATTACAAGCCATTTTTCTATCTTGCCATCGATTTTCGCATCCACTACAATACTGCACGCGTTTATTTCATCAGAAAGGTCAATGTCTTCAAGCTTGCCCTTTTTCATTAATTCTTTCATGCCGATTGTAGCGATATCCATAAGGCACTGAGCTTTATCCTTATCTCCATACACATATTTTCTAGACTCCAAATAGTCCACATATGCGTCTTTAATTGGAGCAATATATTTGCCTTCATCGAATTTAACTGAATTTATTTTAGATTGGAATGTAGTATGTCTACAGTGATCAGACCAATAAGTGTCTATAACTTTAATTTCTGTAATAAACGGATCTCTTTTTTCTGAGTTTTTGAAATATTCCTTGCAGAACTTTAGATCTTCAAGGCTCATTGCTAATTCATTGTTTTTAGTGAATTCTACTAGCTCATCGTCAGAAAAGTTAATGAACCCAGCAACAACTTCAACGTCAGCTGGCGATATTGTGATCATATCAAGACTTTGTGGTTTTTCTAGCGATGCTTCTCTTGAATCTACAGGATTTATATAATAATTTTTAATTTTTAATAGTTCTTCTTGAGTGATGTTGCCTTTTATAGCAATAACAATTGCGCTCTGCAATTCCGGCTTTTCTTTTTCTGATATTAGCTGAACGCATTGCGCAGCCGAGTCAGCTCTTTGGTCATATTGACCTGGTAAGAATTCCACAGCAAAACTTAGGTAATCATCCCCAAGATTCAATACTTCGTCATAAACATTATCAACAGTCTTCTCTGAGAAAATAGTACAACGTGACTTTTCGTACTCATCATCAGAAATACCCTCAATATCGTAACGGTTTATTATTCTGATTTTCTCTAGTTCTTTAATGTTTAAATTTTGTTTCAAATCTTGAAGTAATGCTTTAGCTTCTATATCAAAGCCAGGTTTTTTTTCAACAAATATCCTTCTAACCTTGCTGTCCATCTTAAACTCTCCTTTTTCAGTCCGTAAAACACGAACATTAAATTAGACATTTATAATAAAATTCGTACATGTATATTATAATCTAGAAATCAGAATAATAAAAGAGCGTTTTGCAATTATTTTTGTGTATTTGCTATTTTTCTGCAAATTTTTTATATATCACTGATTTTATAGAAAATAAATTTCTATAAGCTATATTTATTAATACAAAAAAGACTGTTTTTTATTATCTTACCCAATAAAAAAGAACCTCAGCATATTAAATGCTTAGGCTCTTAAATATCTATTTACTTATTAGTCTTCATATAAAACCACTTCGTTAACTTTATCAATCTCTTTTAAATTGACTTGGACGTGCTCGCTACGCGCTGTTGGAACGTTTTTCCCAATAAAATCAGCACGAATCGGCAACTCTCTGTGTCCTCTATCTATCATTACTGCAAGGCATATGTACTTTGGCCTACCTAGATCTACTAGTGCATCCAGCGCCGCTCTTACCGTTCTTCCTGTATAAAGCACATCGTCAACTATTACAACTGCTTTGTTATTTATATCGTCTAGGACACTTGTCTCGCTAACAACCGGATCGATAGTTTTTTCAGAAAGGTCATCTCTATAAAGAGTAATATCAAGAGTTCCAACGGGTATCTTAACATCTTCAAAAGCAGAAATATTATCGCTGATGCGTTGCGCCAAAGGCACGCCACGTCTTTTTATACCCAAAAGAATTAGGTCCTCTGTGCCTTTGTTTCTCTCTACAATTTCATGCGCTATTCGCATTAGCGCTCTATCCATTGCCATTTCATCCATTATTACTGTTCGTTTCATAATAACCTCCGAAAAACATTTCTATATTTGGTATTCTGCTTCGAGCTTAGAAAGTATATCTAAGAAATACTGTGGTATCGGAGCGCTAAACTCTATGCGTTCTCCTGTTTTTGGATGCTCAAACGACAAATGCTGTGCATGTAATGCTTGCCATTCCAGTCCAAACGGGTTTTTCTTTCTGCCGTATAGTGGATCTCCGACTACACTATGCCCGATATAAGCCATATGCACTCTAATCTGATGTGTTCTGCCTGTATCAAGGTTTGCTTTAACATAAGCATAATCTTTATATTGTTTAATCAGCTCAATATGCGTTCTGGCATCTCTACCATCTTGCACAACAGCCATTTTTTTTCTATCTGTTCTATGCCTGCCAATAGGTGCTTCTATAGTCGCTCTTTGTGCTTTAAGCGTACCGTCTACTATAGCAACATAGCTTCTTTTTGCTACACGGCTTTGTATTTGTTTTTGTAGAGCAACATGCGCAACATCGTTTTTTGCGATTACAAGTAGCCCTGAAGTGTCTTTATCCAGCCTGTGAACTATGCCAGGACGAAGCTCACCATTTATACCCGACAAATCTTTAATTCTGTACATGATGGCATTAACTAACGTGCCTGAATCATGCCCAGCAGCAGGATGAACTACCATGCCCTGTTCTTTATTGATTACAGCCAGCCACTCATCTTCGTATACTACATCTAAAGCAATATCCTCAGCTACTAATGCAGTCAGTTTTGGCTCTTCAAATATTATAGTTATTTCGTCGCCTATCTTAATTTTGCAATTGTTTTTAGTAGGCTTTCCATTTAACAAAATATCGCCATTTTTGATAAGCAGCTGTATCTTCGAGCGAGAGATATCTTTATATAAAGCGCCTAGGTATACATCCAGGCGCTCTGAGTCATTTTCTACAATGTGTTGTATTTTATTCATTACTTGCCGTCTTACTTTCCTTGAGTTGCTTCTTAGCAACTCTCTCTTGTTTGCCCTCGATAAAAAAATAGTAGATACCTAAAAGCATCAGCCCAACAACAAGACAAGCGTCTGCAACGTTAAATATTGCAAAGTTTATAGCTCTAACGTCTATGAAATCAATAACATATCCAATCCTAATCCTATCAACTAGATTACCAATCGCACCACCTAAAGTTATCGCTAGTGATATTCTAAATAACAAGTTGCCTTTTCTGTTTTTAATGAGCATATATATTATTCCAATACTAGCTATTAACGTAATAACAATAAAGAAAACCTTCATGTTTTGCATGATACTAAACGCTGCGCCATAGTTTCTAGCGTATGTAAAGTATAAAACATCTTTTATTATAGGAACCGTACCGTTGGAAGTAGCCAGTAGCCACATTTCAATAAGATACTTTGTAAGCTGGTCTGCAAAAATGCACACAGCAACAATAATTATTTCTAACATAATGCCCCCAGTAGTATTTTTTACTATTATAACACAATTTATGGTCGTTTAATAGCCAACTTTGCTCTCTACTATCTTAACGATCTCAGCGATAAAGTCGCCAATAAGAGGTAAATTCTGCATAGCTAAATTACGTATTAACACGAGAATTAGAGCTGTAATAATGGTAAAACCAATTGCAGTCCCAATACCTCTTGATATTCCGCTTACAATATTAATATATACTATTCGTTTTGTATTGTTTAAGTAACGGATATACTCATTGAGATGCATACGCTCCATAACTACTGTTAACTCACGCAGTTTTTTCTCAAATCGCTCTAGATCTCTATTATTTCGTGCCATAAATACCACCGTGCATTTTTTTATTAATATGCCCATCGCCGTAGTATTTACACTGAAAAGATATATTTACTTGCATAAAAAAAAGTGCTAATGCACTTTTTAATAAGCTTTTTATTAGATGGCTTCGTTTGCTGATTCATTTTCATCTTCGCTCATTACTTTGCTTGGAGCTGTATCCGAAAATCCGCATATCCATTCTTTTTGGTTTTCAACATATCCTAAAAGTCTTTGTTGATAAGCCGCAAAGCCTTCTTTTAATGCTTCAACTTCGCTATACAATCTGGAGTATTCCAATTTAGCCTGTGCTTCTAAAAGAGCAACTTCCTCTTTGGCATCAGCTATCATATTGCCAGCTGTTTTATGTGCAGCCATCAATACATCTTTAATAGCTGTTTCATTGCTTTTGTATTCCTCATTACGTGCAAGTAGCTCTTCGTTTTGAGCAGATAGCTTTTCCATAAGCTGTTGTTGCTTCTCAATTTCAGCAGCAATTGCCTTTAAATAGTTATCTACTTCAGCTACATTATAGCCTCTTTTTTCTACGCTAAAAACTTTACTTACAATATCCATTTAACACCATCCATCCAGCCAATTTTGACTAATACTCTCTTCTGCCAGCTATGTTAAAGAAGTTTTTGCCCTTTAGATCTTCTGGAACATTACCTGATATATCAACGTTTGTAGGTGCTAGCACGAATATGCCTCTAGAAATCTTATGGATGTTGCCATTTAGTGCATATACAGCTCCGCTCATAAAGTCAAGTGTACGCTGTGCAACATCTTGGTCTAAGCTCTCAAGATTTACAATTACAGGTTTTTTTGACTTAAGGTTATCAATGATGTTTTGTGTATCGTCATATGAAACTGGTTGGTATACAATCATTCTGTATTTAGCAGATTGAGGTGCAGTATGCAAGTTAACTACTTTGCTTTCCTGCTTTTTACCTCTGCCAAAGCTTTTTTGAGGAGGAGCTTCTATCTCATATGTGTTTTCTTCCTCATCGTATTCTTCTGGCTCTTCGTAAGTATTTTCTTCGTATACTTCTTCGTCTTCGAGTGTATCTTCTTCTAAACCAATTACATCTAATATCTTATTAAAAAATTTGCCGGCCATTTCGTAACCTCCAAAATTCTATGCGCGTCTTCCGAATATCGCTGTACCTATGCGCACCATATTTGACCCTTCTTCGATTGCCTCAACATAATCACTACTCATTCCCATTGAAAGGATTGAAAGTGGTGTTTGATATAAATTCTTAGCCTTTTGCTCTTCGTATAACTCTTTCATGCGTTTAAAATACTCTCGCGCACTATCGCCATGAGCAACTGGTGGTATCGCCATAAGCCCTTTAACTCTGATATTCTCAAAGCTTTGTAATGATAAACTAAACTCATTTAGAGAAGAAGGCATTATACCTCCTTTTTGCAACTCTTGTCCAATGTTTACTTCAACGAGAACATCAACAATTATCCCGTGCTTTTTAGCTTGTTTATTTATCATTTCAGCCAGTTCAAAGCTGTCTAAAGACTGGATCAGCCATACTTTATCTATTATGTATTTTACTTTATTTTTTTGGAGTTGTCCAATAAAATTCCAAAATACTTCATCTTTGCCTAATGTTTCATATTTGCTTGTAAGCTCTTGCACTCTGTTTTCGCCAAGATATTTTGCTCCTGCTTCTACCGCTTCTATACACGCTTGGGCTGGAAAATACTTGCTTACAGCGATAAGAGTTATGTCCTTAGAGCTAATGCCTCTGTTGGTTGCCGCATCATCTATTCTATTATTTATCTCTATTATATTATCTCTAATATAACCCATAATTCATCCTTCTCTTACTTAACAAGTACTTTTTGTCCTTCAGTAAAGCTCGTATTATCCGACGCCTTTACGATAGCATTATTTGCATCTTTCATTAATACCTCAACAGGTACAAACACATTCTCGCTATCACGTTTTACGTATACTCCTGTTGCATTATCTTTACTCTTTAACGCCTCAGACGGAACTACGAATCCATCATAATTAGCTTTTAGTGTAGCTTTGACATTTCTTATTGAGATCAAGCTACCGATAGGCTCATTCATCTGTATTGTAAATAGCGTATTTTTGCTATCAAGTTGCTTTACTGTTACAACTTTTCCAGTATACGGCTTATCGTAATATCCTTCAAAAGTTATATCAAATTGCTTATCTTTTGCAAAATAATAGCTTGGTGCATTCTCTACTACAAATATGCAGTACCAATTACCGCTAACAAGTCTATATATTGGCTGAACATTACTACTCGAACTTGTTGCTGCAGTTGCACTTTTAGCTACTGTTTTTATATCCTCTAATTTTAAGCTGTCAAGATTGCCTACTTGCAACAAATCTTCGTAGCCATCAAAGTAAAACGAAACTATACCATCGCCCTCAGAATTCAGAGCTGTTTTCCATCCGTTTATTCTTTCTATAGCAGCCTGCTCTTGCTCATATAATTTCGTTAGTTTTGAGTCTACGCCTGATTGCGTTTTTGTCTTAAATAGTGTTTTACGCTCAGTAAGAAGCGTCTGCAGTTGAGTGTATAGCGTAGAGACGGTTCCTTCTTTTTCACCATTCACAACTTTTTTAATCTCTGCAAGCTTGTCCAGTATGCTTTGATTTTTTTTCGTCAGTTCAACATCCAACGTACCTTTTAGTATAGTATTTATCTGATACGTCATAATATCACTTTGAGTGCTAACAAGGTCCTGCATGACAGTATCTTTGTAACCCCATTTAAAAAGCTCCGCAATTTGCTGGTTGTTTTTAACTGTATCGCCTTCTGAAACATTAAATGTTATCTTGCCATAATTCTCAGCTTTAACAACTTTTTCATTTCTAACGATAATCGTTGATAGCGTTTGCTCAAATTTAATAGTGCCTTGTCTCATATCTGCGTATGTATTACCTTGAAACAGAAAGAACAATGCTACGACAATAATAACTATAACAACGCCAACTAATATAAAAAACCTAGGGGCTATCTTTCTCTTTGCCATACCGTCGCTCCTTAAATGGTTTATATTATTTTTAATAAAAAATAATTCTGCTATATCTATATAAATAGTATAACAGAATTTTTAATTGTTTAATATACTTACGTATATTCCTTTTTGTTGTATTTCTATTGTTTCGCAAATAGATGAGACTATTTTTAACCCTCTGCCATTATCTTCTAGTGCAAGATAGTCATACAAGTCTATTGAATTATTCATCTTAGCTATGCGCGCCTCAAAATCTTTGCATAAATGAGAAACGTATATTTCCGTATGGCACTTTTCTATTTTAACATTAACTTTGACTGGTAGCAGATCAGCACAATTACCATGCAAAAAGCAGTTTGCCAGTAACTCGTTTAAAACGAGTCTCACGTCATACTGCTTCTCAGGGCATATATCCGCTATACCGTTAACAAATACGAGGACGTCCTTTATACAACTCCTCATATCGTTTATGCTATATAATTCTACGCTAAACCTATTCATTATGCTTCACTCTATCATCGTTAATATTGCATCTTAGTAATTTATAATCAATTAAGGTAATATTGAAACATAAAAGCTATGCAATATACTTTCTTAATTTGTCTAATATCTTTCTTTCCATCCTAGAAACATACATCTGCGACACATTTAGCTTCTCTGCAATAGCTCTTTGGCTAAGTCCATTTACGTATCTGCCAATTATAATACTTTTTTCATCATCGCTAAGTTTACTTAGAACCTGCTTAAAGAAGTCCGAATTTTCGATCTCGCTATAACCTTTATCCTCTTTGCCAAGGAATGACAAAAGATCAGTACTCTCTTCATCATTTAAATAGCTATCAAGAGAAGAAACATACGATGCTGCTCTAGCTTCTAATAGCTCTAGCACTCGTTCTGTTGTTAATCCCGCCTCTTTTGCAATTTCATCAGGCTTAGGCGCTCTAAAAAGTGACTGTTCTAAATGCACTTGTGCAAGTTCTATTTTTTTTAGTTCTTCACTATCTCTTCTTGGAAAACGCATAATGCGCATTTTATCTCTGAAATAGTTTTTAACTTCTCCGATAATAGTTGGGGTTGCAAAAGAAGAGAATTTAAATCCTTTATCAAGTTCGAATCTCTCAATAGCTTTGATAAGCGCTAGAGAGGCAACTTGCAAAAGATCTTCATACTCAATTCCACGGCCTGAAAACTTTTTAGCAACAACCTGCGCAACATATAAGTAATGGTTCACCAGAACATTACGCACGTCGATACTCTTTGTATCGTTATACTCTTGAAAAAGAGCCTGTATTTCTTCATCTGTTAGTTTGTCTTTTGGCCACTCCATTCTGTTTAGCACGCACCTTTAATTAAGTTGTTTTACTAGCATAATAGTACAAGACCCGTCTTTGCAATCGATCGAAACACCATCTACCAAAGACTCCATTATGCTTACGCTTAACTCGCCTGCTTCTGCGGATAGTAGTGTACATTCTCTTTTGCGAGACAGTTCTATTTTTAGCTCATCTTCAATGGAAAACAATATAGAAATGTTTTCATTTTCTTTTGGCTCATCTTCACCAATAAGCAAAATACAGCCTTCAGCAACGCACACTTTTAAGTCTTCGATGCTCTCAACATCAAGACCTGCCCTAGTTGCAATTCCAGCAACAGCCAACCTTACTGTCAGCACATATTCCGGTTTTGCAGGAATAATGAGATTAATTACATCCAAGCTCATACCTGATCCACCTCTATACTAAATACATTATCAAGCCCTGTAATACTAAATATTTTTGCAATATACGGCTTTAAGTGAACGATTGTAATCTTTCCGCCATATGCTTTTACTTCTTTAAGAACGCTTACAAGTACTCCCAAGCCTGTACTATCTATATAATTAAGTTTTGTAGCATCTAATACAATATCTGCTTTTTTCTCAGCAATTAATTGAAGTAGCTCTTTTTTTAAATCCTGCACATTGTATATTTCTATATCACCTGACAAAGCAATAACCCAAGCATTTGTTTTTTCGTCGTATGAACTTGTCTCAATCACGATAGATTCTCCTCACTACGCTTTATTCTTAAATATAATACCATATTTTATTTATATTAGGAACTAATAATCAGTAACTCGATTCAACTATTGTCAAATTTTTATTTATTATTATTCTTGGAAATAATAAAAGCCCTATTTCTAAGGCTTTTTACTTTCAGCTAAATTATTATGTTCATCTAATATATCTGCTTCTCTTTTGCAATACTCTCTTTACGCAATACTTCCTTCAATGAATCCAGCTTTAATAAATGAATACAAAATTATGGGAATTACAATAAGCTGCAATATAATTCCTGGCACGCATGTAATAATAGTTGAGGAAAAAAACACTATAATGTCTATACTGTTTGCAAGCAGTATTGCCTGAAATAAACTGGCAGTAAGCCTGCCAATTATCATTGCTATACCAAGTGGCAAGTATATTCTTTTAATAAAAGGTGCTTTAATGTTTTTATTATACATTAAGCTTATTACAAGGGCATACGTAACAAGCTCAGGGATCATATATAAAAGAAATGGGTATGGTGGCATGCCAGAAAAGATACTGCTTAGCAGAGGTGTTATCGCTGCAACTGCGATTGCAAACGGCAATGGCAATATAAACCCTGCCAGCAAAATAGGCAAATGCATAGGCAAAAACGTACTACCTGCACCAATAGAACGAAAAAGGATTGGTAGTAATATGCCCAATGCGACTAACAAACTAGACCAAACCATCTTTTTAACATCTAAACTACCGCCCAAAATCCAACCCCCTATAGCATATGCTTTTATATTAAAGCATATTTTAATTGATATCAATACCCATTATTGGTAAATATTAGGTATTTTTAACGTATTAAGCTAAGTTTAAGAATTAATCTAGTTTAATAAACATCCTATATTTTTTCATTATCTAAATTTACCATTAATAAATACACCTAACTGAGACATGCCAAGCTGTTTCTCTATAGCTAGTAGCCGATTATATTTTGCTGTACGCTCTGATCTTGCTGGAGCTCCTGCTTTTATTTGCCCTGAGCCAACTGCTACAGCCAAATCTGCTATCATTGTGTCTTCTGTGTCACCCGATCTATGAGAGATGACAGTATTGTATCCTACTCTTTTAGCTAAGTTTATTGCGTTAAGAGTTTCTGTAAGCGTGCCTATTTGGTTCATTTTTATTAGTACTGCATTTGCCAGACCGTTTTCTATCCCGTACAGTATTTTATTTGTATTTGTTACAAACAAATCGTCCCCAACAATTTGTATCTTATCTCCAAGTTTTTGTGTTAATAATTTTGTTCCTTCAGTATCATCTTCGTATAGCCCATCTTCTATAGATATTATTGGGTATTTATCTACGAGTGTGCAGTAATAATCAACCATTTCAGCACTGTTAAGCACATTATAGTCGCCTGTAAGCTTGTACACTTTTTCTTCTTTGTTATAAAGCTCATTTGCTGCTATATCCATAGCAATTGCTATGTCTTTTCTCGGTTCATAGCCTGCTGATTCAATAGCTATTAACAGCAGTTCTATCGCTTCTTCTGCTGAACCAACGCTCGGTGCAAAGCCACCCTCGTCTCCGACGCCAGCAGATAGCCCTTTGCTTAATAATACTCGTTTAAGCGATTGATAAGTCATTGAACACATCATGACAGCTTGTTGCATGCTTTTAGCGCCAACAGGCATGATCATAAATTCCTGAAAATCCAACCCATTTGTTGCGTGCACTCCACCATTTAATATATTCATCATTGGAACTGGCAGTATATTTGCAACTGCTCCTCCAATATACCTATATAGAGGTATTTTCAGCTCATTAGCTGCGGCTTTTGCGCAAGCTACAGATACTCCAAGAATTGTATTAGCTCCTAGAACGCTTTTGTTCTCTGTACCATCCATCTTTATCAAAGTAGTATCTATTATTGCTTGCATAGATGCATCCATGCCTTTTAGCTCTTTTGATATAATATCTTCAGTATTTTCTATGGCATGCAGCATACCTTTGCCTCCGTAGCGCTCTCCACCATCTCTAAGCTCTAATGCTTCATACGTACCCACTGAAGCTCCTGATGGGACAATGAACGAACCCACAGCACCGCTATCTAATGTAACAATTGTTTGAAGTGTCGGGTTTCCTCTTGAATCAAGTACTTCTATTGCATCTATTCTATCTATCTTCATAAACTACACCTCTTCATTATTTTCATAAGTATTATACCCTAGATGCAAAAAAATAAAGCGCAATTACTGCGCTTATAGTTCTTTTATTAAGTTTTTACCTGTCATTTCTTTCGGTATTGTAAGTCCCATCAGGTATAGCATCGTTGGAGCAATATCACAAAGCTTTCCTCCACTGAGTAGTTCTGCATTTTTTCTATTATCATCTACTACAATAAAAGGTACTAAGTTTGTTGTGTGCGCAGTATAGGGTCCATCGTCAGCTCTCATTCTATCTGCGTTGCCATGATCAGCAGTAATGATTGCCCTGCCGCCTTTCGACCTTATTTTCTCTACGACTTCATGCACGCATTTTTCGACTGTAGCTACTGCCGAGCATGCAGCCTCAAAGTTACCTGTATGGCCTACCATATCTGGGTTAGCAAAATTTATTATCATGACATCGTATATGTCTTTATTTAATAATTCTATTATCTTTTCAGTCAGTTCATTAGCGCTCATCTCTGGCTTAAGGTCGTATGTCGCAACTTTTGGTGAAGGTATTAGCACTCTGTCTTCGCCTACATAAGGCTGTTCTATTCCACCATTGAAGAAGAATGTGACGTGTGCGTATTTTTCTGTCTCGGCTATCCTAAGTTGCTTAAGTCCTAAGCTAGAAATATACTGCCCAAATGTATTGTCAAGTGACTGAGGTTTAAACGCAACAAGCACATTTTCAAATGTTATATCGTATTGTGTCATGCATAAATAGCAAATGTCTTTAAATGCTTTTCTGCTAAACTCTTTAAATTGATCTTGGATAAAAGCTCTTGTTATCTCTCTGGCTCTATCAGGTCTAAAGTTATAGCAAATTATACTATCGCCATCTTTAATACCTTTGTACCCGTTTAAGACTGACGGCATAATGAATTCGTCCGTAATGCCGTCCGCATAGCTTTCTTCTACTAGCTTTTCTGGGTTGTCAAACGCTGCACCTTTTGCGTCTACTATGGCATTGTATGCTTTTTCAACACGATCCCATCTGTTGTCCCTATCCATCGCATAATATCTGCCAATAATCGTTGCAATACAACCTGTTTGAAGTCTTTCTATCTCTTGTTCAAGACGTTTAATGTACTTTATTCCGCTCGTTGGAGAAACATCTCTGCCATCCATAAAGCAATGCAAATAAACATCTTTAACTTGCTGACTCTTTAAGAGTTCAAGTAACGCTATAATATGATCTATATGACTATGCACTCCGCCATCTGACAATAGTCCCATCAAATGAACAGCACCATTATTCTCTTTAGCAAAACCAATCGCATTTAGCAGTTCTTCGTTTTTAAAAAAGTCTCCATCTGAAATAGCTTTGCTTATACGTGTGAGTTCTTGATACACTATCCTGCCTGCGCCAATATTTTGATGTCCAACTTCAGAGTTGCCCATCTGCCCAGAAGGCAAGCCGACAGCTTCCTCACTCGCTTCAATTATCGTGAACGGATATTTCGCCATATAATCTTTTATGTAATGTGACCCACAATTTTCTACAGCATTATTCTCTTTTTCATCACTAATGCCATAGCCATCCATTATTATGAGTGCCAAAATATCTTTACTCATAAAACCCTTTCCTAATAGCACACCAGCTCAGCAAACTGCTTAGCGTTTAGGCTAGCACTGCCGATAAGACCCCCGTCTATTTCTTCCATTGCCATTAGTTCTTTTACGTTTTTCTCGTTCATGCTTCCGCCGTATAAAATACGTATTGAATCTGCTGCATCTTTAGATAGTTTAGCAGCAATAATTGCTCTAATATGACCTATCGCATCGTTTGCCTGCTGAGCACTAGCCGTTTTGCCCGTTCCAATTGCCCAGATCGGCTCATATGCAAATACAATGCTTTCTGCATCTTCTACCACTATGCCTTCAAGTGCAGCGTTTACTTGCCTATCAAGTACAGCAAATGTTTCATCTGATTCTCTTTGTGCCAAACTTTCTCCCACACATATAATAGGCTTAATTTCATTTGCAAGAGCAACTTTTACTTTAGCTGAAACAGTCTCATCTGTCTCATTGTAGTACTGTCTACGTTCACTGTGCCCTATTATAACATAATCAACTCCAATTTCTCTAAGCATATCAGCAGATACTTCGCCAGTAAATGCGCCACTTGCGTTCTGATTTATGTTCTGTGCGCCTAGTGCAATGTTTGACCCACTTAGTTTATCATTTATTCCCCAAAGAGTAGTATATGGAGGGCATACAGCGATTTCACATTTAGCATTTTTAACTAAAGGCAAAAGCTCATCAATTAGCTTCTGTGCTTGATTTGCGGTTTTATTCATTTTCCAGTTTGCACATATAAAAGGTTTTCTCATGTTAATTACCATCCTCTGTAAAAAGTGAATACTGTTTAAAAGGTTCCTTGTCTTCTAGCGCCTCAACAGCAACAAGCATTTTCCCTTCAAGTAAATCAAGCGATGCTCCGCCACCAGTTGAAACGTGTGTTACGCAATCTGTATATCCCAAATGATCTATTGCTGCGGCTGAGTCTCCGCCTCCAACTATAGTAGTTCCTTTACATTTTGCTAGTGCTTTTGCAACCTCAAGTGTGCCATGGCTAAAGTTCTCCATTTCAAAGGCTCCCATTGGTCCATTCCAGATTACCGTATTAGCATTAATTATTTCATCAGCAAACATCTTTGCAGTTTTGGGTCCAATATCTAGTCCCATAAAGTCTGCGTCAATTTCTCCTCTGTTAACAACCTTTATGCAATTCGCACCGTTTTTAAACTCATCTGCAACAACATAATCAACAGGAAGCATTAGCTGTACGTTTTTCTCTTTTGCAAGCTTAAGTGCGCCTTTTGCATACTCAAGTCCTACTTCATCAAAAAGTGATTTCCCAATTTCATATCCTTCAGCAACATCAAAAGCAAATGCCATCGCTCCGCCAATAAGCACTTTATCAGCTTTAGTAATAAGATGTTTAATAACACCTATTTTATCTGTAACCTTTGCGCCACCTAATATAACGACGAATGGCTTTTTAGGCGACTCAAGTGCCTCTCCCAAAATACACAATTCTTTTTCAAGCAACAGACCAGCAACTGATGGTAAATATTCTGTGATGCCAACTGTTGAAGCATGTGCTCTATGCGCTGTACCAAATGCATCGTTTACATATACATCTGCGTACGAAGCAAGTATTTTTGCAAATTCCTTATCGTTTTTCTCTTCGTCTTCGTGGAATCTTAAATTTTCAAGTAATACTATTTCTCCAGGCTGTGCGCTTTCCACTATTCTTTTTGCTTCACTGCCAATACAATTATTTGCAAATAGTACTGGCACTCCTACAAGTTCTTCAAGTCTTTTTATTATATGTTTTAGAGAATACTTTTCTTTTCTCTCTCCCTTTGGTCTGCCAAGATGTGAGCATAATACAATTTTATTTGCGCCTTCATCTAGGAGGTATCTAATAGTTGGCATAGCTTCTGTAATTCTTGTGTCGTCAGTTAGATTACCGTTTTCATCAAGTGGAACATTGAAATCAACTCGGACAATAAAATCGTTACCTTTTACTATTACATCTCTTATTGATTTCTTTTTCATATAACCTTTACTTGCCATTTTTCTAATCTCCCGTTTCAATTTTTGGTGCATTATTACTTAGTATTGAATAAGCAATATTAGTTGCATGATCCGCAATACGCTCTAAGTCTCCAATCATATCAGTAAAGACAACTCCAAACTCTGGGTTGCAATGTCTATTATTTAATCTCTCTATATGATGATCCCTGTATAAGTCATGTAAATCATCAATTTCTTGCTCGGCAGGTTCAACTTTTTGCACAAGTATCATATCATTAGTTTCAAAAACGGTAACGCTCATTTTCACCAGCTCTTGTGCTTTAGCTCCCATTATTTTAAGTTCGTCAAATGCATCTTCTGATATCGTTGCGTTACTATCTATTAAATATTCAATATATTCAAAAATATTTTCTGCGTGATCGCCTATTCGTTCTAAGTCTGCAACTACATGAAACAATCTACCGATGTACTTTGAGTCCTTAACCGACAACTGCAAGCGTGACTGTATCTCAACAAGATATCTTGTTATCTCAAAATTGAGATAGTTAATAGTTTTTTCTGTTTTATCAATCATTGATTTATCGTATGCTTCTCTGCTGAAAAAGCTTGCAAGGACATAATCCAAATTGTTTAAAACCAAGCCAGCCATTCTATGCACCTCTTTAGATAGCTGTGCAACTGCAAGAGGTGAAGCTGAGAATACTGTATCGTTTAGGTATATGAGCTCCGTACGAGGTACTTCTGGGTCTTTGCCAGGAATAATGGCTGTTGCCAGCTTCACAAGTTGATTTATAAATGGGAAAAGTAATATTGTAATTGAAACATTAAATATTGTATGGAAATTTGCTATCTGCCTTACAGTATCTGTTCCCGAAACGTTTTGAACAAATGGTACTATTGGAAGGAACGTCAGTACTACTAAGAAGATAATTGTTCCTATAATATTAAATAGCAAATGTAGTATTGCAGCCCTTTTTGCTGTCTTTGATGTGCCTATACATGCTAATAGTGCTGTTATACATGTGCCTATGTTTTGTCCAAGAATAATATAAACGGCACCATTAATTCCAATAAGTCCTTGAAGTGCAAATGCTTGCAGTATACCAACTGACGCACTCGAGCTCTGTATCACCGCTGTAACCAACGCACCTACTAATACTCCTAGAAGAGGATTTTCGAAGTTAAGCAGCAATGCTCTGAAGGATTCCATATACTTTAGAGGCTCCATCGCTTGGGTCATTAGGTTCATACCTAAAAATAGCATACCAAAGCCGGCAATTATTTGACCCAGCAGTTGTATGCTTCTTTTCTTTGTAAACATATATGGCAATACACCAATAAATAATATTAGCGGAGCCATATCTGTTAATTTAAATGCTATTAATTGGGATGTTATTGTTGTGCCGATATTGGCACCCATTATTACACCTGCTGCTTGTGTAAGAGTCATCATAGCAGCATTTACGAATCCAACTACCATTACAGTAGTAGCGCTTGAGCTTTGAATAATTGCAGTTACACCAGCTCCTACCAATACACCTGAAAATTTGTTATTGGTTAAAGCAGCTAGTATATTTCTAAGTTTATCTCCAGCCAGATTCTCAAGGCCGTCGCTCATCATTTTCATTCCATACAGGAACAATCCTAGCCCGCCAAGCAAAAGAAAGATATTATAAATACTCATTTATTCCTCCGAACATATTTTGAAAAATATTTAAAACACTTTGAGCTTTCTCTTTATAGAAGTTCTTTAAAATTCTGCTGTCTTAATGCTTCATATAGCACTATTGCTACGCTATTTGATAAGTTTAGGCATCTAATTGAGTCGCGCATTGGAATACGTATAAGTGACTCTGAGTTTGCAGTTAAAATCTCTTTTGAAAGACCCTTTGTCTCTTTACCAAATACAAGAAAGCATTCCTCATTATATGATACGTCACCGTAATGTTTGTCTGCTTTTGTTGTTGCAAAATAAAATTGCGCTGTTTTGTATTTGTTCTGTAATTCTTCAAAAGAATCGTATACTGCTAATTGTGCCTTATCAAAATAATCAAGTCCAGCCCTTTTAAAGTCTTTGTCTGCGATAGAAAATCCAAGTGGTTTTATTAAATGTAGCATTGCTCCTGTAGCTGCACAAGTACGCACTATGTTTCCTGTATTCTGAGGTATTTCTGGTTCTACCAGTACTATATGCATCATTTACTGACCATCCTAAGCAACCAAGATTTTTCGATAATAACTGCCAGATGAGGACATACTTCTTGGCAGCAAAAGCATTTAATACATTTGCTGTAGTCAATTTCCGCTTTCCCATCCACCATTTTAATGGCATTTGGTGGACATATATTATAACAGTCCCTGCATCCTTTACATTTCGGGACATTAATAACTGGTTTTGTAGTCATTAGCTTTTCAACAATTGGTATAAGTGGTTTAAATATACTAGGGATATGTCCTTTAAGAAGCGACGTGCTATGCACTTTTGCCTGTTTAAAATCTTTTACTAGTAGCTGCTCTATAGTTGCGCCCTTTATATCAATATCAGCAACTTTTCCACTAAATAGGTCTCGTTCTTGTGCTCTTTTCACTGTGCAGATAGTTAAAGGATCTACATTAGTAATTGAAATAGCTACTGTATCCACTGCATGTGGGTTGAATCCAGCAATTATTGCGCCTATTTTTCTTGGTGTACCAGCAGATGGGCCATCGCCCTCCATACCATAAACAGCATCAACAATAGAAAAAACCGGCTTTATAAACGTTGCCACGTCAACAAGCATATTAGAAAAATCAACTAATTTTGGCATTCTGTAATGGTACTCAGCTTTTGTTATCCCTGGTATACATCCAAACAGATTCTTGACTGCACCTGTATAGGCAGTCATGCCATGAGTCTTTAACTTGCCCATGCTTATAACAGCATCAGCTTCATATATAGCTTTTACTACAGTAAACTTTTTTAATATGGTTGCACCTTCAAAGAACACGTCTTTTGTACTTACATCATAATTAAGCGTTAGCTCTTCTTCCTGTGCCATTTGTGTTATGCCACATTTATCATAAACGCCCTTTAGTGCGCGTTCAGAAAATGGACCGCCTGGGCTATCTCCTACTATTACGTTAGCTCCCAACCCTTTTATATATTTAGCGACTGCTGCCACAACGTTTGGATGCGTTGTAACTTGGTCATCTGGGTTCTTCTTCATAAGTAAATTTATTTTTAGGAACACAGTCATGCCAGGAACTATTTTACCACTTAGCCCACCTAGGCTGTCAATAGCTTCTTTTACTGCTTGTTCAACTAATATTTTATCATATGTATCACATTTTATAAGTGCAACAGTTTCTTTCGTCATATTATTCCTCTTAGTTTTTATAAATACTTGTACACTGCATGTGCAAAACCATCTTGTTCGCACGTTTTCGTCACGAATTCAGCGTTTTGTTTTATAAAATCATCAGCATTTCCCATAGCAACGCCTGTGCCTGCCAATTTGATCATATCAAGGTCGTTATAATTATCGCCGATTGCCATAGCATCTTTTACATCTATCTCTAGAATATCACATATGTTTTTTAAAGCATATGCTTTTGTAACTGAGGCACCCATTACTTCTATATTTGACTCAAACGAAGATGTTACGCTAACGCCTTCCACTTCAACCAATCTTTTGTACAGTTCTTGCCATTTTGCTTGGTCTTTTTCAAATAAAATAATAGATAATGCTGTATCTGCTACTTTATCCATAAGCTTTCCATGCGAATTATAATAGCAGAACTCCATTTCGTTTCCTTTACCCAATAGTCTATCCCATCTTTGTTGCATATTTTGTGCCCATTCAGACTCTAAAGTATGCACAGTATCTTGAGCGTTCATAGTATAGAATACGTCCATTTCTTTAGCTATGCTGCAAATCTTCTTTATGGCTTCGTTTTCTATATTTTTTTTGCGGATTATGTTGCCATTTCTATAAATAATTGCGCCATTACAAGCTGATAAAAACATGTCATCATTATAAAAATCGCTTATACGGCTTTTCAATGTTGGCAAAACGCGTCCAGAAAGAACGGCCAAATGAACATTATTATCTCTAGCATGCTTTATTGCACCCATATTCTCTTTTGAGATAGGTGCATTAACGTATGCAACTGTTCCATCTAAATCTGTTGCAATTAATCTGATTTTTTTTTGCATATTGTTACCTTTCTTACGCTATTATGGCCACAAAAAAACCGCCAATGCAGGCGGCCTTTATATTCTGCCGCTTAAATATTATAACATAATTTATTATTAACATATAATATTTAAACGAATTTAATTGTTTATGGAGTTGGCGTTGGCGATGGAGTCGGAGTTGGTGCAAGAGTAGGTGTAGGTGTCGCTTCCGGTCCAACTATTCTTTTTCCTGCCTTAGCCGGGTAAGTATCGGTAGTTACTAAAACAGTTTTTATAACCTTACCATCTTTAATGTATTTCTTAAATGTTTGCGATTTGTATCCAACTCTTCTTGCTATAACTACTTCGTTGTAACCAGCTGGTTTAGTTGGATCTACAATTACTACTTCTTCAGAAGTCGGTTGTAATGTAGCAATAGTAGATGATGTTAAAGTTATACTTACTCCATCATCTAACGGTTCTCCATATATTTTAAATGTTAATGTGCTCTTTTTAGTATCAGTGATCGCAAATATGAAGATTGCATGATCATTATCATTTCTAAACACTAAATCAGGTCCGCCTGTGCTTATTGTTGCATCGCGGCCAATTGGAACATACGCACTTTTCTCTGTATGTGGCGATCTCTGTATAATTGTAACATCAGCCATAAGTAGTGCATTGTAAAGAGTTGATGATACTTGGCAAACTCCACCACCCAGCTCATCCACATGTACACCTTCTAAAATAGCAGGTGCTAGCGACCAGCCCTTTCCTGCAACCCTCGGGCCGAGTACATCATTTACAGAGACTGATTGTCCTGGCTCGACTTTTGTTCCGTTCATTAGCCCAGCTGCTTTTACAACGTTAGATTTACGACCTGCAGAACCTGCATATGTTGTTTTATATTCAGAAATTAGTGATGAATATTGCTTTAGTTCTGCTAAGCTTTGTGTAGGTTGAACTTCTGTCGTTGGTACTATTACTGTTACTGTACTATTCCCTGCGTCAATCTCAGTCGTAATAAGCGCATTCAGTGCTTCAATATCAACTGAATACCCTGCGCTACCATCTTTAAATACTAAATCATTTTGATTTGAAGAAATACTAATAGATGGCTCTTCTGCAGCTTTTGATAGAGTTGCAACTTTTGCATCTATATTATTTAGTGTAGTTTCTTTATCAATTGTCATTGTTAAAGAAAAGTTTTTGCCTTTTTGAAGTTCTTCTTTAGCATATGTCTTATCAAATGCGTTACCTTCTCTGCCGAATTTAAGCGCCTGCTTTAACACATCTTCTGTATCGAAAGTAACAGCAAAATCTGCACCCGTTATTTCAACGGTTCCGTGGTCATTCTTAAGCGTATACTTTATTGATTCAATTTTATCTTCCTCAGCGCTTACTACTAGACTTTTTGCTTCTTCATATGTCTTGCCAGAAATGTCGATTCCATCTATGCTTATACCTTGAGAATATGTTGCACTCTTTACAAGTATCTCAAGTTGTTCGTCACTAATAACAGTAGGCTTAAAGTATTGATCATATACAAAATAACCGGCAACACAGCACACAACAACTAAAGCAGATACAATCGCAATAATTGTTTTTTTCTTATTGTTGCTTTTTGCATGCCCGCTATCTTTTGTTTTTTTCTCTTCGTTAGTAGAATCCATCTTAAAACCTCACTATTTAAATCAAATTACAATTGCAATGATAATACATGTGCCTTTTTTTGTAAACATACTATAGCTATATTTAATAATTGTTCATTTTTCGTATTATTTTCGTAAAATTCAGTAAAATATAAACATTATAAGACATATTTAAATCAATAAATATATTCTACTAATTTTATTTTTGCAAAGAACTTTTTGTTTTATACAAAAGTACATTTAACGAGTCGCTTAGATGCACATTCTCAACACAAACGTCTTCTTTCAACTTTAAATCCACTGTAGCAAAATTCCAAATGCTTTTTATTCCTGCATCCATTACAGTGTCTGCTATTTGCTGCGCCTTAGCTTTTGGTGTAGCTATTATTGCAATATCTATTTGATTTTTCAAAATATAATCTTGTAGTTGAGATACATTATATACCTCAACGCCATTAATATTGCTGCCTATCATTTCCTCGTTCATATCAAAAGCTGCAATAATATTAAAACCGCTTTCTTTAAACCCAGCATAATTGATTATAGCTCGTCCAATATTACCAGCTCCAACAAGTACGGCTCTGTACGAGTTTAAAAGTCCTAAAATATTAGCCATTTGCTCACGTAATGTTTTTACGTTATATCCATAACCTTGTTGTCCAAAACCGCCGAAGCAATTAAAGTCCTGCCTAATCTGAGATGCATTCAAACCCATTCTCTCGCTTAATTCCTTTGAAGATACCTTTAAAACACCTAACTTTTCCATATCTGTTAAGTACCTATAATACTTTGGTAATCTTTTTATTACCGCCTCTGATATATCTTTTTTCAGCAATTTGCACACCTCTTATAATTATCAAACTAACTATATACTAACACACCCACAATTGCAGCGCATACTATTGTAATAATAGGTGAAACCTTGAATTTTATTATTGCTACAAGCGAAATGATGGCCATTAATATTGCAAGAAAGTCTATACTTCCAAAAAATGCACCAATAGAGCTTATATTGTATCCTGATGGGAAAAACGCTGCCATCGCTAGTGTTATTGCAGCTGATGTAATAAGTGCCGCTACAACAGGTTTTATGCCGTACAGCGTGCCTTTTACAAGTGTTGTCTCTTGCATGTTAAAAAAGTATTTTGCGACGATAAGTGTTATTACTAACGAAGGAGTAATCATGCCGAGTGTTGAAATTACTGCTCCCAGTACGCTTGCGGCCTTCATACCTGCGAAAGTTGATGCATTTATGGAAAATGGTCCAGGTGTCATCTGCGCAATTGCTATCATATCCACAACTTCTTTTGAAGTCATGTATCCGCCACCAACCAAATTATCCTGTATAAGCGGTATCATCGCATACCCACCGCCTATGGTAAACAAACCAATTTTAAAAAACATAAAATATAAATCAGTTAGCACATTTACGCCTCCTATAGTAGATATATCCGATAACTCCACCTGATAGGATTAACGCGATAGCATTTATTTCAGTAAATATCGCCAGTATAAAAGCAATAGCACATACAATACCTGTAAATATATCTTTAACAGAAGGTTTAGCAATATTAATTATCGCTGAACACATAAGCGCAACAACTGCTGCCTTGACACCTCTTAGTGCTCCAATTGCGTATTTATTATCTCTAAACTGTAAATAGAACGTAGAAACAATACATATCGAAATAAATGAAGGTAGCACAGCACCAAGAGCGCATACAAGCGCTCCTTTAATCTTACTAACACGGTAGCCAACCATTATCGAGCTATTAACAGCAATAACACCTGGTACGGATTGCGCAATAGCAATGATATTGAGCATTTCGTCTGCATCAACCCAGTGACGTTTATTCACAAATTCATCTTGGATAAGGGCCATCATCGCAAAGCCACCACCAAAAGTAAAGGTTCCTATTTTTAAACAGGCAAGAAACAGCTTAAATAAACTGGGTTTTATTAGCTGTACCTCACTTATTGTTTCTTCAGTACATCCTTCCATTATATACCCCCGCCAATAAATTATGCATTTTGTTTAGTGTAGTTAAGTAGTCCACCTGCGATCAAAACTTTCTTTAATCTTTCTGACACAGTTAACTCAACTTTAAATGTAACGTTCTTGGTTGCATTTTTAACAGTTAGTATATTACCCGCTTCTATTTGCTTTACAGCGTTCTCAATAATAATCTCATCGCCAAGGTCGATACTATCATAATCTGTTTCATCAACAAATGTAAGTGGCAATATACCAGAATTTATTAAGTTGGCTGCGTGTATACGAGCAAATGATTTTGCAATTACACCTTTTATGCCCAAATATAATGGCACAAGTGCTGCATGCTCTCTTGAAGAACCTTGCCCATAGTTCTGCCCTGCTATTAAAAATCCACCATTTTTTTCTTTTGCTCTCTTTGGGAACTCAGGATCAACAGGTGCCAGACAATAATCTGACAGATGAGGTATATTCGACCTGAATGGAAGCAATTTCGCATTAGAAGGCATTATATGATCAGTCGTAATGTTATCTTCCATTTTTAGAAGTACTTCGCCAGTTACTTTTTCCGTTAATGGTTTATTCTGCGGGAATGGCTTAATATTTGGTCCTCTTACTACTTCAATTTCTTCTCCCTCAGTAGCTGGAAGGACAATAAGATTATCGTTTATATCGAATACTTCTGGCTCTTCTATAGTTAAATCTACATCTATTTCAGATGGATCTGTAAGAACTCCTCTTATTGCACTCATAGCAGCTGTTTCAGGTGATACAAGATACACCTCTGCACTTGCAGTACCACTTCTACCAAAGAAATTTCTATTAAATGTTCTTAGCGAAACCGCATTAGATTTTGGTGACTGCCCCATGCCGATGCATGGTCCGCACGCAGCTTCAAGTACACGAGCACCAGAATCGATTATATCAGCAAGCGCTCCATTTTTCGCTAACATATTTAATAACTGCTTCGAACCAGGTGCTATTACAAGACTTACATCTTCGGAAACAGTTTTACCTTTTAATATTTTAGCTACACGCATAAGATCTCTATACGATGAGTTTGTACAGCTTCCTATTGCAACTTGATCAACCTTTATTGGCCCTATCTCGCTTATTTTCTTAACGTTATCCGGCATGTGAGGCATTGCAGCGAGTGGCTCTAATTCTGACAAATTTATTTCTACGATTTTATCGTATGTTGCATCCGCATCAGCCTTGAGCTCCACATAATCATTCTCTCTGCCCTGCGCCTTAAGAAATTTCTTAGTTATTTCATCGCTTGGGAATATAGACGTAGTAGCACCAAGCTCAGCACCCATGTTTGTTATGGTAGCTCTTTCAGGAACGCTTAATGTTTCTACACCTTCGCCAGTGTATTCCATTACTTTGCCTACTCCACCTTTAACGCTTAGTACTCTTAGTACTTCTAAGATAACATCTTTAGCGCTAACATAGTTTTTAAGCATTCCAGTAAGATGCACATTTACAACTTCAGGCATAGTAATATAATAAGGTCCTCCCGCCATCGCAACAGCAACATCCAGCCCACCTGATCCTATAGCAAGTGCACCAATACCGCCTGCAGTAGGAGTATGAGAGTCAGACCCTATTAATGTTTTACCTGGTTTAGCAAAGCGCTCCAATTGAACTTGATGGCATATACCATTGCCTGGTTTTGAATAATAAATGCCATTTTTCTTAGCTACTGTTTGTATGTATTTATGATCATCAGCATTTTCAAACCCTGTCTGCAATGTGTTATGGTCTGCGTATGCAACTGATCTTTCAGTTTTTACTCTATCAACGCCTATAGCTTCAAACTGCAAATAGGCCATTGTACCCGTTGCATCTTGAGTAAGTGTCTGATCCATTTTGAGGGCTATTTCCTGCCCAACTACCATTTCACCTGAAATAAGATGATTTTCAATTATTTTTTGCGTTAAATTTTTTGCCATTGCTTTGCCTCCTCAATAAAACTATAAAAATAAAAAGCTTTTTGCTTTTATTATCATTGGAATGATATATAATATATTCTAACACAAAAAAAAAATAATTCCTATATGTCTAAGTACCAATAAATTAAGCTTTGCGAGGTAACACAATTGAAGTTATGGGGAATAATCAGAAAAAACCACAAGATCATAAAAGATCACGTTATTGAAATAGAAGTGCCAAAAGGCGAAGTGGCTCTTGTTTCTGGATTAGAAGAAATATGTGCTACTTTTGACTTGAGTGTACCTGTTATTTTAACAAAACATAAAGACGAACTGAAAAAATTTAACAGAACTGTATTTAGAGCGCATGATTTCATAGAACCAGTAAATTTTGATTCGTTTGAAATCGAAATTTATGACATTGAAAAGAAAAAATGAATAAAATCACTATCAACTTGAAATATTAATAGAGATAATATAAAAAAGGAGTTGATAGTATTGGATAAATTTGCACTAGTTCTCGTTATTATTGGAGCTCTAAATTGGGGTTTTATTGGTCTTTTTCAATTTGACCTAGTAGCAGCACTCTTTAATGGTCAGGCAAGTATGTTAAGCCGAATTATATATTCCATTATTGGTTTTGCCGGTCTATGGAGCATTACATTATTATTTAGAGAAAGAGAACATGTAGATTAATTTATATAATTTATACGCTATTATCCAAGAGCCGAATATTTATTTCGGCTCTTATTTTTTCGTTTTTATTGTTTTTTATTTTGTAATTAATGGTATTATATCTATATAATACTTTAAGGAGTGGAATAAATGGTTAACATGGAACTAATAGGCGCTGATATCCTTGATTTACTTGATAATAAAGGAGCCTTCTTCTTAACTGGTGATGAAAACAAACTAAATGTAATGAATATTGGTTGGGGTATGATTGGTTATTTATGGTCAAAACCAATGTTTATAGCAGCAATTAGGCCATCAAGATATACGTATTCTTTTTTACAAGAAAAGCCTGAATTTAATGTTTGTTTTACTAAGGGAGCACTTAATGAGCAGCTTATGATTGTTGGAACAAAATCTGGCAGGAATATAGACAAACGCAACATAGCTGGCATAACATATATTCCTTCCAAAACAAATAGTACACCTGTAATTAAAGAGGCGGATTTTACTATTGAGTGCAAAGTAGTATACTCTCAACCTCTAGATCCAAACACACTGCCAGAGGAAGCTAAAAAATCTTTTTATGGTGGATTTAATGCAGAAGATGTTCATACGATGTTTTACGCAGAAATCACTGATATGTATTAATTCAATCAAATACAGATCAGGGTAGAAAAAGTATTAGCAATATATAAAAAAGCAGTATGGTATACAAAGTAAACATACTGCTTTTTATTTTTTTAGGTAAAATATGAAACATGTCTCACTATTTAAGGCTCAGTCAACTTTTATTCCCAATAACAAACTTTGCATGATCATACTCTTTTTTTTGCACATAAAAAATATATTCATAGTTCAAGTCCATATTTTGACCAAAAGAACCAACCCTACCCCTTTGACCACTAGATAAAGGTGAAGGTGCCATTCTATTGATCGTTCTAATTTTATAATCTATATTGTTTTTAGAAAGTGCGTCTCTAATTTCACTTTGCTCTTTCATCGAATAAGTAATACACAACTCTTTCATGTTAAAAATAGTAATCATTTTAGTCCCTCTATTATCTGCTATATAAATGTTAGCCTTCATTGCAATTTAATAATTATATTTTACTAAATATTACCATTTATTGTGCCGCAGATCAATTGCAGCATATACATAGCTAAATATAAAAACAGAATATAAGCTTGCGCTAATATCCTGTTCATAAACTATTAACGTTTATTCTTAATTAGTTTTTGAAATATCTTTCAAGTAGACCCAAGAATGCTTTGCCATGACGCGCTTCGTCTTTGCACATCTCATGAACTGTATCATGGATAGCATCAAGATTTAACTCTTTAGCTTTTTTAGCTAATGCAAGTTTGCCCTCCGCTGCACCATATTCAGCATCTACACGCATTGATAAGTTCTTCTTTGTGCTATCTGTTACTACTTCACCAAGGAGCTCAGCAAATTTCGCTGCATGTTCTGCTTCTTCATAAGCGATTCTCTTATATGCTTCTGCAACTTCTGGGAAGCCTTCTCTATCTGCAACGCGGCTCATAGCAAGATACATACCTATTTCAGTACACTCGCCTGTGAAATTTTCGCGTAATCCTTGAATTATACTTTCGTCAACACCTTGTGCAATACCTACTCTATGTTCGTCAGCCCAAAAACGCTCTTTTTCTACTTTTTCAATAAACTTCTCTTTTGGCGCACCACACTGTGGACACTTTACTGGTGGTTCTTCACCTTCATATACATAACCGCATACTGTACAAACCCATTTTCTCATGACTTTACCTCCTATAAATATCTATAATTGATTACTATTTTAATAATGTATCGTTAGATTATATATACCATAAAAATCATGATTTAATCAATTTTATTAAAAGTTTTTTATTCTACAGTAACGCTCTTCGCCAAATTTCTAGGCTTGTCAACGTCGCAACCTCTTTCGACAGATACATAGTAAGCATAAAGTTGCACAATTATTACTGCAAGAACCGGTGCAAAAAGATCATTAGCATCTGGAATAGTAAATATCCAATTTGCAATTTCTGATACTTTTTCTTTGTCACTTTCTTTGCATATTGCAAGTACGTTTGCGCCTCTAGCTTTTACTTCCATCATATTAGAAAGTGATTTTTCTAGTATTCTATGTTGCGTGGCTGAAACTACAACAAGTGTATTCTTTTCTATAAGAGCTATCGGTCCGTGCTTAAGTTCGCCAGCTGGGAAGGCCTCAGCGTGAATATATGATATCTCTTTAAGCTTAAGTGCTCCTTCTAGAGCTATTGGATAATCAAGCTGTCTGCCCAAGAAAAACACAGAATTATTCGCAAAATTTAGTGCTGCAAATTTTTGTATATCTGTTTTTTCTGAAATAACTCTTTTTGCTTTTTCAGGTAATTGTTGAAGCTCATTTAAAAGCTGCTCATATTGCTTGCTATCGATAGTTCCTTTTGCATAGCTTAATTCCAACGCTATCATATTAACTGCCATTAGCTGTGTAAGATAAGCTTTAGTTGAAGCAACAGCTATTTCAGGTCCTGCAACAGTATAAAGTACTGCGTCAACTTCTCTTGAAATAGTACTACCAAGCACGTTTGTAATAGCTAAAGTTTTGCAACCTTGAGCTTTACATACTCTCATTGCCCCTAATGTGTCGATCGTTTCGCCTGATTGACTAATTATAATGCATAAATCATCTTTGTTCAGTATTGCATCGCTATATCTGAATTCAGATGCAATCTCAACGACAGTAGGAATTTTAGCAAGATTCTCAAACACTTTCTTGCCAACAAGCCCAGCATAGTAAGCCGTTCCACACCCAATTACATAAATGCGATTAATATCTTTTAGCATATCTTGAGTAAGCCCAACTTCGCTAAGATCAATACGACCATTTTTAACTCTAGTCATAAATGTGTCAAAAAGTGCTTTAGGTTGTTCATGTATCTCTTTTATCATGAAATGCTCATATCCCGATTTTTCTGCGGAAGTTATATCCCAGTCAATATGGATAGGAGTTTTTTTAATTTCTTTGTGTTTTGAATTATAAAAAACAACGTTCTCTTTTGTAAGCGCAGCCATTTCTCCATCTTCAAGTACTGCTACTTCTCTTGTGTGTTTTAAAATTGCTGGTATATCAGAAGCAATGAAATTCTCGCCTTCACCAAGGCCAACAATAAGTGGGCTATCTTTTCTTACAGCAATGATCATGTCTGGGTGTTTTTTTGATATTATAGCTAAAGCGTACGAACCTTCAATCCTATCAACAGTTTTTTGTACTGCTGCGACAAAATCGCCTTTATCGTAGTAATTAACAAGATGAGCAATTGCCTCTGTATCTGTCTGGGAAGCAAAATTTACGCCTTGTTCTTGTAACCATTTTTTAATCTCTTGGTAGTTCTCAATTATTCCATTATGGACAACGGCTACATTACCATTTTCATTTACATGAGGATGAGCGTTAGCATCGGATGGGATACCATGAGTCGCCCATCTAGTATGACCTATGCCCCTTTTGCCAAGTAAATTATGTTTTTTCAATCTATCTTCTAATATAGCAAGCCTTCCTTTTGCTTTTTCTACATTAAGCTCACCATCGTTATCCAAAATAGCTACACCAGCAGAATCGTATCCTCTGTATTCAAGTTTTGACAGTCCCTCAATTATTATATCAACCGCTTGTTTTTCGCCAATATATCCAACTATACCACACATAAAGCATCCTCCTCGTTTACGTTTTATTTAAGTCGTTTTTCAATAAGTTCAGCTAATTGCTCGGCTTCTTTTTTAATTACTGCTTTATCCTTAGCTTCTATCATTACTCTTACTAACGGCTCAGTTCCTGAAGGCCGAATAAGCACTCTGCCTTCTCCGTGGAACATTTTTTCTATTCTTTCTATTTCATTTTTTATTATTTCATCTTGCATATAAGTATGTTTTTTTTGTTCATCCACTTTTGCATTAACTAAAACTTGTGGATATGTTTTAACTACACTTGTAAGCTCAGAAAGTTTTTCGGATGTTTGCGCCATAACATCTAAAAGCTGTATTGCTGTTAGAATGCCATCTCCTGTTGTATTATGTTCTAAAAAGACAATATGCCCAGACTGTTCTCCGCCTAGCACATGTCCTCCTTCTTTCATTCGTTCAATAACGTATCTGTCTCCAACTGCTGCCTGTTCTACTTTAATGCCCACTTCATTAAGCGCAATAAATAAGCCTAAATTACTCATAACTGTAGCAACAAGCGTATTGTTTTTAAGTTTGTTTTTATTTCTCATCGATATAGCGCATACAGCCATAATTTTATCACCATCAACAAGCACGCCATGCTCATCTATAGCTAAAACTCTATCTGCATCCCCGTCAAACGCAAACCCGACATCTGCTCCTGTTTCTTTAACAATCTGCATAAGTCTTTCGGGATGTGTTGATCCACAATGCTCGTTTATATTGCTACCATCTGGTTGAATATAAAAAGAAGAAACACTTGCTCCTAGCTCTGCAAAAATCTTTGGCGCAATATCATACGCTGCACCATTTGCACAATCAAGAACAACTTTCAATCCATCATACCTACATTCGGCAGTAGAAAGAAGAAATTCAGTATAATCTTTTGCAGCTTTTTTAACAGATACTGTTCTTCCTACATCTACGCCAGTAGGAAGTTTAATTTGCTCTATATCATCCAATATAATCGATTCTATTTTACTTTCGATTTCGTCCGAAAGTTTGAAACCATCTTTATCTAAAAACTTAATTCCGTTGTATTCCATTGAATTGTGAGAAGCTGAAATGACTATGCCAGCATCTGCCTGATAATGTCTAGTAAGATACGCAATTGCAGGAGTAGGCATTACACCAACAAGTTCCGCTTCAGCTCCAACAGAGCATATACCCGCAACCAAAGCCGCCTCAAGCATGTCTCCAGAAATACGTGTATCTCTCCCTATGAGGATTCTTGGTTTTTTTGATTGACTTGTAAGTACGTATGCTCCTGCTTGCCCTAACTTAAACGCAAGATCACAGTCTAAGCTTTCATTCGCTATTCCACGCACTCCGTCTGTCCCGAAAAGCCTTCCCATAAAGAAAATACCCCCTAATAAAGAATAGATCAGTATATAAATTATAACATTAATCATACTTCTTTACAATTAGAGGGCTTGTGTGTATATTTTTCTTATATTATTCTTTGTTCAAAATATACTGCTCAGCACAGAAAGCAGCGGTTGCTCCATCTGCTTCAGCAGTTATTATTTGTCGTAATGGTTTCTTTCGTATATCTCCTGCAGCAAAAACTCCAGCTATATTTGTCTTCATTTCTTGGTCAGTGATAATCGAACCTTTTTCGTCCATATCAATTAGACCTTTAACTGCCTCTGATTGAGGAATATTACCTACAGCAATAAAAAGCCCATTTAATTCGACTTCTCTGCTGCCAGTCCCGTCAACGTTTTCTATAGTTACTGAAGCAAGTTTATCCTGTCCGTTTATTTTAGTAATTTTGCTATTCCAAATTGGTTCGATTTTTTTCTCTGCGAACAGTTTGTTTTGGAGTGTTTTATTAGCTCTGAGCTCATCTCTACGATGAATTATATAGACTTTTTTGCAGAACCTAGCTAGGTATAATGCATCTTCAACTGCTACATCTCCGCCACCAACAACGGCTACAACACCATCTCTAAAAAAAGCTCCATCACATGTTGCGCAATAAGATACGCCTTTCCCTCTGAGTTGATTTTCTCCAGGAACATTCAAAGGACTAGGCACAGCACCCATCGCAAGAACCACCGTTTTTGCCTCATAAACTTTATTTCCACAATATATTTTTTTTATGTCGCCTTCCAGCTCCATTTTAGTTACATCATCCATAATCGTTTCCACATTAAATTTTGCGGCATGATCCTGAAGTTTCAGTGCATAATCTACGCCGCTTATTGTTTCACTAAACCCTGGTATATTATCTAATTCATATGTTGTAGCGACTTGACCGCCTGCAAACATTTTTTCAAGTACAGCTGCCTTTAAACCGCCTCTACAAGCATATATTCCAGCTGTAAGACCTGCTGGGCCGCCACCAATCATTAGTATGTCATACATATTGTTACCTCCGAATTTTATTCTTTATATAAGTATACCCCGATTAAGTCATCCGTAAATAAAAAAATTAATTTAATTATAGAAGTAGATAAGTTTTAATTGTTAATGTTTGAATGACTACTATATTTTTTGCTTATTAGTCTCTCAAATGCAAAGAAAAGCAACACTGTGTAGTGTTGCTTTTTCTATAGTTTATTTTAGATAAACAGAGACATATCTGATTCCTCAGCAAATGAAAGCATTGCCGTTGCACCGCCTAGTTTTACTCCATCAATGAGTTCTTCTAGCTGTATACCCATAACATCCATACTCATGGAACAGGCAACAAGTTCTACACCGTTTTCAATTGATAACTTAATTAGGTCTTCCAAGCTATCTACATTTTTATTTTTCATGACATTTCTAATCATTTTAGCTCCAAAGCCGCCAAAGTTCATTTTTGAAATCGAGAGTTTTTTCGAACCTCTAGGCATCATAAAGCCAAATATCCTTGCCATAATATCTTTTTTAACATCAACTTTTTCAGGTTTACGCAGGATATTTAATCCCCAAAAAGTGAAGAACATACTAACCTTTCTACCCATTGCCGCTGCAGCGTTTGCAATAATAAATGCCGCAATAGCTTTATCCAAATCACCTGAAAAAACTATTAAGTTTTTGCTATCATATTTATTAGATGTAACAGATGTATTTGTTGTCGCAGTGCCCTTTTTTACTAGCGCTACAGAGACTCCTTTTGAGCTTGTCATCCCTTCAAACGTACTTCCTGTTCTTCTGCAAAAGCCTTCAATATCTGATGCAAATGCAGGATCAGTTGTCGATATTTCTATTACATCTCCATCTTGAGCTTCTTTAAGAGCGGCAGCAAGCTTCACTATCGGACCAGGACATTGCAATCCACATGCATTGATTTTTATGGTTCCGCCTTTACTTTCAGGCAATTGAGTCTCGTTATTTAGTACAATACTACTATTGTTATCCTTTTTTGTACCAAATATCGAATCATATAAGCGGTATCCGCCACTTAGGTTGTAGGTATCAAAGCCATTTTGCGAAAGAATTCTTGCTCCTACGTATCCGCGCAACCCTACTTGACAAGTAGTATACACTTTCTTGCTTGGATCAAGCTCAGAAAGCCTACTACGCAAGCTATCAAGAGGTATATTTATAAAGCCTTCAATATGTCCATTTTCATATTCAATATCTGTGCGTGTATCTAAAAGTATTACACTACCATCACGAGGTAAGTTTTGGACATCGTGCCAATGGAAGTTTTTCCCCTTACCTGCAAGCAAGTTTTCAATTACGAATCCTGCCATATTGACTGGATCTTTTGCCGAAGAATATGGTGGTGCATAGCATAGCTCAAGTTTAGTAAGGTCATAAGCTGTCATGCCAGCTCTTATTGCAGTTGCAAATACATCGCATCGCTTATCTACTCCATCATATCCAACTATTTGCGCACCTAATATTTTACCTGTTTCTTTTTCAAATATTGTCTTAATTGACATGTTCACAGCGCCAGGGTAGTAACTTGCATGTGATGCTGAATACGTGAATGATTTATCATAATTAAGTCCAACTCTTTTTGCAGTCTTTTCGTTTATGCCTGTAGTTGCTACTGTCATATCAAATACTTTAAGTATTGCAGAACCCTGAGTCCCGGTATATTCACTCTTTATTCCACAAATATTATCAGCTGCTACTCTACCCTGCTTATTTGCAGGACCAGCAAGCGGAATAGATCCTTTTCCCCCAGTAACAAAATCAGTTACCTCAACTGCATCTCCAACAGCATAAACACTAGGATCAGACGTTAACATGTTTTCATTTACTATTATTGCGCCACGCTCATTAACACTAATTCCAGCAGATTTTGCAATAGTGCTTTCAGGTCTAACGCCAATAGCCATAATAAGCATATCTGCTTTCGTTTGACCGTTACCTAATGTAATATTTAATGTATTTTCGGTTTCCTCGATAGCTTGCACTGCATTGCCTAAAATCAGTTTAACACCATTGCTTTCAATATGTTTATGAACATCACACGCCATATCATAGTCAAGAGGTGCAATAACTTGGTCTAGCATTTCAACTATTGTCACGTCAAGACCAGCTCTTTTAAGATTCTCGGCCATTTCAACGCCAATGTAGCCACCGCCAACAACCACTGCACTCTTAGGTTCATTCTGATCAATATAATCCTTTATCTTATAAGTATCTGGAATATTGCGAAGAGTAAAGACCCTCTTAGATTCAATGCCTTTTATGTTTGGTTTGATGGGCTCTGCTCCCATGGATAGGATTAACTTATCATAGCTTTCGTTATACTGCTCACCTGTCTTAACATTTTTAACAGTAACAGTTTTTGCCTGTGTATCAATTGCAGTTACCTCGTTGAAATTGCGTACATCTACGTTAAATCTTGCATTAAAACTCTCAGGTGTTTGCAGTGTTAACGCTGTTTTCTCCGTTATCTCTCCACCTATGTAATAAGGCAACCCACAGTTTGCAAATGAGATATACTCGCCTCTTTCAAACATTATTATTTCAGCACGTTCATCCAATCTACGCAGTCTTGCAGCAGCAGAAGCGCCACCTGCAACTCCTCCAATAATAAGTACTTTCTGACTGTTTTCCATATTTACTCTCCTTATATCATTATCTAATTTAATTTTTATTGTTAACAAACTATATTTCAGTTGGATACAAGACAAATGCAAAAGCCCTAAATGTCTTGCTTTTACTTGTAAACCCAAATTTAATACTACTAAATTAATAACGTATTATTCATTACATCAAACAAATAAATAAGAAATTTGTCGATAATTATACTAAATATCATATAAATGATCTAAAATAGTATTCCCAAAAAAAGAATTAATATTTTCTATCACTGTTTTCGTTTAGGCTAGAGTAGTTTTAAAAAAACAAAAACTATCAAACAAATGCTTGATAGTTTTAATACTTATTAATTTTTTAGACGCTTACTTCAAAAAGCCTTTTAGCACTGTATTTTCTGCTTCTGTTTCAGATAGTCCAAGTGACATCAGCTTAATGAGCTGTTCAGAGGCGATTTTACCGATTGCCGCTTCATGTATTAGCTCAGCATCTGAATGGAATGCAGTAATTTCAGGTATAGATGACACCTGAGCGTTATGCATAATGATTGAATCGCACTGGATATGGCCACGGCATTTTGCAAAGCCACGCATATTCAAATGGAAAACCTGCTTTGAATCGTTCTGAGCCACAGATCGCGAAATAATTTGGGCTGAAGAATCTTCTCCAAGCAATTCAACCGTTATATTAGATTCAGCAGTTTGATCCAAATATGTAAGCAGTCTTTCAGAAACAATCAGTCGAGCATTTTTATGAAGCTTCACTTCTGTATCTCGTATTGTCCTGTCTACGCCTTTTATCTGAATCATTTCGAGCTCTGCAACACCATCTTCTTCAACTTCGATAATTGTTTTTGGGTTTAGAACTCTTGCTCCGCTGCCATCGCCTTCGCCATAGTGCTTTTCTATGTATTTAACATGTGCACCTTTACGCACGAAGAACTCATGAACGCCATCATGCTGAGATTTTTCGCTACTCATGTTATGTATACCGCAACCAGCAACGATTACTACGTCAGAATCCTCGCCGATTTCGAATGTATTATAAACCATATCATTCATAGTTTCAGATAGAATAACAGGAATATGTACACTTTCTCCCTTAGTACCAGGTTTTATAATGATATCAATACCAGGTTTATCTCCTTTAGTTACAATATCTATATTAGCTGTAGTATTACGGCCGACACCTTGTCCGTTTTTACGGATGTTGTAAGCGCCTTGAGGAATTTTATGTAAATCTGCAACTTGCTCTAAAAGATTTTTATCTACTGCATTCAACATTTACTCTTCCTCCTCTATTACAGTCTTCTTTGCATAGGCACTCAGAATCTAAGCGCTCAATATCTTTTAGAATTTTCTGTTTGCTTGTTATTTCACTGATTTCGCCATTAGCAACCAAAATTACTTGATCAGCCAATCTTAAAATACGCTCTTGATGCGAAATAATTACTATAGTTGTATCGTATTTTTCGTTCATGTTTTCAAAAGTTTCTGATAATCTTTGGAAGCTCCATAGATCTATTCCTGCTTCTGGTTCATCAAAAACAGCTATTTTTAGATTGCGCGCAAGAATACTAGCAATTTCGATTCTTTTTAGCTCTCCACCTGAAAAGCTTGAGTTTATATCACGCTCTAGATAGTCCTGAGCGCATAGTCCAACATCATAAAGCAAATCACACTGGTTGACATCATTGGATCCAGCAGCCAGCTTCAAAAGCTCTTTAACTTTTAGTCCTTTAAAACGCGGTGGTTGCTGAAAAGCATACCCTACACCTAGCTGGGCACGCTCTGATATTCCCTTATCTGTAATATCCTTACCATCCAAAAGTATCTTACCTTTTGTTGGATGATAAATCCCCATAATAGCTTTTGCTATTGAAGACTTTCCTCCACCGTTTGGACCAGTCATTACATAAATCTTTTTATTTTCTAAGGTCAAGTTTATATTCTTTAAAACTTGTACCTGACCATTATCACCACTGTCGCCATCTAAGGTGACATCAACATTAATCATCTCTAGCATATATTAGTTTCAACTCCAAAATTTTTTTACACCTGTTCTATTATAAAGCATGTATATAATAAATCCAACATATTTCACTTATATGAGCAAAAAACCGTCAATTTTAATCATTGGGTTCTTATTTTCATATTGTTTATACACGCAAATTACCATTCTAAACATCTAGAGTTCTTCATCATTAAGTAATTCTCTCAAGCTTTTAAGTTCATCAGCAGTTAGCGTAACACCTTTGCCCATTTTTTCATGAGATGAATCCCAATCTCTGATATCGTACTTAGGCTCTCTATCATTCCAACTAATTAGATTTAGTTCTTTAGCCCGGCCTTTTGCTGATTCTGATATCGTACCTATGTTTTGTATTATTTCGAATTTTAAATCTGCCATTATTTTTCATTCCTTATTTGCAATATATTACTTTTAATATAATGTATACTATTAATATACCCTCTTTTTGTCCTTTGCTCGTTTATTTTATATTATTTTATTGAATAAGTAAAAAAGAAATCCTATAAAAAGGATTTCTTTTAAAAAACAGGTTTAGCTAGCTCTTATTTATATTGATTTTATATATAGCAATTGCTATAAGCACAACTATTACTATACCCCATGAAATAGGGTTTGCCCAGTTGAATGTTAATCCAAACCGATATTTTTTATAAACGATAAAATTAGAATCTTCATTATTATAATAAAATATAGATCCGCTTTTGCTCATAAATTCTTGTACTTCTTCATTTGTCCATTTTCTTTTAGCCATATTAAATCTCCCGACACGCTTTTTGCTAAACCTAAGCACATTATGCCAAATCATACAGATATTACTAGAAATGGTTATAAGCAATAACCTCTTCAATAGGTCTGCGTGAACGGGCTGCAGGACTTTCGTCCGCATAGCCTACTGCAAAAAGCGAAATGATTTTTGCATATTCAGGTAATCCAATGGCTTCTGCTGCAAGATTTTGGTCAAAGCTGCCAACCCAGCAAGCACCCAATCCTAGATCCACAGCAGCGAGATGTAGGTAAGTAGATGCTATTGATCCATCAATAGTCCCACGATTTAAACCAGAGTCGTTTACTTCTTCATTTTCTGTGCTACAGATGCAAAACACAAGTGGAGCGACCGAAACAGGTGGGCGACTTTCTGCCGCTACAGTTAATTTAGCTAAAATAGCTTCATCAGTCACAGCTACAAACCTCCATTTTTGGCGATTTGATGCGGATAGTGCAACTGCCATAGTTGCTAATAGATCATCAATTTTCTCCTGCTCCACAGGTTGTTTTTTGAATTTGCGTATGCTTATTCTGTCCTTAATGACTTGCTTGAACTCCACAATAATACCCTCCTATTAATTATATTATGTTTATGTATTAGATACATTTTAAAATCTACAATAGTGCCATTTTAAGCCAAAACCCTGCTGTAATAATACTTTTTTAAAGGGAACTTATATTGTAATCAGTTCATAATCCTTGCTACCCAAATTAAGCTTAACTGCATGTTCAATTGCGACTTTCCAATCTGTTTCCGGGCTTACATCGATAAAATGATCATGATGCTCATGACCGTTTTTCTCAAGAAGACTACCAGAAATTGTAGGCTGGCGGTTAACTGCATCAGCACAAGCAACATCAAGCGCAACTGGATCAAAAGAAGCGAACATACCTACATCCGGTACAATTGGTACATCATTCTCCGAATGACAGTCACAGTATGGAGAAACATCAATAACAAGATTAATATGGAAGTTTGGGCGTCCATTAAGAACTGCCCAAGTGTACTCAGCAATTTTCTTATTTAGAATGTCATTTGATTCATCCCATGCAGCCTTAACGGCATCCATTGGGCAAACGCCAATACATCGCCCACAACCTACACACTTGCTATGGTCGATATTAGCTTTATGATCCGTTATTGTAATTGCGTCGTGCGCACAATTGTTAGCGCAGATGCCACAGCCTATGCAGAGACTACTTGAAACATTCGGTTTGCCATTACTGTGCATTTCCATCTTACCTGCTCTGGAGCCACAGCCCATACCAATATTTTTTAATGCGCCACCAAAACCAGTTAGTTCATGTCCTTTAAAATGCGAAAGAGTAATAAATACATCTGCATCCATAATTGCGTGCCCAATTTTAGCTTCTTTAACGTACTCACCGCTGTCAACTGGAACAAGTACTTCATCAGTGCCCTTAAGTCCATCTGCAATAATTACATGGCAGCCTGTGGAAAATGGAGAAAATCCGTTTACATAAGCAGAATCCAAATGATCTAGCGCATTCTTTCTGCCACCAACATACAACGTATTGCAGTCAGTTAGGAAAGGTTTGCCACCTAGTTCTTTTACAACATCTACTACTGTCTTAGCATAGTTTGGGCGCAGATAAGCTAGATTACCTGGTTCTCCAAAATGAATTTTTATTGCTGTATATTTATTGTCAAAATCTATTTGATCAATTCCTGCTGTCTTAATAAGCCGTTTCAGCTTCTGCTGCAAATTTTCTTCGCCTGTTGCGTGCATATTCGTAAAATACACTTTTGATTTTTCCATGCATGATAGCCTCCATTATTTTTAGCTCTTAGCTATTCTAATGTTATCAGTATAATGCTTTAGTAAATAAATAAGCAATGCAAATTTAACAATGTTATAAGTATCTAACATATATTTTTAAGTTAAACAAACTAATTTAAAAAATTAATTTAGATTGCTCTAAATTTGTATATTATTTGTAATAATGTTAAAAAACTTTTATTCTCTTGAGTATGAGACGAAATAAAACTATAATTTAAGTGTAAAAAATATAAGCGAGGTATAATTATGAAAAAATCAATATCTCCAAGGCCATTTGTAGCCGCAATGCCCGTTGTGTTAGTCGCTGTAAAAAACGATGAAAATATCAATTTTGCTACACATGGTATGTATGGGCAATTATGCAATGAACCACCATTAATATATATATCCGTTATAAAGAACCATTTAACAGCGAAAATGATTAACAATGCTAATACGTTTAGTATAAATATCCCTAACTCGCAGCTATTAGAAAAAATAAAGTTTTGTGGAAATGTCACTGGAATAGAAAAGGACAAATCTCAAACATTTGATGTTTTTTATGGTGAAAATGATGTTCCAATGATATCAGAATGTCCTGTGAATATGAATTGTAAAGTATATAAGATTATTGATACGAAAGATATGTTCGTGTTTATTGGTCAAGTTGTAGAAATGTACTCCGATGAGGAATGCTTAGCCAGTGATCAAGTGATTGCAACAAAAGTTGATCCATTGTTATGCACCATACAAGGAAAGTTCTTTAAAATGGGAATTGAAATTGAGTAAGCTACAATCTTAATAATTAATTCTTAAAAAATGTAATTTTTATATTTTCTGATTATGCTAGCGCTAACCATTAAAAATTTTTACTAAATCCGACCTAAAATAATCAATTTTCGCACAATCCTGAAGGTTTGATTTCATAAATTCTAAAGTTTTATCTTCTGGTAATACGAGTCCTTCAATCCGCAATTGTTTAATCCATTCCCAAATATCTTCAAGCTTTCTCTTAATATAGTAAAACTCAAAGGCATCTATATTTGGCACATTATATGTCACATATTTTTTGTATTCAAATAGAAACTGCATCGCATATGGCTCTGCGGCGAATAAAACTAGATCTTGCTCTGGTAGTGCTAATTTCAAGCACTCCCAATCAATAAGTACTAAGCTATTACTCTGAATGATATTCCAATTATGTGCATCCGAATGGCATACAACAAACTGCGTAGGTTTATGTTTTAAAGAATCAGATAACTGGCTAATTCTATTAATCAAATCTGATAAACATTCAATATATGGCTTTACCGTAAAAAGTAAGGCATCTTCTTTTGCAAACAAATCATCGGCTATAAATGAAGTTAATCGATCACAAAACTCTATATCAAAATTCTCATTAATAAATTGTTCTTTTAATTCGTACGGGATCGTTGAAGTTGACCCATGAAGTAATCCTATTATTTTTGCTAATTCATTAATCTGATAATAATTTAAAGAATTTTCGCCGATTGTATCTCCTTCTACATACTCAAAGAGTACGTATACATACTTGTCATCTTCGCATTTATAACTATTAAATTTCGTATATATTGGGTTTATAATATTGTCTTTTAATATCGTATTGTTATGGAGCCACTTAACTAATGGAACGTATCTGTCTATAGCATATATCCACTGAGCAATTGAAGGTCTATCTTTACTGTAGACTTTCAAAAAATACTTTTCGCTCTCAGTTCTAATAAGAAAAGCCAATGCAGACCAGCCACCTATTTGCTGTTCTATGTTAGTCGCTTCAATACCATAATATTCTTTAAGGATAACTAATATTTGAATATTAATTGTCATCTTAAATTCCCTTCTCCATAAACTATTAGCATATCCATAATATAATATTAATTATTATTTATGTCTATTATTTATATTGTAATTTTAATTATATGTATAAAAAACCCCTCAACAGCTCGAGAGATTTTTTAGTAGTTTTTATTGTTTTTGATTAAATCCTTATAATACTTTGCGAATATTATACATTGAACTTAGTATTAGCCAGTTTTGTGGAGTGTACTGCATAATTGTCCAGTAGCTCACGCCTCCGAGTTTGTATGCGTCTACTAGTTTCAGCCGTGCCTGAATACTGCGTGCATCATCAAACCATACAACATGCCTTGCGCCTGTATCGTCTTTGTAATAAAAGAATGGCGCTTGTGAGAGTGTATCATACTGAATGGCAACGCCTTCACGTACAGCAAGATTAACAGCTCCTACAGGTGAAACAGATCGCGCTGCAGTTCCTTGCTTATATGGCAGTGTCCAATTGTATCCGTAATTTGGCATACCCATCAGGATTTTTTTACTTGGAATAACCTTAACAGCATAATCTAGAACACGACTTACTTGATTTATTGGCGCTACTGCCATAGGTGGCCCATAAGTATAGCCCCATTCGTAAGTCATTAAAATTACATGGTTCGCAATTCTACCATGTTCAGGATAATGATGTGCTTGGTATAACAGACCAATTTGATCTGCACTTGTTTTTGGTGCAAGTGAAGTAGTAAGAATATATCCCAAAGCGTTTAGCCGATTTTTAATGGTTTGCAAAAAACGATCATAATCATCGCCATCTTCAGGATTGACATACTCAAAATCTATGTTTAAGCCATAATAGTTTTTGGCTTCCAATGTGTTAATAACATTATTAATAAGCGTCTGTTGTACCTGGGCATTTGTCAGGATCGTATGTGCTAGATCATTTGAAAAGCTTGCACCTTCCTCAATGTTGGTTATAACCATCATGGGAGCAACCTTAGCATTTCTGGCAATTTCAATTAATGGAGTATCGTTAATTGTTGTTAGTGAGCCATCGGGTTTCACCTGATAGCTAAATATGCTTAAATATGTTAGATAAGGCAGGGTTTTGCTTAAAACATCTCTATTGATACCTGGAAAAGCATAGCCATTAACATCGATAGTACCATATTTTTTAGTAGGAACCGGAACGTTAATTACTTGACCTATACTTATTCTGAAAGGACTTCTTATCTGTGGATTCGCGGCCTTTATTTGTGCTAGAGTAACTCCATTAGCGCGTGCAATTGAATACAGAGTATCTCCTTTTTTGACTGTATGAGGAATCGTGTCAGTCATTAGGACAAGTGTCTGACCTACTACAAGATTACCTGGGTTTGTTAGCCCATTATCGGTTATTATCTTCCCTGGACTCATTCCGTATCTACGCGCAATGGCGTAGATGGTGTCACCGGGTTTAACTACATATATGATCAACTAATTCACATCCTATTAAATTACTATTACAGTATATGTGTGAAACTGTTTTTACGTTCTTTAATGGGATGTAGCTAAAGTCTACTTGCGTATAATTTTCATATGAACAAAAGCCCATCAAACAATTTGTTTAATGGGTTAAAATAGTATTTGCTTTGTAGATTATTAAATATTCTTTGGGATCTTTATAATAAATTTGCTTCCTGATCCGACTTCTGAGACAACACTTATGGCACCTTGTATTTTGTTTATGTTTTCTTTGGCGATATACAAGCCTATTCCTTCACCAATAATATTGTTTGTATTATCTCCTCTATAGTAAGCTTCAAATAAATGTTCCTTATCTTTTTCGCTAATACCTATACCAGAATCTTCAATAGTCATAACTAGTTCATCTTTGCTTGTCATATAAGAAATCGAGACCGTTCCGCGTGCCTCAGTAAATTTATATGCATTAGTCAAAACATTATATATACTCTGGCTTAATTTGTATTTATCTGTTTTAAGTACTACCTTGTGATTGCTTTTAACAGATAGATCTATTTGCTTTTTCTCAAACTGAACCTTGAGGCCGCCAATGATTTGTTTCAATAATTGGTTCAGCTCAAATTCTTCTGATTTAATAGCTTCAGTGTCTTTTTCAGCATCTAGCATACTGCTCATATTGGCAATCATAGCAGTGATGTTATCTATCTGATCTTCACAGATTTTGATTTCTTCCGGTGTCATTTCAACTATACCATCTTCGAACGCTTCCAAATGAGTTTTTAGAATAGTTAATGGTGTTCTAGTCTGATGCACTAGCTCATCGACAAGGTTTTTTCTGCTGGTCTGTTTGAGCTTCAATCTCGTCTTAAGTGTTTCAAGACTTTGTTGTATAGTTCTTATCTCTCTAACCTTAGACAGTTTAACTTCCGTAGGATTACCCAAATCAATATTCAAAGCTAATGAAGCAGTATTAGTTAAATCTCTGCTCATCTTTCGGCTAATAAGCACACCAAATATTATTACAAAAATCAATACTAGGCCTACAGAAAGCAAGCTATTATTTATTAGCGAAACCTTGAACATTCGATTACCAATAGAATTGCCGAGCGAGCTATATCTGGTTATATATAATTTGCCTAATAGGACACCAGAATTAGAGATTTCAACATTGTCCACTTCTTCAGACGCAGTACCGAACATGCTGTTCATGGCTCTGTTTTTCATCATGCCCCTTGTTTCTTCGGCTTCATCGCTCTGAATCTTTGCTATTAATTGTCCGTTTGCGTCGTATAATTCTATTTTAACTATGGGATCTACTAAATGAGATTCCAATTGTGTTGAGATCTGATCATTAGTATAGCTGTCTTCCAATAATGCCTGTTTTGAAAATTCTACTAACTGTGTTAAATGCGAATCATAGTTTTCAGTCGTGTAGTTATCAAAGTACCTGTTTGTAAGAGAACTCAGAACTAACGAATTAACAGCAACTGCTAGAATTGCTGTAGTAATTAGTACAATAAGCCATTGCCTTCTTATCGTCATAGCTGAGTACCTCCGAAAACATAACCTGCCCCATATTTAGTGATAAGAATTTGTGGGTTCTTTGAATCCACTTCGATTTTCTGTCTGATTCTCTTTATGTAGCTGTCAATATTTCTATCATAGCCATCGTATTCACTACCATACGCAAGATCTATAAGCTGCTCACGCGATAATACTTGGCCTTGATTTTTAAACATAACAAGCAGCAGATTATATTCTGCTGCTGTAATTTGTATTTCTTCAGTATTTTTATAAAGCTTCATACTTTTGGTATGTAAGCTCAAATCTTTGAATGTATAAACAATTTCATCTATCTCGTGATAAACTCTTTTTGTTAGGGCTCTTATCCGCCTCATAAGCTCTTTAGCACTAAAAGGCTTAACAACATAATCATCTGCCCCAATATCAAAACCTTTTACTCTGTCAATTTCTTCTTGCTTAGCTGTTAACATAATAACTGGAACATCTGAAATCTTCCGAATCTCTTCTAGTACTTCAAATCCGTCGATACCCGGCATCATGACATCTAAAAGGACGAGGTGAATCGTATGACTATTGAAGGTATCTAATGCTTCAAATCCGTCACGAACGACGTAGTAAGCATACCCTTCATTATCAAGGTATTTTGAAACAATATCGCTTATTTCTTTTTGATCTTCAACTACTAATACCTGATATTTCATCTTTTTCGCCTCGCCCTTATTGTATCACTGAGATATAATTCTTGTCCAACAAGAAACAATTATTAGTTGCTTAAAATTGTTTTCATTCTTGTGTATTCTTCTTCGGTTATCTCGCCATTAATAAATCTCATTTTTAACGATTCTAGTATTTCGTTATTTGGCTGTTTGGTTTTAGCTTTTTTCATGAAATGGATAGTAACTACTACTGCTATTAGAACTACTGCTCCAATCAGAAGCATACCAATTCCTCCATACATAAAACCTGTGCTATGCCCTAGACTTCCCCCGAAGCTACTATAACTTCTTCCAACCATACTATATCCTCTTTCAAACATTGTCTTTAATCCCCTTTATTAATATTTTTTTAGTCTTTTCAGTCTAATTTCTAATTGCTTTTAGAATTCTCGCGTAGGTCTCGTCGTCAATTTCACCATTAACATATCTTTGTTTCAGCTTTTCTTCGGCCTCTGTATCCTTATTCGGCTTAAAGTTCATACTCGTGTTGTTTTTAAAAAAGTAGTAGATGCCAAAGCCAATTATTAACCATATAATTATCATTTTTTTAATCCTCCTTTGTTATTACTTATAATATGCGATAATAATATGTCACAATTATGACTATAAAAAATTATTAAAAAATATTTTATTATGATTTGAACTTTTTTGATATATTAATTCGTCAAAAGTAACGCATTTTATTATGATTTGAACTTTTTTGCATAACAAAAAGCCGTCAAACAAAGTGTTTGAGGGCTTTAAAAATTTTTGACTATGATAATCTTTTTAACAAGGAAAACTAATTAAATTATTTGCATGCCTGCACTGCATCCCATACCATTTTTTGCAATGCTTCTGCCTTTTCAGGATCCAGATTAACATAAAGCTCTTCTTTATCCCAAATTGCAGGGAATTTCTCTTCGAATATATTTTTTGCTTTAGCAAGTAATTCTTTATCGTTTGGGTTCGCAGCGATCTTTGCAAAAAGTTCTTTAACAGGAATCATATCTTCTGCTTCGCCACGGTTATGTTTAATGGATTTGGCTGGCAACCCAACAGGGCTTTCACCAAAAATCATGCTGTATGCACAGCATGCATTTACATATGTTCCATAAGGAGAACAATGTTCACCATCAAACCAGTAAAGGTTAATGTCTGGGCGCTCATTAAGTACGCGCTCAAACACATAGCCAACAGGGCTAAATTGCACACCGCATTCTTTTGCAAGGGTAGTATAAGTGTTGTACATAATTGCCTGATGCTCTGGAAAACGTTTTTCAGCCCAAGGCATTACCAAGATAGGTGTGCTACCACAGCGCTTTACAAGATCAACAAGCTTTATGCCATCTGCAATTGTTTCCTCTGGTGATGGGCAAGGAGAGTGTGCCGCTTGTTGAAGCAATACATAATCGTAGTTGCCATGCATAAGAGCAAAACGAAGTTCTGCACCTTGCGAGAGATGCCAACCATATGTTACACCTGGATGCGCTTGCATTGAAACTTCTACCTCTGCATCTTGTCCAGCTTCGACAAGCGTTTTGAAAACAACTGGGCTGTCATTAAAATAAGTGTGACTGTTACCTACAAACAAAACTCTTAATTTTTTCATACTTCGCCTCATATTCAAATTATTTCTGCGAGTGCACGCAGATTGCAATTTTAATTTGTTCCATTATGTATATCATCTTTGTTTCTTTATTTTAATTTTAGATGCGTAAATTTTGTTTGTCAATGCTATTAACTGCGCTTATACAAAACAAAAGATCCTTCAAAAAAATCATTTGATGGATCTTTGTTATTTAATACTTACTATTTGAGGCAAAGCGACATTCACTTTATGTATCTGCCGTGTCTAGTATATAACGAATCACATTAAATATATCGTTTATTTTAGTTTGGATTTTACTCTTGCTTCAGAAAGACTTATGTCACTATTGAATGCTTCTTCTTTTAGCTTATCTAACAGAGCTAAGCCATTGAGTTGTTCTTTATGCCATTCTTCTGCGAACTCGCGATTTTCTATTCTCGAATACTGCTTTTTTATAAACTCTTTTATATAACTATTGTCGATAGTTTGATATCTTGAGAGCTGTCCATATTGGCTGGTATTAGAATGGAATGGAAGTTGTTTAAAGAGCCCAACATCAGCCATTTTCTCCATCATAAACGCAGGTTCTTTTGATAAGTATAGCTCCATCAAAACCGCTTCTTCTGGATGCCCTTCTTCAATAAGATAGGCATGAACTTCATTCATTACTGCCATTATTAGCGGCCATGTTGCCTGTTCAGACATCAAATCCAAATAAGTCTCATCATTAAATGTTACTTCAATGGCGCCTTTCTTTGTAGATCCCATAGCCTTTGCCAAAGCTAATGTGATGTCCCATGCATTTCCAGATGCATCTTGTGCTACTGCAACGAATGACGAGAATCCTTCTCCACGTTCATACATTTCTCTTACGCCTTTGCCTATCATTCTAGGGCCGACCATAATTACATCAATGTCCTTTGAAGGCTGTATATAACTATAAGTAATATTATATCCTGAAGAAAAATTAACTACATTTCCTTTTTTCAGATATGGCGCAATTTGTTTTTCATAAATTTCGGGTGCAACTTCGTCTGGAAGTAGCATGAATATAATATCAGCTATTTCACATGCTTTTTCTATGGAATAAGTTTTAAAGCCGTCTTCGTTTGCTGTATCCCAGGATTCATCTTGTCTGCTACCAACAACAATATTTTTCACACCAGAATCTCTCATGTTTAGTGCTTGTGACCTGCCTTGATTGCCGTAACCAATTATAGCAATAACCTTGTCTTTTACGATGTCAACATTCGCATCAGAATCAAAATATACTTTTGCCAACTTAACCCCTCCATTAAATTATTTTTATATATAAATCATCTTTTTATAGTAAGATAATTTGATATTGAATTTATTAAAGAATATGCAAAGATGATTCAAGCTACTCGCAGGCATAAACAGCAGACATCTGATGTTTATGTTTATTCTACTATTTGATCGAATATTATTCAATAGATATTAAAATATTTATTGGTATTGTTTATATCTATTTCAAATTATTTTTCCAAACTTCAAGGCTTGATGCTATTGCATCAGTTACTTGCTTTTCATCTTTTACGCAAAACGCATTAAATATACGCTTATGATCAGCTAAGGCAACGTCTGGCATTTGGTGTACCGACTTATATATTGACGTTTTAAACAATTGCAAAATTGTATCTCCAATAATAATTACAAACGGATTATGAGTGCTTTCAAGAATGGCATAATGAAAATTTAGGTCATCATCTACTTCTTGCTTACCAGCTTTTATGTTGGCTTCAAATATATCTATTGTAGCTTCAATCTTTCGAATATCTTCAGTGTTAACATTTTTCATCGCCATTACAGTATACGATGTTTCAAACATCATTCTCAAATCTAAGACATCTTTTTCGCTACCGTTTTCTAGAATTAATTGAAATATCAAAGAATTAACGCTATTTCTATCCGTATGGTCGCAAATGATGGTGCCATTGCCTTGTTTAACTTCAACTACGCCCATGGCTTCAAGCATTTTGACAGCTTCTCTTACGCTAGATTTTCCTACACCTAAATTTTTTGCAAGCTCAGTTTCAGATGGCAAATAGTCTCCAGGTCCCAATTCTTTATTTATTAGAGCTTCTTTAATTCTTTCAAGCACGAGTTTTGATACCGACCCAGTTTTTACTGGTTTCGTTAACGATTCTGGATTGCTCATTTTACACCTCTTTGATAATTTTTCACCTAATACAACTGACTGCAATTTAAAAAATAATTACTTGCATTTTTTAATTTCTATCTACATTTTATCATACATCTTTAATCAAGGCATTAAATAAGAATGTTTACATGTAAGAGTTTTTTAAGCCTTTTTTTAAGATCAATATTAATATTTCACTCTTACTATGAATAAACAAAAAGTCCTACAAGCAAGCTGTCTGTAGGACTTCTATATATAGTAATATTCTATTTCTTTTTTGCATCTTTAGATGGGTTCATAGCTGGGCTTTTCATAATATCGTCTGCTGTGAAATTATTCATCCCTTTTTCTTTCATTATATCCTGCACTCTTTCAAGCACTAGTTCAGGTATTGAATCATTTTTTTCCAAAAACTCGAGTATTTTCTTCCATGTTGCTTTTGTTTTTATAAAATCTTTGTAATGATCTTCTACATGTGCATTATAATACTCTAGTTCAAATAATATGCTCTTAAATTCCTCATTCCCAAAATAATCGCAAAGCTTTGGAATTACGTATGTTAAGTTTGCTCTCATTTTTATAATTTCTGCTTCATAGTTATCTCTTTGAGTAATGTAAAGCAAAAGAGGTTTGTATCTAACCCAGCCAATTGCCGCTTTTAAAAATCTTTTTGTGTTTTTCCCTGAATCGGCCTTTATTTTTTTCATTTCTTTTGGCAGCACTCCATTAAGCAAGTTCTTGTAAATGCCAAAACCGTCATGGAATGTATAACAAGGTACTTTTAACACATCACACTTTCCTATGCTGGTACTTAAGAAAGTATCTTCTCCTCTTGCTCCTGGTGGGTTGTAGAACGGAAATATTTTATCTGTCTTTTTTAAATTAAGTCCCAAGTTTGCTCCAGAAATAAACTTCATTCCGCTAACTTTATCAACAACTTTAGTAGCTCCTTTATTGATTATATCTCTATCGGCGTATGTTACTCCGCCATCATCCATTTTCTGTTTTATCGATTCCCAGTTAACAATGTCGTTGCTTATGGATTCGATGAATATTCTAAAATCATCTTCGGTCAGTTTGTCATTGAACTCAATGTATGGAATCGGCGAAATATACCCACAATGATGACCATGAGTAATATTTACGTTTTTAATGTTTTTAATATGTGTAGATAAAATTTGCTGGCCTTTCCATGCGGTGGTGTCCGCTATTTTTATATTTGCAACAGGGTATTCATCATCATCTAAAAATATAAGATAGTCCATTCTGTTTTTAATTGCAAAATATAGGACTGTATTTCTTTTTTTTGCATAGCCTTCGCCAAATATCAAATTTGCTTCTTCTGTATTAATTGCTTTCTTCTCAACTAAATATTGCGCTTCGTTGATTATCGAAGGATTGCCTATATAAAAAGCTGAATCAACTATCTCCATTATTTCTTGATCTATATTTTTATAATCGCTTACTTTTGTTCCTGTATATTTTAAATCGTAAGCAACAAACAGATTAAGAGATATATTCTTGTTTTTCTCATTACCTGACTCGTTCCAGTTATAAATGTATGTTTTTACAACATCTTTAAAATTCTTACGACCGGTTACAAAACCAATCCCCACGTTTATTTTCTTTTTTTCAGTAATCATTCGACTTCGCCAACTTTCTATATTTATTAAATTGAGACTAGAACGCATTATAAGATTATATTGTTCTCTAACCCCATAAACAGCATCAGTATAAAATAGCTGATACCGTTTATTTAAACTATTACTTCTATCTATTAAAACAAGATGTATTTATTTTGCCCAATTTATAAAAAAAAGTCACATAAAGTGACTATTAGAAGTGCTTTTGTTAAAGTCACTTTTAGAATTTCTATTCGCTTTTATGTTTTGGCACTCTGCACTAATGAGTGCTAATGCATTAACTATATCATCGTCATAATTAAATGTCAAATCCTTCAAAAAGAGTGCCTCTCCCGTTTTGTCATCTTTACAAGATAAATAAACAGGTAGCACTCTTGATAAAATATATTTCTTTAAGTACTTAAATCCGGCAAAATTATAAGCTTGCGCGTTCATATGCGACTATATAATAAAAGGGTATTTACTTCTTTTCTCCGTTTTTAATCTTCAAATATTCTGCCTTTAACTCGTCACTCAAAATCCTAGGATTTACGATTTTAACCCTAATATAAAGATCGCCACGTCGCCCATGCGTATCTTTATAGCCTTTACCAACTACCCTTATTTTTTTATCTGTTTGAATACCGGCCGGAGTTTTTACCATGATCTTACCATCTATAGTTTCTACCGTAGCATCACTCCCTAGTGCTGCATCCCATGGCATAAGTTCAAGTGTTGTTTCAAGATCAAGTTCTTTTATCGCAAATTTTGCGTCTACGATAAAATTTATCTTTATCAATAGATCGCCATTACTTCCGCCATTAACTCCCTTTTCTCCTTGCCCAGAAAGCTTTATTTTTCCGCCTTCTTTTATTCCAGCTGGGATTTTAAAAGAAATAGTTTTTTCTGTAGTATTACTTTTTAGATTAACCTTCTTTTCGATTCCGTTGAAAGCTTCTTTAAGAGTTATACTAATTTCAGCTTCCACATCTCCACCATCTTGAGCAAATGACCTTGTGTGTCTGCCCCCAGAAGCGCCTCCGCCAAAAATATCATCCATATTAGTATGGCCTCCGCCAAAAAACGCATTAAAAAAATCACTAAAATCGTTTTGCGAAGTTGATCTGTATTCAGTTTTCACATTACCGTAACCCGCTTGTGCAGGATCAAAATCATAACCATTCTGAAATTTAACATCGTTTGCTAAGTCGTCGTATTTCTTTCTTTTACTGGCATCTCCAAGTACTTCGTTTGCCTCATTAATTTCTTTAAACTTTTCTTCGGCTGCCTTATTATTTGGATTTGCATCAGGGTGATGCTTTTTTGCAAGTTTTCTAAAAGCTTTTTTTATATCATCCTGGGTTGCATCTTTTTTAACGCCAAGAATCTCATAATAATCTTTATATTTCAATGCGTACCCTCCCAGTTTTGATTTGTATTATAAAATGTTACAAGCCCACTATACCATATGGAAATATAACTTACTATCGTATAAGCCTTAGTGTATCAATAATAAAAGTTTTTTAGTTTTTATTTATTATAAACAAAGCTATTATCTCCTCTATGTAAATTAATATGGCTTTAGCATCTCTGATTTAATTAATTATATTTTACAAATATTGATATCTATATACTTTTCCAGTTAGTTTGTTGCAAATATATTTTGTCCTTTACTATTTAATTTTATATAAACAAAAAACCCTCAAACAAAACGTTTGAAGGTTTTAACTTTTTTCAAAAAAGCAAAACTAAAACTTAGGAAAATACTCATCAAGATTATTTCAGATGATGTTCTTCTATAGCAACATTGCCTGTTGCTTCCTCAAAATTACATTGTTTATATGAGCAAGCATCTTCTATGCTTTCATCATCTTCGTTCTTTGTACTATCGTCTTTGTTTTTGTTTCCAATAAGTGTTATAAGTAGTGATGCTCCTATAATTAGTATCACTCCAATTACCGTTCGTATTGAAAATGGATCGCTAAATACTATAACTGATACAACTACACTTGTTATAGGTTCTAGCATATTTATAACAGAAGTTTTTACAGGCCCAATTATTCTTGTCGAATATGCAAACAAAGCAAGGGCTGTAAGTGAACAAAATATAGCAAGTGTAATCAGATAAACCCATGTGACTATTGCAGGTGGCATCATAAGCGTATGTTTTGCAGCTCCGTTTATAAATGTGAATGCGGCAGCAAAAATATCTATATAAAACACAACAACAAATGGATTCAAAGAACTAAATGAAGCCTTTTTGTTTGCAATTATATACGATCCATATGTGATGCTTGACAGCAGCGCAAATGCTACACCTTGTAAAACATTGTTACCGCTTAGAGCGCCCAAATCAGTTACTATGAAAAGGCCGGCTATTGCAATAAATATCGCAGCTATGCTTATTGGTTGAATTTTTTCGCGAAATAATGTAGCCATTATTATTGTTACTACAACAGGATATGCAAAATGTAGCATTGTTGCCAGTCCAGTTGGGATGTATTGGTATGAATATGTCAATAACATAACTGTTACTGACATACCCAATATGCCGAACAAAAATAGTTCTATAAGCTGCCGTTTTGTAACTTTTAGTTTTATATGTTTGATTTTAATGATCGCAAAAGATAATATTGCTGAAATAAAAAAATTAAAAAACATGGCCGAGTCCGCTTCAATACCAGTAATTAATGCCATTTTTATAAGTGTAGGACCAATTCCGTACAGTACGCTTGCTGCAATTATACCTATATATGCTTTTTTCATGTTTCTCCTTTTTGCACGACAATAAGTCAATTATTAGATTTTGTTAAATCTTGTCAATTTATAAAGGTTATCAAAAAAATTTATTTTTGTCTACCATCATAAAACGGCATAAATTTATTATATCGCTAATGATCCTTTAATAGTATAGATAAATCTCATTAATATTATATTTATTTTGCAAACCCAAACCAACATCAACCTATATATGCTTAGATTTTATGGTGCAGCGAAAAACCTCTCAAACAAAATGTTTGAGAGGTTTCTGAATTCGTATATATTATCTCTTTGAGAACTGTGGCGCTCTACGTGCTGCCTTTAAGCCGTATTTCTTTCTTTCCTTCATACGTGGGTCACGTGTTAAAAAGCCATTCTTTTTGAGTACAGGACGTAGTTCTGCGTCAACTTCCAATAGTGCTCTTGCTATTCCGTGTCTTATAGCGCCTGCTTGGCCTGTTGTTCCGCCGCCATATACATTTACAAGTACATCGTATTTATCACCTGTCTCAGTTACTTTAAGAGGTGATCTTACAATCATCTTTAATGTATCAAGACCAAAGAAATTTTCGATGTCTCTATTGTTTATCGTTATTTTGCCTTTGCCAGGAACTAACCTAACGCGTGCAACAGATTCTTTTCTTCTACCTGTTCCTAAAAACTGTGTTATAGCCATTTTTTACTACCTCCTTACTCTATTTCTAACGTTACGGGTTGCTGTGCCTGCTGATTATGCTGGTCGCCTTTGTAAACGATAAGCTTTTTAATCATCTGGCGTCCTAATTTTGAATGAGGTAGCATACCTTTTACTGCATTCTGAATAGCAAATTCAGGTTTTTCATCGATTAATCTTCTATATGTAATTTCTTTTAGACCACCTTGATAGCCACTGTGACTCTTGTATGTCTTTTGGTCTAGTTTTCTACCTGTTAGTCTTATTTTCTCTGCATTTATTATAATGACGTGATCTCCCGTATCAACATGAGGTGTATAAATAGGTTTATGCTTACCTCGTAGTATGACTGCTACTTGTGATGCTAGTCTTCCTAGCACTTTTCCGTTAGCATCTATTACATACCATTTTCTTTCAACGGTTTCACCTTTTGCCATGAAGGTCTTCATAGATGGAACTCCTCTCAAACTGGTTATATTTCGATTCTATTAAAACTACACCCGGGGCTGTGGGCATAGAATTACGCAAATAATATTTTATATAAATAACACGAGCGTGTCAAGTAATTAAATAAAATAACGAGCGATATATGCTGTTTTTTCCTTAGGTAACCCTTCTTTATAAGAATCATCGTAATATATGTGCATAAGCATAAGTCCTTTTGCATCAAGCTTCTTTCCAGCAATGGATCTATCGGCTTCGTCGATAATCTGTTTAATCCATATTGGCTGCGCTTTATGCAAAGCTATTTTAATAGTAGTACCCGCAATTATGCGCATCATATTATATAGAAATCCGCTACCTAATATGTCTATTATAACATAATCTCCGTCTTTAAATGCACGGACTTCATATATCGTTCTTTCTGTGTTAAGTATTTTCGAGCTAGTAGTCATGAATCCTTTAAAATCATGCGTACCTAATAGATATTGCAATGATTCATTCATGAGATCAATATCTATTTTGTTTCTTATATGAACACTTGTCTTATTATAAAAAACGCTCTCTTTTTTACCATTAAAAAAAACATATCTGTACCATTTTGCCTGTGCGCTCTTTCTTGCGTGAAAGTCATCAGGCACCTCATATGCATTCTTTATACTAATATCGTCTGGTAAATACTTGTTTAGCGCCATACTAAGTCCGCTTGCTGGAACGGAGAGTTTGCAATTGATATGTGCTACTTGACCGATAGCGTGAACTCCTGCGTCTGTTCTTCCAGCTCCAACAATTGCTATTTTTCTCTTTTCAATCTTACTAAGAGCTTGCTCTACAACTTGCTGAATAGACAGACCGTTTTCCTGTCTCTGCCACCCAACGTATTTTGTGCCATCATATTCTATAACAATTGCTGTTTTCATTAGAACCCTCCAACAATAATCCCAACAACGAACATGGCACTAAGCCCATACGCCATATAATCTATACTGCTAACCTTTAATTGCTTAAGATGTGTTCTGCCTTCTCCACCTCTATAGCATCTTGATTCCATAGCATTTGCAAGCTCTCCTGCTCTTCTAAATGCGCTAACAAAAAGTGGTATTAGTATTGGAATAATGTTTTTTGCTCTGTTTGCTAAGCTACCTGTTGTGAAGTCAGCGCCTCTAGCTGTTTGTGCTTTTATTATCTTATCTGCCTCATCCATAAGTGTTGGAATAAATCTTAATGCTATCGTCATCATCATCGCAAGTTCGTGGGCTGGAAAATTAATCTTTGTAAGAGGCATCATTAAGCTCTCTAAGCCATCTGTAAGTGCGGTAGGAGGTGTTGTGAGGGTAAGAATTGATGTGCACACAAGCAAGAATACAAGCCTCAGGGCCATAAAGATTGCTAGGTTAAGTCCTTCCCAAGTTATTGTAATAAACCATAGCCGAAAAACAACTGTTTCTCCACTTGTAAAAAACACATTAATTATAAATGTAAGCAAAATAAAGGCAATAAGTGGTTTCAGCCCTCTTAAAATATAAATAAAAGGCACACTGCTTAGTAATATGGTTATTGCCATAAAAGCAGCTAAAGCTAAATATCCCAAATAAGTCTTAATGAAAAATATAAATATTATGAATGCAAGCGTGATAACAAACTTTGTTCTAGGATCTAGTTTGTGTATTAATGAATCGCCCGCGTAGTATTGTCCGATCGTTATATTTTTAAGCATCTTTTACCTTCACATTATAACAGCTTTTTATCGCTATTAATCTTATCCAAAATTATTTCTGAAAGTTCCGTTACGTTTAAGGCACTCTGAATCTGTTTTCCTAATTTATTCAGCTCGTATGCTACATGCGCTGCAAAAGGAATATCGAGTCCCATATTTATTAAATACTCTTGGTCTGAAAACACCACTTCTGCACTGTCATCTTTAACGATTTTACCTTCGTTCATTACAATGACTCTGTTACACAAAAGGGCAACATCATCCATATAATGCGAAACCATTATGATTGTTTTTCCTGCTTCGTTCATTTTCTTTAGCAGTTTCATTGTGGAAAATCTTCCTTGTGGATCAAGCCCAGCCATAGGCTCATCTAGAATTAGCGTTGATGGATTCATTGCAAGTATCCCTGCAAGAGCAACGCGTCTTTTTTGGCCGCCAGATAATTCAAATGGAGATTTATCTGCTATTTCTTCAAAATCCATCTCTACGAGCTCAAGAGAGTCTCTAACGCGTCTATCTATCTCTATCTGATCATAGCCTAGATTTTTAGGGCCAAATGCAATATCTTTATACACTGTTTCTTCAAACAGCTGATATTCTGGATATTGGAAAACAAGTCCAACATTTGCACATAGTCTTTTTATATCTGGAGCTTTTTCTGCTATATTTCTTCCGTTTATGAGCACTTGACCTGTAGCAGGCTTTAATAGACCATTAAAATGCTGCAGAAGTGTGGATTTGCCAGAACCTGTTTGTCCAATTAGCCCAATAAATTCACCATCGTTTATGTCAAGGTTAATATCATCAAGAGCCTTAGCTTCATACGGAGTATTTGGCATATATATAAACGAAACATTTTTTATATTAATGGACATAGTTGTTTCACCATCTCCTCTAACGTAAGCACGTTTTCACTAATATTAACACCTTTACTACGAAGAAGAGATGCAAGTTTTGCAGCCAAAGGAAGCTCTAAGCCAACTGATACTATTTCTTTCTCTTTTGCAAACACCTCTTGAGGTGTACCTTCCATATATAACTCACCGTTATTTAGCACGATGACTCTATCTGAATACACAACTTCTTCCATGAAATGCGTTATATTTATTATAGTAATGCCTTGCTCTTTGTTTAGCATATGTGCTGTTTCCATGACTTCGCGCTTACCCTTAGGGTCAAGCATCGCAGTCGCTTCATCAAACACTATGACAGCAGGATTCATAGCAAGTATACCTGCTATTGCAACACGCTGCTTTTGTCCGCCAGAAAGCATGTGCGGTTCTTTTTTTGCAAAATCCTCCATGCCAACGACTCTTAAAGCTTTATCCACTTCTAGCCGAATGTTTTCTTGAGGCATTCCCAAGTTCTCTGGGCCAAAGGCAACATCTTCTTCGACAATAGTAGCTACAATCTGGTTATCCGGATTTTGAAATACCATGCCTACTTCTTTACGTATATCCCACTTCTTACTTTCATCGGCAGTGTTATAACTAAGAACATAACAAATGCCTTCAGTCGGGATATTAAGCGTATTAAAATGCTTAGCAAGCGTAGATTTACCAGAGCCGTTTTCGCCAACAATGCTAACGAACTCGCCTTTTTTAATCTTTATGTTTATGTCTTTAAGTGCAGGAGTTACCACCTGATCTTCATTCGAAGGGTAGGTAAACCCTAACTCATTTGTTTCAATAATTTCCATATGTTCTCCCATTACGAAAATAGGCTTATTTTTTTATTATACGATATCTGCATAGAACTTAAGAGGATCAGTTTGCTGATTTATTAATGACCAGTTATGCATCCGTTTTAAAATCAGCGTCAACCAAGGCGCATCATATATATAACTTTCTATTGATAACGCTAGTAAAATTCATCAAATATAATATATAAATCCATATAAAGAAAAGACCAGATTGCATGAAGCGATAAGCTACATAGCCTCCAGTCCCATCAATATACTTATGCTAAAACATCAAACGAGTTCAAGTAGTACCATTTCCGTAGCATCGCCACGGCGTTGACCAAGTTTGATTATACGGGTATATCCGCCGCCCTGTCCCTTATCTTTAGCTCTTTGAGCATATTTAGGGCCATATTCGCCAAATATCTTTTCGATTAAAGGATGCTTAACAGCTGCTGTTCTATTTTTGTAATCTACTCTGTTCTCATCCTTAGATTTTAGCTCTTGCCTGTTGTAAAGGTAAGACATCATCTTCCTTCTTGCATGCAGTTTGCTTGGAGCATCGTTTCTTACTTCCATAGATACAACTTTACCGCTAGTATCTTTAACATCCTTTTTTACCATTAATATATTTTCATGTTCTTTTATAGCGCTTGTTATAAACTTTTCAGCTATACTTTGCACTTCTTTTGCTCTTGCTTGCGTTGTTACTAGTTTGCCGTTCCATAAGAACTCTGTAACAAGACCTCTTAGCATCGCATTTCTTTGATCAGAACGCCTATTGAGCTTTCTATATGAAGCCATTATTATTTCTCCTCCTTATGTACGCTTAATCGTCATTACTTCTTAGGCCTAGACCCAACGCTTCCAGCTTTTGCTGAACTTCTTCAAGCGACCTACGCCCTAGGTTTCTTACTTTCATCAGTTCAGTTTCACTGCGCTGAACTAATTCTTCTACAGAATTTATGCTTGCACGCTTCAGACAATTGTATGAACGTACTGATAAATCTAGTTCTTCTATAGTCATTTCAAGGATTTTTTCTTTTTTGTCTTCTTCCTTTTCGACCATAATATCTACTTCGTTTACACTGTCTGTTAGGTTAATGAATAGCTTTAGATGTTCGCTTAGTACTTTAGCACTAAGACTTATAGCATCATCAGGTCTAATACTGCCATTAGTCCATACTTCAACTGTAAGCATATCGTAGTCTGTGATTTGTCCAACACGAGTGTTTTGGACTTCAAAGTTTACTTTCCTTATTGGTGTGAAAATGGAATCAGTAGGAATAAGCCCTATAGGATGATTATCTTTTTTATTACGCTCAGCAGTAACATAGCCTCTGCCTTTTTCAAGAGTCATCGTCATATTTAGCTCGCCATCTTCGTTAATAGTTGCAATTACAAGCTCAGGATTTACTATTTCTATTTCTGAATCAATAATAATGTCCTTAGCTCTAACCTCTTTAGGTCCTTTTGCATATATTGAAACGGTTTTTGGCTCATCTGTATACATTTTTATGGAAAGTTGCTTTAGGTTAAGTATTACATCAGTAACATCTTCTACAACCCCTGGGATAGTAGAAAACTCATGGAGTACACCATCAATTTGAACTGACGTAACAGCTACACCTGGTAAGGAAGATAATAGTATTCTTCTTAATGAGTTGCCTAGTGTTGTACCAAAGCCTCTCTCTAATGGTTCTACTACGAATCTACCATACATATCGTTTTCATTAATCTCTGCAATTTCTATTTTGGGTTTTTCTATCTCTATCATACTTGAATATAACCCTCCTATTCATAATTTGTATCGTTTTGAGGGTAACTGACTCTAAAGCGCATATTATCTTGAGTACAATTCCACTATTAAATGCTCCTGAAGAATCAAATCTATATCCTCACGTTTAGGCAGAGCCGTAATTCGGCCGTTCAGCGCGTCAAGATTTACATCCATCCACGAAGGAGTCGTTTTACCGGAATCTTTTAAAGATTTAAATAATTCCATTTGCCTGCTTGACTCTTTTACCTGCACTATTTCGTCAACAGCTACTAAGTAAGAAGGTATATTAACTTTCTTTCCTGAAACTGTAAAATGTTCATGCAACACAAGCTGTCTTGCCTGCGGACGTGAGTCAGCAAAGCCCATTCTGTAAACTACATTATCAAGTCTTCTCTCAAGCAATTGAAGTAGGTTTTCACCTGTAATACCCTTCATATGCTCAGCCATTACAAAATATTTTCTGAATTGAGATTCTAAAACCCCATAAGCTCTTTTCACTTTTTGTTTTTCTCTTAGCTGCACACCATATCCAGAAATTTTGCTCTTTGTAAGACCATGCTGCCCTGGAGGCGTAGGCCTTTTTGTGAAAGAACATTTTTGTGTATAACATCTATCTCCCTTAAGAAATAGTTTTGCGTTTTCTCTTCTGCATAACCTGCAAACAGGTCCTGTATATCTTGCCATATTGTCTAACCCACCCTCTCTTAAACTCTTCTGCGCTTAGGTGGACGACAGCCGTTATGTGGTATTGGAGTAACATCTTTTATAAGACTTACTTCAAGACCAGCTGCCTGAAGTGCACGTATAGCTGCCTCTCTACCTGATCCTGGGCCTTTTACGAAAACTTCAACAGTCTTAAGACCGTGTTCCATAGCTGCTTTTGCCGCCTTTTCTGCTGCGATTTGCGAAGCAAATGGCGTGCTTTTCTTAGAACCTCTAAAACCCATACCGCCAGAACTAGCCCAAGAAATAGCATTGCCAGCTACGTCTGTTACTGTAACGATTGTGTTATTAAAGGATGAATGTATATGTACAGCACCGCGCTCAATATTCTTTTTCTCGCGGCGTCTCTTCGAACCTTTTACATTAGACTTAGCCAAATTATTAACCTCCTACTACTTCTTTTTACCTGCAACGGTTTTTTTAGGGCCCTTACGTGTACGAGCATTTTGTTTTGTGCTTTGGCCTCTAACTGGTAATCCGCGTCTATGGCGAACACCTCTATAGCAACCTATTTCAACTAGGCGCTTAATATTTAGAGTAACCTCTCTTCTTAAATCGCCCTCAACATTTAAGCTCTTATCTATATATTCTCTTAATTTTCTCTCTTCGTCTTCTGTTAGATCTTTTACTCTAACATCAGGAGAAACGCCAGTATCAGCCAATATTTTATTAGCAGTTGATTGACCTATACCATAGATGTAAGTAAGTCCTACTTCAACTCTCTTTTCTCTTGGCAGATCTACTCCAGCAATACGTGCCATAAATGTTTTGCACCTCCATTATTCTGTATGATTAATAGACATATTTATCTCAATTTATACAGTTTGCAGATTTTTTCTGCACAGCCGCACCATATAAAGTGATGTTAACCTTGCTTTTGCTTGTGTTTTGGATTTTGGCAGATAACCATTACCTTGCCATTTCTTTTAATTATCTTACACTTTTCGCACATTGGTTTGACAGATGGTCTAACCTTCATGTTATAGCCTCCTTAATTAAGACATGAAAAGCCTATTTAGCTTTTCCACGCCACGTTATTCGTCCTCTTGTCAAGTCATAAGGGGAAAGCTCTACCGTGACTTTATCGCCAGGTAGAATTTTTATAAAATTCATACGTAACTTCCCAGATATGTGAGCAAGCAATTTATGCCCGTTCTCTAGTTCAACTTCAAACATAGCATTGGGATACGCGTCTGTAACGGTTCCCTCAACTTCTATGACATCTTCTTTAGACAAGCTATCCCTCCTAAAACTTCAATTAGCTTATAAGTTCTTGTTCTCTGAGTGCCTTTTCGATATCGCTATCTGAAAGCCTCTTAATCTCAATCTTTTTTGCTATCTCATCTAAGACGACAGGTTTTAGGTCAAGATGTTTTAATTTCTTCTTTTTAGGCGTTTTAAGCTTTCTTTTAACGCCATCTGATATTATAACATAATTTTCATCCAAAATATCAGTTATTACGAAGAAATTACCTTTATCTCTGCCTGCTTTCGAGAGTACAACCCTACCAACCTCAACAGATAAGTCTTTCATTTGGTATCCTCCTTATCATTCTACAGTCAGCAATAGTGGTTCACCATCTGTTATCGCTATAGTGTTTTCATAATGTGCACATCTTTTGCCGTCGGCTGTGACTACTGTCCAGCCATCATCTAACATGTACACCTCACGTCTACCTTCGTTTATCATTGGCTCTATTGCAAGCGCCATGCCTTTTCTTAGCCTAACGCCTCTGCCAGCATTACCGTAGTTTGGAATCGATGGATCCTCGTGTAGATCTCTACCTATGCCATGCCCTGTAAGTTCTCGTACTATTGTATATCCAAAAGATTCAGCGTATTGTTGGATCGCACTGGATATATCATAGAGGCGATTACCTTGGCGGGCATACTTTAATCCTTCAAAAAATGATTGCTTTGTAACTTCAATAAGCTTTCTTGAGGCTTCATCTATCTCACCAACAGGGAATGTTCTTGCTGCATCTGCATGGAACCCATCAAAGCAGGCTCCAATATCTGCAGAAACAATATCGCCTTCGTGTAATACTCTTTTGCCGGGAATACCATGTACTAATTCATTATTAACGCTTATACAAGCGCTAGCTGGGTAGCCATTGTATCCTAAGAATGATGGTATGGCTCCCTTGGATTTTATATAGTCGGCAACTAATTCATCAAGATAAGCGGTTGTTACACCTGGCTTAGTTGCTTTTTCTGATACTACTAGCGCACCATAAACAATTTCGCCTGCTTTTCTTATCTTAGCAATTTCGCTGACCGTCTTTATATAGATCACTATTTATACATCTCCATTATCTTCTTGAACTCGCCAACAAGAATTTTACTGTCCTTGCTGCCATCTAATTCTTGAAGAATGCCTTTGTCCCTATAATACTTAACCAATGGCTTTGATTGCTCTTCGTATACTTTAAGCCTATTAGCAACTGTCTCTGGCTTATCGTCGTCACGTTGATACAATTCTCCACCACATTTGTCGCAAGTATCTTTATCATAAGACATTTTATTATATATTGCACCGCAGCTTCTGCAAATCATTCTGCCAGATAAGCGTTTTATTATAACATCATAATCTGCTGTTATATTAAGCGCTAAATCTAGGTTCATTTTTTTATCAAGTGCCTCAGCTTGTGCAACTGTTCTTGGAAAACCATCTAATATGATACCAGCGTTTTCATCTTTATCTGATAATTCTTTTAGCATCATATCGATTATAAGGTCATCCGGAACAAGTGCTCCGCTTTCAACGAAACTTTTTGCTTTCAAACCTATTTCTGTGCCACTCTTCATTTCATTTCTTAGCATATCTCCTGCTGATAAATGTACAAAAGATAATTCGCTTACTAAAAATCCAGAAAGAGTTCCTTTACCTGCCCCAGGAGGCCCCAATAAAACTAATTTCATATATATACACCTTCCTCTATCTACTATAGGAAGCCCTTATAATTACGCATAAGCATTTGTGACTCGAGTTGCTTAGCTGTCTCAAGTGCAACGCTTACAAGTATTAGTACGCTTGTTGCGCCAAAGACCGAGGAGAATCCTACTACTGAAGTAAACATCATTGGTATTGCAGCTACAAGAGCTAGAAAAACACCACCAAAAAACGTTAGCCTTGAAGAAATACGAGAAAAATATTCTGATGTAGGTTTTCCAGGACGTATTCCAGGTACGAAGCCACCATATTGTTGCAAATTCTTTGCTATATCTCTTGGATTGAAAGATATTGAAGCATAGAAGAATGTAAATCCAACAATTAGCACTATGTAGAGGACTGAATACAATACGGAGCCAGCTGCTAAATAGTTATTATACCATATTGAGAATCCGCTTGTTGGCCAAAACTGGGCAATCATAGACGGGAACTGCATTATTGTTAGCGCAAAAATGATTGGTATAACTCCTGATGCATTAGGCTTAATTGGTATGTATGTGCTCTGTCCACCGTACATTTTACGACCTACTACTTTTTTTGCATACTGTACTGGTATACGTCTTTGACCAAGATCAATAAACGTTATGCCAACTATTACAGCGACTACAAATATTGTTATAGGTAGTAGTACCCATGGATCTGTACCACTCTGTATTGCAGCAAATATTTGTGCACCGAATTGTGGTATTCTTACAACAATACTTGTGAATATAATTAACGAGATACCGTTTCCGACACCATTTTCAGTTATTCGCTCGCCCATCCACATTATAAGAGCAGTACCAGCTGTTAAGCTTAATCCTACTAATAAGTAGTTAAATGGTGTAGCTTCAATCATTGCACCGGAGCCTAAGCCAATAACGATAGCAACTGATTGTACAAATGCGAGAGCAACAGTGAAATACCTTGTGTATTTCATGATAGCTTTACGGCCTTCATCGCCTTCTTTAGATAATCTTTCGAGCTTAGGTATTACTACCGTCAGCAAATTCATAATAATGGAAGCACTTATATAAGGTGAAATACCCATTGCAAAAATCGTAAACGAACTGAACGATCCGCCGGAGAATAAATCTAAAAATCCAAGCGCACTGTACTCACTTACTTTTGCTGCAATGTAATCTACGTTAACGCCTGCAATTGGCACGTAGGCACCAAGTCTATAAACTAGCAGCATAAGAAGTGTGTAAATAATCTTTTTACGTAAATCTTCTACCTTCCAAGCATTACGAAATATTTCAAACATTATCCTGCCACCTCAACTTTGCCGCCAGCCTCCTCAATTTTCTGCTGTGCAGCTTTGCTAACTTTAGCAGCTTTTACTTCTAATTTCTTTTCGAGTGTACCGTTTCCAAGAACCTTCAAACCATCATTGATTTTGGAAATAACACCTGTTTCTTTTAATAGCTCTGCTGTTATAACAGTGCCATCCTCAAACTTATTTAGATCAGCAACATTAACGATTGCATATTCTTTTGCAAATATATTTGTAAAGCCACGTTTTGGTATACGACGGAACAATGGCATCTGGCCACCCTCGAAACCTGGGCGAACGCCACCACCACTTCTAGCTTTTTGTCCTTTATGACCTTTACCAGAAGTTTTGCCTGTTCCAGAACCTGGACCACGTCCTAAACGTTTTACGGCTTTGCGACTATTTTCTGCCGGTTTTAACTCATGGAGTTTCAATAATAGCACCTCCTTATCGCATTATTCTTGAACATCTTCTACTTTTACTAAATGTTTTACTGTAAATATCATACCTTTGATTGCTGGTGAATCGTCATGAACTGCTGAGCTGTTGATTTTTCTAAGCCCAAGAGATCTTACAGTTTCTTGTTGATTTTTCAGGCAGCCAATAGTGCTTTTTACCAGTGTTACCTTTAATTTTGCCATAGTAGCTACCTCCTAACCTAATATTTCCTGCGTTGTTTTGCCGCGCAATTTAGCAACTTGTTCTACAGTCTTCAAAGCTCTTAAGCCTTCGATTGTAGCTTTTGCGCAGTTTGCAGGATTATTTGAACCATAAGATTTTGTATAAATGTCTTTAACACCAGAAAGCTCTAATACTGCTCTTACTGGTCCGCCAGCTATAACGCCAGTACCTTCTGGAGCTGGGCGTAGCATAACTTGGCCTTTGCTAAAGATTCCTATCATCTCGTGTGGAATTGTAGATCCAACGATAGGAACAGTTATCATATTGCGTTTTGCTTCTTCTTTTGCTTTATTTATAGCTTCTGGGATCTCTTGAGCTTTACCCATGCCAAGTCCGACATGGCCGTTCTCATCACCCAGTACAATCAGCGCACTAAACCTAAATTTACGACCGCCTTTAACAACTTTTGTTACACGGTTGATCGTTATAAGCTTCTCTTTAAGATCTAGCGTACTTGTATCTATGCCTCTCATATTTCTCCTCCTTACGATTAGAATTCGAGCCCTGCTTCTCTCGCGCCTGCTGCTACTTGTTCTACGCGACCTGTATACAGATAGCCACCGCGATCAAATACAACTTGCTTTACGCCTTTTTCAAGCGCTCTTTTTGCGGCAAGCTCGCCGACTTTTTTAGCGCTATCTTTTTTGTTTAGTCCTTCTAACTGGCCTCTTAATTCGTTATCTAAAGTAGAGGCAGCAGCCAAGGTTACTCCTAAAGTATCATCAATAACCTGAGCATATATATGCTTAAGGCTTCTATATACATTTAATCTTGGGCGCTGAGTTGTGCCCTTAAGTGTAAAACGCATACGATCATGACGAGCTTTTCTTATGGTATTTTTATCTTCAACTGATATCATTTACCTTGTCTCTCCTCTCTACTATTTACCTGTCTTGCCTTCTTTACGACGTACATATTCGCCTTCGTAACGGATACCTTTGCCTTTGTATGGTTCAGGTTCACGTACGCTACGTATGTTTGCCGCAACAGCGCCGACTTTTTGTTTGTCTATGCCACTAACAATTATCTTGTTTGTAGCAGGTGTATCTAACTTAATGCCGTCTGCTTCTTCAAACTCTACAGGATGAGAATAGCCGACTGTCAATACTAATTTAGTTCCTTGCTTTTGCGCCCTATAACCAACGCCTACTAGCTCTAATGATTTTGTGTAGCCATTAACTACGCCTTCAACCATATTTGCTATTAGTGTTCTTGATAGGCCGTGCAATGATCTATGCGTTTTCATATCAGAAGGACGAGCAACGGTTAATACTCCGTCTGTCACTTCTAAAATCATGTCTTGGTGTATCTTCTGAGATAGTTCACCTTTAGGTCCTTTAACCGTTACAACATTTTCTGGGGTTATGTTGATATTAACGCTTGCAGGTACTACTATAGGCATTTTACCAATACGTGACATGTATTACACCTCCTAATGTTTCTTATAAGCATTGCTATTACCAGATGTATGCAAGCACTTCGCCACCAACTTGATTTTTACGCGCTTCTTTATCTGTCATAACGCCTTGTGAAGTTGATATTATTGCTATTCCAAGTCCACCTAATACCTTTGGCACGGTGTCTTTATCTGCATACACTCTTAAACCAGGTTTGCTTATTCTTTTTAATCCGTTAATAACACGTTCCTTATTTGGACCGTATTTCATTTTAAGCCTCAGGCAAACATGATTACCCTCTTCGATGCTTTCATAGCCGCTTATATATCCTTCTTCAAGTAATATCTCAGCTATAGACTTTTTCATCTTCGATGAAGGCATATCTATTGTTTTGTGCTTCGTAACAAGCCCGTTACGAATGCGTGTTAGCATATCAGCGATGGGATCGGTTACAACCATGCTAAACCCTCCTTCCGATTTGTATTACCAGCTCGCTTTTCTTACTCCTGGTATTTCTCCACGGTATGCCAATTCTCTGAAACAGATACGGCATACTCCATATTTTTGTAAAACAGCATGTGGGCGTCCACATATACTACACCTTGTGTAAGCTCTTGTTGAAAACTTAGCTGGTTTCTGCTGTTTGAGTATCATTGCTTTTCTAGCCATTTTTTCCCTCCTATACTAGGCTTCCCTAAACGGCATTCCTAGAAGGCTTAGTAATTCACGAGCCTCCTCGTCCGTTTTGGCGGTAGTAACGAATATAATATCCATTCCACGAACTTTTTCTACTTTGTCAAACTCAATTTCTGGGAATATAAGTTGTTCCTTAACGCCAAAAGCATAATTACCTCTGCCGTCAAAAGACTTAGGTGAAATACCTCTAAAGTCTCTTACACGAGGAAGTGCAATACTAATAACTTTATCTGCGAACTCATACATCCTTGCGCCTCTAAGCGTTACTTTAGCTCCGATAGGCATGCCTTCTCTTAACTTAAAGTTTGCTATAGATTTTTTTGCTCTAGTTGCAATAGGCTTCTGCCCTGTAATAATACTAAGATCGGCCATAGCTACGTCAAGAACTTTAGCGTTTTCTCTTGCGTCGCCTACTCCCATATTAACAACAATTTTATTGAGCTTTGGCACCTCGTTTATGTTCTTGTATTGGAATTTTTCCATAAGCGCAGGCACAACTTGCTCTATGTATTTGTCTTTTAATCTTGCCAATTTAAGAACCTCCTTTCAACGATTAACCGAGCTCTGTGCCACATTTTGCACATACTCGTACTTTTTTATCTCCGTCAATCTTTTGTGCAATCCTTACACCCTTCTTGCACTTATCGCAAAAAGGCATAACTTTACTTGCATATATAGAAGATTCTTCTTGAACTCTGCCACCTTGTTCTTGAGCAGATTTAGGCTTCTTATGCATTGTGCGTATATTAACGCCTTCTACTATGATCTTGCCTTCTTTAGGGTAAGCTGTAAGCACTTTGCCTATTTTGCCTTTGTCTTTACCTGAGATGACAACGACTTTATCGTCTTTTTTAACGTGAACTTTTTTAATCATACGTTGAGCACCTCCTTAAAGTACTTCAGGAGCTAGAGAAACTATCTTCATATAGTCCTTCTCTCTTAGCTCTCGAGCTACTGGGCCAAATATACGTGTGCCCCTTGGTTGTTTCTGATCGTTTATTATAACTGCTGCATTCTCGTCAAATCTTATGTAAGTTCCATCTGCTCTTTTTTTACCTTTGACGGTGCGCACAATAACGGCTTTAACAACATCTTTTTTCTTAACAACACCGCCTGGTGTTGCGCTTTTAACGGATGCAATAATTACATCACCAATGTTAGCAGTCCTTCTAAGAGAGCCACCCATAACATGGATGCACATTATTTCCTTAGCGCCCGTGTTGTCAGCAACCTTTAGACGTGTTTGAGGTTGTATCATAAAGGCTCCTCCTTACCAAATTTCATTTTTTAGCGTGCCTTTTCGATGATATTTACGAGTCTAAATCTTTTGATTTTGCTCAGAGGTCTTGTTTCCATTATTTCAACAACATCTCCTATTTTACACTCATTGTTCTCATCGTGCGCTTGTAGTTTTTTTGTTCTATTTACAGTCTTGCCATAAAGTGGATGCTTTGTCTTTGTTTTTATAGCAACAACAACTGTTTTATCCATTTTATCGCTAACGACAGTACCAACACGTACTTTTCTATGAGAAGATCTTTCTTCCATTTATTGAAATCCTCCTTTCAACGATAGAGTCTATCATTCGCCTGCGGCCTTTAACTCGCGTTCGCGTAGTATTGTCTGTACTCTTGCTATATCTCTTCTTGTCTGACTAACAGACACTGGGTTTTGCAACTGGCCTGTGGCCAATTGAAAGCGAAGATTGAATAGCTCGCTCCTCAATTCTTTTTGCTTTGTAGTGAGCTCTTTAGTAGTTAGTTCATGATACTTTTTACTAGCTTTCATTGCTTTCACCACCCGCCACATTATTCTCTTCATTCTTTTTAACGATTTTACATTTTACAGGTAATTTGTGCATTGCAAGTCTTAAAGCTTCTCTAGCAATTTCTTCGCTTACTCCCGCAATTTCAAACATGATCCTACCTGGTTTAACAACTGCTACCCAGTACTCTGGTGCGCCTTTACCTTTACCCATACGAGTTTCAGCTGGCTTTTTAGAAACTGGCTTGTCAGGGAATATTTTTATCCAAACTTGGCCACCACGCTTGATGTAACGTGTCATTGCGACACGGGCTGCTTCTATCTGGTTGCTTGTTATCCAATGTGGTTCTAAAGCTTGTAAGCCATATTCGCCATAAGATACCAAGTTACCACGAGTAGCTTTGCCCTTCATGCGGCCTCTAAATACTCTTCTTCTTTTAACTCTTTTTGGCATCAACATTAGTTTTTGCCCCCTTTTGCCTGTACATTTGTTGGAGCTTTTTTGCCAGGAAGTACCTCTCCCTTATATATCCATACTTTAACACCTAAGCGACCATATGTAGTAGAAGCTTCAGCAAAACCGTAGTCTATATCTGCTCTAATTGTCTGCAATGGGATTGATCCTTCATGGTAACCTTCGCTACGCGCAATTTCAGCGCCGCCAAGTCTGCCTGAACATTGTATTTTAATACCTTTAGCGCCAACTTTCATTGTGCGTCCGAGTGATTGTTTCATAGCACGTCTGAAGCTAATACGCCTCTCTAGCTGAGCTGCGATGTTTTCAGCAACTAGTTGAGCATCCATTTCTGGTACTTTAACTTCAATTATGTTAACAACAATATTTTTCCCAGTTAAGTTAAGCAATTCTTTTTTTAGTATTTCTACTCCGCTACCACCTCTACCGATAACGATACCAGGTTTTGCAGTGTAGATGTCTACTACAATTTTGTTAAGTGTGCGTTCAATCAATATTTTAGAAACGCCTGCTGGGAACAGCTTCTTTTTCAAATACACTCTAATTTTGTGATCTTCTAGAAGATAACCCGCAAAATCTTTTTTGCTTGCGAACCAGCGTGTGTCCCATTCTTTTATAACGCCGACTCGGAGCCCGTGCGGATTTACTTTTTGACCCATTTATTTGTCCTCCTTATTTGGCTTGATCAAGAATGATCTTTATGTGGCTGGTTCTTTTCAAAATCCTGCCTGCACGCCCTTTAGCCATTGGCCTCATACGCTTTAGTGTTGGGCCTTGGTTTGCAAAAACTTCAGCAACTACTAATGTGTCTCTAGACATATTCAAGTTGTTTTCTGCGTTTGCTATAGCGCTTTTTAAAATTTTATCAACGATAGGCGATGCAGCTTGAGGCGTATGCATAAGTATCGCTTGAGCTTCACTAACCGACTTGCCCCTAATAAGGTCAATTATTAGCTTAACCTTACGGCTAGAGATACGTACATAATTAGCAGAAGCGTGTGGTCTCATATCTTTGTTTTCTATTCTTTGCTTTGCTTTCTCTCTTTGTCTTGTTGCCATAGTGTATGCCTCCTTCCTTTAACGTCCGCCAGAGGATTTTTCGCTACCAGCGTGCCCTCTATACGTACGTGTGGGAGCGAACTCGCCCAATTTATGTCCTACCATTTCTTCGGTTATATATACTGGAACGTGCTTTTTCCCATCATGCACACCAATTGTGTGTCCTACCATTTCAGGAAATATTGTGGACGCACGTGACCATGTCTTTAGAACATTTTTCTTGCCAGCATCGTTCATCTCTATTACTTTTTCCATCAGGCGCTCACTGACGTAAGGGCCTTTCTTAATCGATCTACTCATTTATGTGCCTCCCTTCTTTATAGAAGCATTATTACTTGCTATTCCTACGTTTAACAATAAACTTATCGTTAGTATTTTTCTTCTTACGTGTCTTGTAGCCAAGTGTAGGTTTGCCCCATGGTGACACTGGACCTGGTCTACCGATTGGTGCTTTACCTTCACCACCACCATGTGGATGGTCTACAGGGTTCATTGCGCTACCACGAACTGTTGGTCTAAAGCCCATATGCCTTTTTCTACCGGCTTTACCTATTGAGATGTTTTCGTGGTCTGTATTACCTATCTGCCCAATAGTTGCTTTTGCATTGATAGGTATCATGCGAACTTCGCCAGATGGAAGACGTACTTGAGAGTACTTGCCTTCTTTAGCCATAAGCTGAGCAACGTTTCCTGCGCTTCTGCAAAGTTGTCCGCCAGAGCCTACTGTTAATTCAATGTTGTGGATAAGAGTACCTACTGGTATGTTGATGATTGGTAATGCGTTGCCTGGTTTAATATCGGAGCTTGCACCGGATTGAACCATATCGCCAACTTTTAGACCAAGTGGTGCTAGTATGTATCTCTTCTCGCCATCAACGTAGTTTAGCAATGCTATGTTTGCTGATCTGTTTGGATCGTACTCAATTGTCGCTACCTTAGCTGGGATATCATCTTTATTACGCTTAAAGTCAATAATTCTATATTTTCTTTTTGCTGTACCACCTCTATGGCGTACTGTTATATGACCATGCGCATTTCTGCCGCCTGAAACCTTTAATTCAGATAAAAGAGATTTCTCAGGCGTCGTACATGTTATCTCTTCAAAGGTCGACACCGACATAAAACGCCTTGCAGGCGAGGTCGGTTTGTACTTCTTTATCGCCATTATTCATGTACCTCCTACTAGTTTAGCACAGCTTACTGAGCCATGCCGTCAAAGAACTCAATTGATTTACTGCTTTTTGTTAATTGAACATACGCTTTTTTGATCTCAGGTCTTCTGCCAGAGTGAATTCCCTGTCTCTTAATCTTACCTTGGGTGCGCAGTGTGTTTACCTTCTCTACCTGTACGCCAAATATTTCTTGGACAGCGTTTTTAATCTCTGTTTTATTTGCCTTAACATCCACTTCAAAAACGTATTTCTTCTCTGGTATGAGATCATAAGTTTTTTCTGATAGTACAGGTTTTTTGATTATTTGTTGAGGAGTTTTCATTACGCGAACACCTCCTCTACTTTTTTACAAGCATCGCTTGTTATAATAAATTTATCATACTTCAAGATGTCATAAACGTTTAATGTTCCTACTAAAGTTGTCTTAATTCCTGCAATATTAGAGGATGCACGTTCAACCGTTTCATTTTTATCTGTAAGTACAATAAGAGCTTTTTTAATATCAAAATTCTTTAATATTCTTGCCATCTCTTTTGTCTTAGCTGCTGCAATCTCAAGATTATCTAATACAATAATTTCATCATCTTGTACTTTGCTAGACAAAGCGCTCTTCATTGCAATTCTTTTTACTTTTTTGTTTACGTCTATATGGTAATCTCTTGGCTTAGGCGCGAATACAACACCACCATGTCTCCACTGAGGAGATCTGATAGAGCCTTGACGTGCTCTGCCTGTACCTTTTTGCCTCCATGGCTTTTTACCGCCACCGCTTACTTCAGCTCTTGTAAGAGCACTTTGTGTGCCTTGTCTCTTATTTGCTAACTGTGCGCGAACTACTTCATATAGAACATTTTTATTAACTTCAGCGCCAAACACATTATCGTCTAACATAATTTCGTCTACTTTAGCGCCTTCAATATTATAAACTGTAACTTTAGGCATTCCTATTTCCTCCCTTCACGAAAGCGTTATTAATTGGCTTTTTTAACTGCTTCTTTTAGCGAAACAACACTGCCTCTTGCGCCAGGAAGAGCTCCCTTAACAAGCAAAATATTATTTTCCGCATCAACTTTAACAATTGTTAAGTTTTGAATAGTAACTGATCTTGAGCCCATGTGTCCTGGAAGTCTCTTGCCCTTGAATACCTTTGATGGTGATGAGCAAGCGCCCATAGAACCTGGACGTCTGTGATATCTAGAACCATGAGACATAGGGCCTCTGTGTTGTCCATGGCGCTTAATTACACCTTGGAAACCTTTACCTTTAGAAACACCGCTCACGTCAATGATATCGCCTTCATCAAATATGTCAGCCTTTATTACAGAGCCTAGCCCGTAATTATCTGGATTGCCAAATTTGAGTTCTTTAAGATTTCTTGCAAGCGCTGCATTCGCTTTTGCAAAATGACCTTTGCGAGGTTTATTAACTAATTTTTCACGTATACCGCCGAAGCTAACTTGCAAAGCGATATAGCCATCTTTTTCTAATGTCTTTTTCTGAACGACAGAGCAAGGGCCAGCTTCTACTACTGTAACAGGGATCATACGTCCATCTTCAGTAAATATCTGCGTCATACCAAGCTTCTTGCCGAGAATAGCTTTATTCATTATTTGTGCCACCTCCTATATGCAAAGCATTAAAGCTTAATCAATATCTCAACACCGGCTGGAACATCGAGGCTCTGTAGAGCATCCATGGTCTTTGCTGTCGGGTTTAGGATATCGATCAAACGCTTGTGTGTTCTCATTTCAAATTGTTCGCGAGCATCTTTGTATTTATGAGTTGCACGCAATATTGTAATAATTTCTTTTTCTGTAGGCATAGGAATAGGGCCGGAAATTTGTGCTCCCGTCCTTTTTGCAGTCTCTACTATACGTTCTGCAGATTGGTCTAGTAGTTCATGGTCATATGCCTTTAACTTGATCCTGATCTTTTGGCTTAACATAAGAATCCTCCTTATAATCGTGCTGTACACATTGCCGTGTGTGTCTTTTCTTTTGGTCACAAGTATACAAACGCGTCGCCTGATTAACAGACAATTGTCCCTGAAAAAACCCAGCAGCCAAGCTGGCAACCTCTCAGTTCATCCCATTTTTTCGCTAACTATTTAATTATAGTTGGTTTGTATATATAAATCAATATATTTTTTAAATAATTTCTTTAAAAACAGAGAAAGTTATGCTCCCCGATTAAAATCAGGGAGCTAACATGCATCATTTTTTGTCAGTTATTTTATTCAACAACAGAAATAACTA
>DIWY01000002.1:72353-522489 GCA_002435915.1 Christensenella sp. UBA6094 | reverse complement strand
CCGCCACTAAAAATCTCTTAGAGCAAGCTCTTTGAAATTCTCCGTTCGACTTGCATGTGTTAGGAACGCCGCCAGCGTTCGTCCTGAGCCAGGATCAAACTCTTATGTTTAAATCCTTTTATTCTCACGACTCTTATCTACCTAAGTAGATTCGCTCGCTTATGTTTTTGTCCATTTGTTTTTTGTGTCTTTACTGACAGTTCTTTCTTCGTTTGTTCTGTATATCTTTCAACGTTCTTTTAACACTTCCGTAACTTGAGTGCTTTTATATCTTACAATAACTCGTATGCTTTGTCAACCAAATTAGCCTACTTTTTTAACATTAATTTAATATTAACTGCATAATAATAGTGTGAGAAAAAGTATACGAATATTCACTTTAGATATCTTATATTTGTATGTGTTTGAGTGAAAAAAAACGGCGTTAAACGCCGTTTTAATTTCTTTTGTTTGTCTATTCTATTTTGCTGCTTCTGCAAGCTTTTGACCTGATTCGTATGCCTGTTTTAAGTCTCCTTCAATCGGTCTGAACTTAACTCTAAGCGTACCAGCAATCTTACAGCCCATATCAGTAAGTCTAGCTTCCATAAAAGGCACAGCTTCTCCAGACCAACCATAGGATCCAAATACAACAACATTTGCGCCTTTAACAGCTTGTGTATGTATTGAAGACAGAACATCCCAAACAGGTTTTAATGCATCTTTATTTACAGTTGGCGAACCCAATGCAAATACACTTGAAGAAGTGATAATACCTACTGCTTCTTCTACAGATACAGTGGAAATGTCAAATAACTTAGTATCCATTCCCGCATCTTTAAGCGCTTTTGCAATTTGCTCAGCAAGCTGTTTGGTATAACCGTAGCAAGAAACATATGCAACTGCAGCCTTGTTTTCTTTTCTATGATTAATTGTCTCAGTAGCCCAAGTGCGATACCTTTCCACTGTTTCGAGTGGTTTCTGGTCAAGCACTGGTCCATGTGACGGCAGCAGTAAATCTATTTGTATATTTCCTGCTTCAAGTTTATCTATAGCCTCGAGAACATATTTAGCAAAAGGAGATATTATTACATCATAATAGTATCTTTGTGCCTTTAAAAACTCTCCGTCTTCTAAACTTTCAAGCACTTTTTCCGTAGCATAATGGCAACCAAATGCATCGCAAGTAAATAAGGCTTTGTCTTCTGGTATATAAGTAAACATTGTATCAGGCCAATGTAAAAATGGAGCGTTAATAAATTTTAGTGTCTTGCCACCAAGATCAATAACTGTATCCGCTTTTGGGATAATGCATTCAAATGGTCTGTTTATTATACTTTGCAAATTCATTTTTGCGGGCGATGTGCATACTACAACTGCATTTGGAGCCGCGTCAAGAACACTCTTTAAGCAACCAGAATGATCTGGCTCTGTATGATTAATAACTACATAGTCAATTTTAGATATATCGATTACTTGTTTCAGTCTTTCAATATATTCGTCACAAAAACGTTCTTTTGCAGTATCAATAAGCGCAATTTTATCTTTTCCTATAGCTAGATACGAATTATAGTTAGTGCCGTATTTTGTTTCCATTATCACGTCAAAAACCTTTAAATCATGATCCACTACGCCAGCCCAGAAAATACCAGGAACTATTTCCATTGATTTTATCATTTATGACCCAACTTCCATTAGTTTAATTCAAACATATCCTTGCCAACACCGCATACTGGGCAAACCCAATCGTCTGGGATATCTTCAAACTTTGTGCCTGGTGCAATGCCGCCATCTGGATCGCCTAACTCTTGATTGTATACGTATCCACAAACCGTACAAGTCCATTCATTCATAATGAAAAACCTCCTTTTAATATAATCGCGTCTATTTTTACTATTACACGATCAATTGACTATAAGTATTATTTATCTAACATATTTGTTTATGCAGTAGTTTATTTTGCGTTTTGTGCTATAAATTCATTGACTGCAGTCATTAATTCTTCTACTTCTATGCCATGAACCCCACAAGCCTCTTCAATAGTTTCTCCAGAAGCCATTGCGCAGCCTATGCATCCCATGCCAAAAGCCATAAAAACTCCAGCAATTCTATTGTCTACTTCTATCGCTTGCGCAATAGTCATGTCTTTAGTTATTGTCATGATTGTTTCTCCTTTCTAGTATTGTAATATTATTATAACCGCAATTACCGTTTTAAAGATAATTTTTTAGGTACGGCCATCAAACATTTTTCCGCAGCGTTTACACGTAACTCTTACAGTGCCTTTGCCTTTTGGAACTGAGAGCTTTTGTCCACAATTTGGGCATGTAAAAACAACTTTATTTCTGTATCTTATTCTATCGATAGCAATCTTTAATTTGCGTATCCATTTTGCTAAAAAACTATTAACCATATAAGCTTCTTGTTGACGTCTTGTAATATCAGTTGATAGAGCTCTATACATTGCATATGCAGTCAAACCTAGCGTTACTAGCCAAGAATTTCTGGAAAATGCAAATACTAATGCAATCGCAAGTAGTAAATAGTTAAAGTTATCGTTACCATAACGTCTTTTGTTATTCCAGTTCCATTTCATACGTGTCACCTCTATTGTCTAACATAATAATATACTGTAACAGCCATTTTTTCAATTATATATTGTTTAGCTTATTTATGATATGGCGAATTATTTATTATCGAATACGCTCTATAAATCTGCTCTAATAATAAAGCCCGAAACAATTGATGCGCGAAAGTCATTTTAGAGAACGAAAGTAATAAATTTGCTTTTTTTAATATTTTCTCGTGCAAGCCATGTGAACTGCCTATTATAAATGTAATATCGCCTTTGACTTCCATTTGCAGCTTTTCAATATGTTTTGAAAACTCAACAGAATCCATTTGCTTACCTTCTATAGCAAGCGCAATGATATAATCATCATTGCTTATTGCCTTAAGTATAGCATCCGCCTCTTTTTCCATGGCCTTTTGGGCATCAGCTTCTGTAGCAATATTAACATCTTGCAGCTGAGTAATTTTTATCTTAGTATATTTTCTTATTCTATTTTCATAATCACTGCATGCTTTATCAATGAAATCTTTTTTTATTTTTCCCACACATATAATATGTATCAATCCTATGTTCTCCTAAAACTTATTTCTCTTATTGAATAATTATAGTTCCTAGGATAGTTAAGCTAGTCGTCACAAATATATATACTCCAAAGCTTAATTTAGCTCCTGTGCTCATTGTCACTTTAACTGGATTTTTATAATCATCTATTTTAATGCCATCTTCAAAAGTTCTGCCCGTATTATTAACTGGCGTATACATTTCAAATAAATAAGGTTCAGTTACATGCACTTCTTTTAAATCATCTTGCACATCAGTATTTACTTCTGATGCGCTTGCTTTAGTGTTAAGCTCATTGTTTCTGTTTTTAATTTTTGAGATAAGAAGTTTTATCATTATTGGAAAGACAATTATCCCACCAATCCCAAAGCCCATAATGTAATACAGCATGGAACCAGTTGTGATGATACCATATTGTATAAACAAAAGAATAAGAGCAAAAACAACAATTATGCTATTATACGCAATATGCAACACTATTGCATACCTTGTGTTTTTAAGCGTATATGCGATATATCCTATAAACAGGCTTATTAAACACGCAATACTTCCTTGGAAAAGGCTTAAATGCATTAATCCAAAAGCAACTGAAGTAATAATAATAGCTTTCTTCTCTCCAAGTGCCCTTAACCCGTTTAGCATGAACCCTCTGAAAAATAGCTCTTCAAAAATCCCAGCACTTATTACAAAAACAACAATAAGCTGAGCTATGATACTTACAATCTCCTCCGTGCTATAAGAAGTGCTAACCGCATTTCCTAGTGGATTAACATTCTGCAGTATTGTTGGATCAATGAAATAAACAAGTATTAGTATAAAAGATATATATGCCAGTGCTATTAAAATGCCTAGTACTATTACCTGCCTCATTAGCTGGCCATCCATCTTTTTGTCCATTCTGATAAATGTTTTAGGCTTTTGCACTGGTTTAATTTTTGTATATGTATAAATAGGCAAAAGCGTAAACAAAGGATAGAACACTAATGCAGTGAAAAAAATGTTCATATACCCATTGCCAACTAATATGCCGCTAAATGCTACGCTAGCAATGAAATATAATAGAAACATCCACAATAGTGCTTTCATCGTGTCGTTTACAAGCTCATTGCTTTTTATTTCTTCTCTTGTAATTAATGCACTGTTCTCCATAATTTACTCCTTATTAATATTGGAACGGGCTATATCCCATCACTGTAGCTATAATTATACATGTAGCAACTATAACAAATACAATGTAACCTGACAAATTTGTTAAGTTAGTCCTGATTCTTACTGGCGTAAGATACTCTCCATCATCAAATTCATTTCTTAAAGACAATAGTTCTGTACGCTCATAGTTTTTCATCTCTATCTTTGGGTTGACTTCAGTTTCAATAAGGCAGTCTTCACTATTCTCTGTATCGTCTTCTAATATATATTCTTCAGTTTCGCTTTTTACTCGATTTTGAATAATAAGCTTTTCTTCCAGCTCTGCTAACCTCTGCTGTTCAGATTCTCTTTGAGCTTTAGTTTGGTCTTTTATCGAAATATATATAACATACATTATTGAAGCTGAAAATAGCATAATTGCTACATAGGCTAAAATATAATTCGTCTTTTCTGTAGCGCTTAGTGCGTTTTGGACTAAGTATGTTATATCAATAAAAATCGAAATTGTATTATGCAGTAGATGATAGAGTATAGAATACATTATGTTGCCAGTAGCTATAGTTATATATCCCATAATAATACCGAGCATGAACGTATAGCCAAGTCTTGCAAAGCTAAGATGGAAGACAGCAAAAGCAAACGCAGTTAGTATAACCGCTTTGAAATTTCCAAGTGGTTGCAATCCCCGTAAAAGCATACCTCTAAAAAGTATCTCCTCGCCTATCGCAGCAAACACCGCTACATTGACAACCATGCCCATCGTACCGATGAAATCGTTAGATATGTAATTCTCCAGCCCCGGTTTATAAGAAAATTGTGTGCCGAATACGATATTCCAAAGCACTATAAAACATGTGATAAAAAGATAGCCAGAAACGGCTAAAAAGAAAATTCTTATGCTCATGCCAAGCTTCGCTGGCTTAATACGCAAATATTTACTAAAATTAAAGCGCTTATACCTAATAAAAACAACTACAGGTATAATAAGCGCAATTAGTTCTTGAAGTATTGTTGAAATAGTAAGAGTAGTAAGCGCACTAAAAGGTCCAAATGTTTTTGTAAGATATAGAGTTAAATAAATGCAGGCTAAAAATAAAGCAAACGCAATCAGTAGCATTACGTTTGTTGCAGACACAAGTTTTCTGGTATCTCGCTCGTCCAATAAGTCGCCTCATCTCAAACTATTTTATAAAGGCCGGTTGCTCTATCTTCTAGAGCAATATCAATAAAGATATCCTTTCCCTCTATTATATCATTCTCGTCTAGTATAGATTTTATAGTACAAAATGCTATCTCAACAGCATTGTTTTCTTTACTCATATGCCCAAGTAGAACACGTTTAACATTTGTCTTAAAAAGTTTAACCAGAGCATTTGCGCACGCTTCGTTAGACAGATGCCCTTTTGTTGAAAGTATGCGTCTTTTTAGATGATATGGGTATCTGCCTGCTGTAAGCATATCAATATCGTGATTCGCCTCTAAAATAAGCAAATCAGAATACGATATAGCTTCTAAAACATCCCCAGTCATGTAGCCAAGGTCTGTTACAATTGAGACCTTTTTGCCTTTGGCATTAAATGAGAAACCAACAGGGGCTGCTGCATCATGAGGTATAGAAAAAGGCTGAACGCAAACATCTTTAATAAAAAAATCTAATCCAGTTTGGAATACACGCATGTTTTTGTCAGAGATAGGTCCAACTATGCGTTGCATGGCGTCCCATGTAAGCTCGTTTGCATATATAGGTATATCATATTTTCTTGATAGCACACCAATCCCTTTAATATGATCTATGTGTTCATGTGTAATAACAATGCCTGAAATTTCGCTGGCATGCACATCAAGCATGCTTAGCGCTTCTACAATGCGCTTGCATGTTACACCGGCATCTATTAATATTTTTGTTTGCCCACAGCTTAAATAAGTAGAGTTTCCGCTGCTACCGCTAAAAAGCGGACATATATCAAGTTCCATCAAATAACCCCTTAACCTATTGTTTGTATCAACATATTGTTTACAGTATAATTATAGCCACAAGCACTAGTGTTTACAAGAAATGATTTTGAGCTTTCACTTAGTTAAAAATCTGATATAATTATTTTAAATAACATAGGAGGCTACTTATGAGAGTAATAAATGCAACACAAATAACTGATACAATAAGGCAAATGTGTATAGATGCATGCTGTGATATGCCAGAGAACGTATACATAGCACTCAAAAAAGCGAAAGATAGTGAACGCTCTCCATTTGGCAAAGAAATACTAACTCAGCTTATATCAAATATAGAAATATCAAGAGAAAAACAAATGCCTGCTTGCCAAGATACAGGAATGGCAGTAATTTTTGCAGACGTCGGACAAGATGTCCACATAGAAGGCGATCTTTTTGGTGCTATTGAGGAAGGTGTTAGGCGCGGATATAAAGACGGCTATCTTAGAGCTTCAACAACAGATCCTTTGAGCCGCAAAAATCCAGGTGATAACACTCCACCTATAGTACATTACAATATAGTTCCAGGAGATAAACTAACTCTGCACATGGCACCTAAGGGCTTTGGAAGCGAGAATATGAGCGCACTAAAAATGCTTACCCCATCAAGCGGTCTTGAAGGCGTAAAGGCATTTATTATAGACACCGTTAAAAATGCAGGTGCAAATCCGTGCCCACCAATAGTTCTTGGTATTGGCATAGGCGGAACGATGGAAAAAGCAGCACTTATTGCAAAAAGGCAACTTTTAAGAGAAATTGGCGAAGTAAACCCAGATCCAGAATTAGCTGCACTTGAAAATGAGCTTCTTGAAAAAATAAATAATCTTGGCATAGGTCCAGGCGGTTTAGGTGGAGACACAACTGCACTTGCTGTTTTCATTGACACTTACCCAACACACATAGCAGGTCTGCCTGTGGCAGTAAACATGCAGTGCCATGCCGCAAGACATAAATCAGCTATTATTTAAAATAAGGAGATTACTATGGCTATTATAAACATAACTGCTCCTGCTACTAGGGAGCAACTTGCTAATATAAATATTGGAGATACAGTACTTCTTAGCGGAACAATATACACCGCAAGAGACGCTGCTCACAAACGGCTTATGAGTATGATTGCATCTGGCGATCCTCTACCTATAAACATAAAAAATGCCTGCATATATTATACAGGTCCTTGCCCGGAAAAGCCTGGAGATATAATAGGCTCTTGTGGTCCCACAACTTCATCTCGAATGGACAGCTACGCACCCACGCTAATGGATCTTGGTCAAACAATCATGGTAGGCAAAGGTCTTCGCTCAAAAGATGTTATTGACGCAATGGTACGAAACGGAGCTGTTTACTTAGCTGCAACCGGTGGTGCAGGTGCTTTACTTGCTAGTTGCGTAAAAGCCAAAAGAACTGTTGCCTTTCCCGAGTTACTATCCGAGGCAATATACGAGCTTGAGATAGCAAATATGCCTCTTATATGTGCGATAGATTCTCGTGGCACATCTCTTTACGAAGAAGGAATAAAAACCTATAAGAAATAAAAAAAGCGGTTAATAACCGCTTTTTATTTTTATTAATAGTCGTCTTCGTCTTCGTTTTCTTCTTTCACTCTTGTTATATCTGCTCCAAGGCTTATAAGTTTTTCTTCTATTTTTTCATAGCCTCTATCTATATGTTTAACGCCTGATATCGTAGTTGTTCCTTCTGCCATGAGCCCTGCAACAATCAATGCTGCTCCAGCTCTTAGATCACTAGCCCTTACTGTTGCTCCTGTGAGTCTTTTAACTCCTTCGATAACGGCCACTCTATTGTCTATAGTTATATCAGCGCCCATCCGCGCCAATTCATATACGTGTTTAAATCGTTCTTCGAATATGTTTTCAATTACAACGCTCGTACCTTCTGCTGTGCTAAGTAAAGATGTAATTGGTTGTTGTAGGTCTGTTGGGAAACCTGGATACGGGAATGTCTTTACTGTGGTTGCCTTTAGTCTTCTATTACTTTTTATTCTTAATGTATCTGCAAAATCTGTAACCTCTACGCCCATCTCTATTAGTTTTGCTGATGTAGCTTCAAGATGCACTGGAATTATGTTTCTTATTGTAACGTCGCCTTTTGTCGCAGCCGCTGCTATCATTATCGTTCCGGCTTCGATTTGATCTGGTATAAGTGAGTATTCGCACCCGTGCAATTTCGTTTGGCCTTGTATACGTATTACGTCTGTACCTGCGCCTTTAACAGATGCTCCCATGCAATTTAAAAAGTTTGCTACGTCAACGATGTGCGGTTCTTTAGCAGCATTTACGATAGTAGTTTGTCCTTTTGCAAGAACAGCTGCTAGCATGATATTTATAGTAGCTCCAACGCTTACAACGTCAAGATACACTTCTGTGCCTTTTAATTCTTTACAATAACCCTTTAGTATGCCATGCTCAATTTTTATTGAAGCACCCATAGCTTCGAGCCCTTTAATATGTTGGTCTATTGGTCTAGCTCCAATATTGCAACCACCTGGAAGCGAAACTTCAGCCTTGCCAAATTTGCCAAGCAAAACACCAAGCAAATAATACGAAGCACGCATTCGGCTAACCATATCATTATCAGCTTTATATGTATTAAGGCCTCTTGGGTCTATAACCATAGTGCCTTTGTCTCTCATCTCTGCTTTAGCGCCAATAAAATTCAACATGTTCTTAAGTGACATTACATCATCTATGAAAGGTAAGTTTTCAATCACACTTACTCCATCTGCTAAAAGTGTTGCAGGCAATATAGCGACAGCGGCATTTTTAGCACCGCTAATAGTAACTTCTCCTCTTAAGGGTTTTCCACCATTAATAATAAGTTTTTCTACCATCCGGACGGCTAATAACTAGCCCGTCACCTCCAAGCGCATAAAAGCACATAGTTTTTGTACACTATTGGACATTATAGCATATAGCTTTGCCAACAAGCAATTGATATTATTTTTTATAACATTGGAACTATTTTTTACTCTCCAAGAATTATTATAATATATTCTGCTATATTTCGCCATAATTCATGTCATAAAACATTAAATATTTTTACCAATGCTTTATTAGTTTAAATTTTAGTTAGTATAAGTAGTTTAATAATTACCATACACAAAACAAAATAAAGGCCTCTTTACTAGAGAAGCCTTTATCATTTGTTTATACAGTACCTATAGATAAATCTCTGCCATTAGGGTCATCTTCTTCAGTCATGATACGCATGAACTCTTGACCGTCGATCTTTTCTTTCTCCATAAGTGTTTTTGCAACTTTGTGTAGTTTTGTAAGCCTGTTGCTAAGAATATCCAAAGCTTTGTTGTATGATGCTTCAAGTATCTTTTTCTTTTCAGCATCAATTTGTGAAGATAGCTCATCTGAATAGCTCTTTTCATGACCAAAATCTTTGCCTACAAATATCTCAGGATCTCCCGCTAAGTAGACAGGTCCAATTGCTTCACTCATGCCATACTCAACAACTATTCTTCTTGCCATATCTGTTGCAACCTTTAGATCTTGCGTTGCGCCAGTTGTTACATCTTTAAATATTATGGATTCAGCAACTCTGCCACCCATACACATTGTAATATCATCAAGCAATTTGCCTTTTGTTACATAGTTAGACTCTTCGCCAGCTATTGTCATTGTATATCCGCCAGCTTGACCTCTTGGTATTATAGATACTTCATGTACTGGATCACAATGTTCAAGGCTAGCACTAAGTATAGCATGCCCTGCTTCGTGGTATGCAGTAATCATCAAGTCTTTTTCGGTAACAACTTTTGATTTTTTCTCTGTACCTATTTGAACGCGTGTTATTGCATCCTCTATCTCGCGTTTGGTTATAACTTTTTTCCTGCGACGAGCAGAAAGTATAGCCGCTTCGTTAAGCACGTTTTCAAGGTCTGCACCTGTGAAATATGCTGTTCTTTTCGCAAAAATTTTCAGATCAACATCTGCTGCAAGAGGCTTGTTTTTCGAGTGTACTTTTAGTATTTCTTCTCTGCCTTTAATATCAGGATAGCTAACGAATATCTGTCTATCAAACCTACCTGGTCTTAATAATGCAGGATCTAAAATGTCTGCTCTGTTTGTAGCTGCTATTACTATTACACCTTCATTTATTGAGAAACCATCCATCTCAACAAGCAATTGGTTAAGTGTCTGTTCTCTTTCATCATGTCCGCCGCCAAGTCCAGCACCACGTTGCCTACCGACAGCATCTATTTCATCTATAAATACAATAGAAGGTGAATTCTTTTTTGCGTTATCAAATAAATCTCTTACTCTTGATGCACCAACACCAACGAACATCTCAACAAAGTCTGAACCAGAAATACTAAAGAACGGTACTCCTGCTTCACCCGCTACTGCTTTTGCAAGTAGTGTTTTACCAGTTCCAGGAGGTCCAACAAGCAACACGCCTTTCGGAATCCTAGCACCAAGCTCAATAAACCTTCTTGGTTCTTTTAAGAAATCAACAATCTCTTCTAGTTCTTCTTTTTCTTCGTCTGCACCGGCTACATCTCTAAATGTAATCTTGTTTTTCGAGTCGGTATTCAGTTTAGCTTTGCTCTTGCCAAAGGAAGACATTTTGCTGCCTCCACCTTGAGCTTGCTGAAGCATGTAGTACCAAAATACGCACAGTACTACAAGTCCTATTCCAAATGGTATCAACTGAACCCACCACGGGTCCTGATATGGAGCTTCATACTCTAAGTCAAAACCAAAATCTTCAGCAGATACTTCTGAGACATTTCTGTTCAGTCTTACTGCTGCTATCTTTTTCATATCTGCATCAAATATTTCGTTACTAGGTATGTATGCTTCAAAATCATAAGATGCTGGGAAATCACTCGTACTAATGGATGATCCTTTTTTCAATCCCCATAGCATATTATCTTGAACTACTATGCTAGATATATTATCTTTTTTAGCTAAATCCAAAAACTGAGAATATGTTAACTGCTGCTTATTAGTTCCTGGGAAAGTGAACACATTTGCAACCAATAATACTAACGCGATTAGTATCATATAAATCCCTGGACCTCGCAGGAATTTCTTCAATATCTTTTCCTCCTTGCGTGCTCGTGTTTAATTCAAATATTTTATCACACAAACAATGATAATTCAAACTTACTTTTCGTAAACTTTTGTCTTTAAAACACCTATATATGGCAAATTCCTGTACTTTGATGCGTAATCTAACCCATAACCTACCAGAAATTCGTCTGGTACAACAAAGCCCTTATAGTCTGGGGCAAAATCTATTTTTCTTCTTGACGGCTTATCTAAAAGGCAACATGTTTTTAAGGATTTTGGTTCTCTTGCTTCAAGAGAATTCACAAGGTAATTTAGTGTTAGCCCTGTATCTACTATGTCTTCAATAATAAGAACATCTTTTCCCTTTATATCAGAATCCAAATCCTTAAGTAATTTAGCAGCTCCAGATGACTCAGAACTTCTTCCGTAACTAGAAACAGACATGAAATCCATCTCAACATCTAGCTCAAGCTTCTTTGCTAAATCCGAAAAGAACAATACTGCTCCTTTCAAAATACCAACTATTAATAGAGTCTTCCCATTATAATCTTTTGTTATTTGCTCTGCCATCTCGCAAATTCTTTCTTCAATTTGCTCTCCAGTAAACAGAATCTCTTGTATGTCATTATGCATTATACTTTTTCCCCTCACCAAATATAATATGTACGCACTTTTTGCTGCGCTCATCCACCTTAATATTATCGCTTATGCCCCGTCCAACTATCCATAGTATCTCACTACCAGATGCAAGCAGCACAGCCTCATCCCTTTGCCTCTTTGGCACTTTTTTATCTATGAAATAATCTTTCAGTTTCTTAGTATGTCCACCAAGCGGTTTTATAAAATCCCCATCTTGTCTATTTCTAAAAACTGAAGAGTATTTTTCAAGCTTATCTAAATCAAAATATTCGCCTTCATCCATGAAAGCTTCTTTTGCGTCTACAAAACCAACTTTAAACGTTCCATAAATTGTTTTATAAATACCTTTTTTAAGAATAAAGCTAGCTTTTGATCTTTCCTTTTTCTGCTGATTTTTCACAAAATACAATTTGCCATAATCATGCAGTATTTTATATTGATTGTTAATAATAAATATACTGCCTGTACTGGAGTTCTCTATAAAATCTAAAATCTCAGATAATCTGTTAAAGCTTATATCTTTGATACTGTTTATTTTTCTTAGAATAATTCTTATGATAGCTCTTTTTATGCTAAGATGCTCCTGGGCAAAATTACTTCTTAATAAGATATACTCATTATTCTCAAAGCTAAACATATTTTGCATTGCTTTTATCGCAGATTCATTAATATATTCTTCATCGCAAGAAGAAACATCAGCCATTCTTATTATTGCATCTTCAATAGAAGGATTATAGGTTTTCAGCATTGGAACAAGTTCGTTCCTAATACTGTTCCTTTTATATGCATTATCTTCATTTGTCTCATCTTCAACATGTGGTAATTTATTGATTTTAATATAGTCGCTTATTTGCTCCCGTGTAACACACAAAAAGGGCCTTATAATTACCCCGTTTTTATTTTTCATTCCAGAAATGCCAAGTGGCCCGCTACCCCTAATAATATTTAATAGAACTGTTTCGGCTTGGTCAGTTTTATGATGAGCTGTTGCGATAAAATCTGCTCCTGTTTTGTTTTTAGCTTCATATAAAAATTTATATCTAAGTTCTCTTGCAGCCATTTCAATTGATATGCCGTTATCTCTAGCATAGCTTGGCACATCACCTTGTCCCAGATAAAAAGAAACTCCAGCATTCTTAGCTAGTTTTTCTGCAAACTTTGCATCTCTTTTTGCATTATCTCTTATACCGTGGTTATAATGCGCACAAACAATCGAAAAACCAATTTGTTCTTTTAGCTTATTTAGAATATGAAAAAGGGCAACGGAATCCATGCCGCCCGAAAGAGCAACTAAAACCGTTTGCCCGTTTTGCAGAAGTTTATTCTCTATAATATATTGTTTTACTATTTGCTCCATATACTGTATTTTACTTATAAATGAATACTTTTTCAACTGCTATTCCTGCTGGCCTGATTTATGTTATAATTTATTTATTAATTAATGGAGGCAATACTATTGAAACGTTTAATTTCAGCTCTGTTTATATCATTAGTAATAATAACGCAACTTGTAGGATGCAGCGGTAAAACATCTGTACCAATTACCGTAGTATCTGTAAATAAATATATCGATACAAAGGGATCACAGCAACTAAATATTATTGTCAAAAACACGTCCCAGGAATATACGATAAAAAGTGCTCAGGTTTACGTGAAATGCTATAGTGTTAAAAACACGTTACTTTCGGATAGAGCAAACGGACAAGACGTTTATGCATGCACTTATTCACAATCAGAGCTTGCACCTGGCCAACTTTCTTCTGATAATTTATTTTTTGATTATAGTGGGTTTGACTCTATTGATTCGTGCAAAATTGCAGTAAAAAGCGTTACACTTAACGACGGAACCGAGCTTTCAATTGAAACGGAAAATCTTGATTATTTAGACTTTTCAATTGGTACAATAGAAAATTAATTCCCGTATGTGTTAACCATTCCTTCAAGCCGTTGCGCAATATTTAAATCTTTTTTTATGATGCTATCTAAAAGGTCTTTGGCCTTTTTATCTTTTAACTTGCCGTATATATTTTCATATGTACTTACACCCATCCGTTCTCCTTCTGCCGCCGTTTTAATCATCTCGTCATCATCTTTTAATTTATTTTCCATCATCAATTTAATATTTGCAAAGGCACCCGCAAGAGGAAGTGCGCTATTCGGTTTAACCCCAGTGAATTCTAAGTACACTTCTATATCTTGCAAATGCCTTAAATGCTCTTGCATAGCTTTCACCATATATTGCTTTAGTTCAAGATTCTTTATGTCTTTTACAAATCTGTCATATAAATCAACAGCTATCTGCTCGCCATTGTAGACAGTGTTCATATCTTCACAAATCTGTGCCATTTTTCTCTCTCCTTTTTGGCTGTTATTCTAACTAATATACCTAAAGCATTATAAAATTATACCAGGAGCATATATAATGTTATATATGCATTGAACAACTATCATTTATAGTTTATAATCAAATTAATAACTTTTTAGGAGGATCCGGGTTTTCCCGTATAAAAACAATATGTTAGAGAGAATAATGCCATCTGTATTAAAATGGATATTAATTATAATGTTTGTAATAGGAATACTTATTGCAATGCTGAATTTCCCAACTGCTGGTTTACTTACAAGTATACTTGTTATTGCATATTGTTTGGCTGGTATCGCTTTTTCCTGGTACAAAGGCAAGCTAACTAAGCAAAGTAATTTTTCTCAATTCATTGCACTAGCATTCTTTATCTGCTCATGGCAATTAGTAATTCCTTTTGCTTATGCAGGTACATACAGCATGGTTACATTAATGCTTACAATTGCTTTTGGTTTATTATTTTTGGTAATCGAAGGAATAAACGCAAAAAAAAGAGCAATTTATAAAAAAGAAGAGGCCGAAAAGGAACTGGCAAAAAAACAAGCACGAGCTGAAAGAAAAGCTGCAAAACAAAACGCATCAAAATAAAAGCAGGTTTCCTGCTTTTTTTGTATAAAGAATTATTATTTAAAATTAAGGAGCTACGGATATGGATGTTAGAGAAAAAAGTGTTTTAATGCATGAAAAGTTCAAAGGAAAAATATCAGTTGTCTCAAAAGTGCCAGTGACAAACAAAGAGGAATTAGCTGTTGCATATACTCCAGGTGTTGCAGAGCCATGCTTGCTTATAGAAAAAGATCCAGATAAAAGCTTCACGCTCACATCTCGTGCTAATATGGTCGCAGTAATAACGGACGGCAGCGCAGTTCTAGGACTTGGCAATATTGGCCCACGTGCGGGTATGCCCGTCATGGAAGGCAAATGTGTCCTGTTTAAAGAATTCGCTGATATAGATGCGTTCCCAATATGCATTAACTCGAATGATGTGGACGAAATAGTAAATACAATAAAACTTATATCCTACTCCTTTGGTGGAATTAATCTCGAAGATATTTCTGCACCAAGATGCTTTATCATAGAAGAAAAGCTAAAGCCTTTAGTTGATATCCCAGTTTATCACGATGATCAACATGGTACTTCAGTAGTTGTTTTAGCTGCACTATTAAACGCTTTAAAAATAAAGAAGCTCTCAATCAAAGACGCACGTATAGTTTTAAATGGCGCAGGCGCGGCCGGAATAGCTATATCAAAGCTATTAATTGAAGATGGTGCTCAAGACTTAACTATATGTGATAAGACAGGCCCTTTGTATCCTGGGCTAGAAGGCATGACCCCTGCACAAGCAGAGATGGCACTTATTACAAATAAGCATAATGTTAGAGAAACATTAAAAGACGCACTTGTAGATGCTGATGTATTTATTGGCGTATCTGCACCTAATATCGTTACTGAGGAAATGATCGCCTCTATGGCAAAAGATCCAGTTGTATTCCCAATGGCAAATCCTACTCCCGAAATTATGCCTGACCTTGCTAAAAAAGCAGGCGCATATATCGTAGGAACAGGCAGAAGTGATTTCCCAAATCAAATAAATAACGTTCTTGCTTTCCCTGGTGTTTTTAAAGGTACTCTTAAGGTAAGAGCAAAAGATATCACAACAAAAATGAACCTTGCTGCTGCTCACGCAATAGCAAACACTATAGACGAGAAGGACTTAACGCCTGAATATATTATCCCTGATCCTTTTGATAAGAGGATCGTTAAAAATGTTTCTGAAGCTGTTGCCAAGGCCGCAATTGAAGAAGGAATAGCTCAAATTTAATTAACAAATTATTTAAAGTGTACCTTTCTGGTACACTTTTTTATTTATTAATTTTTATTGTTGACTTAAAAGATAACAAGGTATATTATTAATTAAGTTAGTTAGTAACCTAATTAAAAAAGCGAGGTGATCATAGTGAATGATCAAAAAAATAATTCTAATATGTCTGATCTAGAAATTGATAATCAAACTCAAAAATTGATAAAAACATTTTTCCAATTTCATAGATTAAAGTGGTGGTCTCCAGATGCAGTAGGTTTTAAAAGAAGTGAAATCAAATTAATATTTATGTTAAAAGATCTGGAACGCCATCTAGAAAGAAAAGTAAGCGTATCTGACATAAGTAGCCACTTACGTGTTACCTCTCCTTCCGTAACTCATTTGCTTAATTCTCTTGAAGAAAAAGGTATGGTTAAGCGCACTCAGGATGAACTGGATAGACGTAGCGTAAACGTTGAGCTAACAGAAGAAGGTTTAGCTTTTGTAGCAAAAGCTGAAAAACGAATGAGCGATAGTTTTCACGGACTAATAGAACATATCGGTATAGAAAAAAGCGAACAACTCTGCAGCTTACTTGGTGATGTATCTAGATATTTTAATCAAGTAAACGCTTCAGAATCATTAAAAAAAGACGAGGTGTATTAAATGAAAAAGCTACTAAGGTATGCAGGCAAATATAAATTACAATTTTTAATATTAGTAATTACTGTTTCGCTGCAAGTGGCTGCTCAGTTATATCTACCAAACCTTATGTCTGACATCGTAAACAATGGTATTGCAAATGGAGATGTACCCTACATCTGGCAAATAGGCGGATTTATGCTTATTGTCGCATTTGCCTCTACGATTGCATCAGTGTCGACTTCGTTTCTTGCATCGAGAATTGCAGTTGGTCTTACCACTGGGGTAAGAGCAAAAGTGTTTAAAAATGTAGAAACCTTTTCATTAGGTGAAATAGATAAGGCTGGCGGAACTGCCACATTAATTACTAGAACAACAAATGACATAACTCAAGTACAGAGATTCCTAATCATGGCTCTGCGTATGATGATCATGGCACCTATAATGTGTATCGGTGGAATAATAATGGCTGTCGGAAAAGATCTTTTTCTTTCACAGATCTTAGGTATTGTCATCGTAGTCATTGCGTTAGTAATAACCGTTATCGCAAAGACAAGTATGCCATTATTCAAATCAATGCAGAAGAAAATTGATAAACTAAATCTAGTTCTTAGAGAAAGATTAACTGGTCTAAGAGTAATTAGAGCATTTAATAAAGATGTTTATGAGCACGATAGATTTGACGATGCAAACAAAGATCTAACAAAGACTACTTTAACTGTCAACAGAATAATGTCATTCATGATGCCATTGGTTATGCTAGGCATGAACATCGCCACAGTACTATTTATCTGGTTCGGAGCAACTCGAATAGACTCAGGAATATTACAAGTAGGTGACTTGATGGCGTTTATCCAATACGCAATGAATATCATGTTCTCGCTTGTTATGACATCAATGATGTTCATAATGCTACCAAGAGCATCTGCATCAGCAGATAGAATCGCTGAGATACTGGATATTGAAACAACAATAACAGACCCAGAAATGCCAAAACGCACTTCAGAAAACGGCGGATATATTGATTTTGAAAACGTAACGTTTAAATATCCAAATGCTGAAGTTCCTGCACTCTCTAACCTATCCTTTAAAGCTGGCCCAGGTGAAGTTACCGCAATTATAGGTGGCACTGGCTCAGGTAAATCAACAATCTTTAATCTAATGCTAAGATTCTATGATGTTACAAGCGGTAGCATTAAAATCGATGGCGTAGACATAAGAGAACTCACACAAAAACAACTTAGAGATAAAATAGGTTATGTGCCTCAAAGAGCAGTACTCTTTAACGGAACAATAAAAGAAAATATAGCATTTGGAGATATGCAAGCGCCAATGGAGAAAATTGAAAATGCAGCAGTTACTGCACAAGCTCTAAACTTCATTAACGAAAAAGACGAGAAGTTTGATTCAGTTGTTTCTCAAGGCGGCACAAATATCTCTGGTGGTCAAAAGCAAAGACTATCTATCGCAAGAGCACTCACAAGAGATGCCAGCATCTACTTGTTTGATGATTCATTCTCAGCTTTAGATTTTAAAACCGAAGCAAATTTAAGAAATGCACTGCGCGAAAAAACAGCTCATGCCTCTGTTATTATTTCAGGGCAACGTGTTGCTTCAATAATGGATTCAGATAGAATTATTGTTCTAAATGAAGGCGAAGTAGCTGGCATAGGCACACATGATGAATTAATGAAGACTTGCACTGTTTACAAAGAAATAGTTGCATCTCAACTTAGTGAGGAGGAATTAGCGTCATGAGTACAAATAACAGAAAACCAACCGAGACACCTCCTCCTCGTCCAATGGGGCCAAGGGGCGGCCGTGGTAGTGGCCCTGGCGGTTTAGGAGCAGGTGTTGGCGATAAGGCTAAAAACTTTGCTAAATCTTCAAGAAGATTACTTGGATATATGGCAAACCACAAAATAACTCTTATTTTTGTAATACTTACTGCAATAGCTGCAACAGTGTTTAGCATAGTTGCACCTAAAGTAATGGGCCAAGCGACTACAAAAATATACGAAGGCATAATGGGACAAGGCGGATTGGATTATGCTGGCATAGCCAATATACTTGTAACGCTAACCATCTTGTATATATTTGGTTCAGTCTTTACATTTATCCAAGGCTTTGTAATGGCTGGTGTGTCACAAAGAATTATCTACGACATGCGTGAACAGATAAATGCAAAAATGTCCAAACTGCCAATGAAGTTCTATGATGGAATGCCTCATGGAGAACTTCTAAGCCGTGTTACAAACGATATTGATAGCATATCAAATACATTACAGCAGAGCATAACGCAAGTTATAACAGCAGTAGTAACCATTGTTGGAGTTATAGTAATGATGCTTTCAATAAATGCATGGCTAACGCTAATCACCGCTATAACCTTACCATTATCATTTGTAATCGTAAGAAAGATTGTAAAAAAATCACAAGGCTACTTTATAGCTCAGCAAAAAGAACTAGGACAAATGAACGGTCATGTCGAAGAAGTTTTCTCTGGGCATAACATTGTAAAAGCATATGGCCTTGAAGATAAAGTTACAAACGAATTTGACGCTATAAATGCAAAACTATACGAAAGCGCTTGGAAATCACAATTCATTTCAGGAATTATGATGCCGCTCATGCAGTTAGTAGGTAACATTGGTTATGTAGGCGTTTGTGTAGTCGGTGGTATATTTGTAACAAATGGTCAAATAACCATAGGCGATATGCAAGCTTTCATTCAGTATGTTAGAAACTTTACAAGACCAATAGCTGATACAGCCAACATAGCAAACATACTTCAATCAACAATCGCTTCTGCTGAAAGAGTCTTTGAGATACTAGATCAAGAAGAAGAACTCCCAGACAAAGCTGATGCAGTTGAAATTGATGTGCCAAAAGGTGATGTTGATTTTGCTGGTGTAGGTTTCAGTTATGATCCAAAGACGCCACTTATTAACAACATGAATATTCAAGCTCATGCTGGAGACACAATTGCAATAGTAGGACCTACCGGCGCGGGTAAAACTACTATAGTCAATCTTCTAATGAGATTCTATGAGATACAGGGCGGTAGCATCAGTATCGATGGAATTGATATACGCGACCTCAAGAGAACTAACTTACGTAAAATGTTTGGTATGGTACTTCAGGATACATGGTTATTCAATGGTACAATAAAAGAAAACATTGCTTATGGCATTAATAACGCAACAGACGAAGACATAATAAACGCTGCAAAAACAGCGCATGCAGATCATTTTATCCGTACTCTTCCTCATGGTTATGATACGGTTATTAATGAAGAAGCAAACAATCTTTCTCTTGGGCAAAATCAATTGCTTACAATTGCACGTGCTATTCTAGCAAACCCAGATGTACTTATCTTAGACGAAGCAACATCTAACGTAGATACGCGTACAGAACTGCTAATACAAAAAGCAATGAATGAGCTTATGAAAGGCAGAACTTCATTTGTCATAGCGCATAGGCTATCCACAATCAAGGATGCAGATGTAATACTGGTCATGAACCATGGTACTCTTATTGAGCAAGGCACTCATGAACAATTGCTAGAACAAAATGGTTTTTATGCAGATCTTTATAACTCGCAGTTCACAGGCAAAAAAAGCAAAATTGCTTAAAACTAAAAAGGGCTTTCGCCCTTTTTTTTTGTCTTTTTTTAGCGATTTCACTCATTTTCCATGTGGGACATCTCTAATAACATGAACAATCTTATATAAATCCTAATTGTGCATTATCCAATAAGTCCCATGCTGCATAAAATGTAGTATAACTTTAGGAGGTTATAATCATGATTAGATTTAATAATAGACGAACTAGCTATATAAGCAAAGAGCATCGTTCCACTGGCGAAGGCTCTAAGAATAGCTACAAAGACGATTACTATAAGCCTCAGCAAAATGAAGATGATCACTATGATGATCCTTGCCATGATGAAGAAGATGAGTGCTACAGTGATCACGACGAGCATGAAGAGTGTTACGATCCTTGTAGCAAAGACGAGTGCTGTGATTGCGATGAATGCAAAGTAATCCTTTGTAAAGGACCAAGAGGTCCTAAAGGCCCTCAGGGTCCTAAAGGCGCAAGAGGTCCATGCGGTCCATGTGGCGACCCTGGTCCTCCAGGCAAATGTGGTTCATGCGGCAAGTGCGGCCCCTGTGGTCCTTGCGGTCCAAGAGGTCCTAAAGGTCCATGTGGTCCTCCGGGTTGCCCTGGCCCTAAAGGTCATAAAGGAGATCCCGGCTGCCCTGGTCCTAAAGGCCCATGTGGTCCTCCGGGTCCTTGCGGTCCTTGTGGCCCAAGAGGCCCAAAAGGTGAATGCGGAGACCCAGGCTGCCCTGGCCCTCCAGGAAAATGCGGTCCTCCGGGTCCTTGCGGCCCTAAAGGTCCATGTGGCCCTCCGGGTCCTTGTGGTCATCCTGGCCCTCCCGGTCCTACTGGTGCTGCTGGTCCTCCGGGTCCTATCGGCCTAACTGGCCCTGTCGGTCCTGCTGGTCCTCCGGGAGCAACAGGTGCTACTGGTGCTACTGGTCCTATCGGTCCTATTGGCCCCGTTGGTCCTATGGGTCCTATCGGTCCTATCGGAGCAACAGGTGCTACTGGCGCTGCCGGTGCTATCGGTCCTGTTGGTCCTGTTGGTCCTGCTGGCGCTCCTGGTGCAACCGGTGCGACTGGCGCGACTGGCCCTCATGGTGCTCAAGGCCCTGAAGGTATTGCTGGTCCTCAAGGCCCTCAAGGTGTTCAAGGTCCTATAGGCCCTCAAGGTGAACAAGGTTCTCAAGGTATTGCTGGTATCGCTGGCCCTGCTGGTCCGCAAGGTCCTACTGGCCCTGCTGGTGCTCAAGGCGCCGTTGGTCCTCAAGGTCCCACTGGTCCTCAAGGTGAAGAAGGGCCTCAAGGTCCTACTGGCCCCCAAGGGCCTCAAGGCGTTGCTGGTATCCAAGGTGCAACCGGTGCTCAAGGTCCTGTCGGCCCTCAAGGTGTTCCCGGAGAAATAGGCCCTGTCGGCGCAACTGGAGCAACTGGTCCTGCTGGTCCTCAAGGTCCGATTGGCGAAACTGGTCCTGCTGGTCCTCAAGGTATCCAAGGTGAAACTGGCGCAACTGGTGCTACTGGCGCTACCGGCGCTACTGGTCCTGCTGGTGCTACTGGTCCACAAGGTCCGATTGGCGAAACTGGTCCTCAAGGCATTCAAGGCGAAACTGGCCCTGCCGGTCCGATTGGTCCTGCTGGTCCTACTGGCGCTACTGGTCCTGCCGGCCCTCAAGGTCCTGCTGGCCCTGCTGGAACAGGTCTGTCAGCATTCGTAAATAGATACTATGCTGGCTCACAAACAGTCGCAAGCGGCGCAAACGTGGCGTTTATAGCAAACGTGCCCGTTGTTCCAAATGCAGCAATAACTTTACCAAGCACAACAGAAACTGTAATAAATGAAACAGGTTACTATAAAGTAACTGCAACGACTGTTCTTGAGTCAATTAGAGTTTCAATAGCCCTATATGGTAATGGTGCGGAAATTCCTGGAACAAGAGTAGAAAATGCTGAGGAAAACACGCAAATAACTATAAATTCGATAATAAGTGTTACAGCTGTTCCTTATACAGTTACTGTTAGAAACGTTAGCGCACAAAGTATACTTTTAGCATCAGCTACAGACCTAACTGCAACAACTGCAACTTTAACAATGGAAAAATTAAGCGCATTATAATAAAAATATAACTTACAAAAACTTCACTGAAAATAATCTAGCCACGAAGACTTCTTCGTGGCTAATTTATTTTTAATGATTTATTATTTGTAGTATTTACCCGTACATTCAATTATTTTAATTTCTATAACGCCTGTTCCTTTGACCATATTATCCGGTAACTTTTGCTCAGACAATTTTGGAGTATATTTACTTACTATCTTACCAAGTATTGCTTCTTTATGTTCATATTCAGTAATTAGTTTTGCGATACCAGTAATAATTACGCTTTCGTATTCTGTGTTTATATCGCAAGCTTTTTGATCGAGGATCAAGCTTTTCATATCATAAACTTCAAAGCCTACTTTTTCGTTCGCTACAAGATTATTGACTTTTTGTCCCACAGGAAGTCCATGAATATAGATTTTATTCTCATAATAAACAAAGTGAACAGGTACAACATACGGAAAACCATCTTCATTAATGGTTGCGATGCTTCCCACCATTGCTTTATCTAAAATCTCTATAACTTGCTCATTACTAAGAGAATGAGTCTTCATCCGATTTTGCATAATCGTTTACCTCAAGCTTTATTTTGTCTGCTCTATTATTTTCGCTTTAGACATTGTGTCTTAATTAAATAATAAGGCGCTAAAATAGCGCCTTACTGTTTGTGAATATGTTTTGTTATTTAATTTCAGTAACGCCCATGAATTGTACTAAAGCTTCTGGTATTTTAATTGAGCCATCTGCTTGCTGGTAGTTTTCAACTATTGCGCACCATGTTCTACCAACTGCAAGCCCTGATCCGTTCAATGTATGTACGAATCTAGTCTTCTTATCTTCGTCTCTATATCTAATGTTTGCACGTCTAGCTTGATAATCCTCAAAGTTTGAGCAAGAAGATATCTCAACGTATCTGTTATAGCTTGGCATCCATACTTCAATATCATATGTCTTTGCAGAAGAGAATCCAAGGTCTCCACCACATAGTGCAACGACTCTGTATGGTATTGCTAATTTCTGTAGAATTTTTTCAGCATCATTTGTTAACGATTCAAGTTGATCATATGAATCTTCTTGTTTAGCAAATTTAACAAGCTCAACTTTGTTGAACTGATGGTTTCTTATAAGACCACGAGTATCTCTACCTGCAGAACCCGCTTCACCTCTGAAACATGCTGAGTATGCGCAGTATTTAAGCGGCATAGTAGCTGCCTCAAGTATTTCTTCTCTATGCATATTCGTAACAGGTACTTCTGCTGTTGGGATAAGATATAAATCTGTGTCTTTAATTGCATACATATCTTCTGCAAATTTTGGCAATTGTCCTGTACCGGTCATGCAATCCTTAGTAACCATGAATGGTGGAAATATTTCTGTATAGCCACTTTCTAATGTATGAGTATTTAGCATAAAGGAGTAGATAGCGCGCTCAAGTTTAGCTCCAAGCCCTTTGTAAAGTGCAAATCTAGCACCAGATATTTTTGAAGCTCTTTGCAAATCCAATATATCAAGATCAGCACCTAGATCCCAATGTGCCTTTGGCTCAAAGTCAAATTTTGTAGGCTCTCCGTACTTTCTCATTTCCTTGTTATCTGTATCGCTTTGGCCATCTGGAACGGAAGAGTGAGGAACATTTGGTATATTATATAGCATTTCCTGTATCTGATTGTCTATATCACGTACCTGATCATCAAACACCTTTATTTTGTCAGAAACTTCTTTCATTTGAGCCATTAGCTCTGTTACGTCTTTGCCCTCTTTTTTATAAACAGGCATCTCTTTGGATTCTTTGTTTCTTAGTGCTTTTAGTTCTTCAACCTCAGCTAATAATTCGCGCCTTTTATCATCTAGCGCAAGTAGTGCGTTTAGATCAGGATCGATTCCTCTTTTTGCGAGGCCAGCTTTCACTTCAGCCATGTTTTCTCTAATACGTTTAATTTCTAGCATGTGACTACTCTCCCTCTTAATTCTTTATTATTTTTTATATACTCATATTTTATTACTATAAGCTATGATCTTAAAGCGTTTTTGGTTATTTTACGCATTAAATTTTGGTTACATTTTATCTGGGGCTTCTATTCCCAGTAGGGATAGTCCGATTTTTATCGCATTACGTGCTGCCATAGTCAGCTGCACTCTTGCGCTCATTTCTCTGATATCTTCGGATATAATCCTATGTTCAAAATAATATTTATTATATGCCTTGGCTATTTCAATGGTATGCCTTGTTACCATAAACGGCTCATTTTTTTCGTGTGCTTCTATTATAGCATCTTTAAACGAAGCAATAAGTTTTAATACAGCTTGAGCTTCATCATCAACTAGTGCGCTATAATCTGGATCTTCAATATGCCCAGCTTTTGCTATTACTGAACAGCATCTTGCATGTGTATACTGCACATACGGGCCTGTTTCTCCATCAAAGTTAAGTACTTTATCCAAAGAAAATTGTATGTCTTTTATTCTACCATTAAGCAATGTATTAAATACAATAGCTCCTACGCCAATCTGCCTTGCAATGGTATCTTTATCAGTAAGCTCAGGGCTTTTCTGTTCTATTATCTCTCTTGTCTTTATTATTGCTTTATTTAGTACGTCCTCAAGAAAAACAACATTCCCTTGGCGCGTTGAAAGTGTCCCGTCCTCAACGGAAACCATTCCAAAAGCAACATGCTCCATATCTTTAGCCCAGGAGTACCCCATAAGCTCAACCACTTTAAAGATTTGCTTAAAGTGAAGTGACTGCTGATAAGCTACTACATACAGCGACTTGTAAAAATCGTAGGTAGTTTTTCTATAAAAGACCGCCGCTAAATCACGAGTGGAATATAGCGTCGCTCCATCTGATTTTAAAATAATGCATGGCGGTAAATTATCTTCATCTAGCATAACAACTTTAGCGCCCTTGCTATCAACAAGAAGACCTTTTTCTGCTAGTTCATCTATAACCGGCTCCATTTTATCGTTATAGAAAGCTTCGCCATTATAGGAGTCAAAATGTACACCCAAAAGATCGTATACCTTAGCTGCATTCTCAAGTGTCAGTTTTTTAAACCAGTCGTATAAATGAACAGCTTCTTCATTGCCATCCTCAAGCTGCTTAAACCAATAGCGTGCTTGCTCCTGCAATGTTTCGTCGGTTTCAGCTTCTTCGTGGAATTTTACGTATATCTTTAGAAGAGCAGAAATGCCTTCTTTGTTTATTTCATCTTCATTGCCCCATTTTTTATAGGCAACAATAAGCTTACCAAACTGAGTACCCCAATCACCTAAATGGTTTATACCTACACAATTGTATCCTAAGTAGCTATATATCTTGTATAGCGAATTACCAATTGCCGTTGATGAAAGATGCCCTATATGAAAAGGCTTGGCTATGTTTATGGAGGAAAAATCTATGCAAACTGTTTTGTCACTGCCCATGTTGCTTCTACCATAGTTTTCTCCAGCACTTATTGCTTCGAGTAATGTCTCTTTAGCTAATGTTTCTCTATCAATAAAAAAGTTAACATATCCACCTGCTACTTCTATCTTACTAACAAAAGCAGGCGCAACGATAGCGTCTTTAAGATCCTGCGCAATTGCACCAGGTGCTTTGCGTAGTTGTTTTGCCAATTTAAAGCATGGGAAAGCGTAATCACCCATGTCTGCTTCTTTTGGCACCTCTAATATATTTTCTATTTCATCTAATGATAGTGCTACTTCTTTAGAAAGAAGTGCTGCTATCTCATTATTAAATTGCATATGTTACTCCAGTTTTATAAAAATCTTCCCTTAAATATACCAAATCTTTGCCAAAAAATCAACAAATCACGTGAAATAGCTCACTCTCTCTTCTTTTTTCTTCGATAATTCATCTTTTCTATAATCTAAAATCCTCTGTATTCGTATCCAGCACTTTCGCCTTTTGATTCATGTAATAGATTGTTCTTATATAGAAGCTTAACATTCACTTTAGAATCAACGCTTTCAAAAACGTATTCACTCATCTTGCCCATGTTTGGTGCCAAAAGTTGCAAAGCGTTTGCAGCTTGCACTTTTACTTTTAACGTTAACTTACCTTGCTTAAGCTCAATATCAGCGCCCTCTTTTGTGATCTCAAGTTTTTTTACACTAGCAAAATGGTATGTGGCAAATATATTCTGTCTTTTGCCCCGCCTAAGTACTGCAATCACTCCTCGAAAAGAAAAACCTAAAAAAGGCACATCCGCTATTGATAACGAGAGCGATGTTTTTTTTTCTTCAAAACAATTACACTGCACCCAAACGTATTTTTTTGGGAATGAGCTTCCCCAGTCTTTTTCTATATATATAGATCCATCTTCAAAATCCATTTCTTTTTTGCCTGTGTCAATACAGCCTTTAGCATCAGCTGTGATGCATAATATCCCGTGGTTACATTGCATATATGCGCAGTATGCAAACGGGCCCATTATTGAAGGAGCATACCTGCTCTTTTTTAAAGTTATAGCGTTTTTAAAGTATAATTCGCCCTGATAGCGTATGTCCTCATGCTTAATATCAATTTTCATTGAAAAGAGCGAAAACTCATTTTTATCTATTTTTATTAAAAATGGCTTGTCTCTAAACGAAACAGCAGACATTGGGTAAATGACGTTGCGCGATACTCCATCATCTATTATTTGCACAAAAGCATGCCCGTTGCCATCCTCATCTTTTGAAATTCCAGGTATAACAACAAAAGGCTTCCCGTCTCTTGTTTTAACGTTATAATACCAGCCTTCAAAAAAATTACGATGCTTACGCTCACCTCTGAATATTTCAGGGTGCCTCGCCATGTAAATAAAATCTGGGCGTAGATTATATTCCATTTATCGGCTCCTTTTTATAGTGATTATCTCCAAAAATATGCACTGCTATACGGCAGTATACTGGCATTATGACGGCACTCGGGTGCTAGTAGTTTTCAGATATACTATAAGAAAAGGTGTGGAAAGCGAAGGGATCATTATGGATACAGTACTAAGCATTTGCATGGATTTACGCGTTCAGGTTGCAGCCATAGCCCAAAACCAAATAAACTTTGGCGATAAATTAAGCAAACAAGAAGAAGCGATAGACACCATAAATGAGCTTACATTAACTGCAAGAGAAACAGCGGTAACGCTAGAGATGTTAAAAAGCAGATTAGGAAGGATAGAAACTAAACTTGAAACCATTGAAGGTCGCCCGATAAAGCATATGCAAAATGTTATCTCTCAGATATTATCTCTTGTAGTTGCAGGGGCTTTCGGTGGAGCCACAGCAAAGCTATTTCACTAATCTATAAATAGCATAGAAGCACCTTAGAAAGAATAAATATAAGCAATAACATTAATTTAAAGGGCGGGATTAAAAATGGATATTATGAGCTATGTCGTAGAGCAAGCACTTGTACTAGTACCTGTACTATATTTAATTGGAATGCTACTAAAGGCGACTCCAAATTTGCCAAACTGGCTTATACCTTATATACTCGGAGCGCTTGGCATAATAGGCGCAATCCTCTTACTAGGGGTTAGCGTGCAATCGGTCATACAAGGCATCCTCGCTGCCGGTGCAAGCGTATATGTAAACCAAGCGATAAAGCAGGCTAAGGAAAAAGAAGCATAAAAAATAAGGGCATGTGCCCTTATTTTTTTGTTTAATATAACTAAATTCTTTATAACACCCGCTAAGGCAAACCTCAATATTAGTTTTTACAAATCATATCGCTCTTTACTTTTTCCATAACGTCTTGCCCTTTTAGTTGTTTAACAAGTTCCAGTGCAAAGTCCATTGCCAGCGCTGGCCCTCTCCCCGTTATGATGTTTCCGTCAACAACAACATCTGCATCCGTATATATTGCATCCAAAAGCTCATTTTCCATCCCAGTATATATAGTAGCTTTTTTGCCTGTAAGCACTCCTGCTTTTGCTAAAACAGCAGGCGCAGCACATATAGCTCCTATTTTAATATCGCTTTCGACCGCTTTTTTTATGTTATTTTGAACAAGCTCGCTTTCAAGTAATTTCTTATGCCCTGGACCTCCAGGAAGCACAATGAGCTCTGCTCCAAGCACATCCATTTCACCAAGAGGTATATCGCTTTTTACTATTACTGAATGAGAACCTACTATATAACCCCCACCCAGCCCAGCAGTTTTTACATCTATGCCGGCACGCCTTAATATATCAATAGTGCATATAGCCTCCATCTCTTCAAACCCATCAGCCAATAAAACAAATACCATTTCTCGCACTCCTTTTTTATTTAATATAGCATATGGAAAATAAAAAAGCACCAGTTAAGGTGCTTTTTTGTATGAGGGATCATTATGTTATTTGTATATTTTTACTTGTGCAGTATACGTTCCTTTTTGAAGCGCTTCACTATGAGAGCTTACATAGATATCTATAACACTGCTGCTTGCGCATCTATCTTCCACAACGTATTTTGTCCCATTTATTTCTACTATTGTTCCAAATGGTACTCCTAGCATTGCGACCATACCTATTTTTAGGGTCTTACCCGAAGCAGTTCTACCTGCGTTTCCAGGGTTACATTTGCTACAACCACAATAATGAGTTATCTTATATGTCTTTACATAGTAGTCTGTGCTTGTAGTTGTCGTTGTTGCCGATTCAGTTGTTTTAGTAGTTGTGCTTGTTTTAGCAGCTGCCGCTTTGGCTGCTGCTGCTTTGGCTGCTGCCGCTTTCGCTGCTGCTGCTTTTTCAGCTTCTAGTTTTGCTTGCTGCTCTAGCTGAGCTGTCAAAATTTGTTGATAAGCTAGCGAAGCCTGCATCACATCATTACTTATATCGTTCGCCTTATCGCTTATAATTTGCCCCTGAGCATATGATGCTGCCAAAACGCTTATTGTTTTACCTTCATTATCTTGAACCATTGTTGCGGTTGTTAATGTCATAAAGGTCAATATTAAAACTAAAATGGATCTTATCGTAGTTAATCACTCCTATGTTTTTGTTAAATTCTCTATCGTATTTCGCCAGCAAAATATATTACGATAGAATTAACAGATGTTACTAACAATTAAAATGTTAGTTATTTGCGCTGGAAAACATACGCAAATATGGTCTTTTTATCCCTCTGATTTGTTTATTTTTCACTGCATAGTCGCAAATTATACCACTATAAAAAATTTTTGCAAGTTTTATGCAAGATTCTTTATACTTTTATAGTATGCCCACGGCAGTAAAAGTGTTAATTTTGGTAAGCTTATATCCATTTATATTTGCTTTTTAAAAATTTTGCTTTATCTAATATAAAATACAACTATTTTCGTAGATTCATTTTTTTGCACAAAATTCACTTAATAAACTTGTAATATTTGTAATTTTTGATTATCATTTGATCACATATAATTGGCATTTATTGATAAGCTACTTCCAGTTTTTATCTACTCGAAAAATCCATGAAACTCCACATGTAAATTTTTAAATAATAACAGACTTAACTTTAATGCTCTTATTTTTCTTTATGTTCTATCTTTAGTCAAATTCATTAAAGCAAAAAGAAACTACAGTTTAAAATGGACTGCAGTCTCTTTTTTGATGCAAGCATCGACCGGCATATTAATATTTAATATTTTTTAGAGCATCTCTTACTTATTACGTTCAACAAAAAAAGAGAGCTTGTATTGCTCTCTTTAGTTCTATTTTGTTTCAAATTGCTTTGCGACTTTCTTTAGATCCGAAATTATTGATAAGCCTTGAGGGCATTTTGTTTCGCATAATCCGCATTCAATGCAGTTGCTAGCCATTTGCGGAGGCTCTATGAATCTTAGCCCAGCTTTGCTACCATACATGAATACATCGTTGTACACTTTAAACAGTTTTGGAATAGCAACACCTGATGGGCATGGCATGCAGTATTCGCATCCAGTACAGTCTACCTGCATTTTATCTTTAAACATCTTTTTTGATTTTTCTATTGCTTCAAACTCTTTTTCGCTTAACGAATTAGGTATCGCCTCATCTGCTAATTTAACGTTTTCAACAGTCTGTTCCATATTGCTCATACCGCTTAATAGTAGCGATACTTTAGGATTGTTCCACACCCATTTTAGCGCCCATCCTGCAGGAGTTCTGTCTATGCCAGTGCTATCAAAAATTGTTTTTATATCGTCAGGAACATTTGCTAAATTTCCGCCCTTTATTGGCTCCATTATTACAATTCCCAAATCTTTTTTAGCGGCATAATTTATGCCTTCTATCCCTGCCTGAAAATGCTCATCTATGTAGTTAAACTGAACTTGGCAGAATGACCAATCATAATAATCCACTATCTCATAGAATAGATCAACTTTATCGTGGAACGAAAAACCAGCATACTTTATCCTGCCATCTTTTATTGCTGAGTCAAGAAAATCTTTTATACCCGCTTTCTTCACTTTGTCCCAATTGCTTACATCCAGGGCATGGATGAGATAAAAATCTATATGGTCTGTTTGAAGACGCTCAAGTTGCTGATTTAAATACTTATCAAAATCTTCTCTTGTATTTATAAACCAGCTTGGTAGTTTAGTAGCTAGTTTTACCTTTTCTCTATAGCCATCTTTTAGCACTCTACCTACAAAAGGTTCGCTCTCGCCACCAACACCAAACTTGGCGCTGTGGTATGGGAACGCTGTATCAACATAATTAACTCCATTATCAATTGCGTAACGTATCATTTTGGTAGCTAATTCTTCGTCTATGCTTGTGGGATCGTCCTTAGTTAGTATTGGTAACCTCATGCACCCAAACCCAAGAACAGATACCATTTCATTTGTTTTCCCGAATTTCCTGTATAACATAACGTCACTCCTTGCAATAATTACAAATAAGATTCTGACTTTCTTCTATATAATAGAATACACCTTTATGTACGCTCCAAGTCAAGCTTATATTTTTTGGATATAAAAAATAACCCGCTAGCTATATTAGAACTAACAGGTTATTCTTTACCATAATGCTAACGCATATACTACCTTAGTTATCTCTACGTTTGATAAATACGATACACGCTTTTGCAAGAATTGTTCCAATGGCTGTACATACAACTGCTTCGATTAAAGAGTTTGTTGTAACCAGAATACCGATGATTGCAAAGATATTTTCGCCAAAAGATTGTATATAGTCGGTTTGTCCAAAAAGTAAAAGTAAAAATCCCACAAAGAAAATAGTGTTAGTTAATGCCCCTGTAAGTGCAGATATTCCATACTTTAATGTTTGATTTGTATGAATTTTCTCAAGACCCATCAGCACATAACCGCTAAAGAGCCCAATCAGTATTCGTGGCACAAAACATAGTATAAACGTGAATATTGGATTAATTGCGAGTAATGTTGTTCCAAAAACGTCAAGGCCAAAGCATTGAGCAAAGCTTGTTGCGCCAAACACAGCACCTAAAATAGCGCCGTCAATCGGTCCCATAATCATTGCGCCAAGAACAACTGGAATGGTTAGAAAAGTGATGGACAAAGGTCCGATTTTGAGATACCCCAGCGATGTGAATGCCATTATTATTATGATGGCACTAAGCATAGAAAGCTGGGTTAAGTGGAGCGTCTTACTCCGATTGTTGGTTTTCATGAAATACCCCTTACTGTCGCCCTGCAATGGCAGGTGCAACGTAAATTTATTTATAAAAGATTGCTTTTGCAATCAGTTATATCAAATTAATTTTCCTCTGGTTTAGACGGTACAGTTGAATCAATCCGTCAAGTGTTAAGTATGGATTGACTTCAATTTTGCTATGGCAGTACGGAATGATTTTATTTGCGAGACCACCACAAGCGATAACATTGAGATTATCTGCTTTGAGTTCTATCTTTAAGCGTTCTATTATTCCGTCAATCATAGCTGCCGTCCCGTAAACGCAACCGCTATTCATTGAATCTTCTGTGTTTTTCCCAAGTAAACACTTAGGAGCGTCAATAGATATGTATGGTAGTGCTGCTGTGGCTGCAGATAGTGCATCAACGGCAATGCGTACGCCCGGCATGATGATCACGCCAAACAGCTCTCCTGCGCTGTTTACTGCAGACACAGTTGTAGCAGTACCCAAATCAATAACTGCAAGCGGTTTTGGAAAAACAGAAGCAGCGGCAACAGTATTTGCTACAATATCTGAGCCAAGCTGAGTATGGTTGTCAATTCTAATGTTAAGCCCTGTTTTTAAACCATGTGCAATAATTAGTGGTTTGCAAGAAAAAACTTCTTCGGCTGCTTGTCTTAGTGGCTCAGTCAGCGGAGGCACAACAGATGAAATCACACATCCTTCTACTTCGGTTGTGCTTATGTTTTTTTGCATACATATTGAGTTCATAATCATTACATATTCATCTGCACTTTTATGTGGTATTGAAGAAATTTTGCAATGATGACTAATTAGATCCTCTTTGTAAAATCCGAAAGCTATTCCGGTATTTCCAATGTCAATAGCAAGTATCATTTTTCATATCTCCTAACTACATAATACTGATTGAAATGTTTTCATATTCTCGCACAGTTTTGTTTTATATAATAGCATAATAAATCCAATAAAAAAAGCAATCAATAAAGTCCATGATTTAACTATTATTGATTGCTTTCATTTTAAGCGCATTAACCAAACATATGTTCTATAAATATTTTAAGCCCAATTAATACTAATATCGATCCACCGAAAATCTTTGCTTTTTGCTCCAGTATAGCACCAAACTTTTTACCAAACCCAGCACCAATTAGGCAACAAACAAATGTTATTACGCCGATAAAAGCGACTGCCACCGCAATGTTCGTTTGCATAACCGAGAAACTTATGCCCACAGCAAGTGCATCTATACTAGTAGCAACTCCCTGAACAAGCAAAACACGCAACGAAAATTCTTTTCTCACTTGGAATATCTCAGGGTTTTTAATTTCCTTTATAGCTTGGATTATCATATTGCCTCCTATAAAGCCAAGCAAAATAAGTGCTATCCAATGATCCAAAAACGAGATCGCTGAGCTAAAAAACGTTCCTGCAAAATATCCGATGACTGGCATCCCTGCTTGAAACACGCCAAAAGTCAAGGCAGTAAGAACGGCCTGCTTTTTGCCAAAGTTTTTATAGCTCATTCCGTTTGAAATAGATACAGCAAATGCATCCATAGATAGCCCAAGCGCTAAGAAAAATAGTGTGCCAAGTTCCATTTTGTTTCTCCTTATATATATCATTGGTAGTAACTAATAAAAAAAGACTCATGAGTAGCCTGTTTTAAAGCTAAACATGAGTCTCGTTTTTTAAGACAAGCCAGACCCGCAAAGATCATTATGTTGACTTGCCACGCACAATTTCTGTACGCTAACTACTCCCCCATAGAATATTTTTACTTTATATTATTGTCCCCAAAAAGTCAAATATATCGCTCATTTTATTACTTCACTTTTGTAATATCCTTCGTCAATACACGATAGATCAAATTTACATATAATGATAAATTTGATTTTCTTTTTTAAGTAATACCATACATAGTATTATTGTTAAAATTTCTGCAAAAGGGATAGCTAACCACACGCCGTCAACTTGCAAAAACTGTGTCAACAATGCCAGTCCTAAAGCAACAAATATTAGAGTTCTTGATAAGGATATAATTAGTGCGATTTTCCCATTAGATAATGCGGTAAACAACAGTGCAATAAAAATGTTGAACCCTACAAACAAATAACTAAAAGAGAACAGGAAAAAGCCTCTTATTGCGATATCATACACCACCGTTCCACTAGGAGAAAATACAGATACAAAATTTGTTAGAAACAGCATTGCTACCCCAAACATTGCTATCGAGGATCCACCAATAAATATCATGCAAGTTTTAAAAATTCGTTTCAACTGATTTGTATTGTTACTACCATAATTGTAACTGATTACAGGTGCTACGCCTAATGAAAACCCCAAATACAGCGCTATTAGCACAAATTGAGTATACATTACAATTGTTATTGCAGCAATGCCGTCCTCTCCAAGATAGTTCATCATTAATATATTGAACAAGAAAGTAACTATACCTGTTGATAACTGAGTAACCATTTCTGCTGACCCAATTTTACAACTTTCAATTATCACTTTCCAGTTTAATGCTGGACGAACGAAATAGATTAAATCCTTTTTACGTGCAAAATAAACCATTCCAAACACAGATGGAATCATAAATCCCATTGATGTCGCAAGAGCCGCACCGCTGATACCCATATTCATCGGCCCCATAAATATATAGTCAAATATAGCATTAATAACTCCCGCGAAAACAATAACAATAAGCCCTAAAGTTGGTTTCCCCGCCGTAATGAAAAAGGATTGAAACAGCATTTGTAATATTGCTGCCGGAGCAAACAAAAGCAGTATCCAAAGATAATCAAAGCAGTACTTTGACAAAACATCACTAGCGCCCAAGCTATAAATAATTTTATTTATAAATATAAGTCCAATAGCGGCAATAATAACACCGATCGTTACACCGACAAATACTATAAGCGAGAAACTCTCTTTTGCTGTCTTCATATCCCCTTCGCCCATTTTTCGTGCGATGATTGCGCTTCCGCCTGTGCCAAACATAACGGCTATCGCTCCAATAATACTAATCATTGGATAGACAATATTTACTGCAGAAAGAGCATCAGTGTTAATAAGCCTAGATACAAATATTCCATCCACGACCGTGTACATTGAAGTAAACAACATCATAATGATTGTAGGAAATGCAAATTTAATAAGAGACCAAAATGTAAACTCCTGCGAGAGTGAATTCTTCGTTTTTATCTCTTCTTCTATAAGTTCTTTTATTGGTAACTCTCTCATTTCAATTTCCCCCTATTGTTAATCTATCAAACAATTGTTATGATAAAGTATAGGGCAACCCTATAGTCAAGGAGATTTAAATATGAATAACAATTCAGAAACTCATTTTACTACTGGAGATTTTGCAGATATTTGCAATGTTTCAAAACATACGCTATTTCACTATGACGATATAGGTATTTTTTCACCTGAAATAAAGGACGAAAACGGCTATCGTTATTATTCCATATCACAATTAGAGGTTTTTGATGTCATTTCTATATTAAAAGAGCTCGATATGCCTTTAAAAGAAATTAAAGCTTATTTAGATAAAAGAAGTCCTCAAAAACTAATAGAACTTTTGGAAAGGCAAGAAGCGTTAATTCGAAATAAAATCATCTACCTGAAAAAAATCGCTAGACTAGTCCAACATAAAAAAAATGTAACAAAAAAAGCATGTGAAATCGATACTGATTCAATTTCTATTATGAGCATGCCAACGGAATATTTAATTCGCACAAAAGCTACAGAAGGGAATCTTAAAAGCATTGCCCTTTGTGTTTCTAAACATATTCAATTCTGCGAAAAACATGATATTTATAGTCCAAATGCAATAGGTGGAATGTTAAGCATGGAAGATGTTCAAAACAGACTTGATAGTAAATATAGCTATTTTTATTCTTTGGTCAAAACTGAACCTAAGAATATTCCTGCGTTTAAAAAGATCTCAGGAAATTACATAACAGCTTACCACAAAGGAAGCTACTTCACTTCCGGAAATACATATGGAAAAGTAATCGACTATGCTCTGCATAACAACTTAGCACTGTCAGATTTCTTTTACGAAGACGTGTTATTAGATGATCTTTCAGTAAAAGGTTATGATAATTACGTACTAAAAATATCAATTATGGTAAAAGACTAAAATACGTGCATAAGCTGTGTGTCATTTGTAAGTAATTAATAAAAAAAGACTCGTGAATAGCCTATTTAAAGCTAAACATGAGTCTCGTTTTTTAAGACAAGCCAGACCAGTAACGGTCATTATGTTGACTTGCCACGCACAATTTCTGTACGCTAACTACTCTTCAGAAAATATTTCACTTTATTGTACTGTCCCCAAAAGTCAATAAGTGATACTATTGTCTAAAAGTAACTTGAATAATTGTGAGCAAACGATTTATATTTTGCTAATAAAATATCCTCTGCTTAACAAATAAAATGAAATTCAACCAACAATTTCATTACTTTAGTCCATATGTTTAAGTAACAATCCTTGTCCAACCTTGTACGATGATTGCACTTCGCACAGCATATTTTCATAAAAAGTTTTTGCAGACGCTTGGCGCTCTGCTGCGATTTCAGCACCACGATTTGTGTAAAACCGGGTATAGAGGCCCTCCAGTTTGTACTTATATTCATGAAAAAATGAAGGCAAAGTATCAATTGAGCCATCAGAGACCTGTCCATTCGGCATTAGCGAGTATAATGGTTCTGATACTTGTCCTTTATAGAATATTGTACGAGCGATTCCAAGTGTCCCTGTGACATCGATCTTATCCGCGTCAAACAATATCTTATCCTCGATACTTTGGGGTTGCGTGTCGGTACGAAAACGATGTGCTTTTATGCATGCCTTAACCATTTCTGCATATTCAAGTTCAAAACCTTTGAAGACTAAAAACTCATACGCTTTTTCAGAACCAACAGCAGCGTGGCATATTTGAGGATTTTCAAACTGCTCCCGTCGCCCAATGTCATGAAGTAAACAAGCGCAAATTAGTACGTCGTAATTTACACCATTCTCATAACTTGCAATGTCCAATGCAACATATAATACTCGGCAGATATGATCTTTATCGTGCGCGCTGTCGCCCATACACGTAAGCATATAATCTTCAAGCATTTTATAAGTTTTTATATTCATAGCATTTTTTCTCCATGAACTCATTATTATATGGTCTTCTTTTTATATGCCTATCATGATACATAAGTCACCGTTGCCATAATTATACTATGCTATTCCAAATAAAAAAGGTAATAGCTTAGCTTCAATAAAACGCCCACCTTTTAGGGCATAAAAATAACGCCTATGCAAAATCAAAATGCGTTATTAGTTTACTTCAGTTACAATGAAATAATTTTTGGGATTATGACAAATCCTACTGAACGCTCGATCAATAAATCGGAATATGTTTACTATCTTGTAATCAGTCATTAATTGCTTCGATGCCTTGTCGTTTGAGCTCAGCAAGGAGATCCAACATATTCTGGAGTACTTCTGGCGAGTGTCCCTCCCAATCTAAGACTTCGCCCACTACTCTAAGTGGCTGCCTTGTGCGATAAGATCTTGTTGGATTCCCTGGAAACTTTTTATCCGTCAGATTAGGATCGTTTTCGATGGTGCCGGTTGGTTCCACACGATAGATACGACCAGAATTATCGCCCACTGCGAGTTCCGCTCCCCATATAGCTGCATCTAGTGTTGCTGTAAGATAGACGAAATTGGCCTTCTTTCGCTCACCAAAGTTAGAGTTATAGTTGGGTTCCAGTAAGTCCCCTACCTTTAAATCAGCTTTAGTGCCGTGGTAGAAAGGTCCAGAGTCCAGATCTCCATCGCCCTGCGATATGGTAGTCGATTCTGTAGCTTCAACTTCGTTCATTTCGATCACATCTCTTTTTTCACTCATGTTATCCCTCCACACATCTATAAGCTAGGAGCATTAAATAATGCCTTTTTATAATTATTATACACTATAATCTGCTCTTTTCGGGTATAAAAAAATCACACTTTACAAAAGTAAAATACGATCTTGGTTTTCTTTGGGTTACCTTTCTTTTTTCTAAAAAAAAGATAATAGCTTAGTTCCAAAGCAAATAAACTAGACCCACGTATGAAAAACCTAAATGTCCCATAAAGTCGCACCTTTTAAGCCTAATGTTGCATTATATTTTAGTATTTTTATATATTATCACCATTCATCTTCCTTGTGAATACAAGTATGGCTATTGCCATAACAGCAACTGTATATCCAATTACCCACCACAAATCCGGAAAAATCGCAGAATAATTACCCGAAAGTGCTGCTCTTCCTGCATTAACAGCGTGAACGAACGGAAGTGCATCTGCAACCGTTTTGAATGTACCGCCTACCAAGTCAAGGTCAAACCAAGTACCTGAAAGCCATGCGCTCAAGTTTGTAAGTAATGCGCCACATACCCCGCTCACTTGCTTCTCGTTAAATAAACTGCCACTAAGCAATCCTATTGCAATAAACAAAATTGCCACCGGAATTAACACGATAATCGTAAGCAGAACATTTATGCTTACGGTCAATCCTAGAAAAAATGCGACAATAAAGCACATTGCAACCTGTACTACTGCCATCGGTAGCAGCGGAAGCGTATAGCCAAAGATAAAATTACTTGATGTTAGAGGCGAGGTGAATAAGCGTAACATAAATGAACTGGTTCTGTCCTTTGCAATGAGCATACCTGAGAACAGTGAAATAAACGAAAGCCCAAAAACTGCAATCCCAGGAGCAAGCCGATCAATTGCAAATAATTTAACAGGAATATTAGACTGTATTGCTGACAGGAGTAGCAGTAAAACCACAGGAAATCCAATACCAAAAGCTAAACTGAGCCGGTCTCTCAATATCTCCTTACTATTTCGCAAAGCAAAAGCCAATGTTTTCATATATGTATACTCCTTTCTTCAGCAAATGCAATAAAAGCATCTTCGAAGTTAACAGTATTTGTTTTTGCTTTTAGCTCATCTACTGTACCAACCGCTTTTAGTTCGCCCTTTGCCATAATGCCAATTCTGTCGGATAAAGATTCTGCTTCTTCCATATAATGAGTAGTTAAAATAATCGTAATCTTACCCTTTAATTTTTCTATAATACCCCAAAGCTCTCGCCTTGCAAGTACATCAAGCCCAAGTGTCGGCTCATCAAGAAATAGAATTTGCGGTTCCGAAATTAGTGCCATAGCAATACTTAGTCGCCTTTGCCAACCGCCAGATAGAGTTTTCGCTTTGTCCTGTGCAATGTCGTACAATCCAAATGATGAGATAGTATTTTCAGCTTTTTGCTTAGATTGTTCCCTGTCGTTTCCATATATACCCGCAATAAGCTCAAGATTTTCTCTAACAGTAAGACTAGGTGCTATCGCTGTTTCCTGAGGCGAAACGTTAATTTTTTCTTTTACTTTTATTGAATCCGTAATAATGCTATTACCTAAAATGAATGCATCACCACTTGTCGGCCTAGTAAGACATGATAGCATTTTTATCGTAGTGGTTTTTCCGGCACCGTTTACTCCTAATAAAGCGAACAATTCTCCTTGTCCAATAGTCAGATTCACAGAATTAACCACTATTTTGTCTTTATATTTTTTCGTGAGATTAATTGTCTGTATCGCGATCATCTTTATCCTCCTCATTATCGCTAATTTCTTTAATTTTATTTGCAAAAGTCAGGCTATCCTCATCATTTTGATCAGGATAGATCTCTTTACCTTTCCCTCTGAAAATTGCGTCCGCGATTTTATTGAAAAATCGTATTCTCTCAATTGCAATACCCTTTTGGGAATCAGCAAGTAAAATCAATGTATCTCCAGTTTCAATCTCAAACATATCACGTACTTCCTTGGGAATTACAATCTGACCTTTTGCTCCCACTTTGACTGAACCCATATATTTGCTTTTATCATTAGGTTTACCCTTCATAATACAGCCTCCAAATAGTCATACTTGTTATACTTGTATAACTAATCTTACCGTTTGCTATAAGTTTTGTCAATTGATTTTGCTATAAGCGCAAAAAAAAAGGTGCCATGAATTGCAACTCCATTGAACATCTTATAGAATATGTATCATAAACAGATTAAATCTATTCTTCAAACTTCCTTTAAATCTTTGTTGTTAACTAAATTCATTGATGAAATTATAAAACAAAGAAGTCATATGCAGGTTATAACCTACATATGACTTCTAATTGGTGTGCCTGGAGGGATTCGAACCCCCGACCTTTTGGTTCGTAGCCAAACACTCTATCCAGCTGAGCTACAGGCACATACATGCGAGTAATATTATAGTTCTTATTAGCTTAAAAGTCAATAGAGCTAGTTTGCCAAAACTAAACACAAACTTATATAATAATTAATCGTAAAGTGGTAAAATTATCATATAAGACAAGCTAATTATATTATTTTAAATATATATTACCTTTTGGAAGGAAGAGATGAATGAGAAAAACAAAAATAGTATGCACACTTGGCCCTGCTGTTGATGACCCAAAAGTACTCAGGGAATTTCTAAAAAGCGGTGTCAATGTAGTACGCATGAATTTTTCGCATGGTACACACGAGGAGCATAAAAAAAGGCTGGATTCCTTTAGAGAAGCAACTGCTGAGCTCTCTCTTAATATTCCTGTTATGCTCGATACAAAAGGTCCTGAGATACGCATAGGCACTTTCAAAAACAATAAAGTCACATTAGTTACCGGACAAAAGTTTACGTTAACACCTAAGGAAATAGATGGTGACGAAAATATCGTTACTATAACTTATAAGGATTTATACAAAGAGTTGCCTCCTGGCGCAATTATTCTCCTCGACGACGGCCTAATCGAAATGGTAGTTGAATCAATCCGCGAACAGGATATTATTCTTACCGTTAAAAATGGCGGTACTATAGCCTCTCGTAGAGGTGTAAACATTCCAAATGTTAATATTAACCTTCCTGCAATTACGGAAAGAGATATTAGCGATATTATGTTTGCAATAGAAAATGATTTTGATTTTATTGCAATGTCCTTTGTAAGAAAAGCAAGTGATGTCGCCATGGTCAAAAATCTATTACATGACAATGGCGCTGATAACATTAATGTAATCGCTAAAATCGAAAATCGACAAGGCATAGAAAATATTGACGATATTTTAAGAGTTTCTGATGCGATAATGGTCGCAAGAGGTGACATGGGCGTTGAAATACCTCTTGAGGAAGTTCCAATTGTACAGAAAATGCTTATTGAAAAAGTGTTTAAGAGTGGTAAACCTGTAATTACTGCTACGCAGATGCTAGATAGCATGATAAGAAATCCAAGGCCAACAAGAGCTGAAGTAAACGATATACACAGCGCAATCGTCCAAGGCACAAGCGCAATAATGCTCTCTGGCGAAACAGCTGCAGGCTTATACCCGGTTGAAGCAGTGCAAACGATGGCAAAAATAGCCGTAGCTTCTGAAGCTTCTATAGATTATTGGGGCATCTTAAAAAACTGGAACGTATACATGCCACATTCAATAACTAATGCTATTACACACGCAACATGCACAAGCGCCCACGACCTGCAAGCAAAAGCAATTATTACTGTTACTCAGACAGGTACCACAGCACGTATGATATCTCGTTTTAGACCACAATGCCCAATTGTTGCTGTAACACCTGATGTACACGTTCGTAGAAAACTTATGCTAAACTTCGGCATAATACCTATCTTAGCAACGAGCGTTAACTCAACTGACGAACTTTTTAGCATCGGCATACAAAAGGCTATGGAGAATGGTGTTATTAAAGACGGTGATTTAGTAGTAATAACTGCTGGTGTACCAATAGGCATTGGTGGTACCACTAACATGCTAAAGGCCCAGGTAGCAGGCAATGTACAGGCAAACGGTATAGGAATCGGCAATAAAATCATTACAGGCACTTTATGTGTTGCCAAATCGCCTCTTGCCACTATCCCAGAATTCAAAGAAGGCGACATTCTTGTTTCTCCTGTCACAAATGCTGATATGTTACCTATTATTCGCAAGGCAAAAGCAGTGGTTGTTGATGGCGAAGATGAAAACGGCTATACTGCGACAACATGCTTAGCTCTTGATATACCTTGCATTGTTGCCACAGGTAATGCTTCTTCAGTTCTTCTATCTGGTATGGTAGCCAAAGTCGACGCAACAAACGGAACAATAAAATACATATATGATAACGAGTGAGGAAAACCATGAATAATCTAAGTGAAAGCGCATCAAGAGTACAAAATATTCTAGACGAAAAAAACATACCCCTGGAAATAGTGAAATTCGAAACAACAACGCACACGGCTCAGCAAGCCGCAGATACAATAGGCTGTGATGTAGCTCAAATATTAAAATCTCTAGTATTTGTTAAGAAGCCTTCAATGGAACTGTTTCTTATAGCTGCAAGTGGCAAAAACAGAGTTAATACTAAAACACTAAAAAAGTATTTTGGAGAAAAAGTAACACCCGCTGATCCACAAGACATATTAGAAAAAACAGGCTATGCCGTCGGCGGCGTGCCACCGATCGGGCATATAGAGCCATTACTTACACTAATAGATAGTGATCTACTAGAGTATGATGCACTATGGGCGTCTGGCGGTTCCGCGTATGAGGTGTTTAAAATCTCGCCACAGCAACTTTTGGATATTACAGGCGGAACTGTTTTAGATATTAAGTAACATCCCAGCAAACTAAAAAAGCACCCTTTTAGGTGCTTTTTATTATTTTACTTTTTAATGTCATTCTCTTTTATTGCAGCAGCAACAAATTCTCTAAAAAGTGGATTAACTCTATTTGGTCTGGAAGTAAGTTCTGGATGGAATTGAACGCCGACAAACCACGGGTTATCTTTTAGTTCAATTATCTCAACAAGATTCTTGCTTTCGTATACGCCAGAGATAACCATTCCTTTTTCTTCCATATCGGCTCTGTATTTGTTATTAAACTCATACCTATGCCTGTGTCTTTCTTTGGCTACATCTCCGCCGTAAGCCGCATAAGCATTTGTACCTTCTTTTAGTTTGGTTTGGTACATTCCAAGGCGTTGTGTGCCACCTCTATCTGTAACATTTCTTTGATCTTCCATAAGATTTATTACAGGGTTACATGTATTTTCGTTAAATTCTAGTGAATCAGCATCCTCAAGTCCTAAAACGTTTCTTGCAAATTCAATAACAGCAACTTGCATGCCCAAGCATAAACCAAAGTAAGGGATTTTATTTTCACGTGCATATCTCGCTGCGTTTATTTTACCTGGAATACCTCTTTCTCCAAAACCACCTGGAACAAGAATACCTTGAACATCATTAAGCAGCTCTTTTGCTTTGTTATAATCGTTAACGTCAGAAGCTTTAACCCATCTTATTTTCACCTTTGCTGAATTATATACTCCTGCATGGTATAGAGACTCAACTACTGAAATGTATGAATCTTTCAATTCAATATATTTGCCAACAATAGCAATCTCAACAGTTTTTGTAAGGTTCTTTGATTTTGCCACCATCTTTTCCCACTCAGTATTGTTTGGCACTGTATCTTTAATGCCAAGCTTTTCGCATATTATTTCGTCTACGCTTTGGTTCTTAAGCAGAAGTGGTACTTCGTATATGCTGTTTGCATCAAGGTTCTGTATTACGCATTTTTCTTCGACATCACAGAAAAGTGCTATTTTTGCTTTTGTATCGGTATTTATCGGCATTTCTGATCTTAGTACGATAATATCAGGTTGAATGCCAATTGATCTAAGTTCTTTAACACTGTGCTGTGTTGGTTTTGTTTTTAGCTCGCCAGCTTTTGAAAGATAAGGTAGAAGTGTTACGTGAGTGTATAAACAATTTTCTTCTCCTACAGCTCTTTTCATCTGTCTGATTGCTTCCAAGAATGGTAGGCTCTCTATATCTCCTACTGTTCCGCCTACTTCAATGATAATTACATCTGGTCTGTTTTCATCACATTCGTGAGATCTCATACGCTCGATTATTTCGTTTGTGATATGAGGAATTACCTGTATAGTATGCCCATCGAAATCTCCACGTCTCTCTTTTGTTATAACAGACCAGTATATTTTCCCTGCAGTAACATTGCTGTTTTTATTAAGGTTTACATCAATGAATCTCTCATAATGCCCTAAGTCCAAGTCGCATTCAGCGCCGTCATCCGTTACGAATACTTCGCCGTGCTGATATGGGCTCATTGTTCCAGGATCAACGTTAATATAGGGATCCAATTTTTGCATTGTTACTTTCAGACCTCTGTCTGTTAATAACCTACCAATAGATGCAGCAGTTATCCCTTTCCCTAATGATGACACAACTCCGCCTGTTACAAATATATATTTTACAGCCATATTACCCCTCCACACGATCCTTATCTTTTTATGTAAAATTCTCTAAAATTCTCATATATATTATTCTATCAAGGCATGGCAATACAAGTCAATCACTATGACCTTTACTAGCCTAATATTTTCTTTATTTTAACTGTTTATTTATTGCATCTATCCATTTACTGTTCCCTGTGCTTGCCGCAATACAATACTCAATCTCTGCAAAAGGCTCGCTGGCATACTGCCCCTGCCCAATGTAAGCTGATAGCTGCAGTTTTGGGCCAATAATCGCCGATATATTACCTTTTGATAACGCATCTATCATGTCAGGATATGACGCGAACAATTGCGTATCTACGTTTAACTTTGCATCACTAACAGCCTTATTAAATATTGTTGTCTGTGAAGCATCGTTTAATATTCCCACATGTTTTCCATTGATATCACTAAGTTTCATATCGGCGCTTGTAGAAATGATAACCATACCATCTTTAAAGTACGCATCAGATAAAGCGTACGATGACTTTAGTGTGTCAGTTTTTGGGACTAACAGTAGTGATATGTCTATATCTGATGTGCCAAGCTTATATAATTGCGTTGCTGAATTAGTTTTTATTATTACATATCTGTCTTCGCTACCATAAATAGCTTTAGCACATTTTTTTACAATAGGTTCATATATACTTTTATAAGTGTCATTATCTATGTACGCACCTATAACACCAACATATAATACATCTTCTGTTTTAGCATACGTAGAATATTTTACTTCATTTACGCATCCTACCAGCAAAATACCAGAACATATAAGTGTAATAAGTATTTCCCTTAATTTCATATGAACTCCTTTTGCAATTTAGTTGCTTTATTCTAAATCTATTATTGGCACCCAAAAAGAGAAAGAAGCGCTGATACGCTTCTTATACTTTTGTCAATTACTACTCACCTTAGCAGCGTCGGGCATTAAATGTACCCATGTATTACCAGGCCTTAGCACAATTTCATTTCCTTTATCGTCTTTAAATATTGTGCGCGACTGCATTGTGCTCTTTTCCCATGTACCTATGATTTTCTTGCCGTCTAAGAAGAAAATAGCTTTGCCACTTCCCTCGAGTGTAATATCATAGTGCTGATCATCAACAAGCTTTTCTTTTACTATTTGAACAATTACGTTTTTAACCTCGACTTGTTTTCCTGTTTCCTTGTCAGTAAACGGCGTAGTACCTTGGGATCTCTTGTATACTTGGTTTTCTGAATCGTATTTATAAATAACTTTACTATCGCTTTCAAAATTAAGTGTTACAGTCGTTGCTGCGCTTCCACTATACTGAGCCGTTTCACTAAACTGAAATCCACGTGCACTTGGTTCATTATCATTATAGTATTGTTGAATAACTTGCAAGTTAGCATATGCATTATGAGGCGCCTGCCTAACACTATCTCTCCACATAATTTTTTCGCCGTTTAATGTAACGTTTACCATAGTCATTCCATCTACTCTTTGTGGCATTGTTAGCTTTTGAAACATAGTATATACATTTGTAGAACTAGTACCTTCTGGACCGCCAAAATGAACAAATATACTGCCATATTCTTGTTGAAGTTTAACCCAATATGTTCTAGCGCTTCTAACAGGTCCAACCTTAGTAGGCATATTATCATTGAATATACAGAAGAATCTTGTTATCTTACCTTCCATATGTCCCTCATACACTATATCTGCCGATTGCAAACCTGACTGCGGCCTTGCATTTTTTTCATTTTCGATAATTACAGCAACGGGTGCATACTCTTTGTTAGTAACCTTCCCAGTTGTAATTGACACGCTTCCTTTAATTGTTGGTGTAGGTGTTGTAACTTCAGTTGTAACCGAAGCTGTGTTTGCGGGCGTAGTACTTTGCCCACTGCATGCTGAAAGAAGCATGCACGTACTTAATAATGCAGCATAGATTAACCTTTTCATAATACTTCCCCTTAATAGCTTAGTAGACACCCTCTCTTGTTATGAAGACTACAAATATCGTTTTGAAAAATATATACATATCATTTAAAACAGTAATGTTATCGACATAAAACAGGTCTTTCTCCATGCGTTCATCAAGCGACAAATCATTTCTTCCACTTATTTGTGCAAATCCAGTAAGACCAGGTTTTATTGATAATCTTCTAAGATGGTGCTGCTCTAGCATTTCTATTTCAGACCTTATAAACGGCCTTGGGCCAATGAAACTCATTTCGCCCTTAAGAATATTATACATCTGTGGGAATTCATCTAAGGAATACTTGCGTAGTTTCTTACCAAGTTCAGTAACCCTAGGATCATCTTTTGTCTGAACGAATGTACCCGTTTCTTTGACTATCGTTTCCGCTTCTTCAGCATCATCGTACATCGTCCTAAACTTATATAATCTAAAAGGTATCCCGTTTTTACCTATACGCTCTTGACTATAAATAACAGGACCTTTAGAATCACGTTTTATCAATATTGTTAAGAAAGGTAAAAGTATTAAAAAAGCTATCATACCAAAGGATGCAACGATTATGTCTGTCATCCTTTTAAAAAACGGATAGTAGATTCGTGTTTTTCTCTTTTGTTCGTTCATACGCCTTCTCATTCGCCAATATTATTATGTTTATTTCACAAGCAATTATATATTTTATATTTTACACTGTCAACGAAGATAATCTAATGAATAAACTAGGTTTAACATCATTTGTTCTCGTAAGCTAATGATATTGGCATTTTATTTTAATCCAATAAATTTACATTTTTATTTTTCAAAAATAAAAGCCGCTAAAAAGCGGCCTTTTTCTTATTCTACTAGTTGCCCTTGATCAGTATCCTGTATTTGCATAACCTGTTTTTCGGCTCCAGTATTTGCATCTATATATACTAGGAATCTCTGTTCTTTATATATACCGCTAAATTCGTAACAGAAATCTTCTGTAAGAGTCTCATTTGGTATTAAACACAGCTTCTGACTATCTACTGTAAGATTTTTAGAAACATAAGCTTTTGCTTGAGCAGCTGTCAGTTTAGGAGTTTTAATACTTCGGTTTACATGCGAATATATGTAATTCTTAGCATCTAGTCCAGTTATGCTAAAGCTTGAAATGTCTACCCATACCTTAATTATATCTGGATATATTGTTACTTTGTCTACAACCGGTGTGAAATTTATCAGTAGCGCTCCGCTATAATATTGTATGTAATTTGGCTGCATGTTTTTATATCCTATAGTTTCAAGATATGCTGTTGCTGTTGCCTTTCCTTTTGCTATGATTTCATCGGAAGGAACTTCTATTGCCGCTTGCAAATCTGTTTCCTGAATCATGTATAATGGCATTCCGCCTTTTTTGGTTATGTTTATTGTCGCATTAACTCCATTGCTTAGAGTTAGCGTATATGTATATGCAGGTAGTTTGCCTTCTACATCTTCGTCTCTTACAATGTTGCTAGATCCCTGGCCTGCGACATTCTTTGCGATCTCTACTGCCGCTTCAGGTGTAATCTCTGCTGCATTTTCAACGCTCTTTGCTGTTTGCTTTTTCGTGCTATCACTAAAAGGCCCATCATAAATTAGCGTCGGATATTGCTGAGTGCTCTGCTTTAATACATCCAAAGGGTTTTCTTCGTTTTCCGCCTCAGCTTCAATAGCTGCCTGTTCAGTAGCAGAAACAAACACAACTTTATTTTCGGCTCTCATTGTAGATAGCATATTTGCAAGATCTGCGCATTTTAATTGTAGCTCATATAGCTGCTGTTGATCCGCTGCAGTAATCTCTTGACCATTAAGTACTTTTTTTGTCAACATATATGAATAATCACCCGTCTGAGTGATAAAGCTGGATAAATCATTAGCCACATCCGTTTGAAGTGGTAACTGACCAACTTCAACTCTCATCATATTAGAAGTACTCCAAATTTCTGTAAAAAGAGTTACATACATTTTTTCGGAACTTACAATCTGGACTTTAGCCAGCTTCTTTTCTAAATCATTCATATTGGAAGCGACGTTATCAAACGATTTATAATAAACACCTTCCAATTCGTTCTTAGTAAGACCCAGGCTATTATTTAAGCTAGTAATATTATTATTTGTTGTAAACCAACCATAACCTAAAGCCGCAATAATAATTCCTGCTACTATTATAAGTATCCACATAGTTGTATTAGTTTTTTTAGGTTCTTTTTTCTCTATGCCCTTATCATTTTCTGGTGTAATTTCTTTAGCCATTTCCTGAGTGTTTTTACGACTTGAGAACAAATCTTTATTACTAATTTTTTCTAACCCCTGATCGCCGTCTTTTTCTAGATAAGGATCAAATTCTCTTGCAGTAATTTCATCTGCTATTTCAGCTGTGTTTTTATTGCTCGAAAATATATCTTGATCACTATTTTCACTAAACTTTTGATCACTGTCTTTTTCAAGCCCAGGATCATCTTCGCTTGGGGTCACTTCATCCGCCATTTCGCTGGTCATATCCATATATATATCTTTCATCCGAGCTTCTTCTGCATCCGCGATTTCCTTATCTTCTTTTGGGTTATCTACTTTGCCTAATAAGACATTTTCTAGTTCCTTATTAGGATTATTTGGCTCGCCTTTTACAATACCTTCGCCAATCTGCTCTGCATTATTATTTGTTTGCTCTTTGCCATTAGCTTCATTATCAAACTTATCCATATGCCCTCCTATTCAGTAAACGTGTGATTGCCGATTACTGTTATAACTTTTCGGGTACTGTTCCATGATGATGTTGTGGTTTTTGCATTGTAAAAAAACACAGCTCCACCACTTGGGTCAACACCATTTAATGCATCTCTAGCCGCTTTTAAGCTTTCAGCATCTGGCGTATTATTTATTGCTCCATTTGCAACACAAGTGAACTGTTTTGGCTGATATATTACGCCTGAGATTGAATTAGGAAAACGAGAATCATCAACTCTATTAAGTACAACAGCTGCTACAGCAACTTTGCCTCTATATATCTCTCCTTTTGCCTCCGCATACACTAGTTTTGCAAGCAGTTGTACATCCCCGTTCACAGTCGTGTTACTACTCGTTGTAGTTTTCGTTGTTGTAGTCGCCTTAGGCGTAGCTGTTGCAACTGGATTTGCTTGCGTTACCGAGAGCTTAGATAAATTGATTCCCATCGCGGCAGCCGTTTTCGGCCCTACGATGCCATCCGTAACCAAACTATTTTTCTTTTGAAAAGAGATAACAGCTTGTTGCGTAAACAATCCAAAAATACCGTCAACTGAATACTTATAATAATCCCAATTTTTAAGCCGTTGTTGTATTACTTTAACGGCTTCGCCTGTATCGCCTCTTCTTACAACTGTAGCAGTCGCTGGTGTTGTAAATGTAGCACCCATTGCACTAATTCCAAGAAAAGCAAATACAAACATAAACACAATAACATTTACTAATTTACTTTTTTTAGAGTGGTTTTGAAACTTTTTCATTCATATCCTCCTGCTCGCCTCACATAACTCCCCTAAAAACCTAACCATTCAGCTAATTTTGATTTAAATTCTACTTTAGTCTGACCCTCGTCTTGTACCATATAGCTATTATTTGCGTTTGCTTCATTGTTATACACATTTTGTTCGCTAGATGAACTTACAACACTATTTTCTATATCCACAAAACACAGTGGAGGGAATACAACGCACCACCAGTTTTTACCTGCAGCTCGTCCTAGTTTAATTTCTACTGCTTCATAATTTCCCGCTTCGTACACTGTATCTCCGTACTGTTTTTTAGGAAACGCAAACACGCCAATTTCTACTGTCGCACCATAATCAAATCCATTCTCAATTAATTCTTGATTAGCAATATTATCAACCATATCCAGATTTTCTATGATAATATTTCTAGCTTCTTCTTTGTCTTTGGCATCTTTTAACTTATCATTTAATGCTTCTATTACCTTATCTCTTACTTTGAGTTTTACAGCCTGGTCATCTTGCGAATCGCTGTTTGCTATTACATGAAGTCTTAATACACTATCATTTACTATTTGTGTCCTCTTTACAGTATCTGCACCTAACGCAGATATTATTAAACAAATTGCAAGTACTATATATATTCTTTTGTTTTTTCTCATTTTTCTATCCCCCAGATTAATTTTTCTAAGAGGATTATGCACATATAGCTCTATTTTTAATCATTTGTACTAAAATAATGTATTAAAAAAAGCACCAAAAATTGGTGCTTTCAATATTATTAATACTTTCACTGTTAAACTATTGTCTTTGTTTTAAATATAAAGTAGTCCGGATATCTTTTTTTGAGAATATCCTGTGCTTTTGCAGCAGAATTTTCATCTTCAAAAAGTCCTATTATTGTAGGGCCGCTTCCGCTCATGATCGCATTTAATGCTCCACTTTCTAGTACTGATTCTTTTATATCTTTAAGCTCTGGTAAAAGCGAAAAAGTGACAGGTTCTAATGCATTACCTATTTTGCTTGCTAAATTATTGGCATTTCCTTTTTCTATCATAATTTCCACATTTTGAGAATTTCTGGAATTTTCTTTTTTTGAAATAAGATCGTATTCATTATAAACTTTTTTTGTACTCACACCAAAATTGGGTTTGATTAAAATAAGATGGTAAACCGTATCTACATTAATTGTTTTGAGCATTTCTCCAATATTTGTAGCTCTTGCAGATCCTCCATTTATACAAAAAGGCACATCTGCACCCATTTTAGCGCCTAATTCTAACAGCTTTTCTTCGTTCAAAGCTTTATAGATTTTATTTAGTGCCTTTAAAACGGCAGCGCCATCACTACTACCCCCTGCAAGCCCAGCTTCGATTGGTATATTCTTTTCAATATTGATTAACACACCAGTTTTTATTCCAGCAATTGTTAGATATAATGATGCAGCTTTATAGCAAAGATTTGAACTATCTATCGGAACTTTAGGGTTATTACATGTTATTTTTATTTCTTCATTTTCAGTGTTTTCAACTACAGTAATATAATCATACAGCTCCACTTGTTGCATAATCATATCTACAAAATGATATCCATCTTCTCTTTTTCCAAGTATATCAATAGCCCAGTTTATTTTTGCTGGAGCGCTTATCTTCATATATTTATCCTCATATTTTTTGATACCATTATACCAAGATAAATAAAAAAAAGCATGTTTATATTGTTTAAACATTTCATTTGTGAGATTTCAGGGTCAAAACACACTATATTGATCATATTTTTTTGTTTTACACAAAATATTGTGCTTTTTTAACAAAAAATGTTTACAAAATGATGATTTTTATTATTATATTTGGTATAATATAGTCAATAGTTAACATAAAAGGAGTTTGAAAATGAATCAATATTCCGCTTCAGATAATTCACTACTTAATGGTCACTTTAGATCTGCACATAATACAATTATGGGCAATTTATATAATATAATTAATAATTTGCATAGAAGGAGCTTGAAAATGAACCAGTATTTTGCGTCAGATATTTCATTACTTGACGGTCAGTTTAAAGCTGCATATGTTACAATTATGGGTAATATAATGAATTCGACTGCATCAATTGAAGAACGCGAAACATTATTGATCGAAGTATTAAATAAACTTATATACGCTCAAAGCAAAGGGCTCCCTATAGAAAGCATTATTGATGAGACAATAATGCCTTATTGCTTAGACTTTATTGCCCAAAAACCCGCACCACAAATTGAAGAAGAAAAAACAGAAAAAACAGAGATTGCCAAAAAAAATCCACCCTTACCTATTTTCTTTATGACATTTGCTATTACTCTCTCTACTATTATATACAGCCTATTAAATATTAAGGATTTTTCTCTTGGTCAGATTAATATTGTGCCAGAGTTCATCATTATTCCATCTTCAATAATAGTTCTTAGCTTGCTATATTATGGTGTTTTAGTGGCTAAGCAAAACGGCAATAATGTAGCTGTAGTAATTTACCTTGTTTTAGCGCCACTATACCTAGGCATTGTATCTTATTTAATTGTAAGTAGGCCATTATACTTTTGCACTGTGCTCGGTAGCCTTTCCTTATATATTGTATCATCGCTTCTAATTATACTGTGGACAATTTCAATAATTGTGTTCGTTTACAGAAAATCAATTCAGAAGAAAAAAGCATAAAAAAACCGGCTTATTGCCGGCCTTTTTTTATGCTTTTATTTTTTTAGTATATATAAGAATTTTTTGACCTTCTCCCAGCTTATCTCTTTCGCTCAACGGGCCATTATATTTCGAGAGCGCTTCTATCGTTGTATTAAACTTTTTAAGCACATCCCATACACTTTCATCTCTATCCGCAAAGTATATTGTAATACCTCCTGCTACGTCTTCTTTTTCTACTTCTTCCACGTCGCATACAATATTCTGGCTATTTACATAGAACACCTTAATTTGACCATCAATATTATATTTCAGCTCAACTTCATCGCCGGATCCTGATACATTTACATTCTCTACTAGTATCGCAGCATCAACATACATACCTTCGTTTGCGCCGGAAACATCGTAATCCATCATGAACGGTACTTGAGTCACAAAACTCTTTATTATGTCTTCTCTTGTGATATAAACAATAGTTGTATCCATTACTCCTTCAATATACACCTTGTCATCCGCCGCATAACTGCTTAGTATGTTAGGAGTAGAAAAAGCCATTAGAGTCTTGCCTATCATCGGCATTCCGGATTGTAAAGACACAGTCTCTCTTAAGCTTGATTTGGCATTAGTACTTGTTAGAAGCGCACGCATGCTTATCTCTTCGGAAAGTGGCATTAGTCCAAGTGTAGGAGAGTAAACATCTTTAATAACTTCCGCATTTTGTTCTTTCATTATATCTGCAGATACTGTAAGCATCATTTCCACTTTAAAGTATTGTTCACCATCTTGCTCAGCTAGCTGTATGTACGTTTCACCTACGTCTACCTTAGAAACTACTTTGCCTTCTCCAGCCTGTGCTTCTAGCGCGAGCATATGCTCAAACGGTAAAGAATATTGCGCTTGTTGCAGTGCCATCTGTTCATCAACGCCAACATATAGCACATTTATTTTTATATCGCCTTCAACGGCAACTTTATCCATATCAATAAATGCATTCTTAATTGTTGCTACAGCTGTTTGACCAACAATATGGCTTACAAGCGGCATACCTTGATATAGCTTAACATCTTCTTTTATATTAAATAGTGATTTTCCTCTTGCGGAAACATATGGTACAGATATTGTTTCTTTAAGCATTTGTATATCGTTTACATCCACAACGCCTTCCGCTGCTCCAATCTCCATCTTCTCTAATAACACAGCATTAAGCGAGACAACCGCTTTAGCGCTTATCCTCTTTTTGTCTAGTTGCATATATTCTGTGTGCACTACACTTGCATTTACTTCAGCATACATTCCAGGCGCGGCTTGATTGGCATCTAGCCCGTATCTAAATGATGTTGCTGATTCAAATCCGTCGATTATACCTTCCTGATCCATATACACAACGAAAAAAGATACTGTGCCTTCAAGTAATATCTTCTCCTCTACCACTTCACTAGAAGATACTATTACATTTGCCTGAACAGAAAGAATGCTCTCCATATCTTGTTTCATAGCTGGGGGAGAAATTTCACCCTCCACCAATGCTTGGGCCCCCGCAACTTGGGCCATTCTTTCGGCCTTTAACATGCCGCGTACTAATTTCATTATTCCGACCCCCACTTATTCTTTTATCTTCTATATGCTATATGTATAAGCCACCCTCTTAAAATATGCTCATAATTAATGCATAACAGAAAATAAATGCTTTATTTTTTGCGCTTTTTTAGTTATATATTTATATGCGTTTAGTACAAAAAAAAGAGCTGAATTTTTATAAAACTTTCAGCTCTACATTCTTAGTTAATATGTCACTATAAGTGTAGCTATGCCTTTGAACTATTTTTCCTTCTTTAAGTACTACAATTGTAAATAGGCTTGGATAAGCATCTTCTATTACTGCATTATTTATTCCAATTTTCCTTCTACCTTTTTTAGCTCGTACATCTACTCGTTTACCGACGTTTTTCTTTAGTTCATCTCTTATCGTATCAAGTCTTTCTTGTGCTTTTATCATCTAATCACATACTTTCAGCGTTTATATTGATAGTATGCCCATAAACCGGCTATCTATCCAATATAACACTTTTTGTGCATATAATTAGTAAAGCAGAACTTTTTGCATAGGCGTATATATTATTCCAATTTTTTCAGTTTTATCCCCAAGTGCTGAAAATCCCATCGCCTCATATGCACTTTCTGCACCTGGAACTACATTTACATTTAGTGTGTTAATTTCTTTTCCTTCATCTATAATACGTTCAATAGCTGCCTTGATAAGAGCCTTACCAACTCCTTCGTTTCTCATTTCTTTTTCAACGAAAAGTAAAGTGATATGGTTCCATTCTCTCATCTCTATCATTCCAACAATTCTGTCATTTTCTTTAGCCATTAAAAAGAAGTCATCTTCTGCATTCATCCTTTTCTTTACCTGTCTAGGTGTAACATATTTTAAAAATGCCGTAACTCCTTGTCTTTGATACTTTGGAGCCACGCTCTCCATGAAAACTTGACCCACAAACGCGCTTAGCCTTGCGCAGTATGATATACCTGGCTCTTCAATGGTATACATTTTATTCCTCCTGCATAAATATAAAAATTTTCAGCTTTTATTAATTTGGATTTATATCATTATTTCATATGCTAATAGCTCTCAAAATATTCGCTTTTTAAACAAAAAACTTATTGACAATTTTTATACAGAAAGTTTGTTCGGCTAAAAGTTATCCACATTATCCACAGGGTTATCCCCAAGCCTGTGTTTGCAGTGCCCTTTAATTTGTGTACAGTTTTAATAAAGATTTAGCATAATCTGCTTGACTTTTAACAGTTTGCAATAAGCCTACAATATTATTTTGAAGTGTTAAAAAATTGTAAATGTCCTGTTATCTTTATATCCGAATCACAATCTTGATTCTAGGGCTTCGCACCAATAATTACCACTATACTATAAATTAATAAAAATACATAGACTGCATAAAAATAAAAATAAGACAGCTTACGCTGTCTCATTTTATATTGAGCTATGCTGTACGCTCTTTTTCCATAATTAACTTATCAGCAACAAGTGCGATGAATTCTCCGTTTGTAGGTTTATCGTTTTTAGTATAGATATTAAACCCAAAAATTTGGTTAATGTTTTCTATCTTGCCTCTCGTCCAAGCAACCTCTATTGCGTGCCTTATCGCTCTTTCTACTTTACTTGCCGACGTATTAAATCTTTCTGCAATGCCAGGGTATAGTTCTTTTGTTATGCTGTTTATTATATCAGGATTGTCATATACCATCTTTATAGCTTCTCTAAGGAAATGGTATCCTTTTATATGAGCAGGAATACCTATTACTAAGAAGATACTAGTAACTTTTTCATCCAGAGATTTATTTTGTGGAGGTCTTTGAACTGTTGGATTATAAAAAGCATTTGTTTGCTTCTTGTATACTCTATTTCCACAAAGCTCCTGAATGCGTTTATTTAACATTTCGATATCAAGCGGTTTAATCATGAAATAACTTGCACCGTATTCGCTTGACCTTCTTATTACATCCTCGTTACCAAGGGCTGATATTACTATTATTTCTGGTATAGTCTTAAAGTCATGAGTATTTAGTGATTCCATAATACCAAACCCATCTAGCCTTGGTATTATCATGTCCATCAACATTATGTCAATTTCGTACTGTTTAATATATTCCAGTGCAGTTAATCCATCCTGGGCAGTTGCCACTACCTCAATACCTTGCTGAGAATTGAAATATTCTTGCAAATTCTGGCATAATTGTACATTGTCATCCACGATTAGCAATTTTATTGGATCATTCATCTTAAAATTCCTCCTTATTCTTAATAATATATTATAAAAATTACAATATATAGATTTATTTACCACAAACTTAAATATATAATACCATATGTTGATTAATACACAAACAAATTGGCAAGATTTTTTATTATTTTTTGCAAATAACTAACATTTAATTTTATTTATATAATCTTATACGTTGTTTTTGTTAATGATACTTTAATGATATGCGTGGTTTGTTTACAATATGTATTTAATTAACTTAATATACGCATTAGACAACAAAATAAAATATAAAACTTTATATATTTTAAGAACCGCTATTTTGTCGAACTAACCCTATTCCCCAGGAAAACGGGATATATTTTCTGTGTGCAACTTGCTGATTTTTTTCGCCAATTCAATATAAAAAAAGCTATTTATCCACAGCAAAATCCGAATCCTCCTAGATAATTTTTATCATTCTTTAGCGAATAAAAAAAGATGCTTACAAAAGGCCTAAATCAAGCCATCTTATACGCATCAGAAAAAACTCTTATAATGTCAAACCTGCAAGAATTATAATTAGAAGAATTATAATGTATTTTAGTGCTGTGGATAACTTGCATTTTTATTTTCGCTTCGCAAGATTGCTGCACTTAACACTGTCGAAAAATGCACAAAAAAAGAGCATGTTACTGCTCTTTTAAACGCTATTTAACTTTCTGATATATTCCCTGCGCCCCGTCTTCATACGTTAGCGTTAGTTTATCCCCCTCTATTTTATAAGTCCACTGATACCTAATCGGTTGATCTATTTCTTTTATGTTGATTCCGTTTTCATCAATTTCGTATGTTTTACTTAATTCGATAGTTAATTTGCCATCTTCCGCTTTATAAGCACCCGGAATTGATTTACTGCCTACTTGCAGTTCAAAATCACCATTCTCTTTGAACACAAGTGTATCCGATTCTTGGCCTTGAGAAGCAACAAACTTCCACGTTCCTACAATAGGATTTTTCGCGCCACAAGCAACTGTGAAAATAAGCACAGCACATATAATTAAAACTACTGCGCCAATAATATAATAATATTTCTTCTTCATACTCCTACCTCTTCTATTTAATATTTGACAGCTAACCCCTATAGGTCATATTTATGCAAGGTAGATATGCATTAGCACGTATAAACACTTATCTGCTTGGTCACTTTTTATGGCAAATAAAAAAAGTTGCCCAAAGAGCAACTTTGTATTTGTTCTATATTTTATGTTTATTTAAATTTCACAGCAGTTCCATATGCCATTACCTCAGCAGCGCCCTGCATAACGGCTGCGGAAGCATATCTTAGTGATACTATGGCATCTGCACCTAAGCTTTCTGCCTCTTTTACCATACGTTGAGTTGCAATACCACGCGCCTCATTTAACATTTCTGTATATCCTATTATCTCGCCACCAACAAGCGTCTTCATACCAGCCATAAAGTCCTTGCCAAAATGTTTAGAATGCACAGTAGAACCTTTTACAATACCAAGAACTTCGAATTCTTTACCTGGCAGGTAATCAATATTAACTATTATCATTTTGTACTCCTCCTAAATTCATTAAAATTAGTTATAATTATTTTTATTGCAACGGCTGTTTTACAGAACTAAATTCTCTAAACAGCTACCATATCGGTACACATTTAAGCTAGTATTTCGAGTAATCATCTTTTTGCTTGGCCATTTCTTCTTTCACTCTTTGAACAAGTGCCGCAATGATGCAACCGATAATAATGACAAACAATACTCCAAGTATTATTTTCAAGCTGTTATCAATAAACGGCCCATTCAGCATATTTAATAGGATATAAACAAATATACATATAAAACATATTGTTATCGCAAATGGGAATATGAGTGGTTTCAAAATTTTGCGCATATTAATCACCTCTATATAAACGCGTAATGTATTTTAAATTATTGTATTATTCACAGTTCTTTATAAAGTATACTTTGTTTTCTATAATAATAGCACATTGGAGAATTATTAGCTTTGGATGGTATTTAAATTAATAAAATTTTTACGTGATAAGTTCATTAAACAAGTGTATTATTATATTATTAGCAATCATTTATATGCTTGCGCTAATTATATCAGATATATGATTCTCCTTCAATTGCTCTAGTTTTACGTCTTCCTGCATCGCTATGCTATTTACGCAAACTTCAGTATTTGATATAATCAACAAATTAAAGTTTAAAGAGAGGTAGTATTTTTGAAAATGAGTTTTCCTATTATATTTGCAGCAGGATTTATCATTATAGGTATATTGCTGCTACTAAAAGCCGTAATTCCTTCATTCCAGCTTAGTACATTTAGATTTGTATTTGGCATACTTATAATAATTTTCGGAATAAACATGTTGTTTTCATCGTTTGGTTCAACAACTAATACAACGGTTAATAGTTCTTCTGGAAGTAAACAATCGATTGTTTTTGGCGAGAGAATAATAAATGTTGATAAGGATATGGTTGGTAATTTAGATCTAGATTGCGCTTTTGGTTCGTTAACTGTTAATATTCCAAGAAATAAAAACGTTAGAATTTCTTCTTCATGTGCCTTTGGTACTATAAATATGCCAAATGGTAATAGCGTTTCTTTTGGATCTCTAAACGAAGACTTTTCAAGCTCGGGCGAGGTGCTTAACATAAAACTAAACTGCGCTTTCGGCACCATACATGTTAGGTACATCGATTAACTGATTTAATTTAGCAAGATGAAAAAAAGCGCAAATGCGCTTTTTTTATTGCTCTATTATTGCTCCCGCCGATAAGAAATATATATATGTTTCTTTAACATCTTTGCCGGTAATTTTTGTGAGCGCTTCTTTATATAGATTAAGTTGCTGACTATAATACTCTGCCTTTTCTTTTATCTGCGCTTCTGTATATACTGCATCTGTTTTAAAGTCAAGCAACACCCAACTATCATCCTCAATGAAACAACAATCTATTATGCCTTGAATAAGCACATCGCCCTGCCCCAAATCTTTTTTAATAGTGAATGGTTGTTCTCTTCTTAATTCTTTTGCATTACGCATTCTTTCGGCAATACCACTTTGCATGAACTTTTCAACTTTGCCAACGTCTATTACGGCCGCCTCTTGCTCTGTCAAAATGCGTTTGTTTAGTAGTAGCTCTATTTGATTTATAATTTGCTCTTCGTTTATTGCGCTAAGGTCAATATGCGCAAGCAGTTCATGGGTTGCAGTACCCTTAAATGCTCCACTGTTCTCTATTTCCTCTATAAAGGACGGCTTTTTAAGAGATAGTGTCATCTCACTATCCTGCTTTGATATTGCGGATACCGATGTTTTCGTGTTTATTTCTGCTTTGCTCTCATAAACAAAATTCAGTCTATTTGAAACAATCTGCATTTGCTTTGATGGTCCTTCTTCTATTATATTGTTTTTAGCTTGAACAAACGCATCCTTTGTTATTATGTTTTTGAAGAGCTGATCTGCATCTGAACTAGCAATTGTATTTATGGTAAAGAGCGTATTGTTTTCAAGAGCCGCCGGCATTATCCAGCCGAGCCAGTTTTTAGCTGACACAGGCTGAGTATATTGCCACTCTCGCATCTTCTTTTGCACATCGCTAACCTGACCAACTATTGAAATATGCGCAATAGCTCTTGTGAGCGCCACATACATGATACGTAGTTCTTCAGACATACCCTCTTTATCGTTAATATCTTTTACAGCGCTGTAGGAAAGGCTGCCTGTTTTTATGTGCTGATCTCTATCTATATACTTCATACCAAGTCCAAGTTTTCTGTGCGTGCAATAATCATTTTTTGTGGAGCTGTTAACGTTTTTGCCAGCGCCCGCAATGATTACTACTGGGAACTCAAGACCTTTGCTCTTATGCACTGTCATGAGCCTCACAAGCTTTTGTTCTCTTGTTATGCCGGCTGCATCGCCACTGTCGTTCTTATCAAGAGTACGCTGCATATATACAATGAACTCATACAGGTTACCGCCTATATTACTTTCAAACGTTCGCGCTTTATAAAGTAGCGCATCTATGTTTATTTGCCTTGCATTACCTGCTGGTAGCGCTCCTGCGTACATGTAATAACCTGTATCGCTTAATATTCTCTCAATAAGCTGTGATATTGGTATAACATTTTTAAGGGTGCTATAGCCTTCTATTTTATTTAGGAACAATTGCACCTTTCCTGAAAGCAAAGTTTCTTTTAAGGCATAATCACATAGAGCATCATAGTATAGCCCTTGATCATGTGCACTTCTGATTTCAATCAGCTCATCAACCGTAAACGCTCCAATTACTGAATGCATGACTCCTAACAGTGCAACATCTTCTCTAATATTGTCTATTATCTTTAGCATGGATAGAATTAGCGAAACTTCTTGACCAGAGTACTGCAATGAGGATGTATCTTCGTAGCAAGGCACTCCAAGCTTAACAAGAGCATTTGTAAGTGGCCCAATATATCCTTTTGCACTTCTTAAAAGAATTGCTATATCGCCATACTCAATGATCTTTTCACTGCCACTTTTTGCATCGTAATACGTTTGCCCGAGATAATTGTTTATTATATCTGCAATAGCAAGAGCTTCTTTTTGCGCACCGCTAAACATTTTAAGTTGCTCGTCCTCTTCTTTACCATCTATAAGATATATAGAAGTAGTAGCTTTACTTTCAATCTCAAACCCTGGTGTAAGCTTTGCCCTATTGTCATAATCTATTTCGCCTATTTCTTTAGACATGTTTTTTTCAAACACTGCATTAACAGCACCAATTATATGTGAAGCGCTCCTAAAATTCGCACGAAGATCTATTGCAAGTCCATCTTCGTTTCCGATTGTATTGCCATATATCTCATACTTTTTCAAAAACAATGTTGGGTCTGCCTGCCGGAATCTGTATACGCTCTGCTTAACATCACCAACCATAAAGACGTTGTCGATCCGTTTTATGGAGCTAATGATTGCTTCTTGCACAGCGTTCGTGTCTTGGTACTCGTCTATGAAAATATGTGTGTATTTTTTTCTGTAGTTTGCACATGCATCTTCGTTTTTTAGAATGCTCAATGCATAATGCTCAAGGTCAGAAAAGTCCATAATAGATCTTGATTGCTTGGCTGCTAAAAACATATCATCAAATTCTATGGTAAGTTTAATCAGTTCGCTTACAAGTGGCAAGCAAACTTCTTGCCTTCTTAATAGCTCCTCTACCGGCAGACAAAAAACGCTTTTGCTAAGATTCTTTATTATTTTTTTGCCGTCGTCTCTAAGCTGTTTTATCTGCTCCTTTGCATCAGGATCTACATCTTTTGTGAACCTAAGCGTATCGTAGGACATGCTCATAACATTATCTTTTAGCTTTGAGCTATCAATGCTAATAATGCTTTTTAGTGTCTCTAGCTCAGCGAAAAGTACTTTTTCTGCTTTCTCATCGCTTATCTCGGCTATGCTATGTGCCCTTTCCACAAGTGAAATAGCATTTTTAATAACGCTTATAAATGAATCTTTTAGTTGTCCATAATATTCGCTGTTTTCGATGTCTGTATTGCTGTATTGCTTAATTATATTTAGCATCCATTCTTTAGGGTCTTCTATGCTTTTCGAGAAGCTATTAAGCTCCATTATTATCTCATACAGCCTTTTATCTTTACCGTTTGCAAGTATATTTAGTGCGCTAAAAAATTTATCGTCTTGCGCTTCGTACTTTTTCATAAACAGTTGTTTACAGCACTGCTCAGCTATTTCGTTAAGCTCTGCTTCATCGCCAATTCTCATATTTGCTAGGTCCAAAACATAAGCATATTTTTTAATAACATCTATGCAAAAAGAATGCAGTGTACTTATGCTTGCTGTCTGTAATTTGCGTATTTCGCCCAAGTAATATGATAGTTCGTCATAATTTTTCTCTTGGACCGCCTCTACGTATTTTGCCTGCAATGCTTTTTTTATGCGCTCTTTCATTTCAGCAGCGGCTGCATTAGTAAAAGTAACTATTAGCATGCTATCAACTGAGGTGCCATTTTTAATAAGCTTTAGTATGCGTTCAACAAGCACAGCCGTCTTTCCAGAGCCCGCAGCAGCACTAACAAGTGTGTTACAACCTATAGTATCTATAGCTTGGTTTTGCTCTTTAGTAAAACTATTACTCATAGCTGTCCTCCTTTAAGACTTCGCTAATTAGCGCATCTTTTTGGTATTTGGTAATAGGTCTATCTATGTGCAGTGCTTCGTCATAACCGCATATATTACGATAGTTGCAGTACTTGCAAGCAGGTTCTCCAGCTTTTTTAATCGGGCTTATATCGCTCACGCCGTTTTTTATTCCGTATAATATATCCACTGCCTTTTTGTCTGCAAAGTTAAGCAGATTATTAAGCTCTTTACCGCTTAGTGCAAATGAGCTTTTATCTCCAGGAATATATGTTCTTTTTGGATCAAGTGCATCAGCTATCTCCATTTCGCTAGTACGTACTCCACTCAGCTTATATCTTTCTGTCTGCGCTTTATTTATATCACTTAAATCATCACTGATAGAAACTATCGGATCATCAACCTTTAGGTAAAAAGCTCCTGCCGCACGTGCATCTATTCCCTCTCGTTTTTTGCTATCTATAAGCGCATTCAAATAAAGAAGCGGCTGAAGTGATAGCCCGTTGTATACCTCGCTGTAATCTATCGTTTTAGCTGAAGATTTATAATCTATTATGCTGTAGTAACTTGCTCCACCTTGCTCAAAAACATCTACTCTGTCAATAACACCCTCAAGCGTGGCATGGTCTGAAAGCTTATAACCATCAATGTTTTTAAAGGCCAGCTCGCTGTTCTCTAATCTAAACTTGCTGTTTTTCAGATACTCGTAAACAGAATACGCAGTACCAAAGACTAGCTCCTCAGCTCGTTTAATCATGTACTCGTTTCTAGCGTTTTCTCTTAACATAAGGTATGTTTGATCGTTTGCCGTTTTTTCGATTACTTCTTTAATATGCTTCTTAAGCTCATCATCCGAGTAGCTATTAAGGTCAGCACCCAAAAGATAAGTTTTCGTAAACGAATCAAGGCACTGATGGAAGAACATGCCTTGGCTTATAGGCGTTAGCTCGTATGGTTGAACGATAACAGGTTTTAAAATGTACTGCGATAAATACATGAACGGGCATTTTGCAAACGTTTCTATTCTGGATGCACTAACCGTTTCTTGCTCCAACTGGCTGCTTGCTTGCCTTATGCCGTCGTAATATAGCGCTTGCTCGCCAACACTTACTACATCTTTTATGTCCATATATTGCAGTTGTCGGTACGCTTCTTTTATCTCTGGAGCCATTTGCCCAGATTCTATATATTGCCTAAGCTGACCAAGCACATAGATAGCCGTTGGAAGTGGCGCTGTTATATACTCAATCTGTTTTTGCTGTGAGAATGACTGCTGTTTGATATTGGGGAACAGTTCTTTTATTCTGCTTATTATGCTTGAAGGACGCATTACTTTTTCTCCTGCATCCTTTAGCGCATACGAAACGCAGAGCAGTTCGCTTGGCTTTGAAAGGGCTCTATAAAGGCTCATATTATCCTGCGCTTCAATATATCTGCCATCGTTACCGGCAATTATGCCTGTTTCTTTGAGCATATTGACATCGTCATCGCTAAGCAGTAGTCCACTGTCAGGAACTCTTGGCAATATTCCTTCTTGGCATCCCATAATAAACAGGACTTTAATTTCGCCTGCCATGCTTCTTTTTATATCGCCAACGAGCACAGCGTCGCCATGCCCTGGTATTATGCCGATCTCGACAATAGAAAAGCCTGCTTTTAATATATCTATAAGCGCTTCTACTGACACGTCCATGTTTTTAAGATAAATAACAGCATTATCAAGCGCTTCCATACACGCGTTGTAGCACTGCGTCTGAATAGAAGCTATCTCATTTTCTTCTGCCAAAGCAAACTGATCTATTGTTTCTTGAACATTTTGCGTTACGTTAAGCTCGCCAATCAGTTCGTATAATGCTCTTAATATGTGCTCATACGTCTTAGCTTCTTTTGTATTATCTATAAATGTTTGATAAGCACATACTATTCTCTCTCTCTCAGGCTCAAGCTCCATGTCCCGATACGCTTCAAATGGACGAGTGAACTTATAACCCTCTATACCTTTTTCAATAATATAGTGGCACATATTACTCTGTGTATCTTTACCGCAAAGAAGCCCTGTTTTAAGAAGCGCTAACATGTCGTCACTATTAAAACCACTCTTTGCCATAGAAAGGCTTTTTAGAATAAACTGTGGCATAGGGCTCTCGTAGATACTCTTTTTCTCGTCCATGTAGTATGCTACTTCATGTTCCCTTAGCGCACGTGCCATTATACGGCCCTGCTCTTTTATCTCAGGCACTATGACTGCAATATCGCTATACTTGTATCCCTCACGTGCTAAGTTTAATATACTCCTTGCAATATGCTCTGCTTCTTTTATCGTGTTTTCTGCTATATATATCTGCACTTTGCTTGGTGATTCATCGCATGTTTCAAACGGGTAAGCAAAATACTGCGATTCTAAGTGTGATAGTTCTCTATCTCTTTCTGGTAGCGCTTGTCCGCTTTGAGGTAAAAACACAATCTCTTCTTCAACGCCTAATTTTTCAGCTATATTTCTAAAGCCTTGTATCATTCCTCTTTCGATAGAGAATAGCTCGCTATCGTTGCCTTCTCCCATCCTAAAAGAAATGTTTACACTATCGCAAACAGAAAGCAGTGCTTCGACCATCACATTCATTGCGCTTGCTGTTGTCTCAAACCCATCAATATATACATGCGCTCCTCTTAGAAAATCTGCACCACTAATATTAACTGCTGCCTCTTTGAGCACGTCTTCTGAGTCCTTATAAGGAGCTATAACACTCTCCATAGCCGCATAAACGCTTGCTATGTCCTTTAGTTTCTCCTTAGCCATTGCATCATTTATCTCATTTATAGCGCTAAACAAATCTTCTGGCTCAACACAAAAGCGCTTAAAGTTAGCTATAAGCTCGCTCATGTTCTTATAGAACGCTTCTCCTCTGGCCGCCTTTTTTAGCACAGTAAGTTCAATATCGTTATTTTTGATTGCCTTTAGTATGAGCATAGCTCTGCCTTGGCTGCTTACATAATGCTCTTTTGAACCTCCTGCCGCTTGCAGTATCCTGTAGAGCAGTCTTTTAAGCGATAGCACCTCTACATACATAAGCCCACCAAGCGAGTCTACAAGCTGTTTTTCAGTCTCATAGGTATACTGATCAGGCACAATAACGTATATGTTTTTTGCGCCATACTCAAGCTTTTGCTTAATGTCTGCCATTATATATGCACTTTTCCCAGAGCCTGCTCTGCCAGTAATATATTTAATCAATTTTTGACCTCTTCACATAATTATTACACTATACTCTGTCTATATCGTACCGTTTTTTTTACCACAATACAATACAGGTTTTGTCTTCTGGTTAGCATATATTAACAATAGACTGCTTTAGTTTCTTTTCCTTTATCTCGGGGTATACTTTACCTATATATATTAAGGAGTGAACAGAGTGGCAGAAACCAAAAAGACAATTTACATTAGTGGCATGTCCTGTGCGGCATGTGCCAGTGCGATAGAACGCAAAACGAAAAAGCTTGATGGCGTTACTTCGTCAGATGTAAATCTGGCTGAAGAAAGCTTGCATATAAATTACGACGAAAGCAAATCCAGCGAAGATGATATAAAAAAAGCAATCGAAGCGCTTGGATATCAGGTAGTAAATAAAGGAAGCGAATCAAAAGTAGAGCTTAACATAAGCGGTATGACGTGTGCAGCTTGCTCAGCCGCTATAGAAAGAAAGCTAAACAAAATGCCAAACGTTATGGCAGCAGTAAATTTAATAACTGAGAAAGCAACTATATCGTTTGATAAAAACACAACTTCTTCGGCTGATATAATAACCGCAATAGAAAAGCTTGGCTATAGTGCCAGCGTTGCAAGTGAAACGCTTGATAGCGAAACAGCAAAAACTAAGGAGCTAAGTAAATTACGAAACAGCCTAATTATTTCTGCAATATTAACTGCTCCTATGCTTATCGCTATGGTTCTAAGCTTATTAAACATAAGCAACGATGTTACTATGTTTTTGCATAACCCATACGTCCAATTTGCCCTAGCAACACCTGTTCAGTTTTTCATAGGTGCTAAGTTTTACCGACATGCGTATCTGTCACTAAAAGCAGGAACCTCAAATATGGACGTTCTTGTTGCACTAGGTACAAGTGCTGCATATTTTTTAAGCGTTTATAATATGATATTTGCCACTCATATGCATAGCGTCTACTTCGAATCATCGGCAACAATAATAACGCTAATCTTGCTTGGCAAATATTTCGAAGCTAAAGCAAAAAGCAGAACTTCTGACGCAATTAAAAAGCTAATTTCTTTAGGTGCTAAGGAAGCCACAATTAAAAAAGGCGATACAGAAATAAAAATCCCTATTGAGCAAGTTCAAATAGGCGATCTTATTATAGTTAAACCTGGCGAAAAAATTCCTGTGGATGGTGTAATTACTGAAGGCAACTCGACAATTGACGAATCCATGATAACAGGCGAAAGTATCCCCAATGAAAAGAAGCCTGGCGATGTCGTTATCGGTGCAACTGTTAACACATTTGGCTCGATAACATTTAAGGCAACTAAGATTGGCAAAGACACAATGCTCTCGCAAATAATAAAACTTGTTGAGCAGGCACAAGGCACTAAGGCGCCTATCCAAAATCTTGCAGACAAGGTTTCAGCAATATTCGTTCCTTCTGTTGTTGTAATTGCTGTTATTACGTTTATAGGCTGGTATATCTATGGCGGTAACATACAGCACTCAATAATCAATGCTGTTTCAGTACTTGTCATTGCTTGCCCATGTGCTCTTGGTCTTGCAACACCTACAGCTATTATGGTAGGCACAGGTAAAGGTGCACAAAACGGTATACTGATAAAAGGCGGCGAGTATCTTGAAATTGTGCATAAGATAAACGCTATTATAATGGATAAAACAGGTACGATCACAAAAGGCCAGCCAGCCGTAACCGATATACTTTCATTAAGCGATTTAAGTAGTGATGAGCTACTTCACTTGGCAGCAGTTTGCGAAAAGAAATCCGAACATCCTCTTGGTGCATCAATATATTCAGAAGGTGTAAAAAAAGGTGCAATTGAAGATCCAATAACGTTTACCAGCATATCCGGCAAAGGTGTAAGCGCTACAACAGAAAAAGGCGATGTGTTAATCGGTACACGCTCACTACTTTCAGACAATGGAATAGATATTTCAGATTATCAGAATCAAATATCACTGCTTGAAAGCCAAGGCAAATCCGCTATGTTTGTTACTTTAAATGGAGCAGTTATCGGGCTGATTGCACTTGCTGATACGATAAAAGAAACATCAATAGAAGCAATAAAAGATCTGCAAGAAATGAATATTAGCCTTTATATGTTGACGGGCGATAATACACAGACAGCTAAAGCGATAGCAATCCAAGTCGGTATTGAAAACGTCTTTGCTGAGGTGTTGCCTCAAAACAAAGCCGAAAAAGTAATCCATCTTAAAGCCGAAGGTAAGACAGTCGCTATGGTTGGCGATGGCATTAATGATGCACCTGCTCTTGCTGAGGCAGATATAGGAATGGCTATGGGAACAGGCACGGACATTGCCATAGAAGCTGGCGACATAGTCCTCATGCGCGGCGATTTGCGTACTATCCCAGCGGCAATACGTCTGTCACGTAAGACTCTTAAAAAAATTAAGCAGAACCTGTTCTGGGCGTTTTTCTATAACGTACTTGGCATACCACTAGCGGCTTTTGGCCAGCTAAACCCTGTTATAGCAGGAGCAGCAATGGCATTTAGCTCAGTTTTCGTTGTATCAAACTCGCTTCTATTAAAGTTCTATGACCCATATAAAAAGTAAAAAAAGAGCCTTTACGGCTCTTTTTTTTGTTTGCGCTATTACATAGAAGCCATTTTTCTGCATTCGTCCGCACATGTCCGGCATTCCTGTGCACATTTTTGGCAATGATCATCTTTAAACATTGAACATTCTTGTGCGCATTTATCGCAAATTGTAGCACATAAGTTGCAATGGTCTTTAGCAGATCCACTGTTCATTGACATCATTTCTGCTGACATTTGGCACATTTTTGCGCACTCAACAAGAGTTTTTATGCAGTTTATTCTTGCGTTAACATCAGGCTCATTTAAACAAGCATCAAAGCATTCAAAGCATGCTTGAGCACATCTGACACATGCATCTATGCATGTCTGGTTTTTATCAGTTGTCATAGTAATAACACCCATCTAAAGCACTTCCTTTCATATATTTTCATTCGAACATATTTTCCCTTAAGAAAATGTATTTATACGGTACTTTATATTTTAAAATTTTTCTTTTCTAAATAAATACTGAGAATCGGCTTAAAGCTTGGCTTTTTACCGTTACTCTATTGACACTATAATTCACATTTGCTATACTAAATAAGCATTTAGATTAAGCATAAATACATTTTCAGCAACATGGAGAAGTACCCAAGTTGGCCGAAGGGGCGCCCCTGCTAAGGGTGTAGGTCGTGTAAGCGGCGCGAGGGTTCAAATCCCTCCTTCTCCGCCATTACTATCCTCGCGATTACCGTACTGGATAGAGCAAATAGTAGCTTTTTAGCTACTATTTTTTTGTTTTAATATATTTAATTAACCCCGGTTTAACCCCGCTTTTAATTAAAAAAACACGCTCCTTAGGTGCGGAGCACGCCTTATGTATGCTAAAATTCAAGTATATAAGTGTGGTTCTAGGTTTTCTTCTGCCATTATTGCATTGTGAATGTAGGAAAATTATGCTAAAATAAGTAATAATGTGTCACTTCAAGATAATAGCAAACATTTTGCAGCGCAACTTTCAGCCAAACCAAGGTATATACAATGGCAGCTATGCGAAGCATCTAAGTAAGTACCCTGCCATATAGTAGGGTACTTTTTGTTTTGCAACCTTCCAAAGAGGAAAGAGGAAGATAATGAAAATTATTGAGGTTAGAAAATTCGACACCGAAAACCACGACAGAGCAACCTTTATCAGGGTTGATCCCGATAATCTGAATGAAACTCTTTCAGATATTTTTTACACTTTATCTGATTTATCGTGGATTAACAAATTCGACGAAGAGTATATACGCAACAGCTTCAATGTAAGAGCTCAAAAAACAATAAATGATATTCAAACAAAATTGCTTACCTCATCAGATGATTCACTAACAGGTAGCGCAGGTGAGTATTTGGTTTCAGAGCTATCTAGGGAAGCTATTATTAGTGAGCTGAATTACTCAGATATTCCACTTTCCGAATTGTACAACAAGAAGAAGACAGGTAATCCTGGCTTTGATTTTCACAGTCAAAATGATTGTGAAGTAGTGATATTTGGTGAAGCAAAATATCTCCATGATGATAATGCTTACGGTACGGGTTTAAAACAGGTAGTTAGATTTATTGCGGAGAACAAGGACATTAACGATATCTTGGAATTACGAGATTTTTGTGGACCTGGTGCATTAAAAAATGCTAATGATGGAATCAAAGGATTTGCTGTTGGTTTTTCCGTAAAAGACGCATCTAGCGATAACCTTATTACAGGAATAACGCGAAACAAAAATTATCAGTCATTATTATGCTATCATGAGATTGTTCTTGTGGCGGTGAATATATGAATAATGTTATTAAAGATATACAAGATAATAAAAACATTGACCAAATATATCATTATGCAATTAAGAATCTGTTTTGTGATGGGCCTATATCTATTACCGTGCTTGAAATATTGACGTACATATGTATTTTCAACCCTAACTATTTCGCAACAAAAAAAGAAGAAGTTTTAGAAATAATGGGGGTTTTTTATAAAAGTCTCCAGCCTACTACTCTTGAAAGCGCCTTGTTTAAGACATATAGTAATTATATTGAAGAAAAGTACTTACATAGCTATACTCCAGTCCAAGCAAATATTATTGACAAGATTAACAACTATAAATATTTCAGCTTTTCGGCGCCAACAAGTACAGGTAAATCCCATATATTCAGAGACATAATCAAGCAATCTAAGAGAGATATGGTAATAATTGTTCCTTCAAGGGCATTAATAAATGAATATTACGATAGAACATGTGAACTGATAAAAGACAAAACCGTTAACATTTTAACCTTTATAGATCGCATCAATATAAAGCACGCAGTAAGAAGCATTTTTATACTTACCCCTGAAAGAGCAAAAGAGCTTTTTAAGTTTAAAAAAGAATTTGATATAGAATTATTTCTGTTTGATGAAGCACAACTAAGTAACGAAGATTCTGTACGAGCTTTGTATTTTGACAGTATAGTAAGAAGAATCCAAAACGCGTACCCTGATGCTAAATTCGTTTTTGCACATCCTTTTGTAATTAACCCTGATGCGCAGTTACTGAAAAATAAATTTGATTTAAATGAATCCAATGCTTTACAATATCGTCAGAAAAACGTTGGACAAATCTTCTTTTGCCATGATAATGAGGTTTATTATCATTTTGGAACTGATAAAAACATTATGGGGTCGCAGAAAGTGCAAAGCAATTATGACCCGCTTATGCAAACGATTAGCAATGGTGGAAGCATATTAGTTTACACCACAAAGGCAAGTATTTATGATAAAAAAGTATTCACTTCATTTCAAAAATATATTAGGGCCTGTACACAACTAACAGATAAAAAAGCTTTAAGATATATAGAACAGTTAAAAGCATATATCGGAGCAGATGATAAAGACGATGGGTATTATTACTCACAAATGATTGACTTACTTAAAAAAGGAATTGTTATTCATCACGGTTCTTTACCCCTACAAGCACGCTTGTTACTTGAACATTTTACACAAGAAGGCTATTGCAGATTGTGTTTTGCAACGTCAACGTTGGAGCAAGGCATAAATATGCCTTTTGATGTTGTTTATCTTAATACGTTCCCAAAGAGCAAACCGTTATCAATTAAGAATCTGATTGGCCGTGCAGGAAGATCAACAAGCTCATTAAAATTCGATTATGGGAGCGTTGTGATTCACCAAAATAACATGAGTGCTTTTAGGAATGTTATGCAAAGCGACGAATCGCTTAGTTACATATCCCAGCTTGATACTGCTGATCCTTCAAAAGATGAAAGCTATCAGGAATTTAAAGAAGCAATTAATAGCGGTACTTTTTCTGACGAGTTTAATTTAACATATGAAGAAGTTGAGCGTTTGCGAGAAGATAATGTTGATCCTATTGTAGATGCTATTCTTAACACAATGTTTGTCGAGAACTCCCTGATTTCTCTGAGAGAAATCAACCAAGACCAAGAATGTAAGCTTTTACTATATAATAATTTTGCAAAGCTGTATTCTTTTTACCTCAAAGGACGTGTATTATCTGAAGGTGAAAAAAGTGTTTTAAATACAGCAATTAAAATATTGATTTGGAGAGTTCACGGTAAGACTTTTAAGAATATATGTTGGTATCGATATGCTTATACTGCACGTGTTCCGGAGCGACAAAAATTGAACAAACAGTATAAGACAGCTAGTCCCTATGAAAAAAAGCGTATTAGAAGAAAGCTCGAAAGTCTTTATGCAAATTTCTTTTCACAGTATGCGGATTTGCCGGATGCTACACTATCAAACTTCAGCCTTTTTGGTAACCATAAGACAAAAGCAAGAGATGTCGATTATGATAGAGTGGTGTTTGACACATACGACTATTTAGATAAGCTCATTGGCTTTAAGCTAAATGATATTTTTTATGCTATCTTCTATCAATACTATGAGAAAACGAAAGATAACCGCGCTTTGACGCTGTTTAAATACATTAAGTATGGTACAGATGATGAAAGAGAAATCTGGATGCTACGGTATGGTCTGTCATTTGAGGATATAGAGTGGGCAAAGGAATACATTACTGGTATAAGTGAGGATGAAATAATATTTAGTTCAGCCGTTGATGACCTTCCAATTGATAAGCGCGGCATTATTGATAGATTTATCCTCTAGGCAAGTTATCCAAAATAAAAAAAAAGAGACGGTTGTTACACCGCCTCTTTTTTGTCTTTATAACTATATTAAATTTACTCTGCTTTAGCTTCGTTGTCTTTATTTACTGTTTGTTTAATAGTCTGGTTAGTGTATACTGCTGCACCCGCGATTAGTATCCCTTGTATTATCGAATTTGCACTGATACCCAATAGCGCAACTGCACCTACTATACCAAGTACTCCTAAGATGTACGGTATTAGCCAGTCAGATACCCTTGGTGTTGATTTTAGCAACATACCTATCAAGTATAACACTGGTATCAGAATAAGACCTTCACTTACTATGTATGACATTATATCCATTTTAAAATCCCCCTTTCTTTATCAAGATAAATAAAAAAGAAACAAAGCAGATTGTTTCTTTTTTAAAATAAATTATTGATACCTTGTTCTGTTAAAAAATCCTTTTGTTCATGCTTGACTTGTCGTGCATACTCTAAAGCCTTACTCATCTCACCATTACACGTGCCACTTTTTAAAGCCATTCCGGTCGCTTCACCAAGCGCAAGAGAAGCACCAACACACTTAATAAGCAATATCTCGTTTTTTCGCCTTGCATTATCAGTTTCATCTCTACTAGCATCACGCTTGTTTATGTTTCTTTGTATTGCCCAAAAGCAAAACGCTGTAACCGCTGACGGCACTCCCATGAAAATTAAAAATGTTGTTACATCGATCAGCATAACTATCCCTCTTTAACTTTAGTTTTTTGTTGTCGTTCTACCGTTGTCATAACCCTAATAACTTAGCCCAAGTTTTTTGACCGACGATACCATCGTCCTCTAGTCCACTAGCTTTTTGAAATTCCTTAACAGCGCCTTTTGTGTCCGCTCCAAATATTCCGTCTACACCGTTGCAGTCAAAACCTAAATACTTCAATCGATTTTGTACCCATACTACAATATCGCCTAAACTGTCTTTTCTTATTGTAGGGCAATGTTTTAATGTTATTGGGCCTGGTATATTATCAATTTGTTTAGGATCAGTGAACAGTAACTTTTGTAATGCTTTAAAGTCATAAGTTACTTTAACTGGGCCATTTACTGTCGCTTGTACTGGAACAACTTCTTTTGCTTCCTTGATCTCTGTAAGCGGATAGTTTTTGCCTGGGCAATCTGTAGCTGATAGCTCCTTGTGCCCTACTATTTTGGTTATGGATGGGTAGTACTCTTTTATTTCTTTTATAAGCTTAATGATTGATTTCTTTTGTGCGTCCGGCATTTGATTGTGTTCCATATCACCTATTGCGCATATACCAACACTTATTTCGTTATATCCTTTGCATTGTGCTCCGACATAGTCAATGCCTCTACCCCAATACACAACACCGTTTTTATCGACAAGTACATTGTAGCCAATACCTAACCAACCCTTACCTATATGGTAGTTGTGTATCTGTTCTACTGATTGATCAGCACTAGCACCGCTATGATGCAGCACTATAGTATTAGGAGCTTTAGCAAACTTAGCTAAAGCTCCTTTAAATACCAATTTTTTATCCATTACATTTTCAAACATTTTAATGACCTCCTATTATTTTTGTTTTTATAAATAAGCACATTCTAGCCCGATTTCAATCGGGCAAAATGTGCCTTTGATGGTTATTGATGTTACGCCACCCTCTGGTGTAGCAAAATTTAAATAATATGTAGTTTTAGTAGCAACATTTAATATTTTGTTGTTTTTACTTACAGATGCCCCGAAATAAGTTACAGGGTTAGTAAGGGAGTCGCATGTAAATCTTTTATCCGATTCTGTGTTATTTGCAGTAGATAGTGTAATCATGTGTTGTAATCCTCCGGTAGTAGACCTATAAAGAAAAGTTGAGCAATCATATTTTGTACGCCACAACCCAATTGGAGCAACTATTGATAATGCATTATAATACGTATTCGGAACAGGATTGTTTTGTACAACATCAGATGATAGGGTTGCGCTTACAGTCCATCTATCTGGGTCAACTGAAAACCCATAAGGTGCCTTAGCACTCGAATAATAATTGTTTGTTATTGTTTCATTTGTAAGTGTATACGAATCGCCACCAAATAAAGTCAATGTAGTATTTGGAGAAGAATAGCTTTTTTCGACCAAAATAAAATATTTTACTGTTACTCCTTGAGTTAATTTGAAGCGCATACCCCTAGAGTATTTACCAGTTACGTCCCCTGGTACTGTAATTGTAAATACAGGACTATCTGCTCCTGCATATGTCCATGCTTCATTAGCTGATACCCAACCATCAACAGGAATGCTTTGCGTTGCTCTAGCTACGCCACAAACTGTTTCATCTATTCGCTCACTTGTAATGTTTGCTATCGTTCCGCTCGTCTGCGCATGTACTTGAGCCAGCGACATTTGATACACAGATGAGTTACGCGTTAAAGTCGGAGCAATTTCCAGCCCGCTTTCGTTTGTTTGGCCCTTCAGAACTTTTAATGTAAAAGTATGCGTACTTCTATTAAGCTCAACTATTATTCTATCGATTCTACCTTCCTGTGCTTGTATTATGTCAATCGACAGATACGCATTGGCTGCGAGTGTATATTGATAACCATCTATTATCATGCTGCCAGGTAATATAACAACTGACATCAGCTCTGGCGCGTTTGATTCTACTCGTAGAAAATCCCCAGCAGAATAATTTTGGTCTGGAACAATACCGTTTTTAAATAAAGACGATAATCTGCTAGATATACTTTGCTCCACATTTGTAGCGTCAAGCTTTGCTTTATCTTCTTTGGCCATCAAGCCGTCAACGCTAGCAGTGGCTTTAGGTATTGCATTTGCACTTATCGCTACCCAAGCCGAACCATTATAACGGTATGTGTAATCGGTATCTTTTACGTTTACAGTCCACCCATCAACAGGATTAGGGTACGTCGTTACAATATTTGCATATGTGGCTACAGCTTCTTTCCAATCGATGCCTGTTTCAAAAGCCGAGAACTTATTATCTACCTCAGTTTTGGTATATTTATCTGCAAAATTTGTTTTATCCGCGCTAGTTACATGAATACCACTATCCGCTATATGTGATAAAGCGGTATCGCCTTTTACATTAGCGGTATTTGCAACGTCGCTTACAGATTTTAAATTAGCATCTATAATATCCATGTTGTTATTAGCGTCAGCGACGTTATAAAAGTCATCAACGCCTGGTTTCTTTAAATTGTAATTTGTTGTGTTTGTCACCATTAAATCATCACCTCATTTCGAATTTGATTATACGTGTATGTACTAAGCTGCATATGGGTATATCCTGCAAGCAAAGAATGTTGGTTATATAACAGACTAAGATCTACATCTATGTTTGCCGGTGCGACTCTACGTAATAATTTTTCAACGTCATCATAGTTTGCTTTCCGTGTAAGAGCCACTCTGACAATCAATTTATATATCGTATTTTGCAGTATAGATGTATACCCGTCTGCTCCACATAGATTTGTTAACTGTTGATTTAAAGAGGTAATTGTAAAAGGTGATTGCTCGTTAATCTTAGCGATTATTCTAAATTTACGGTCATCAAGTGAATCACTTGCTTTGGGATATATTTTTAAAATAGCCTCCCACCTTTTAACGCCGTTCTCAGTCGCATCCCATATGAACTGATCTGTCAAAGCATTGGCTAACGCATCCCATAAAGTATCCATTTCATCTTGTTCAGCACTCGTTATCGCCTTGAATTCTCGATATTCCCTAAGTACTTCCGGTAGATAATTGATTAACAATCTATCCAATAACATCACCTCTTATAGGGATATTGTTTGCCGGCACAACAAGGTTTTCTTCAGCACCATTTATCAAAGTATGAGCAATGTCTACAACACCCGATATATCAAGTAGTCTTATTTCAATTTGGCTAATGCGTACTATTAAGTTGTCATTATCAGCCCAAGTTGCACTAAGCTCTGCAAAGTATATGTCTATAGCTGCTTTTACTGCAGTCTCTACATCAACCCATGCCCAACCGCTCTGATAAGTAATCGTAGTTGTTATATTAACAGTAGTTGTGTCTATTCCCTCAACTGTTACAACATGGCCAATAGGGGCAATGCCTACCCCTTGGCCAGCGTTTTCAGTAGGGTCTATAGCAGTCTGAACAGTAGCTATCAATGTTGTGCTTGGCACCTCATATGATGAGTTAATTATTACAAGCTTTACTGTTCCCCCGCCATTCCATGCAGGATACACCTTGACCCCACCAATGCCATCTAAAGCATTAACTTTCTCTTTATAGTCTGCAATATTACCCCCAAACGCCTGTGAATCGAGAGAAGCAAAATAACGCACTCTAAACGATTCAATGTCTTCATCGTCCTCACCAGGTATCAAAACCTCTGTTAATGTTGCTGTTGTAAGATCGCTAATGTACTCGATTGGAAGCAAGGACCCTAATTGTGTATTACCTAAATTACCTGCAGTTTCACATTGTAGTTTATATTCACCGGTTGCTATCTTTTCTGTAACGGTATAATTCAAAATATCAAGTGAAAAACGAGATCCAATAGGTACATCGATATTAAACACACCTTTTAAAATTGCTTTCGTTGCAAGCTTTCGCATTATTCCTCGTTCAGCTGCCCTTTTAATCAAGTAGTCAATACTTTGCGTATCTGCAAACGATTCGTTTAGAACAACGTCAAGCTCAATGTATGCATTTTGTAGTTCAACTGCAACCGGAGCAAGTGCGTTATATATGATAGATCCTTCTCGCTTATCTATTGCGCTTGGTACTTTATCAAGCATTCTCTGTAAAATTGTTTCATATGTTATATTTTCGTACACTAAACGCTCACCTCCGTTTCTGCGTCTACCTCTCCATAAATTGTTTTAACTGTAAAAGTGACGTGTACCTTACCTTTATTAGTTTCAAATGAAAAAGCATCAACGCTAATGATTCTGCTATCCTGCGTCAATGCTTCAGTTATTCGCCTTTTTATTTCTGATTGAATGAGTGGTGGTGGCTGTCCATATAGGTCTATAAGCTCGATCCCATAATTCCAAGAATATATAAGATGCTCATATCTCTCGATATTCAGCATCAAATATATGGCTTGTTTTACCGCTTCTAAGCCGTCTATAAAACCAACTATAATATTACTATTGGTGTCTAGTTTGTAAGTTTTATTTGGCTGTTCCGCTATCTCAAAATCTAATTGTAGGTCGTTACTTACATTAGGTATCAATTATGTCACCACCCTATCTATAATGAGATATTTTTGTCCGCCTTGCATGCGTATCAACACGACTTTATCGTTTACGGACAAAGCCGGTATTGATTGAGTAAGTATAAGATTTGCCTTTTCCAGAGTAAGTTTTTGCTCTAGTTTTATTTTAAGAGGAGCTACGCTTACCACAGCTCCAAACACGATATTAACTGGACTAGATGCTTCATAAGCTTCCATAGCTGCCTGTTTTATTGTCGTTATTAGATTAGGCACTAAACGTATCACCTCTCAAAGTAAGATCCATTGTGTGCTCATTGTTTTTAAAAGTGTGTTTTGCTTTCTCTACAAGCATGAAGTTTTGTATCGTTATATCATCCAACTTTAAGCTTACTGCTACTATTGTACCGGCTCTCACTCGTATATCCCCTATTGCATCTTTGATTGTAAGATTACGTGTTTTCTTATTATAGAGGGATAACAGAGCGTCTACTTTAGCTTTCCCATTTACGTTTTCATCGATAGTGTCAAAATACTGCAGCACACCCCACTCGTTTATATGGCTTGAATCTTGAGCAATATATATTTCACGCTTTCCTGCATCCTCATTATCATACGAAAGCTTAATTTTGTTGTAAGTTTCACCATCGATTGAAGACGAGTAATCAAAATTCTGTCCTGTCTCTTCATCTATTAGTAATTCGATTTTCATATTTGCTATATTCCGTAACATTAATTTCCCAAAGTCATCATACAGCACATACATCTCATTCTTATATTGCAGTGTAAGTTCAATGGCCATCTGCGATATATCAAATAATGTTTTATTCTCTTCCACCCTTGAAGGTATAATATACCCCGTATTTTCAAGTGTTCCAACGTTTAACTTAAAGTCCCCCGCTAGCATACTAACCACTTGATCAGCTCTTTTGTTACTGTAGTTATAAGTATCTTTGTTTTTAAAATATCTCAGCTGATCATAAGCAGTAATTTGTTTTTTTCGATCCCTATCATATTTTTTACCAAACACAAAGCCGTAAAACAGGTTTGTACCATTAACTTTAAAGCTTACCGGGTTACCTTCAGTAATGCTCAAAACATCATCTGGGATAGTCGAAAAAGTAAGCTTACCAGGAGTATTCTTTCTCTCTGTTTCCCACGTTATGCCGTCTTCTATAGGTGGGATATATATCGTTTGCCCGTTTTGGGTAAATAACTCGATGTTAGTCATATGCCCCCCTAACTTGGCAAAGTAAGAACTTGGCCAGGATAAATAAGGCTAGGATTCCTAATCTTATCTCTATTTAAGTTGTATATCTCGGTGTATCGACTACCATTACCTAAATACTTTTTAGCAATGTTCCAGAGGCAATCTCCTTTTTTTACCGTATATGTTTTTGCCGCCGAATTTGAAGAAGTGCGTGCACTTGATGCTGTTGCACTTGCTGATGAGGAACTGCTTACAGGTGGAGTGATTTTTATTGTCTTTGTACTGTAATCTCGATACTGTTTAAGTTTAATAGATACTGTCGTATCAAACCCATCTTTATAATCATCAGTGATAGCGTAGTCTTCTAATGATACTTTCAAATTTGTATCAAACATTAAAGCCCCGTTAGGTTTTGTTCTGGTCACGATGTATTGGAAAGGTTTTTTATTAACCTTTAAAGCTTCTATTTTCTCGAGATAATACTTCGGCTCTTTAAATATTCCGTTTGGATATTTAGCAAATGGATATTTAACGGCAGGTAATAAAATCTCAAAACTCACATCTGAAAGCCCTGGAGTCTTTAATATATTTATCTCTCCATCATTAATAAGCGTTGCAGTTTTATTGTTATTATTGATCTTAAGCTCAAGCTTTGAGGGGGTTACAGGTAATTGTACACCATCTATATATACGTAATACGGCATACCTTACACCCCCTCTGCTGCTACTTGCATAGTCTCATAAAGCTTTTCTTCGAGTTTTGATACAACCCCATCTATATCCATATCAGAGCTTATATTATTATTGTTCGTCATATCAATTGTGATCTGAGTTGTAGTAAACCTATTAACTGTTTCCTGTTCTGCAAGATCTCTCAAGTATTTAAGATCTTCTTCTGTAGCACTTAAGGACTTAGCTGCTGATGCTGTATTTGCAGCTGTACTCGCAGCACTGTTTGTTAATTGACCTAGTAAATCCGTTACGCCACTATTTTTAGCAGCTTCTACCTGCGCTGCTGAAATTGCAGCTTGACGTGTTGCAGCCGCAGCGTTCCCAGCGGCTTCTTGCTTCTGAAATGCTTCAAGTCGCGTTTTTGCATTAGCATCAATCTCCGCTTTGTAATTGGCTAAGTCTGTATTCCTTGCCGCTTGTTCAGCTTCATTTTGTATTTTCGCTTCTGTGCCAAAAGCAACCTGAGAAATAGCTTCAATGGATATTCCCGGTATCCTATTAACCGTTTCGATTAGTTTACTAATCAGATCAATAGCGCCATTTACAAAATTTTGAATTGCCATCAATCCATTTGCTTTCAGGTTACCTAAGGCATTTTGAATTCCTATAACAGCACCCCACATACCGAGTTTCATATTTTCTCCACCATTAATAAACTTCATTACTACCCACGCCCAAAAAAGCTGTATATTATTGAATGTATTGAGAGCATTGTTTTGCAGTATCATAAGTGCTATATTTACTCCGCCTACGCTTTGAATCCATTTATAGATCATTGCAACTATAACAGCTATTATGATAGCAACATAAAATAAAGGATTTGTTAATAAGCTGATCATAAATGCTTTGTTTGCATCAACAGCCAGCCACATTGCAATCTTATGAGCTATTAATGCACCTGTAAATATTGCTAGCGCAGTCGCTAGGCCAACAAAAATTGGCTCAAGTGTTGACCAGTTGTCATAAATAAATTGTGCGCCTTGCCCGATAACGGTAATTAACGGTTGAAACGATTGGAGTAATTTATTTTGTATATTAGTCCAAACCTGAGCATAAGTCATAGGTATTTCTTTAAATTTTGTTTCTATATCATTCCCTGCTGTGTATAAAGAGTTTTTAATTATGCTTGCGGTTATTTCTCCTTGTTCAGCCATTTTTTGTAGGTCTTTCCCTGATTTGCCGGTGAATTTCTCTATTGCTGCCATTAACATAGGCGCATTTTCACGTATTGACCTTAATTCGTCACCTTGTAACCTATTGGATGCCATTGCTTGGGTTAATTGATACATGGCATTTGTCGACTCAGTCTGACTTGCACCAGACACAACGAAAGCCTTATTCATTAACTCAGTAAATCTGATGGTATCGTCATTACCACTAAAAGCGTTTTTTGCTAACAACCCTAATTTTGCTACAGTACTTGCCGTATCATTGTAGGCTCCTCTGCTCCGTTGAGCAGCAGCAAAAATTTTATTTTGTAAATCCTCTTGTGTTTGTAACCCATCATTTATTAGATTCAGTCGTGCGGAAGTTTGGGTCATTGAATCAGACAAATTAATAACATTCTTCGCACTAAAAGCGATACCTACTGTTAGCGCAAGATTTTTGATTTTACTGATCAACCCACCTGCTGCTCCTTGACCGTTCTTCATGTCATTGTTGAAATTTTGTTGTGCTTGATCTGCCGTTCTAATTTCCTGTTCGATTCCATTAAATGTTGTTTCTGCCTTAACAAGCTCTTGCCTCGCAGCTTGTATACTGTTTATATCAATAGCATTATGAGACACAGCTTGAATTGATTCAAAGCTACTTAAAACTATATTCATAGCATTTGTCATCGATCTAAAAGCTGGTGTCATACCATCAAATATCTGTATAGATGTTCTAATAGTTGCCATCGCATCACCCCCTTTAGTTGCAAATAAAAAAGCACCTGCTTTTTACAAGTGCTTTAAATCATATTTATTTAGTCAAAATACCTTAGATCATACGTAATTTTTAATATGTCGGTTACATACCATACTTCTGCTACATTATCGCTGACGGATTGACATCGAAGCATTCCATTCCAATTACTAACAATAGTCATACTATCCCTTGTCTTAATCCCCCAAGTCAACAAATACTTACTAACATTATCTTGCTTAGAATATTCTTCCGTTAAGTATTTATTATATCTTACTACCTTTCCTTCGGAAGATAGAATAAACTCTTCCTTCCCTCTCGAATATGTAAGTATAGTCATGTTATATGTTTTTTTAGTATTCGGAGTGGTTTGGTTCCATTTTTCCGTTGATTCTGGGTTTCCCTTGATTTTTAGCAGTTCTTCTTTTGAAATTCTACTATAGATTGTAACATCATCTTTTACTTGTACTTTTGCGAAAGGGTCACCTAAAGATAAAGCTGGGATAACAATTGCATTAATACCACATATTATGATAAAGACAATGACAATAATAAGGCAACCATTCATTTTTTTGTTCTTGGGCTTCATATTTGTGGTATCCATTTTTTCCCTCGTCTCCCCATCGTTTTCCAATAATATACATTATTTTGCTAAAAAAAGCTACTTTTTCTTTATCTTTCTGGCTTCTTTGTTGTCCTTTTCAAGCTTTATTTGTACTGCTGCAATAACAAAAGCTTTTTCATACTTATCAAGGGTTAAATACTGGTTAGGAAGCATATGAAGTTTATGAAGGCAATAATAAGCTATATTAGCGTCAAAATCGCCTTCATCTATTAGTTTTTTGCTTCTTCAACCACTTCTTCTGTTTCTCGATCAAACCCATTAATCTCTTGTATTTTTGCTAAATAGTCAGCATATTCACCAGGAGTTAACATAATCTTCAGTAGCGTTTCGGCGCCCATTACACCGTATGAATTCTGTAACTCCGCATCGTTAAGATTAGGAAATATTGTGCATTTAACAGCTAGCTTTCCTAAGTATTCATTATAATCCGTCTCTGATGTGTATTGATATTTTTTACCCGGTATCTGTACACGTTTTGTACTGTCTTTTCTTAATGCCTCATCCTCAGTTGATGTAACGCAACCTATCTCCCATTCCATAGGTTTACCGTCAGCATCTAGAAATCTTTTAGATGCTGCATACTTAACATTATCTACTTTTATAGCGTTTTGCGCTAAAAATGAACTCAAATCCATTTATCATCAATCCCTTCTTATACCATACCTAGGAGAAGTTTAAATTCCTCAGGCATTTCAAAGTCTTCAAACGTGAAGTCAATATCTTCTTCTAATGGATCATCAGAATCTCCATCGAATGAAGCAAGAATTCCGCCATCAGTGTTACAGTCTTTTAATATTATTGTCTGCCTGCCGGCAGCTGAATTCGGATCATCATTTGTAATTTGCATATCAAAATATATATCTTCTCCAGTTTCCTTAAAACGTTTTAGCAATTGCTTAAATATAGGAGAGCCATACCAAATTGTTGCTGATCCCGTTCCTTCCCACCCGGTCGTTTTATGCCCCGCGCCTGTTTTCCCTACAATTCCAAAAGAGCTCTTTTTCTTTTCGAATTTAGCTTCAATTTTTTTAACTTGCATGAATAAATATCTATTACCTTCAATTGTAACAAAACATTCAGCCAATTTTGCGTTTATACAGTCTTTAGCAAGCATTTTAACATTGTTTAGCATATTTATATTCTCCTTCCTAGCTTATGACTACGGTCATATATAGCTTAGTCATAGCGTTTATTATTGTTATTGCATTAGATACTACGATAGATTTTTTGTCCGTGCCGGCAGTAATAGCAACATCTTCAGAACTAAAACCCTCAATTGCTTGGAGCTTTTCGAGTTCTTTGTCGTATGAAACAACCTCATTCCAGAAAGAAATCCTTCCGGCCGCATTGTTGGCTACATTACCAAGATATTTTGTATTAAACAATACAGCAATATCGTTTGCAATCTGATCAAGCACTCTTATAGTTTGGTTATTGCAAAAGTCGCTGCCTTTTTCGTCCGTGATAGAAATAAACGTGTTTAAGTCCTCAAGTACGCGTACTGCATCCCCAACCTTGTGAAACATGAATTTCCCTGCTTCGATTCCTGCCTCAAGATCACTTTGCTTATAATCTACATCAGCAGTAAACTCGCCATCATAAAGTTTATTTGTATTACTCTTGTTTACAGCACAACCAGCTGCAATACCAGTTACCCAATAAACAAGCGATGCTGTATTAGCCCCTGAGTCAAGAACAGTGTTTTCTACTGATATTACGCCCTCGTAATCCGCAGCAGTTTTATAAACGACCGTTTGAAATTTAATACCATTTGTATCGCGCATACGTTTGGTATACTGAACAAACAAAGATATTATTTCAGCTGTAGTCGATAAGCAACCCAAAGTGTTAAATGAGTAGCTCTCAAGCTTATCAAGGAAAGCTTGGTACTGTGTGCCAGTTACTGCTTCGCCATTTGTTCCGCCTGTTAAAGCTGTGCCGGCAGTAAGTGCTATAGTCGCGGTCGTTATGAAATCGACATAATCGTTTGATACTAGCCCAGCCATTGTAGAAACCGTTTGAGTGTCTAACTTAGTTGTGCCTAAGAATGTTGATACATCATATTTTGCATTGTCATCTACGTTTGCAGTAATTACAATTTTAAGATCATTACCACGTATACCACTATATTTAGCTGTTGCATATGTGCATGTCGCTTTTACGCCTGAATTCAATCTATAAAAGAATCCTGTCTTGATATTTTTAAATAGATCTCTTAAACCTTTTAGTTTTTCGCTTGTATAATCGTACCCAAAGATCTTCAATGAATTGTTTTTGAAGCCGCTTGATTCAACCTTAAATACGCTACCCTCAGCGCCCCAGTCAAGCTCTAAAGCCATTGCTGTGATGCCTCTGTCGGATAGTGTCGCACTTGCATTTGATGCGCTTACAAAGTTAATGTAAGTGCCTGGTAGCACCTTGTTTTGTGTTAAGAACACTCCACCACCTAATGCCATGTTACTTCACCTTACCTTTCATAAATTTATCAATCAAGCTATCTACCTCTTCCAAGGCATATAGCTTGCTATTGTTTAAAAGTACATTCAACAGATCTACTCTGCCAACGTACTTTTTACTTGCTAATATCTGAGCCTTGCTAAAAACTGCTTTTTCAATTAGCACAGTTTCTTCAGTTCCAGATTTCTTTTTTTCTGGCAATTTCATCATCCTTTCAGTCCGCTATCGATCGTAGCCGTTTCCATTGAATCAACTGCTTCGGTCACTTTGATTACAAATGCATTGTAATTAACAAAGAACTCCAAAACACCATCTACTATCTCGTAATGCATCTCCGTACCGTTTAATACATCGCCATTAATTAGGGTGATGTACTCCAAGACATCAAACAGTTGGTCGGCCATACCATGCATTTCTTTGTTCTTGTCCACTGTACTAGGAAAATAATGCACTACACAGGGATTGTTTTTGTGATATCTATTGCCTAACATCTGCGTTTGGCTTGGGCTAAGTGACAAAATGAAAAAGCAAGGTTCGTCTAAACCTTGCTCTATATTTTCATCACTTATTTTATATCCATCACCGAAGGATTGGTTAAGCTTAATAGATATGCCGTTACTAATATCGTTAATCGTCATCCATCAAAAACCCCCTCTAAAAACTTCATGAGCTTTTTCTCTAATATTGCCGGCGCTTGTGCCTGAAGCTCCTGCTCTGAAATAGTCAACATAAATCTACCAGATACCCATCCTTTATGGTTTGCTGTCCTGTGACCAAATTCAACATAAGAAGCATAATTCAAAGGATTTATGATCTCAACTTGATACACATTCCCTAATTTAGTGATAATTAGCTCCTGAGCATACTTTGTTGCACTACTCTTTTCCTCTCCGGTCCAGCCACGTCTTAGTGTTCCGCCAACTTTGCCGGAACTTGCAGGATATTGACCAACGGGTGTACGTTTTATAACCTTAGCAAGAAGCCTAGCTGCTAGCTCTTTTGCAGATGATTCACAAAACGCTTCAAAGTCTTTTTTTTGGAGCTGTTCCATACGTTTAAGTAGCGTTTCCAATTGTTTAAAATCGCAGCTGCCCCATTTGCTCAATTAACTCCACCTCTCAAACAGCTCCAACACAATTTCTTGATGGGTATCATAAGCAGCTGGTTTCCCGCTGTTTTTATATGCTTCGGTCACACCGTTTTGAGTAACTGTGATCTTTGAACCAGGTTTAATCGTGACATCAGGTGAGATAAACAGCTTAGTACTCTGTGATATTGTTGATCCTGTTTCAGTCTGTACCGCACTATTAATTTGCTTATAGGACAGCTTACAGAGCTGGTTTGTCAATACAGTTACCTCGCTATATTTTGTTTTCTTAGTAACCTCATCTTTTATCCCTTGATACTCAGTAACAATACATATACCTGTATATAAGCTTTCTATTGCTGTTCTTGCTACCCTTACCATTTTACGCACCTATACGACGCATAATCAGCATCCGGATGCATAAGATAGGAGATGAGAGCATCAAGCCGTTGTTCAGATGTCATGCTCCCGGCTCCTACTGCAAACGTGATGTTTGTGTCACCTTCTTGAATACTTTTAACAGCTGCATCTAAATTCACGATGGTTAACTGTCCAATGTTTTTCTTCTCAAGCAGAAATTCACCGCATACCATATCAACCGCTGTTTGATGTAACCCATCTGGAATAGCCGAAACATTACATTGATTTTTAATGTGATTTTCTATTTTTTGAATGATGAACCCTAGAACCCAAGTGTCATTGTCTGTTATCGTATAGCCAAAATCCAAGAGCCTTTTTGTTACATCTTCAAGCATTTTTAATCACATCCTTTTATTCTGCGGTTACTGTGAGAGCAATAGTGTCTTTTACTGTTGGTTGTTTCTGTGACGCCACCGTGATTGTTGCTTCACCTACTGCAACGCCTGTGATAAGACCAGTAGCACTGACTGTAGCAACTTCCTCGTCGCTTGAGATGTACACTAAATCTTGATCGTAAGCTGTTGTAGGTGCTACAGTTGACGTGATCTGTGATGTCGCTAGAGCTACAATACTAAGCGTCTTTGAAGAAGTAATTGTAACTGTACCGACCACAAACAACGCCTTGATTGCTGCAACAAGCTGAGCTTTTGTTTTATCTGCAGTTTCAACCTCTAACTCTGTGGCCATCTCAATAAGTACGTCCTTGTTTAATTTATCTAGCGTATCAAGATTTACTACAGTGTCTTCCACCGTGTAACCATGGGCCTTGAACCAAGCAATTGCTACGACGTTAGTTGTAGAACCAACGCCAAGATTAAATTGAACTCCTGCAGATATACCGTTGTAGTCCTGCACCGGAGCATATATTCTTGCCATATTAATAATCCCTCTCTTATGATACTTTAATTTTTCTCATTACGCCCGCTGCTTTTGTCGCTTTTAGTGCTACTGCTGCGACCATTTCTACCTCACCTTTTTTAACAGCACCAGATGTCTTAAAGTCAGGCAACCAGCTATTTACTGGAGATTTGCCAGCTACAGAAACACCATGGAAGCCGTCTAAGCCAAGTCTTGCAGCATAAAGTGAAGTTAGCCCTGCGTTTGCATCAGTTAATATTGGAACAACTGGGTTATTAGATCCTGCCTTTGCCCCTAAATCTATTAATGGGGTGCCGCCATATGATTCAACCTGTTGGCCAAAGTCGTTTTTGCTTATATTGTACATGCCCGCACGTCTTGCGCACGCCCTTATTTTAGCAATAAGCTTTAAGTTTCCAGCTATGAATGATGGTGTTCCATCGAGACCCATAAGAAACTCATCAAGTGCATCCAGGAATATTTTATAGTTAGAATCCACCGCAGAAGATGTGGACAAATCAATAGCTGCTGTAGGAATCATTTCAGTAGATGAGCCAGTTAATGCTTTTTCAAGTCCATCAAAAGCAGTTGCGTCTACTGCACTATCCCCATTGATTACTGTGTCATTAAATAGCGCTGCTGCAGCTTTTATTTTTTGTTGCATCTGAAGAGTTACTTCGGAAACAATGCCACCCATGCTAGCAATAATACGATCAATCTCATATGCACCACCGAAAACTTTCAATTCCGTAGTATATTTTTGTTTTGTAACTTCCTGAGGTACATACTCACTGTTAATTGCTCTAAATGCTGCTGAAGGTTGCGTAATGAGTCTGGTGTATCCATATGTAAGAGTTGCCCCACCACCTGTTGGGGATACGCAATCATCAAAGGTTAAGTTATTAAACAAAAAATTTGATTTTGCAAATTCGTCGATAACGCCCATCTGTAGAGCGTCTTGTACGTTAAGTTTAGCTTGTGCTAGTGTTACTGCCATATATTATGACCACCTTTCAATTATTCGTTTGTTAATGCCATCTGCACTGCATCTGCAAGTGATGATGGCTGTGTGTTTGTATTAGGTTTATTGTCGCTTGATTCGCCAGGCGTGAAACCTTTAAATTGGGTTTTCGCTGGTGTTTGAGTGTTAAATAAGAATTTTGTATCTTCTCTTTCCTTAAGGCTCTTAATTTGTTCGTCCAAACCTTTTACATTTTTCCCATCAAGTTCAGCATCTTTAAGGTTTAAAAGAGCTTTAACAGCTGTTATATTCTTTGCTTGCGCGTCTGAAAGCGTTTTTTCAATCGCAAAATCTATTTGCTGTTCTTTCAGTTTTGCTTCATAAGTTTCCTGCGCTGTTTTATTCTCTGTTTGGAGTTTTTCTATCTCCGCTTTTAGTCCTTCAGCATCAACCTTTTTGAGATCCTCAAGCTGTTTATCTCTGGTCTTGATGTCTTCGTCCTGCTTCTTTTTTGTATCGTTTAGCGCATTAAAATCTGCTTTTGCGACAAATCCTTTCCCGATCTCGTCGGATATTTTTTTGTCGGTATCCTCTGTGTACTGCTCTTTTAAAATGTCTTTTAACCAAGTTAACATAATTACCTCCATCTGCTATCCTTTTTATCGAGCCAGTCCTCGTTTTGCAGTGCGCATTATTTTGTTCCGTGCGCAACGGATAATTTTCTCCTGTTCTTTTAGCCCTGCAGAAAAAAGGGTATTAAAAAAGCACCTACGATTGTAGATGCTTTGATAAACATTTGATATTTTATTTACTAAAATTAAAGTCCTTCGGCAAGACATCTTTATAGATAGCATATTTCTCTTCATCAAGAATAGAATACTCGCATTTATAAGATTTACCTAGACCTATGTCTTTTGGAATATCACCAAGTACTTTGCACGTCATAGTCGGCTTTTCCGGATGGGCGTTGTCAAACTTATGAGTCTGCTCATTTTTACACACTGCACATAGTTGCGCTCTTACATTAAATTCAGCATCCACCATTCTATTTCCTAGACTCATGATTCATCAACTCCTTCGTATATAACCTTAATAAATATTTTACCACCTTGTTGCTGCGTGTCAACTATTTTGAATATCGACCCCTTTTGGAATAACAATTCATACTCTTCTTTAAATTCACTAATGGGGTTAATGTAAGCGCCTTTACTGCCTTTTGGAACAAGTATTTGCATGAATACTTGTTGCCCAGTGAATGCGGATCCTCTTAACAAAGAAGAAGACGAGAATGCTTTATCGTCTATAGTCCGATTCACCCATTGCTCAATAGAGGTGGCCTTTAACCATTCGCTTTGCGTGAAGTTACTTAAATGAGTGCCACGCCACGCCACAATATTTTCTTCTATGCCCGCTCTATCTATTGCACTTGATATCTTATCTATTTTATCTTGGATGAATGTGCTAGGCTTATCTTTGCTCCTCAAACTGCCATTAATACTTGAGTATTCGTGCGATGTATAATATGTCAAAGCTTCTTTTTCTTCGTCTGTCCAATGATTGGCTTGATCAGCAGCCCATTGGGGAATAGAACTTGAATCATTGAGTATTTTATATCCATTGATATTCGAGTTTTCGTCAATGACTTTACGTTGCCAATCGGCTTGCTTCTTTGATTCGTAATCCTTAGAAAGAGCTTTATATGTTTCACTATTATTATACTTTAAATCCTGGAATTTATCAAAGGACCCCAAACTTTCTTCGCCGAGTGTTGCTTTATATTTTTTATACTGCTCTTTATCGGTCACTAAATTCTTTTGCTTTTTAAAAGCGACCTCAGCTCCTGGATTGTCTTTAATCGTTTTTGCGTACCAGTCTTTATACTTCATATCGCTTGATACGTAATATGTCTTTCCATCAACGCTTCTTGCAACGCGCTCAGTATAATTATCGTCAAATGATGGTACCGTGACTGTCCTGCACCAGCAATGAAATGGTGGAGCAGTTACGCCGGACTCATAATCCTTCATGTCGAATATCTTGCCGTCGAGCTCTTGGCACATCTCACTTGTGTGCATGTCTAGTGTAGCCACTATTTCATATCGCTCAACAAATAAGTCATTAAAGCAGTCTTTTTGTGAATTAGACGCAAAAAAAGCCGATTCAGTCATTACTAACCGCCCAGCTTTGTTCTTGCTTACATCGAACTGTTTTGCAATATTTTTGATTGCTTTGTCCGGAGCATCACCGCGCATTATTGTTTGAGTGAGCTGTGTGTGCACCGCATTAACCAACTGCGTTTTATTAGTCCAGCATCGATCTTTAAAAGTAAGACCATCATTAGTCCAAGGTTTTGAGATTACCGCTTCGATTTGCTTATCATTTAATGCTTGCAAACTCCAGCCAAGATTAAATCCTTTTTGTATCTCAAACGCAGAATGATAGTACCCATCTGCGTATATGCTTTTTGCAAGCTTATCTATGCCATCAGTTTGGTTGCCATATAAGACTTCGACTTGTTGTTGCAACTGCAATTTCAGCGCTTCTAATCGGCTAATATGTACTCTGGCAGAGGCATTCTCAAGCTGCGTCATCCATTGCTGATTAATCGCATTTTCTTGGCCGTATTTGATATACTCCTCAACGGTCCACCTAAATTCCTTAAGCTCCTTGCTATTTAGAAGCTTCTTTGCATCTAGCAGTGTTATTTGGTTATTATCTGCAAATCTCTGATACCATACGGCTATTTCTTTTTCAATACTATTACTTGCTTTTATATACTGTTTTTCAAGTTCATAATAATACTCTTGCCCTTTTTTCAGCTGCGCTTCCTGTAAAAGATTAAACCGTTGTTGCCAATACCCACTACTCTTCGGTGCCATCTACACCACCGCCTGAATTATCATTTGGTGTACTGCTTGTTTTCCCAAATGTTTTCGCGTATTCATCCATTGCATCCGTTTCTTTCTGCTTCTCTTCTTCAATGCGTTTAAGTTCCTCATCAACATCATCAACCCATGGAAATTGTGCAAGAACTGACCTGTGCGAAATCACTCCCGCACCATAAACCTTAATGCAGTCGTCAATAACTTGAGACTCAACAACAACGCCATCACGATTGAATATTACGTCTACATTTTCATTCTCGAAATTTCCTTTACCTGTATTGGCCAAGTGAGCGTTTACAAACCATAATAATTCCTCAAAGGCTGCCTGATATTCAGTTTCCATATCGTTAGCATCAAGGTCAATATCGTTAAAAATACTTTTAATGTTCATCTCATTTGGAGAACCTGCGCTCCTCAACTCTGAAACATCGTACCCTCTTGCATTTTCTATCAGGGCTTTTTTGAATATCTCTAAAATAGCTTTATAGTTTTCCGAGTTAACTTCTACAGTAAGGGTATCAACATCGCCTGCAACGCCATCAATTGTGCGAACTTTAACTACGCCATATTGTGATAAGTTACGTCTGAATTCTGCAAGGTTTGTCCCCTCATAGTTACGCAACACTAGGATAGTATTGCGTGGGTCTTCCTGTATATTATTTTCAAAGTCGCTAATGATTGCATTTATGCCATCTTGTAGAGACTTAACACGAGCAATAAGCGAAATTTCTTTGGCATTGTACTTGAGTGGAATTAGCGGGATCTTAGCCCAGTTCCACTTATTCTCCTCCCCTTTTTCGTCTATCACTACTAGATAAGAAGATGAAGGAGCTTCAACATCCGGTATAAGGGATCCGTTCTGCAGAATAAATCTATGTATACCGCTTAAATCATATACCTCGACTTTGTCGATTATTTTTTCCAGTACACCTTCATATGCTTCCACATGGTATACCCTAAGAAATCCGTCCAGTATTGTGTGTTCTGCATCTGCCCAAAAAGGTAGTATCTCGTACGGTGGAAAACGTTTAAAACGCAATGCCCCCGTACTGTCGTAATACGGAAATATCCAGCCTATTGCTCCATTTAGGCTATCTGTACCAGCGCTTTTTAACTGCCTGTGGAATTGTTTATTAAATATCTGTTTTAATTCATCTGAATAAGCCTTATTTTTAGTGTCGAATGTAAGAGGTTTGCCGAGGAGGTAGTTAACTTTTTGATCAACCATCTTAGCATATTGATTATCTATATTTCTATTGTTAGGCAAATTTTCTATCTTTTCCAGCTTCCCACCTTCGCCGATAACCATACGTTCTCGACGTAAAATATCATGATCGCCGGCATAATATCTTTCACCAATAATCATTGCCTTACGCTCTGGCGACCGTATCCATTTAACTATCTCTTTTTCTAAGAACTGCTTATCCGTCATCCTGGTTCTTGCACCAGTCATTATAATATTATTAATTTGTGTAGTTTCACTATTGAAATCTAAAAACTCAAACACTTATTACTCTCACCTCACTATTAATCAAAACTGAACGTGCTTCCTTGGTTAATTTTTTCTGCGATTCCTGTAGTTGCATCTTCTGCATCATCATGTTCGTTTTTGCCCTCTTTTTGGTACCTAGACATTGACATATAATACTCAGGCCATCTGTCAGCCCAATTAACAGGAAAATATATATGATCCATTACCCATGTACTATTTGATAGCATTCTCGATTGTTTGTTTTTCGACTGATAAAATGGGTTTATACGGCATTTATTTGAGTGATATTGGTGTGTCAAAATACCTTCAACGTTTCTCGCAAACCCTCTTCCGCCATTATTTGATTCAACATCTGCCTCATTAACCTCACCGTCATAAAGTATTTTTGCAGTTGCCGGCTCTGTTATTTCCATGCCTTCTTTTGTGTATAAAACATCTAAAATATATGCTTCTTTCTGATATACACCGTAGTTTATACTGCAAAGATAATCATCACCAGTATCAGCGGTATCGGTATAGTTCTTAATTGCTGTAAACAGCAGATTGCCTTTTTTATCTTTTGGCAGCTCAGTATACGTCTTGAAAGATGTATATAACCTACCTTTAATATCGATTGGATTTTGCTGGTAGTTTGCTTCAACAATTTCCGGGCTTGTTGTCTTTCTTTTGTTTTCATAAGATCTTTTTGATAAAATTTCATCACATAGCATAGATCCGTCGTCTCTCAAGGCCTTAAAAGATATGTGTCTAACTTTTAACCCTATGCTATTAAAATGTTCTAAAGCTCTTCCTGCTAAATCAAGTGAGTGCCATCTAGTCATAACTATTATGATTTTAGCGCCTTCTTCGAGCCTTGAAAGCATTGTATCTGTAAACCAAGTCCAGTGTTTATTAAGTGTGTTTGCGTTATTCGCCTCTAGTGCGGACTTAATAAGGTCATCAATTATTAAAATTGTTGCTCCAAAGCCAGTAGCAGTACCTGTGGGAGATGTTGCAAGGTAGTTATTATCTCCGCCTTCTAGCGCCCACATATTCATAGCGCCATCGCCTTGTTTTATTACAACGCCAGGGAATATATCGCTATATACCACCCTATACTTGTCTGCTTTCTTCTCTTGAATATCATTTCTAACTTTCTTGGAAAGGTTTGTGGATAGGTCTTCATTGTATGAACCGGTCATCACTTTTTCTTGTTGATTTTTTCCAAATACCCATTCAACGAATAACCCAATTGTTCTTGATTTCCCATGTCTTGGAGGTGAGGTCACTACCAATACTTCCTCGTCACCTTCATAAAACTCTTGAAGATCGTTGCAAAATTCAACTAAATACTTTCTTTCAGCTTTATAAAAATCGGGGGCCTTAAGATTGCAATAATAAAAGAACTCGCGTCGTGCAAGTTCTATCTTTGCATATAACTTAACTAACTCATAATCCATTATTAATCAGCTTCTTTAGTTCTTCTGTTGTAAGACCTGCAAATGGATTATTAACATTTAAGTCGCCTTCAAATTTCACTTTATCGGTGAACATACCTAAGTGTCTTGCAATACTATCTAAAGCACCCTTTTTATCTGTAAGTTTATATTTCTTACAATAGCCCACAAATTCGCGATTTTCACCAGCACCCTCGTAAACTTCCATAACGTCCAGCCCAGCAAGAGCAGCTGCAGTATCATCATCTAAGTCATTAATATCCTTAGGGCTTCCATCAGCGTTAAAAAGCTTTCTAGGGTCAAAAAATCCAAGCTTAGCATATTCTTTTAGAACCCTATCTTGAGTTATTTCTGTTCTTTGCTCACGTTCTTTTATACGTTGATCTTTATATTCTTGAACCTTAGCATTTCTTAGCAATCGACTTGCGTTTACATTGGCCGTTTCATCTTTTTTGCAGCTAGGATAAGCTGCTTTATAAGCACGAGTTGCGTTTAAATCTAGTATTAAATATTGATCTACAAACAGCTTTTGTTTCTCAGTTAACTTGGCCATTAGCTACCACCTCGTTTGTACGACCATATGTAAAGCGCACAAGCAATTATTAAAAGACTAACAACTGCTAGTATCCAATAACGCAGCATATAAACTATTAAAAATAAAACCGTTAAATCCATTGCTTGCACACTCCTTTTGAAAATTAAACATCAAGTCCCCACCGACTACACATAGATTAATCTACGTCTTTTTGATGTCATGCCCATCCCTACAAATAAAAAAGACACTCCTCGCGGAATGTCTCGATACTTTTGTAGCTTAACAATATCATAAGATTATAGTGACATTCAATGGTCAAATTAGAACTTTTTCAAATTCTTTTAAAGCTTTTTTGTGCATTCTATATACCCAACGCATATCTGACTGTAAATCGTATGATATCTGCCACCAGGGAAGGCAGTTTATATATCGCATTGTGAGGATTAATCTATATGCATCATTTGTCATTAATGCCAATGTACTGTTTATTTCAGCTTTCAAATCTACCAGTTTATCGATATCAGTATTTATATCTTTTTCTAACTCCATTATTTTAGCTACAACGAGGGCAAGCTGATCGTTTTCATGAGATGCAGTGACTTTTACATCTCCTGTATATTCAACTGTAATCTTCTCAACTAAACTACGTAATCTCTCTATTTGCTCAAGTTTAGCATTGACTGTGTTATCTAACCATCTTGCCTGCTGTAGATACTGTTTTGCCCCCATCATGTAATCCTCCGAAACTATTTATTAGTTTTTGCTTTTTGAATCCTAGCTTTTAAGGATTCCATCAATCTGTCTTGTGTAGCTCCTTTATCCTCTAGAGCTACAACGACGTCCTCATCAACTCCGCCATCAACAACAAGGCGATGAATAATTACCTTCTCCGTTTGACCTTGCCTGTGCAGCCTTTTGTTGGCTTGCTGGTATAGCTCCAAGGACCAATTTAAACCAAACCATATAACGTGATTACCGCCTTGCTGTAAATTAAGACCGTATGCAGCACTTGCAGGATGTGCAAGTAAAATATCTATTTCACCGTTATTCCAATCCGTTTCGTCCTGCGGCGTTTCAAGTTGTTTTACTTTTAGCCCTGATTTTTCAAGCACCTTTTTAATCCGGATTAGATCATGACGAAAACTATAAAATACCATTGCCGGCTTACCGTTCAAACTTTCAATTAGTTCCAAAAACGCCTCGATTTTGCTATCATGAATGTGTATTACGTTATGGTTTTCATCATATACAGCCCCGTTGCAAAGTTGTAAAAGCTTATTTGTAAGCACAGCTGCGGTTCCTGCATCTATTGTATTTTCATCAACTTCAAGTAACATTTCACGCTCAAGTTTTTTATACGCTGCAGCTGCTTTAGGCTCTAACGTAACCGGCACGTCTACGGTCGTGCAATCGGGCAATTGCAAATAGTCTTCAGCTTTCATGCTTACACATATATCACCGATTAAATTTTGAATAATACTGTCTGCCCCAGGCTTTGGCGCATAACTGAAAACTTGCTGTGCGTTACGTTGATCAGGATCAAAATACCTTTGCCTAAAACCGCCTATCGTTTTCCCTAGCCTCTGCCCACCATCCAGCAAATAAACTTGTGCCCATAGATCTATTAAACCATTTGGCGCCGGTGTGCCTGTCAACTCAACGATACGCTTAATGTGGGGTCTCACCCAAGTTAACGCTTTGAATCTTTTTGCCTGGTGGTTTTTAAAACTGCTACTCTCATCGATAACCAACATATCGAATGGCCACGCATTGCGATAATAATCAACAAGCCATTGTACATTCTCACGATTTATAACCCATATGTCCCCTGGTGTGTTTAGTGCTTTAATTCGCTTTTGCTGACTGCCTAAAACCGGTACTATACGCAAATGCTTTAAGTGATCCCACTTATAGGCCTCTTTATTCCATGTTGCTTCAGCTACTTTTTTTGGCGCGATTACAAGCACTCTACATACGCCAAAACGATAATATTTTAAATCGTTTATCGCTGTTAAAACAATTGCTGTTTTACCTAATCCCATTTCTAGGTACAACCCTACCGCATTGTCGTTAATGACTCGGTCTATGCAATATGCTTGATACGCGTGTGGTACAAATTCCATGCCTTTAGCTCCTTGCCTTGAAAGTCATATATCTTAAAATTGCGTCTACCCCATCTTTACTGTCCTCTTCTACAACACTAAAACCTAACGACTTTATAAATTCTTGTTGCTTTTTCTGCAGAGTTGTTGAGGTTTTCCCCGGTGCTTTAGTCTCTACGAATACTATTTTTTTATCAGGCAACAGCACTAATCTATCAGGCACACCATCGTTTCCTGGACTTACGAACTTATACGCCCTCCCGCCCATTTTCTTAACTTCGTCTCTCAAATATGCTTCAATTACTTTTTCTCTCAAAACAAACGCTCCCCTAAATACCAATACCAGTCTTCTGTTTCCACCTTGCCGTCAAACTGATGGTATGTTTTTACCCCGATGTTTTTTCTTGCTTCTTTAAGCTGTTTACGGTTAAAACCATACTTCTTTGCTTCTTCCCTAATGATGTCACATAATACTGCGCCTTTTGACAATCTTCCTTTTAACCACTTTTCACACCCATCCATTTTTTACTTGCCTCCGAAAATAATTTGTAACTTTCTCTTATACACGTGTATGTGTATATTACGTACAGGCACATTAGGCGTTACGTGTACCGCCTATCTTACCTATTTATTATTTTATAAGATATTAAAGTTACAAAGTTACAAAATAGCTATAACCCTTATATTTACTGGTTTAGTAACCGTAACTTTAGGCGTAATTTTAAAATTACAAATTACAAAAAGCTTAGTTTTTGTAATTTCGCGAAATTACAAATTACAATGAAATTACACTTGAAATTACACCCGATCATAACCACCTGAGACTGGTCCATAGAACCCATATCTTTGTGTTCCTTGATGCTTTTGCCATCTTTCTATTCCGGATAATATGCCGTTAATTTCAGCGGTGTCTGTTCTTTTCATGTACTTAATCTCTCCGTTTAGACACTCGCACCATATCTCTGCGGCACACACCTTATCACGCTCTTTAGTTTGACAGTCACTACGTTCGAATTCCCCCGCCCAATACATACGACGTTGCTGCAAATTACGCTCGCCCCAATTAAGCGGTATTTGTTTATCTAAAAATTCACGTATTATGCTTTCTTTGGCGTTACTCTCTCTGTGCGTAAGCTGTTCTTTCAAAGATATCTTTTCAGCGTCTCCGGTCAAATATAAAGGCTCTCCAAGTCTCCAATAGGTAAAAGCTTCTGCCCATATTTGCGGCACCTCTGTTTCAAGCTCTTTGAATATGTTTTTAGTCGGTTCATTTAATCCAACATCAACTGGCCAAAACCTTCTGTTCCCTGTTCTATCTCTCAAAAACTCACTATCGTTCGTTGTACCAAAAAATACGCAACGTCTAGGATATATTGCTGTACGTCTACCATATGGCTCCCTGTAAATATCCTCTGTGCGACTTAGAAATTGCTTTACGGCGTTATTTTCCGACCTTGATAGACCATTAAGCTCTCCCAACTCGTTTATCCATATACCCTGAATCATTTCAGATGCTTCTTTACCATCAAACGTTTGTAAGCTATCTGAATACCAACGCAACCCGAGCAAACGCAAAAAAGTACTTTTTCCTATGCCCTGAGGACCCGCTAAAATTGGCATGTAGTCGTATTTTGAACCTGGCACCATTGCACGTGCTACAGCTGCAGTTAAGCTCTTACGGATCACTGCACGCGTATATACACTATCTTCAGCACCAAGATAATCTAATAATAGAGTGTCCAGCCTTTTTTCTCCGTCCCACTCTAACGATGTTAAATAATCCTGCACGTCGTTTAATTTATTTCTTTGTGCGCATATCGTCATAGCTGCAAACATTCGTTTATCAGCAATTTGTATGCTGTATGCGTGTTCTAAGTAGTGAAGAATACCAGCGTCATCCGGATCAGTCCATATGCGCCTTTTATTTCGGTTGTCCCAGGGCAAAGTACCAAGTGCTAAACCTCTGTTGGCAAACTCGTCGAAAGCAAGCTTACCTTTTAATAAGGGATCATTCTCAAGGATTATTAAAACGTTATCTATTGTTTTAGCTGGCGCCCCTGTTGTAGGACTTATAGCTAATTTAGTTATCCAATTTGGATCCTCTTCTAGTGGGGATTCAAATTCTGCAGTTGCTTTATCGTATCTGTCTTTATTAAGTAAAGCAGCAACATAGGTATTAGCTACTGCAAATTGACACATGGCCACAAACGATGGCAGCTTATTAACGGGTGTTTCGGGCTTTGATTCATCGTCCAATGCGCTGAATTTATGAAATCTTACTAGGTCAAATGCGTTGCAAAGTTTACCCCCTGCAGGATCCGTTGCATGATGTGAATAAAGAAACTTACCATTCTCATAAATTACAGCGCCGGCAGTAGTACTGCCGCCCGTATATGTGAATCTTCCTTCAAAATCACAGTGCTCATATTCCCCTGGTATAAGTTCATCAATTGCTTTGTATACGTCATAGATTTTACAAAACGCACCTACTACACCAGGCTTACTAATTGGATCTCCCTGTTTTGATGCAAGTCTAGTATGGTTTTGTTGTACACCTGGTACATCAGGCCATTGTGTTACATCATGCCAATCTTCATATAGCTTCAGCATGCCGTCTGTATCTAAAAGCGGACTATCACCATATACAAATACATACTGGCTATCTGAGCAACTGCTTGGCCAATACATCAGACGTGATGCTTCAAACGTTGAAGGGTCGCACAACTCAATTCCTATAATAGCTGCTAATTTACGCGCCAAGGGCTCGTATTCGTCTGCTGTAGCAGTACGTGACAGAGGCACCAATACACGTAAACGCGGGTTGTTTTCGCTATGCTTACGCGTTGAATAGACCGCATAATTACACTTTAATGCTTCTATGCGTTTTAGTACGTCCTGCGTGTAACCAGGTTGGATATTATCAAGATCAAGAGTGATGACATCCCTACCCATAACAGCATTAGCTTTACGCCTGTTATCTTTTAAGGTGCCTGCAACAAAACCACCTACATCTTTTAAATCGTCTTGTTTTGATTTTGGTAGTCTGAGGTATTCGGCTAATGCTTCAGTTCCACGTGCAGGTGTACGCAAACGATCATATAACTCTGATATAAAAAGCGTTTGTGTTGGCCAATTCGTTGCCTTACGACTGCCAGCTGCGCTGATATTGATTTTTTTATCGTTGTTTAATTGCATGGAGTATTACTCCTTCTGTTTACTGCGTTTTTTATTTTGTTCCCCAATTTTCATATAAATGTCTGCTATTATAGCTCCGGTTTTTGTTAGCTCAGTTTCATTTTGTATAAGGCTATTTCTATTCATGACTAAAAGCTTTTTCCTTGAAACGAGGAGAAGATTATTTATATCAAGATTTTGTTTGTTGCCGTCTCCGAAAATAACTGCATAGCCTTTAGGAACAGGACCATTTTTTTCTTCCCAGATCAGTTTATGTTTTAGCGCCCAGGTCCTTGGCTCTTTAATCTTTATAAGGGTATAACCATCTACGTCTATGCGCTCGCTTCCAATCGGTTTATGATTTGTCGGCACTTGCCCCTTTTGGAACCAACCTTTTTCACTTCCTGGCGCACATATTCCCTTTTTACCTTTGTTTGGAGGAACATTCCCTTTTGGAAACCACCCTTTTAATCCACTGTTTAGTTTATGTCTTCCGTAATAGGATTTCATTTGCGATGTTGAATAGCTCGTACCGAATGTTTTATTTAACTGTTCTGCCATGTTTTTATGCCCAACACCGATATGATTATTTTCAATAAAATTACAAACTTCTTCCGGATACGAATCCGAAAATCTGCCAACTGGCCATCCACCAGGAGTTCCGCTTTTTAGCTTGTGATTCGTCTTAAAGCTTTTCATTTTGCTTTCTGTGAAATCTGTACTGAATTTTGCATTTGTGATCAAAACGAGTTCTTTTGTTGTGGTTCCTTGTACATTAGCCGTTATAAAATCAACTATTTCTGAAGGATATGCGTAAATTCCCATTCCCTACCCCTCCAACATTTTAGGAAGCGCAATATCGCGACTTAAGCTTTCACTGACCGCTATTTTTGCTTTTAGTGCTAATGCCCCGTTTGCTATGACTTGTGTAGCGACTGCGGTTATTGCTTTTGCTCGCTCTATCTCCTTCTCAAGTAGGTCTACGGACATCTCTTCGTCACCTAACCTTTCGAGTTCCGCGAACAAATGGTTATTTAAAGACATAAGATCATTTTGCATTTTTTCTCACTCCTTCTTATAATAATCTGTTATAAACCCTTCAGCTTTTAATAGTAGTCCTGGTGCCCAATCGATCGGCTGGCCCATAATATTGCAAACTGTTTCTACGCTGGATCCCATTTGCGCATCGATGATGACTTCATCGTGTACATGCATTACGGTTTGGTATCCTCTTTCTTGTAGCCTTAGCATTGATACTGCTAGGCAATCACGTGCGATAGCTTGAACAATGTTCTCAACTAGTTTCCCTCCGTACGTATCTGTAACGGTCCATTTTTTTGACGTTTGGTCCATTCCGTAATAGTGGATGCTTGGGTTTCCCCACTGATTAGCGGATAAAAAAGGTTTTACATAAAATAGTTTTCTACCGCTTGGCAGCGTTACTGTTAAAAAATCTTGGTGGTTCTCAAAGTCTGATTCATGAGCTATCATCAAACCCTTTATTCCTACAGGCATACCTGTTTGTAAAACTTCAATGGCAGCGTTTTCTATGGTGTACCATAAATCTACTATCCTTTTATTTGCTCTTCTCCAACGTTGGACTATTTCAGGAAGTTCTTCTTCAGTTAGCCCCATATTAAGAGCACCCATTTTTATTAACGCACCAGCCGCACCTTGATAACCTAGTGCAAGTTCTGCAACTTTGCCTTTTTGTCTTAGCGCATATTCCGGATTTTCTTTTGTTATTTTTTCTATTGCGACACCAAACATTGCTGATGCAGAGGCTTCGTATATTTTTCCGTGAGTCGCAAACACATCAAGCCGCCATTGTTCGCCGGCAAGCCATGCAATTACTCTTGCTTCTATTGCACTGAAATCCGCTACTAGAAATATGTTGCCTTTAGATGGTACAAATGCTGTTCTTATAAGCTGTGATAGCGTATCCGGTATATTGCCGTATATTATTTTCAAAGCACTAAGATTTTTATCTTTAACGCACATACGAGCATGAGATAACACCTCAAGATGATTTTGTGGCAAGTTTTGAACCTGTACCAGGCGTCCTGCCCATCTACCTGTCCTATTAGCCCCATAAAACTGTAATAGCCCTCTAACACGATTGTCCGAACAAACAGCTTCGTCCATTGCGGTGTATTTTTTGATGCTTGTTTTACTTAATTCTTGGCGGATCTCAAGCATACGTTTTGCTGTTTCGCTATCAGTCGTTTTGATTAATTTTTTGACGGTTTCTTTCTGAAGATCAGTGATCTCTTCTCCCGTTTCATCTTCGAGCCACTTAGACAATTGCTGCACGCTTTTGGGATTATCGAGCCCAGATATTCCAACAGCCTCTTTCTTCAGCTCCTCGGTAACATTATCATTGCAGTATAAAGCACCTTCAATTAGATTTAGATCCACTGCAATACCTTGGGCGTTTATTTGTTGATCAAGTACCCAAAGTTTCTGTTCTCCGACAGGAACAGGGAACGCAGAAAGCATATTCTCTATTTCCATTTCTGTTACAACGTCTTGTTTGCAGTATTCTTTAAACAGACTCCATTTTTCAGGCTCATGTGTTGATAAAGTTCTAGTGCGGTAGCCATTGGATTTTGTTGGTGTTTGAGGCACACAAAATGTCCTTATTAAAGCAGATCCCGCTTTCATTTTTTGTTTATCTTCCGGTAATCCTAAAGCCAAAGCTGTTGCTGCTAATCCTGCTGTATAACCACAATATAGTCCATGCATCATCGTGCAGCGCCATTGTTTAATAGTTGGCCAAGGATTAGGATCTTTGTATATGAACGTACTTAAGCAATACCATTCAAAAGCAGCATTGTAAGCGTGTTTTATGACATTTGGATCTACAATATCAGCAAGCAGCTGCTCAGGCATTTTTTCACCTTGTGCTAAATCTACTATTTGTACTGGTCCACCATCATAACAATAAGCTAACAAAAGTATTTGGAAATTAGGGGATTGTGCATACCTGTACAATCCCGCTTTCCTTAAATCGATGTCACTATATGTTTCTATGTCAATGCTTAGGTGTCTCATGGCTGAAATGGTAGCCCATCGTACGGCATTCCAGTTATAGGATTAACTGTTTGAGGGGCTGTCCTATATTGTGCTGCAGGTCCATATTGCTGCGGTGCTTGTGATCCATATTGTTGAGTTGTACCGTTCGTAAAATCATCCAATGCATTTGTACGTCCGCCTAGGGGTTCACCATCTTCAATTTTTTGTACGTTGCCTAAACCGCATCCTATACCCTTCTTACCGTTACTGTTGTATGCAAAAAAATTAATCGAAACTCTTGCATATATTCCGCTATAAACATCACTTTGGTTGATGATTGGATTAAGACCTAGATCTACTATTTGTGGTGCATTTTTGCTTGAAGCAGTAAACACCCAATTACCTTTGCATTCATCTCCAAAAGGCATGCCATCTGAAGGACGCACACCATCTCCATCATGTATTGGCATTGCAATGATTGGTGGTTGTGCTCCGTTCCATTTTGCAGATATCCCCGCTTGAGCAGCTGCTTTAGTTGCAGCGTCGATACGTTGTTTTGTCGCATAGTCACTTTTAGGCAATAATATTGTTACGCTGTATTTTGCGTCTCCGCCATTTGTTGAATACGGGGTGAATAAATGTGCATAGCTTAGTCTAACTTTTCCTGTTACTACATATGTGGGATTGTTGTTACTCATTTTCAATTTCTCCTTTAAAATCATTTTCTACGCTTGTTCGTGTTATTGGTTGTCGCTTGTCTGCATTTTGGACTAATGTCGGTTTTCCGGGTGGCGTGTTTATGTGTTCGCTTAGTAGCTCTTTAAATGTTGGTTTGCCGAGTAGTTTTTCTACGCTTGTCAAAGTGATTGGTTTACGTTCATAAAGTAGTGCTTCATCAAATCCGGCGTTTTTAACTACTGCAAACGCTTTATCAGCGTCTAGGAACTGTCTTGTGCTTCTACCCTCTACTGCTTTCCATCCAGGTACTTCATTGCCGTTTAAGCATTCGTTTAACGCATACTCCTCAAGGTTTGTCAGCCAAGCTGCAAGTAATTTGCCTCGTTTGAGTATTTCACCAACTTCTTCATTACCTATAATCGGCGGTATTGCTTGATTAAAAGATTCAAGGCTTAAGAACTCTTGTACTCTTCCTCTGCAGGTTGCTTTTGCTTTACAAAATCTACAATGCTCACCAGGTACATAGCCGCCTTTACCTTCGAATGCCTTTTGCGCTATTTCTTTTATTGTCTCTCCCCATTGTCTAAGCTCTTCAGATGTTAATTCCCACTCACTTATATTCTCAAGACGTGGCTGCATAATAGTAATTTTCACGTGGCGAATTTCATAGAGTAAGTGGTAAGCGTTAATTGCACCTATCGCATAAAGCATCATTTGAGGATTACGTTCAGCTGCAACCGGCACGCCTTTTCCATATTTAAAATCGATTATGTGTAATACGTTGCCGCCAATGATGATGCAGTCACCCGTTCCAAAACCTTCAGGAACAATATTTGCAAAATCTAGTTTTTGTTCAGCTGCTACATACGGACGTGAGCTGTATGCATGAATCTGTTGTGATATATAATCTATATAGTTTTCAGTGTACGTGAGCATTTCAGGATTATATAACGGGTTTACCTGTAGTTTCTTAAGCGCTGCATTAAATGACTTTGTGCTCATTTGTTCTACGAATTGTTTTCTAAGTTTTAGTTCTGCTATAGAATGAGCAAGTCTACCTTCTTCAGCATATTGGCTTGTTATTTCAGGAAATTGCTCTTCTAACCGAGCTGCCGGAGTACAAACTAGCCATTTATGAGCGCTGCTTGCAGAAAGCAAAGCATGGCTGCTCATATTTTAGCCCCCAATGCCCTTAGTTTTGTTGCAAAAGCACCGTATTGCTCTTTCGATAATTGAGTTAATGCTTGAACACCAAATTCAGCTAGAAGAGTTATAAGACCTTGCTGTTTCCCTAGGCTGATTAGTGGAGTGGCTGCATATGATAATTCATCTAATGTGTAGGTACGCTCTACGGTAGGTAATGTTGTTTCACTTGTAGCGCTGTAGTTTACTGGCTGAGGTGCTTGAGTCATTGGCTGATTAGTGGTTGGTATGGGTGTTGAAATTGATGTGATTTCGGGCATTTTTATTTCTCTTGCTTCTGGTTTTAGCAAGGCACCAAATAGGTTATTGATCGCATTTACGATTTCGGGCGCTTCGATTTTAATTGTTAAAATTGGTTCCATATATGTATCCCCCTTAAATAAATAATTTTGTTACTAATTTGGTTTTTAATGTTTTACGTTTGTAGGTTGTAATCTTTCGCTTTAATAACTTCTCACATTCGGGGCAAGAATAACTCTGCGTCGTTCTTGGTTTACAGTCTCCGTAGCTTACAAAGGTCTGCCCGCATATTTTACATATTTCGATTTTAAGTTCTTTGCCCTCAATAAGTGATTTTATTGTTTGCACTTTACAACCCCCTTCGGTTAGGTGTATACTTTGTTTGTTAATTAATAAATGGGTTCTTATAGTTCGCAGTCAGTTCCAGCTGGCTGTGAATTTTTTTGCATTAAAAGGGCTATAGCTTTTTGTAGTTTTTCAATAACAACATCGCCCTGTTTTATATGCCCATCAATTTTAATAGCCGTAATTACTCTTCCAATGTTTTCTTCAGGCGTTTCATTCGGAACATATTTTCTCAAAATAATAGTTTCGTTTTCTCCTGTAAATATCTCGACCGGATCACCTTCGTTTATTGAATAGATGCGACGCAGCTCTTTTGGTATTACTAGCCTCCCTAGCTCATCAACCTTTCTAACTATTCCAGTTGCTTTCATGCTTATCACCTCCTTTCTATTTAATGATTGTTAATTTTACGGTCCTTCTTCCAAACTCAAGAGCGTCTTCATGGCTATCAAAATAGATGTCTATCTTATTGCCTCGAATTGCCCCGCCCTTATCTTGTACTGTCCTTGTACCCACTCCTTCGATATAAACAACTGTTCCGCGCGATAGCACTTTCCAGTCAGCGGCTATTGTTACGCCTTGCTTCGCTATTACTCCTGAGGCTGTCACGCCATCAGACTTTCCACAACATTCGACGCAGGAACAATACGCTGTTGCAATAAATGTCATTGTTTCAGGTGTAGGTTCAGGTGCTGTGCGAGGCAAAGGTTCTGGCGTTTCTACTGATTTTGGAGATGCAGTCGTTGTATACGTAGGAAATGGATCTACTTTAATAATGTTTGCAATACAAATTGTATATCCCCAAATTGCTATGTAAGCTAAGGCCGATAGAACAATAAGTACTTTAGTTTTTATCATCATTAACCCCCTTTTTACTAATCTCCGATTGCTGCTTCAATACAAGTGGCTGCGTCATCAAGGTAAATAAGTGCATCTTGCATATCATTACAGGCAGCATCTGATTTTTCATATCTCTCTGAGCCTTGAAGGTTTTCAGGTATGTTATCGCGAAACTCTTCTTCTTCGCACATCAAGTCTTCTAATAAACCTTTTAGCTCTTCAATTTGATCAATAATTCCCCGAAGGTCTTTTCTTCTACTGTTATTCATTCTCGCTTACCCCCTCATCGGGACAATGTTTTTCAATTTTTAGCAGTGCAATAATACAGACGCCCATAATAAGAACCATGTTTTCAAAAGATAATCTATCTCTATCAAGACACGCGCCAGCAGCACCCAAAATACCCACTCCGATTAAAAATTGAACAAATGCTTTTACTTCCTTAAACAGCTTGTTCATTGTTTGCTCTCCCCTTAAATACTTGCTCAACCATATCGTCTGTAGAACCTCCCATTAGCGTTAAATAGGTATCAACAAGCTTCTGATCCAGCTCTACATTAACTGTTTTAGTATGAGTTATACTGAGAATCCCGGTGTGATCAAATTTAATTATTGATTCAACCGGTAGCGTAATATTTGACATCTTACAAAGCTCCTTCTTTATCGAATAGCATTTATTAATCATCTACAGTCCCATCAGGTATGAAAAAAGTAACGGGCACCCCAAAAAAGTCAGCTATTTTTTGAAGCTTATCAACTTTCGGAATGCTTCTCCCCCTTTTCCAATCGCTTAACGTTGATGTTGAAATGTTCGTTGCTTGCGCTACTCGATAAGCTGTTAACTTACGCTCTTGCAGCAATTCAGCAAATCTTGAATACAAAAAGCACGCCCCCTTTTGAATAAAATACTTGCAACTATTACGGAAATGTGATATATTTCTACTGTTGATTTAAAAACTATCAAATATAACCGTAACACTTGACTTTCTTAATGAATTAGCTAAGTTTTCTTAGCTATGGCATTACTATATCACGCATTTCTTAGCGAGTCAAGCGTTTTCTCTAAGATTTCTTAGGTAATTTTACGGGTTAAGGAGTGCTCATATTTATGTATGAACGATTTGCGCAACTTCTCCAGGAAAATGGCGTGACCGCATATAGAGTATCTAAAGAAACAGGCATAGCCACTGCAACATTGAGCGACTGGAAAAAAGGGCGCAGTGTTCCTAAGCAAGATAAGATGGCAAAAATCGCAGACTATTTTCATGTTTCGGTCGATTATTTATTAGGAAGAACAGATGACCCGATTGATTATGAGGACGGGGACTTTCTAGCAGAACTAAACCAAGACATATTGGATTATTCCAACGGATATCCTCGAAAAGCCTACGCTATACAGAAAGCAATAGACCAAGATGCGCTTAAAGAGATTTCGGAGCAACGAAGCTTTTATAAAACAGGAGTTAAAATTCCAGTATTGGGTAAAGTTGCCGCTGGTGTTCCCATAGAAGCAATTGAAGACGTACTTGATTATGAAGAGATTACTAATGAGATGGCTTCCAATGGAGATTATTTCGCATTAAAAATAAATGGACAATCTATGGAACCTAAATTTAGCGAAGGCGATGTTGTAATAGTTCGCAAACAAGAAGATATTGAATGCGGAGACATAGCAATTGTGCTTGTTAATGGTCAAGATGCAACGTGTAAGAAAGTATTGAAATATGATAATGGAATAAGTCTTATTTCTACGAATCCAGCTTTTTCGCCAATGTACTATAATGCGGAGCAAGTAGAGAAGATACCTATTCGCATAATCGGTAAAGTCGTTGAACTGCGAGCAAAATTTTAAAAGAGGGTAATCAATCATGAGAGCCGTAATATATGCACGCTATAGTTCATCGCTGCAGCGTGAAGAAAGTATCGAAGCACAACTTCGTGCGTGCACCGATTTTATAGCCAAACAAAATAATTGGGTGTTAACAGGCACATATATTGACCGTGCATTTTCTGCTCGATCTGATCAGCGACCCGAATTTCAAAATATGATTAACGATGCTAAGCGTCAAAAATTTGATACTATAGTCATACATAAGCTTGACCGCTTTTCTCGAGACAGATATGATCATGCTTTTTATAAAAGAGAACTACGGCAAGCCGGAGTATCCTTAGTATCTGTGTTAGAGCATTTAGATAATAGCCCGGAAAGTGTTGTGCTTGAATCTGTCTTAGAAGGGTTTTCTGAGTATTATTCTAAGAACCTTGGTCGTGAAGTAATGAAAGGATTGAGAGAAACAGCTCTTTCCTGTAGACATACCGGGGGTGTACCTCCTCTCGGTTACGATGTAGGACCCGATGGGAAATACATAATAAATGAAAAAGAAGCCAATGCAATACGATATGTCTTTACAGCCTACATAAACAGTGTTGGATATACTGAGATAGCCGATTGGCTGAAGATAAACAATATAAATGGTAAACGAGGTAAAATAATTGCTAAAAACAGTCTGCATGATATACTAAGCAATGAAAAATATACCGGTACCTACATATATAATCGATCGGCGGCTAAAGATGCTTTTGGTAAAAGAAATGGCCACGAAAACAAAAAAGACGAGCAGATAATACGAATTGAGGGCGGTATGCCACAAATCATTAGTCATGAAATTTTTGAAAAGGCGATGATGAAAATGCAAAATAATAAGAGTGGTAAAAACAGAGCAAAAGAACCTTACTTACTTTCAGGGTTATTATTTTGTGGTAAATGTGAAGGTGCCTATGTTGGTAGTAGCAGAGGCAATCCGCGCACTGCAACCGAAACACCAAAAAAATATTATGAGTGCAGTACCAAAAAGCGCACTAAAGAGTGTGATGCAGATAGTGTCAATAGAGATGAAATAGAAAATATAGTATTAAACTACTTAGAAAGTCTTATGACAAAAGATACTATCACAGACATTACAGAGTGGATATCCGAAAATGCAAAAATATATATTAAAAGCGCAGCTGAAGAAGAAAAGCAAATAAAAAAAGAGCTTGCCAGCATCACTAAGGACGCCAACAAGCTATTGGATAAAATATTAGATGGTTTCGATAGTCCTCTTGCTCGACAAAGATTAGAAGATGCCGAAGCTAAAAAACTACAACTTGAAGTTAGGCTAACTGATATTCAAATACGAGCTGCTTCTACCCCCGAAATATCAAAAGAAGGCATAAAAAACTATCTGTCCCAATTAAAAGGTATTAAAAGCAAGGATAGGCAAACGCAATCAAACATCATCCATCAGTTTATCGAGCGAGTATATATTTATCCCGGTGCTCCTGGTGGGCCATCAAAAGAAGTTAAAATTAAAACAAAATTAGACAGCTTATTAACTCGTGAGGACAGGAACGGACACGCTCCTTCTCCGCCATATAGATAGCCTGTAACCATTGAGTTACAGGCTTTTCTCATGCCTTTTTACAGATCATTAACCCCGCTTTTAACCCCTGTTGGGATTATCTTTCATCACAATTGACATACTTAATAGGGCCAATAATAGGTAAGAAAATAATATTTATTTCTAGTGTTATGGAAAAAAGTCTATAAACGTAAATGTTTATAGACTTTTTAAATGGTTAGGCTGAAAGCATTTGATCTAGCTCAGCTCTTAGTTATGAGCTCCAATTCATATGGTTTCGTCAGTTATTTCTGTATATTACTAATTTTTCTCCTAGTTAAAATCAACGCTCCTGCTGTCATGATTAGAAGTCCAATCAAGTAATAACGTAGTGAGTTTTCGCCTGTCACTGGTATGATGGTCTCTTCCACCTTTATCATGCCATAAATCGAGAAATGATCTGTTTTAAATTCTAGATAATATTTACCGTCAATACATACCCTTTTAGAAGAAATTATTTGCACATTTCCTTGTTCATCTATAAAAGCAATTCCAATATCACCTTTCCACTCCAAATTTTCAGGAAATGGAAGGTAGACAGTTATAGGTCCTGTGATATCTTCGTTTGGCACCTTTATTTCAGTTATTGTCCCGTCAGCATTTTTTATTTTCTTAACTATTTTTAAATCAAAAGCATTTAGTAATATATACCCTTTTTCTTTTAATGTCTTTTCAGAAGCTTTGAATATATCATCATAAGATTGATTTCCATATGCATTCATTGCATTAACAGAAAGAGTAACTTCTTCAACATCCTCTTGGTTTTTCTCAGGGATATTTATATTACCCTCTAGTCCTAAGGCTTTTATGCCTGATGATGTATCCGTTTGATTATAATTCATAGTAACAGGCAATTTTTCTATTTTTAAAACACCCTGCTCAGTAGTTACATTGTAATTAGCAGAGGTAATTGTAGGGCTATTTTTAAACACTATCGGGTAATTACCTTTTGTGCTGCTATCAAGTAGTTGATGCCCTGCCATATCTTGAATTTCCATAATTAAATCTTCGCTTAAAGTAACTGCATTGCTTCCTATATCTCCAGTTGCAAGACCTACATATTCTATTTCTAGGCTTGGTAGCGTCCCATTCTTATAAATTGTCTTATTTGCAGGTTTTATTGTCATATCTTTTTTCAAGATACTAAACGGGATTTCCAAAATGCCTGTATAGGTTAAATTACTGTCCGCTACAAATACAATAAGCTTATAGCTACCGACGTCCTTTGGTGCACTTAGCAGTATGTTGCTGTTTGTTACATCGTACCAAGTGTGACTATATGCTGAAACGGCAACAGGAGTTCCCGTCGATGTGATTGTAGCCGATGGCTCGCCAGTATAAGCTATTTGACTACCATCATATATTTTGCTTGCTAAACTTATCCCAGTAATTGTAACAGGTTCTTTATCAACAAGCACAAAAGTAAGAGTCGCTGTAGCATCTTGATAATTTTGAGTGCTTATCGTGATAACTTGCGTAGCGCTTCCTGTTGATACAGATGCAGAAGTATAGTTTAGTTTTGTTCCGTCAGCAGATATAGTCGGGTTCATGCTGAATATCTCGCCGCCTGTAAGCGTTCCTAATCCGTAAGTTACCGTTCCTGTATCAGTTTTATTTAATCCTATTGAAGAAAGAACAAAAGAATATTCATACGACATATTCTTATATATTTTTATGTCAGCTAGATCTAAAGCATTTAGACCGCTGGCTTTTAATATATCTCCGCTTTTCGTATATGCTCCGTTTGCCAAACTATAATTATTTGCTTTTGTGGTACTTAAAAGAGATACTGTACCCGTAGTAGTTCTTCCTGTGCCTGCATTTGCATTGTCAAATTCACAAGTCGCTGAAAAATCAGTATTTATAGCAAGTGTCTCGCTGTTTTGCAATCCGCTAAATGTAACATTTGCCACATTGCCATTAGTTAAACCATTATACGTTTTAGGGTCTAATGTTACAGCATTAAGTGTAAGAGCTGCTCTAGTGATATCAACTTTGATGCCTGTTGGTTGATTTAGAGTATAGTTTTGAGCATCTGCGCCAGTTAACGTAATATCAGCAATGCTTACTGCCTTATCGCTCCCAGCATTTGCATCGGCAGCAGTTCCGTTTGACGGCACGTTTGCCGATACTATATCTGTACCTTCGACTCCTGTCAGAGTCCCTCCCGAAATCACAACTTCATTTGTACCGTTATATGATCTATCAGTTGCTACTACACCAGAAATAGTAATCGTTTTTTTCGAAATACTAAATGGTATTTCCAAAGTACCATAATAGGTTTCGCTGCTTTGAGGCACTGATACGATCAGCTTATAGCTTCCAACGGCCTTTGGTGCTTCGGATAATGTTTGACTGTTCGTTACATCATACCAAGTATATTCGTAAGTCGGAATTGAGGCTGGATCCCCTGTTGCTGTAACGGTAGCTGACGGCGTGCCTGTATAAGCTATTGCATTTCCGTCATACGTTTTGCCCGCTACGCTCACTCCAGTAATGGTTACAGGTGCCTTATCTGGTATCTTAAACGTACTGAGACTTGTATCCCCTGTTGCTGTAGATACACCGCATATCCAAAGGTCTCCGTTAATATCAGTATATAATGCATATTGCTTACTACCGCTTACAACTGTAGCCATAGATGTATTTGTAGAGCTTATTGCAGAAGATAGTGCAATGTTTTCTTTAAAACTGCCATATTGATAAAGCAATAGGGTGCTTGAATTTATAGCTGCATAATAACCTCCGCTGCTAGTTATAAAAAGGTCAGCAGATGTACCTGAAAAAGCTTTAGTAGCTTCAGTCATTTGTGTTGTTTCTCTTACAAAATACAAATTACCATCCATTTTATAAAGAGAATACGCATACGTTCCGTTGGTATCAAGCGAATATAATTGAAATCCTCGGCTATTATTATATGTAGAACTATTTATAGTATAATTTAAGCTATTTGGTTCATTTGCCACAGGCAAAAGCAGACTGTAAGTATATGTGTGGTACTGAGTAACCATACTTTTATCGTAATTATACTGGTTTACTCCAATATAATAGTTTCCACCCACATAAGTAATTTTAGGCGGTGCTATAACTAAATTCCTCCAACCATCCGGACTATAAAACCAACCATGGCTATAACTTCTGACCTGAGTTGCAAATTGGCCAGAGCCGCCTGCATTAGTCGCATACATAAGATCGCCTTGCTCATAAGGTGTATAATCATTACCGCCTGTATACCCTGCTTTTGAATCTATATATGTTATATGCGCATAGCCACTTGAATCAAGGGCAATATCTGGTTTTGAAAGTACCCCTAATACGCCGCCATAATTTAAAGAATCTATCGTTTTTGGACTTGACCATGCAGTACCATTAAAGTAGGTATAGGCAAGATCATCATCCGTTTTTATATATGCAATATGAGGCTTACCACTTGAATCTATAGCAAGAGCAGCGTCTTTTCCGCTTGCTATCTCCTGTTTTGTCCAATTGTTTGTATCTGGGTCAAAAGTACCGTAATAAACCTTTCCTTCGCTGATATATAAAACAGCGACATCTCCATTTGGCAAAACATCGGCGTCACAAATGTTTTTTGTTACTGTATCCGCTTGTGCCTTAATAGGATTCACCATAAACAACGACAAAGTCATTGCGATTATAATCATCCATGCCATGCTTTTTTTATACATACCTGTTTCTCCCTTCCGTTTTTTATTAGTTATTTTATTAAGAAAACTGTATAGAGCATTGTCATTTTTCTGAATATTCTCAACTCTGCTCTATAAGATATTCAGTCTTAATAAGCTTCTTCTTTTGTTTAATAGTGCTGTGTAACAGATTTATAAGACGTGAAGACTTTTTCGATTTTTTATTACTTGCTCAATTTCCTCCTGTACTAAAATATATAGAAGAATGCGTAAGTGTTAAATCACCCACTCGGGTGAAATATTAGAATTCAAATAAAAAGGACATGCCCTGAACTAGACAAATCCTTCATGTTTTCGAGTTAATATTTTATTAAAGATATTTTTATTTTTATAAAATCTTTTATATTATAAATTTTGCATGCGATTTTATAATATATTTTGGCTAAAACTTTTTATAAAATAAATCGTAAAATCTTTGTCGAAAGAAAACTTTTTATAGAGTCTTTCAATATAAAAATTCTTTCAGACAAAAAATCGGGCAATTTATAGTTCGTTTAATTAATCTCTTTACTTTTGAGAAATAAAAACGGAATTTATTCTTAGGCATATTAAAACCGTGCTTCGATGGTTTTTTTATCTTTTTTTAAGTAACCGAACTCATTACTTATTTTTACATATACTCCATTTTATTATCTTTATTTTTGATTTTGTAAAGTCTACTCTGCCCAAAAACAATTCTGCAAGTATGGCAATTAAAGAAGCAATACACAGATATAATGTGGTATAATTTGTAATAACGGCGTAATTGAATAATTGATTTAGGAGCGATAATTATGATATTGACTCAGCAAATAATGGACTATATCAAAGAGCATAATGACGAAATGCTGGAACTACTAGTGACCATTGCAAAGATTCCTGCTCCATCCAACCATGAGGAGAAACGAGCTGCTTTTTGCATGGACTGGCTGGAAAAGCAAGGCGCTAAAGGTGTGTATATAGATGAAGCGCTTAACGTTATTTATCCTGTGTGCTGCACGGCACAAAACCCACTAGTTGTTTTTATGGCGCATACTGATGTCGTTTTTCCAGATACCGAAGAACTGCCTGTAGTTATTGAGGACGGAAAAATCAAAGCACCCGGAGTTGGCGACGACACTGCTAATCTAGTCATGCTACTTATGGCCGCTAAATATATTACTCAAAAAAGGCTTACGCCAAAAGATTGTGGAATGCTGATTGTAGCTAATTCCTGTGAAGAAGGACTTGGCAATCTAAAAGGCTCTCGCCAGATTGTTCAGGATTTCGGTCCACGCATTTTAGAGTTCTACTCTTTTGACGGAGGTAACGGTATGGTCGTAAATCGTTCAGTGGGTTCAAAGCGCTACAAAGTTGAGGTTCTTACCGAGGGCGGGCACTCTTATAGCAAATTTGGCAATCGCAACGCCATAGCATATCTTGCTTCGATGATCGACACGCTTTATACCATGAAAGTGCCTGATATTGGCGTAACCACCTACAATGTAGGAGTTATTAGCGGTGGTACCTCAGTTAACACAATTGCTCAACAAGCAGAAATGCTCTATGAGTTCCGTTCTGATTATCGCGAAGCATTGGAGATAATGGATAAACATTTTGTTTCTGTAATAGAATGCTACAAAACAAAAGGCATAACCGTCAATGTAACTCTTTTGGGAGAGCGCCCGTGTATGGGTGAAGTTGATGCCGAAAAACAAAAAGCGATTATTGATAAGGCTTCAGCAGCAATTAAAAAGCACTTTAAGCTGGAACCAAACATCATTTCCGGTTCAACCGACTGTAATATTCCGCTTTCGGTCGGCATACCAAGCGTTTGCCTCGGCTGTTGCATAGGCGAAGGTGCTCACACTAGAGAAGAATGGGTTGAAATCAATAGTCTTCAAACTGGCATGAATATGGCTTTTGATCTGATGCTCGGGTATTTTGAATAAACATATACACATAATAATTTCTTAATCAAAAAAACTATTTCAATTAAGAAATAGTTTTTTGTTTTTCGGATCTAATTTTTGCAATAATTAATTTTATATTTAATTTATGTTTTTTATAAATTTATTTTGCTTTTGCATTAGCTGATGCACATATAGAAATTTTTTCGACTTGATTTAAATCAATTTTTGTTTCAGTATATCCGCTGTATAGCTTTGCGTCTTTTAAATCAGCAGCCATTGGAACAATTACAAGCTGTTTCTGGTTTTTTATTGTAACAACGCATGCGCCTACTTCTGGGCAGTTGTCATTGTTAAGACTTATTAGATCATCCCTTACACTATAGCTTGTTTTTTGGATTTCTACATTATTCTTATCAACTTCTGTATAAGCTAAAGGCGCACTATCCGCTATAGGCTGAGATAATGTCATTAAGCTCGCCGTTACATTCACTGCATCTATTGTCTTTATACTATCCAGCTGTTTTTGCTCAAGCGAATAGTTATTGAAGCTTACTACAACCGTAAATTGAGTTAAGTCTTTGAAAGAAGTATCAGAAAAATACGTGCCAGCCTTCATAACAGATTTACCATCTTTTAATAGCTCTATGTTTAGAGATACTCCTTTGCCAGAGGGCATAGGTACAGTACTTTCAAAAGTTAGGGCAACAAGATATTGTTCTAGATCACTAGTTGTTCCGCTTGGAATATGTACCATAGACCAGTCTTTTAATGTTATTTTAGGAGTTTGCGTGGTATTCTGTGTTGGTTGAGGAGTAGCTTTTTCATTAGATGTATTACTGCAAGCACTCAAAGATATAAGCATAATCGTCAGAATTGCAATAGCTGTTATTTTTCTCATTTTGTTCCGTCCTTCCACCTTTTTTTGTACTTAAAATATTAATTATAACTTTTTAGTATAAAATTGCAAACCACTTGGCTCTAGTGCGAATTTTTGAATTGCGACATAACAAAAGGCATCCGTAGAATGAATTTTCTTCGGATGCCAACTCTAATTATTTAGTTACTGCCCAATTGGGTTTTCTATAAATGTAGTTAGGTTAAATCTGTGTCTGTGTCCATCTTCAACTGATGTCACGGAATTTAAGTAGTGGACGTGCCTGTTTCCAATTTTTATGGGCTTGGAAGTTGTGCCGGTATATTCATGATAATGATCATCATAATAATCAGTACGGAATGTAACTTCATGAACATGACTACTACCTGTCGGTATTGCCTCTCCTGTTACTGTTGCACAGCGGTGATTATGAGGGCTTGGGCATGGGGATATTTCAACACTACCCTGAAGTTCATGAACGTGGAGCTGCTTATCAGGACATGGTACTCGACAATTGCATACGTTATTAGGCATATAATTCTCTCCTTTATTTATTGCTTACTTGTTTGATCAAAAAGCCAATATGAATATGTTTTATATTTGACCACCAAAATAATATGCTAGTGGCATATTTCTGCCTTTCTCTACCATATTATGCAGGGTGGCTATTAATTGCGATTAAGTGTTCATATTAACTGTGATACTTTTGCCCCATCTTTCTGATCTTTGCACAACTATGGGCATTGCAATTGATTTGTGAAAGTCATATAATCAGGCTGATAATAAAGACATAGGAGGTATTTCGTATGTATGGTGTTGCTCTTGAGGGCGGCGGAGCTAAAGGTGCATTTCATATGGGTGCAATTAAAGCACTTATGGAAAATGGATATGAATTTGGTGCAGTTACGGGTACTTCTATCGGCGCTCTTAATGGAGCCATTATCGCCCAGGGAGATGCTGAAGCGGGATACAAAATGTGGGAGTCTATAAACATGTCTACGCTCTTTGATATTGACGAAGAGTACTATGATAAATTAGCTAATAAAGATATTGATAAAAGTACTCTACTCTATTTTGCTTCAAAAATTAAAGAAGTAATTGAAAACAAAGGTATAAACACAAGCAAAATGAGAGAAGTCATCGAAACCCTTGTTGATGAAGAAAAACTAAGAAACTCACCTATAGATTTTGGTCTTGTTACCGTTTCGCTTAATGACTTTAAACCTATCGAGCTTTTTAAGGATCAAATTCCTAAGGGGCAAATAAACGACTATCTAATGGCAAGTGCAAACTTTCCAGGCTTTGCGCCGAAAACGATCGACGGCAAGCATTTTGCTGACGGTGGGCTTTATGACAACCTACCTCTTAATTTATTAGCATCAAGAGGTTACAAAGAAATCATTGCAATAAGAACTCATGGTGTTGGCATTTCACAAAAGACCAAATATAAGGATCTACATATAATTGAAATTACTCCATCCGAAGATTTAGGATCTACTTTTGCTTTTGATCATTCTCTAATTTCCAAAAATCTAGAAATGGGCTGTTATGATGCTCTTCGTGTTATCAAAGGTCTAGTTGGTAGGCATTACTATATTGAACCACTTGGCGAAGACTATTACTTAGATCTTTTTTCATCCATGTCTGATGAGCTCATAGTAAAAACCGCACAAACACTAGGCATCCCTATAAACAATACAAAAAGAACTTTGTTTGAGATCATTATTCCACATCTTGCAGAAGCGCTTGACTTAAAAGGTGATGCAACATACGAAACTATTTTTGTAAGTTTACTAGAAGTATACGCAGAAAAATATTTTGTTGAAAAATATGCGACATATTCGTTGAATGATTTTTTGAGCACAATAAAAGTTAAAGCATCTTCTAAACAAATTGCTAAAGATGTAAGTACTTCTATAAAATTATTGCATTCTTTGAACTTGCCGGATAAAGAAGCTCAACTACTTAAGGTTTCAAAAGAGATATTTAAAGCTACTGAAAAAAGTATCACAAAACGAATCGCTTCAATAGTTTAATAGTTTCTTTTGCCTCGCACCAATTCTATTTTACTGCTTTACTCTTTAAATTCACTCAAACAAAAAGCCCTGAAACGAATATGTTTCAAGGCTTATTATTTTCTATATATAATATTTGTTAGCACTCAAATGTTTTAGCTAGTTCAAAGTCTCGTTTAATATCATCCGACGGCTCTTTTGTAAGCAATGATACTACTACTATAAATAAACACGAAACTAGAAAAGCTGGCAATAGCTCGTATATACCGAAAATGCCGCCGATAGGTCTTATAAGAAGCTTCCATACGAAAACCATAGTTCCACCTGCAAGCATGCCTGCAATAGCTCCTTCTCTTGTTGTACGTTTCCAGAACAGTGAGAAAAGCATGATTGGACCAAACGTTGCGCCAAAGCCTGCCCATGCAAATGATACTATTTTAAAAATTACGCTGTTTTCATCAAGCGCAATTATCATACCAATAATAGCAACTGTTATTAATGCAATGCGTGATACGTTCATTATCTGCTTTTCAGACGCATCCTTTTTTACAAGTCCTTGGAAAATATTTTTAGCAAATGCAGATGCAGCAATCAAAAGATATGAGTCCGAAGAACTTATTGTTGCAGCAAGTATGCCTGCCATAACCAGTCCCGCCAATAATGGTGGCAGTAAATTTGAAGACATTACAATAAATATGTTTTCTGCACCACTTGCTGTTGTCAGTAGAGCAGGATAAAGAGCTCTACCCACAAGGCCGATCGCAACAGCAGCAGTCATCGAAATCACAGCCCATGTAGTTGCAATTCTTCTGGATTTTTTTAGCTCATTCACCTTTCGGATTGCCATAAAACGCAATAGAACTTGCGGCATACCAAAATACCCTAATCCCCAAGATAGTGTTGAGACGATCGTTAAAAATCCATAAACTCCAGCTTCACCGAATAATGGTGTACCATTTTGCACTTGTTGCACGCCATTTACTACTGCAGGTTGAGCTATACCAAAGAACTCTAGAAACCCAGGAATATTTTTAACATTTTCGGCTATCTGCGCAGGGCCACCTGCTGCGATCGTCGAAACCGTAAGTATTACTATAAGTGCAAAAATCATTACTATACTTTGCATAAAGTCAGATGCACTCTCAGCCAAAAACCCACCCAAGAATGTATAGAAGATTACAAATAATGCACCGGTAATCATCATGCTATGATATGAAAAGCCAAACAATGCACTAAACAGCTTGCCACATGTTACAAAGCAACTGGAAGCATATATCGTAAAAAATACTAAAATAAATATTGCGGAGATGGTCATTAACACTTTTTTCTCGTCGTGAAAACGATTACTGAAGAAATCTGGTATTGTGATTGAGTTGCCAGCAACGGCTGAATAGCGACGTAACCGCTTTGAAACCAGTAACCAGTTTAGATATGTGCCTATTGCAAGACCTATTGCAGTCCATGTTGCATCTGCAAGACCACACCAATATGCAACGCCAGGCAGTCCCATCAGTAGCCATCCGCTCATGTCAGAAGCTTCCGCACTCATAGCTGCGATCCATGGTCCTAAGCTTCTTCCTCCCAGAAAGTAGTTTTCTGAGTTCTGGTTGGCTCGTTTTGCAAAAAACAGCCCGATTCCAACTACCACAAGCATATACATGCACATGGTAATTAAAATCTGTATTGTATCCCCGTTCATTAATAAACCCCTCCAAAATACAAGTTTGTATTATAATATTTAAAAAACTAATCTAATAATTATAACGAAGTTTTTGATCCAATACAATTATAGACTTTAAATTTAATGCGTTAAAAACAATATGGATCATATTAATTTTATTTTTATGTAATCATATTCGAATATTTCCTTGACTATCACCTTGGGGGTTGGTCTACAATTACATTGAGGTGATTACTTTGTTAATTAAGCAAGTATGTAAGAAGTGCGATTTAACAAAAAAAGCAGTCGAGTATTATGAAAAGCAAGGATTGGTTAGCCCGCATATAGATGCTAGTGGCTACCGTATTTTTACTGATAACGATGTTTTATTACTACAAGAAATATCACTGCTACGCAAATTAAATATAAATATTGCTGATATCAAGACTATAATTAATAGCAAAAATAAAAAAGAGGCATTGTCAGACTATAAAATTAAAATGGGATTGCAAATTCATCAAATGGAAGCTCAGTACGACTGCTTAAACTATTTATTGGATCATCAATTTGATGCACCCGAGACATCGGACTACATAAAACATAAATTGGATAAAGATGTAATCATTAAAGACAAGCTTCTACAAGCTTTCCCTGGTAATTATGGCAAATTCTTATGCCTGCATTTTGGAAAGTTCTTAGGTGAAACAATTGATTCTAATGAAAAAGCAGTCGCATATGGGCGTATTATTGAATTTTTAGATAGTATAGGAAGCTTCGAGTTTCCAAAAGAAATAGAGGAACTTTTGAATGACTCATTTGAAAAACTCAGTGAAGCTGATCTTAAAAAAATGGATGAAAGCATTTATGAATCAATAAATAATTACGAAAGCTATCTCGAACAAAACCACGAAGCATTAGAGCAATACTTAATATATCTCAAATCTGATGAATTTAAGAATAGCTTGGCGTTTAAAATGCGACAGTTATTGATGGATTTTCAAAAAAGCAGTGGTTATAATGATATCTTTATTTCTAATTTGAAAATATTAAGTAGCTCATACAAAGAGTATACTGATAAAATGCAAATCGCAAATGAGAAATTCTTAACTTTATTTCCTCAGGTCAAGGACTTATATAAGTAGTTCATTAGAGTCTCTACGAAAAACAAAGCCACTGCAAATTGCAGTGGCTTTAATAATTAGCTTTTATAAGCTGGTTCCTGGTGTGTATATATCCATTGAACGAGTGTATTTTATTGCCTCCGAACGAGTAGCTTCTCCCGAAAGTACGCTAATGAGCTTTGCAACAACCTCTTCGCCAACCTCGTCTATACTCCTTTTGCCAAGTATGATCTGTCCAGCGTCAATGTCCATCTCGTTATGCTGTTTCTCAAATGAAATTGGATTACCACACACTTTTATAATTGGTACTGCTGGGTATCCTTGTGGAGCACCGCGACCTGTTGAAAAAAGCATGCACTGGCTACCGCAGATTGCCATAGCAGTGAGTAGCTCTATCTCTTTTGCAGGGCTGTGCTTTATCCAAAGCCCTTTTCCTTCTGGACGATCGTTGTAGTAGATAACACCTTCTATATCACGAGTACCCGATTTAACGATAGCACCAAGGCTCTTCTCTTCAATAGAGGATAGTCCGCCTTTGATATTGCCTGGTGTTGGCTGTCCTTTACGCATATCAACACCACTAGCTTTTGCTATCTCTTCCATCTCTTTAACTATTTTGTATATATCATTAGCGACAGCAGGAGTTTTAGCACGGCGAGCTAAAATATGTTCTGCTCCGATAAATTCTGTTGTTTCGCTGAACACGACTGTGCCGCCCTCGTCAATAACTCTATCGGCAACATAGCCAATAACAGGGTTTGATGCAAGCCCCGAAGTTGTATCAGAACCACCGCATTTTATTCCCATAATATATTTTGATAATGGCGCTTCTTCTCTTTGCTGGCCAGAAAGTTTTAGCCACATATCACGAACGATATCTGTACCCACATGTATAGCTGCTGTGCTTCCGCCCAAGTCTTGCGATACGATTATTTCAACAGGCTTACCTGTCTTTTTTAGTTCTCTTACAAGACGATCACAATCCGTACCTTCACATCCAAGGCTGATAACCAAGATAGCACCAAGGTTTGGGTTCTGTCCTATTCTGATAAGTGCATCCGTTGTCCATTCTAAATCTGGTGGGAGCTGGGTACAACCCTTGTGATGGTAAAAGCCAACTGATCCTTCTGTTTGATGTACAATAGCTTCGGCGATCTCATTCACGCAGAAAACGCTAGGGATGACACCCACATAATTGCGACTACCAACAGATCCATCAGACCTATAATATCCTTTGAAATTCATTGTAATATCCTCCAAACGTTATTCTATTTTTCAAGATCTCCTCTGCCTCTGGTACTTTCCAGGTTATGCACATGCACATAGTCGCCCACTACAATATCAGTTGAGGCAATACCAATTTCTTCTCCGTATTTGGTGATTTGTTCTCCTTTGTTAATAGGGTCTAGCGCAAACTTATGCCCAAATGGCACTTCGTCCTTAACAGTTACATCCCAGCGGTTACCTTTTTTATCGACTACTTCGACAATTCCACCTGCTGGAACATCAGTAAATACTGCCGCTACATTATCGGCATCGTGGATCTTTACTGCAATAATTTTTTCACTCATATTAACGCTCCTTCTTTATTTAACAGTCTAGTCCTTAACAATTACAGCCACTCCATCGGGAATAACCGTTACAGTTGCATCTTTTCCTTTAAGTCCATACGCTATTTCAAGTGCCTCATCTGGAGTATATGCAGGAATTAGGTTTAGTTTTTTTACTTGCTCATGATCAAAATGTTGTGTTACTAAAATAACCTTATGACTAAGCAAAATTTTGCTTAAAATTTGAGCGCACCACTGCTCCGAGATAGTTTTATCTGGTGGAATCTCCATTATTTTATCTAAAATCTGCTGAGGAGTACCTTCGGCCATAAGCGTTCCAAAATTCTCGCCGCCAGTACCTTCACAACACGATGCTACCATAATAACAACTCCATCTTCGCCTGCACAAGCAACTCCAGTAGTCATTCCTTTGGGTGCTTGGTATAGGTTCTGATCAAGAGGATATCCACCGTTTGATGTGATTACAATATCCGTTGTCACTCTCTTTGCTCCTGCAAGGCTATTAACAAAATCGCAACCCTTAAGATGCGCTTTCATTATATCACCAGCATAAGCACCAATAATTTTCTTTTGAGCGTTCATTGCTACGTTTAGGCAGAAATCAACAGGTACTTTTTCTATGGCATACGCCATATCGTCGTGAATTGGGTTGCCCGCAAGAACGCCCGTTGCCGCCTTAACATTATCGATAGCAAGTGCAGAATGATTCTGGTTAACTGTTTTTGCAGATGAAATTCCTGGTAAAATGCTCTTTCTGCCACCCGAAAAGCCTGCAAAGAAATGTGGTTCGATAAACCCTTCAGTTACGATCATATCAACTTCAAAAGCCATTTTGTTTATTGCAAGCTCTGTGCCTGATGGAAGCTTGCAAACAAACACCATGTCATCATCTTTAAACGCATCATGCACAACAATCTTTTCATTATTAACTATATGCTCACCAAACATATTTATCATTTCATCGCGTGTTGTAGGCCTGTGAAGTCCAGTCGCAATCATAATAGTGATGTCAATATTTGGGTTGCCATTGCGCAGTTCTTTTAAAAGAATAGGCAATGTGGTTTTGCTTGGCATAGCTCTTGTGTGATCACTAGTAACAAGCATACAGCTCTTTTTACCGCTTGCTATCTCCGAAAGTTTTTGCGTACCTATTGGATTCTCTAAAGCCTCGTAAATAAGTTCTTCCTCGCCTAGTGGTGGGATATACTCTTCTAAAGAAGATGTAAGAAGATGTTTTAAGTTTTCCTGCTCAATGTGCAAGTCCAGAGTTCCTTTGTGATAAGGTATTGGGATAGTTTTCATGCGTTTTGCCTCCACTTACCTATTAAATATTAAATTATCTAATTTGCCTTAATCAGCTTTCACTGATCATCTTTTTTATTGCACTAAATTCTATCGGTGTGTAATTTATACGTTCACAAGATACACAGAAGTGTTGTTTTGAAAAATTGCTGTACTGAGTGTTACCATGCACATGCCCAAAAATATTTGCGTATGGCATGTTTGTATTTGTGTAAAGAGGTTCATGCGAAAGTATGTACCATTCATCTACAATAATAGGATACTTACTTACCATATCAAACCCAGCATCATTCCACCACGAATAAGAATGCTGCCGATCGTGGTTACCCATTACGAGTACTTTATATCCGTTAAGCTCTGCAACCAGCTCTATTATTCTCTCTTTACTTGCTAGTGCAAAATCGCCAAGCATATATATTTTATCATCTTTTTTAACGGTATTGTTCCAATTTTTAATAAGCGTTTCATCCTGCTCTTGCACAGAAGCAAACGGTCTATTTTCGTATTTAATAATGTTGTTGTGGCCAAAATGCGTATCGGCTATTAAAAACTCACGTTGCATATGTTTTCTCCAATAAAGCTACCAAATTATCAGCTTGTTTTTATTTAGAAATTCTTATTTTAGCTATGTTTAAAATGAACATTATATATTTCATTATATCCCAGCGCTCAAAATTTTTCTACTATCTATGCTTTAAACAGCTAAATCATAACTATGATAATTAAAAGCATATGTTATGTATACAAAATGAAACAAAAAATATACCTTTTGTAGATTCATGATGTCAAAATCCCTTGATAGTAGCGTTTGTGAGGAGTATAATTATTTAGATTACTGTGTTATTTTATTTTTTAAGTATATACTTAAAAAGAAGGTTTTGGCGCAAGCCACTTATCTTAAATTTTATGACAGGAAGGGAAATGAAAATGAAAAAACGTATTCTAGCTCTAACTTTAGCTTGTATGACACTAATGTTTGTCACTGCTGGTTGTAGCACAACAAGTTCAAGCACAACTGCTACTCCTGCTGCAAGCGGCACAATAAAGGTTGGTGGACTAGCACCACTAACAGGCAACCTATCCATTTATGGTATTGCTACTAATAACGGTATTAAAATGGCTGTTGATGAAATCAATGCTAAAGGCGGAGTCCTTGGCAAAAAACTCGAATATATCTATTATGATGAAAAAGGCGATGCTACAGAGGCTGTCAATGCATACAACAAACTTGTCCAGAACGATAAAATCGTAGCACTAATCGGCGACGTTACATCTACTCCATCTATTGCAGTTGCTCAACAAGCAGCTAAAGATGGCATTCCTATGATCACTGCAACAGGTACAGCAGCTGATATCACAAAAGCTGGCAAAAACATATTCCGTGTTTGCTTTATAGATCCATACCAAGGTGAAGTAATGGCATCATATTCATCCAAAAAGCTAAAAGCAAAAACTGCTGCTATACTTTACAACACATCTGATGACTATTCAATTGGTCTAACTAATTCTTTCGAAGCAACTGCTAAAGAATTGGGTTTAACAATTGTTGCTAAAGAAGGCTACACAAAAGGCGACGTAGATTTCAAATCACAATTAACAAAAATTGCTTCTGCTAAAGCAGACGTATTATTCTTACCTGTTTACTATGAAGATGCTGCTCTAATTGCAGTTCAAGCTAAATCATCAGGAATCACAGCTAAAATGCTTGGCGCTGATGGCTGGGATGGTATCCTAGACAAAATCAGTGATCCAACAGCTCTTGAAGGCGCATTCTTCTGCTGTGGTTATTCAGCTGAAAGCAAAGACGAAAAAGTCCAAGCATTCATCACAAAATACACAGAACTATACAAAGAAGCTCCTAAAGGTTTCTCAGCACAAGGCTATGACGCAGTTTACCTGCTTGCACAAGCTATGACTGAAGCAGGCTCAACTGATTCTACTAAAGTAGTAACCGCACTAACAAACATTAACTTCTCAGGTATAACTGGCACTATCAAATTTGATGCAAACCGTAACCCAATAAAAGGTGTTGTAATAAATACAATCACTAATAAGGCAGTTAAGTTTGTTGAAAACTACTCAAAATAAGCAAAATAGCACTTTCTCTTAAACGCAAAAAGCGTTACAATTTTGAAGCGATTTATGAAGACGAGAGAGGGAGAAAAACAAACCCCTCTCTTTGCTTTCATATTATTAAGAAATCTGTGGATTAGAATCAGAATTTCTACGATCAATTTAGTTGTAGAACTCCTGATATTATATCCATAAAAATTTTTTATGTTGGGTGGTACAATTTTGGATTTTTTATCACAAATTATTAACGGTCTGCAAGTCGGTAGTATCTATGCCTTAGTAGCTCTTGGCTATAGCATGGTATATGGCATTGTTAAGCTTATCAACTTTGCCCATGGTGATTTAATCATGGTAGGTGGATATGCAGCGCTTTTTGCATTAACCTCACTTGGATTACCGCTATGGCTAGCAATTATTATGTCGGTTACAGTATGCGTAATCGTAGCACTTTTAATGGAGCGTGTGGCATATCGTCGTCTACTAAACAAAAACGTGCCACGTATATCACTACTTATAACTGCTATCGGTATAAGTATATTTTTGCAAAACTTAGCTCAGCTCTTATTCACATCTTCCGGAAAAGCATTTCCAACGATAATAAAAGCAGATCCTATTCAGATAGGCGGCTTGCAGATAAGCACAGTAACAGTTGTTACCATTGCCGCATCTGTTGTGCTTATGATTGCGCTTGAACTGCTTGTTAATAAAACAAAAATGGGCAAAGCTATGCGTGCTGTTTCCGAGGATTCCGGTGCAGCTAAGCTTATGGGAATAAACACAAATGCTACTGTAGCTTTCACTTTTGGAGTTGGTGCAGCGCTTGCTGCTGTCGGTGCAGTTTTATATGGCGCGTCTTACCCAATGATCACTCCTTTTATAGGATCAATGCTAGGTCTAAAGGCATTCGTCGCTGCTGTACTTGGCGGTATCGGCAACATTCCGGGAGCTATGCTTGGCGGTTATATTTTAGGTATCGCAGAAAGCCTTACTAAAGGTTATATTTCCACCCAGCTTACGGATGCTGTTGTGTTTGGTATTTTAATTATTGTTTTGCTGGTAAAACCATCTGGTATTTTAGGCAAAAACGTAGTAGAGAAAGTGTAGGAGGTAAATATTATGAAAAAGAAAACTGTTACTTCCTATATAATAAATTTAGTATTAGTTCTTGTACTATATGCAGTGCTAGCCGTACTAATTGATAATGGAACAATTAACCGCTATTACTCTGGTATTATAGCAATGATGTTTATTAACATCATTATGGCAGTCAGCCTAAACCTTACGACCGGCTTTTTAGGTCAACTAGTTTTAGGACATGCTGGTTTTATGTCCGTTGGGGCTTATTCGGCAGCGCTCTTTACTATGTATTCAGGCTTGCCAACGGCAATTTCCTTCCCCATCGCACTGGTGATTGCATTTGTTGTTGCTGCGGTTTTTGGCATCATCATTGGTATCCCTGCTCTTAGATTGCGTGGAGACTATTTGGCAATCATTACACTTGGTTTTGGTGAAATTATTCGTGTTATTATTCTTAACAGTGGCTTTACCGGTGGCGCACTCGGGCTTAGAGGCATTCCTATGATGACAACATTCACCTGGGTTTTCTTCCTAGCTGTACTAACCGTATTTACAATTCATACATTTATTAAGTCACGTCATGGGCGTGCCGTCATAGCAATCCGCGAAGATGAAATCGCGGCTGAAGCGTCCGGTATAAACACAACGTACTATAAGATGGTAGCCTTTGTGCTGGCAGCAGCCATTGCAGGTGTCGCTGGCGGTTTGTATGCCCATCAGATCGGCATTATAAATCCATCCAAGTTTGACTTTAACTACTCAATAGAATTCCTAGTTATGGTAGTTTTGGGCGGTATGGGCTCCATTACCGGTTCTATAGTAGCAGCTATAATACTGACTATTTTGCCAGAAGCACTACGTAGTTTCTCTGATTACCGTATGCTAATATACTCAATTATTTTGATAGGAATGATGCTCTTTAAGCCATCAGGTCTTTTAGGACGTTATGAGCTATCATTTACTGGTATTATTAATAGATTTAAGAAAAATAATAACGACAACCGAAAGGAGGCATAAACAATGGCACTTCTACAAGTCAAAAATTTAGGAATAGCATTCGGCGGATTACAGGCGCTTCAAGATGTAAATTTCGAGCTAAACGAAGGCGAGATAATAGGTCTCATTGGCCCTAACGGCGCTGGCAAAACAACTGTATTTAATCTGCTTACTGATGTTTATGCTCCCACAGAAGGCACAATTGAACTCGAAGGAAATCGTATTATAGATAAAAAAACATACCAAATTACACAGCAAGGTATCGCCCGTACATTCCAAAACATACGCTTATTTAAAGACATCTCTGTTATTGATAATGTTAAAATCGCTATGAATAGTCAGATGCACTACTCAATGCTTACTGGTATTCTACGTATGCCTTTCTATTGGCGCGAAGAAAGAGAAATCGATAAAAAAGCTCGAGAACTATTAAAGGTATTTGATCTTGAAAAATTCGCAGAAGCTGATGCCAAAAATTTGCCTTATGGGCAACAGCGTAAGCTTGAAATTGCTAGAGCTTTAGCAACAAACCCAAAGGTGCTACTGCTTGATGAACCAGCTGCTGGCATGAACCCAACAGAAACAATGGAGCTTATGGAAACTATACGTTTAATTAGGGACAAATTCTCCATTTCAATCTTGCTTATCGAGCACGACATGAGCTTTGTTATGGGTATTTGCGAGCGACTTTATGTGCTTGATTATGGTCGCATAATCGCCTCAGGAAAACCAGAAGAAGTACGCAATAACCCAAAAGTAATCGAAGCTTATTTGGGGGTAGAATAATATGGCAATGCTATCTGTTAAAGATCTAAACGTATATTATGGTTCAATTCATGCCATTAAAGGCATATCTTTTGAAGTCAATGAAGGCGAAATCATTACGCTAATAGGTGCTAATGGTGCAGGAAAAACAACAACGCTGCACGCTATTTCTGGTTTGCTTAAACCTAAATCTGGGGAAATTGAATTTTGTGGTAATAACTTAATTAATATGGATGCATACAAAATTCCTAAATTAGGTCTTGCGCAGGTGCCGGAAGGCAGACGTGTTTTTGCTGAAATGTCTGTACTAGAGAACCTTGAAATGGGTGCTTTTATTCGAAAAGACAAAGAAGCTCTAGGCAAAGATTTTGATATGGTATTTGAACGTTTACCGCGCCTTAAGGAACGCCGTAAACAAGCCGCAGGAACTTTGAGCGGCGGCGAGCAACAAATGCTTGCTATTGGGCGAGCGCTTATGTCTAAACCAAAAATGCTGCTCCTAGATGAGCCCTCTATGGGACTCTCTCCTATCCTAGTGCAAGAAATATTTAGCATAATTAGAGATGTAAATAAAACGGGTATGACTATTCTATTAGTTGAGCAGAACGCTAAAATGGCACTAAATATCGCAAACAGAGCTTATGTTCTTGAGACTGGTAATATAGTAATGTCTGGCGATGCTGACGAGCTATCTACTAATGCTGAGGTACGTAAAGCATATTTAGGTGGTTGCTAATAAAAAACGCAAGCTAAAAATATTAAGAAAATATTAAGTTTTAGAGAGACATGTTCTCTCTTTTTAGTCTAGATTTATAGAAATCCGAACTATATTTTCTTGTGTAAGTCTATATTTTTACGTTTCAGTATAAATCATATGACAAATAGTAATTTTCGTAACCATTAATTATGAATATGCTATAAATCATTTTTGATTATGTTAAATTTATGCCTTATAAACCTATGTTGACAATTTTGGTCGGTCGATTTAGTATATATATAGTACCCAATATAAAAGGCACCCCAATATATAGTGTTTTACATCTTCACCTGATGTTTATATATAATTTACACTAATAATAATTAGGCAAAGAATAGTAACAAAGATTTTTATCTTTTTGGGCAAAAAGCCTTAATAACGAATGGGAGATTAGTACAATGTTAACGCAAATAATTAAAAGAGATCGAACTACAGTTCCATTTAAAAAAGAGAAAATTGTATTAGCAATTTTTAAAGCAGCAAGCGCCGTCGGAGGCGATGATTTTTCTACTTCAGAAAAATTGGCTAGCCAAGTAATAGCGGTTGCAGACCAAATGTATCCTGATGGAACTGCCGATGTTGAAGGCCTACAAGATATTGTAGAAAAAGTTCTTATCGAAGCAGGTCACGCTAAAACAGCAAAAGCTTTCATCTTATACCGTGAGAAAAGACGTTCGGCACGTGAAGCTAATGCTTTAATTGGTGCAACCATAACTATGTTCGGCGAATATCTTAATGATATGGACTGGAAGATAAATGAGAATGCTAACACACAAAAATCAATAAATGGCCTTAATAACTATGTCCGCGAAGCTTTTACCAAAAGCTACTGGCTTCATGAAGTATATACAGACGATATTAGGAACTCACATTTGTCAGGCGATATCCACATCCATGACCTCGGCTTCTTCGGACCATATTGTGCTGGTTGGGACCTTAAACAGCTAATAACGAATGGTTTTGGTGGTGTCCCAGGAAAAGTAGAGTCAAAACCTGCAAAGCACTTGCGTTCGTTTTTAGGGCAAATAGTAAACTCAACATTTACAACACAAGGCGAATGTGCCGGTGCTCAAGCGTGGTCTTCTTTTGATACCTATTGTGCTCCATTTGTTCATTACGATAATCTGGATTATAAAACAGTTAAGCAAGCACTTCAGGAATTTATTTTCAATCTTAATGTTCCAACACGTGTTGGATTCCAGTGCCCGTTTTCAAATTTAACATTTGACTTGGTTCCTCCTAGCACATTGAAAAATGAGAATGTTATTCGTGGCGGAGAGCTTATGCCAGAAAAATACGGCGACTTCCAAAAAGAAATGGATATGATCAACCAAGCGTTCTGCGATGTCATGATGGAAGGCGATTCCAAAGGACGTGTATTCACGTTCCCTATCCCAACTATAAACGTAACTAAAGACTTTGATTGGAATAGCCCAGTAGTAAATAAATTTATGGAAATAACCTGCAAATATGGTATCCCTTATTTTTCAAACTATATAAACTCTGACCTCTCTCCTGAGGATGCTATGTCTATGTGCTGCCGTTTAAGGCTTAACACAGCAGAGCTACGCAAAAGAGGTGGCGGATTGTTTGGCTCAAACCCATTAACTGGTTCAATAGGCGTTGTAACGATAAATCTACCAAGATTAGCTTACCTGTCAAAAAATGAATCCGAGTTCCAAACAAGATTATGGCAGCAGATGAATATAGCTAAAAACAGCCTTGAAATAAAGAGAAAAATAATTGAAGAGCAAACTGCAAATGGGCTCTACCCTTATTCTGCAAACTATTTAAAAGATGTTAAACAAAAAACAGGTTGCTACTGGTATAACCACTTCAACACAATCGGGCTTATTGGCATGAATGAAGCTTGCCAAAACCTGCTTGGTAAAGATTCAGATGTGACAACAGAAGAAGGTCAAGCGTTTGCAGTAAGTACGCTTAACTATATGCGTGATGTTATAAAAGACATTCAAGATGAAACAGGTCATTATTACAATCTTGAGGCAACACCTGCAGAAGGTACAAGCTACCATCTTGCTAAGCTTGATACAGAAAAGTTCTCAGACATAATTACAGCTGGAGATAATGTTCCTTTCTATACGAATTCGACACATCTTCCAGTTGGCTATACTGATGATATATTTGAGACACTCGATCTTCAGGACGAGTTGCAATCTCTTTACACTGGCGGAACAGTTTTGCATTTCTACTTAGGTGAAGAAATTAAAGATATTGAAGCTGCTAAAAAGCTGATCAAAAAGATCTTTACAGATTATAAGCTTCCTTATATATCCCTTACACCTACTTTCTCGGTTTGTAATGACCATGGATATATTGCTGGCGAACATTTCGAATGTCCAGAATGCGGTGCCGACACAGAAGTATGGAGTCGTGTAGTAGGATATCTAAGGCCTGTTCAGAACTATAATAAAGGCAAACGCGAAGAGTATGACAACCGTAAAAAGTATGTTATCAAAGAGGAAAAGGCAATATGATTATTTCCGGCATGGTTAAAAGCTCTCTTGTAGACTTCCCGGGGTTAGTTTCTTGCATATTGTTTGTTCCGGGATGCAACTACAACTGCTATTATTGCCATAACCGTGCCCTTATAGATGGCTCAGACGATATTTTGGATCTGAATGAAGTAGATGCTTTTTTGAAAAAGCGAGTAGGTAAGCTAGATGGCGTTGTAGTAACTGGCGGAGAGCCTACCCTTCAACCTGATTTGATACCATACATAAAGTATTTAAAAGAATTAGGGTATAAAGTAAAGCTTGATACTAATGGATCAGCTCCTCATATCGTAGAACAGCTTATAAAAGAAGGCTTATGTGATTATTTTGCTATAGACTATAAATCTCCTGCAGCTAGATACGAAGAGATCTGTGAAAACGATAATGCAAAAACAGTGCTTGAGACAATAAATTTATTGCTAAAAAATAACATTGATTTTGAAGTAAGAACTACAGTTGTTCCAGAGTTTAGCGAAGAAGACCTTATCAGCATGGCAAAAGAACTTCCTATCCTCCCTCGTTATGTATTAAATCGCTACAGAAAACCTGATAATTATCTGCCTTGCGATAAAGAAAGAATAGAGAAAAAACCTTATACTCAGTCTAATATCGAAGCATTCACAAAAGTGCTTCAAAAATATCAACCAAATGTTACTACTTGATACGACATAATTGAGATTATTTTCTCTGAAAAAAGCAAAGCTCGAAACGCATCTTCCGGGCTTTGTTTTTTTATATAAGACGGCATAAAAAAAGCAGAAAGATATCCTTTTTCTGCTTTTAATACTATTTATTATTAAAGCTGTTTTTCTTTTAGTAAATCTCTGATTTCAGTAAGCAGAACTTCTTCTTTGCTAGGCTTTACTGGTTCTGGTTCAGCTTTTGGCTCTTTTTTCTTAAAGGACGATATCAATTTAATAAACATAAATATCGAGAACGCGATAATTAGAAAATCAAATACAGTTTGAATAAAGCTACCGTATTTAATAGCTACTTCTGCAACAGTTCCACTTGCTGGAGTAATAACAAACTTTAGGTCCGAAAAACTAATTCCACCAATAATTATGCTGATAAAAGGCATGATTAAATCATTAACCAATGATGTTACTATTTTCCCAAATGCACCACCAATGATTACAGCAACTGCCAAATCAACTACATTACCTTTTACTGCAAAAGCTTTAAATTCTTTTAACATAAGACACCTACTCATTTAAATTAATATTTCAAGTCGCATACAAACAATTAGATACTTACGCAACCATAATTTACAGATTAATAATCTCATTATAACAATGCTAATTCTAGCTAAATTCATACCATTAGTCAACTTTAATAATACTCTTATTTACCTTAATACGCTTCTTATATTTTACAACCAAAATATCCAGTAACGCCTTTAGATGATATTATTGTATATGCTTATGTTTTCTAGTGGCTAAATAGCTTGCTTTTATTTTGGAGCTAAGTTACAATACGATCTAAGCATTTTATATTACAACAACGGAGGATGGCATGAAAACTAAAGATTTAATACTAGCCGGCTTGTTTGCTGCACTCACTGCAATTGGAGCGTTTATTAGAATACCTATGCCCGTTTCATCATTCACTCTGCAATTCTTTTTCACTGCTCTTGCAGGCGTTCTGTTAGGTGCTAAACTTGGTGCGCTCTCTCAGCTAGTCTATGTTGTTCTAGGGCTTATTGGTCTTCCAATATTCACCCAGGGGGGCGGCTTTACATACATCTTTAATCCTACTTTTGGCTTTTTAATTGGTCTTATTGCGGCAGCGTATGTAATTGGTAAGCTTTCCGAAAAGCAAACCAGCTTATGGCGTATTGCGCTCGCTTGCCTTGCAGGTCTCTTTGTGCTGTACCTAATAGGTCTGCCATATATGCATATAATACTAACTGTCTATCTGGGTAAAGTAATGACAGTAATGGACAGCATTAGAGTTGGTATGCTTATGTTTTTACCTGGCGACTTTGCGAAAATAGCCGTTATTTGCCTAGTTTCTAAAAAGCTAATACCCATAATTAAATACCAAGTATAACGAACAAAAATTTATAGCGAAAAAGAGTACTCATTTAGATTATGTAATGAGTACTCTTTTTAAAATACTATGTAAACATTTAGTTGCTTTTGCTAATTAAAGCATTTGAATACAAGAACAGAATGCCGCAAACTGCCGTAGTAACTGATATGGCCAAAAATGTATAAATGCTTGCATATGTTCTAAAGAATACTGTAAATACGACACTCAATATAATGCATACTATTCCGCTCCAATATGGCTTTTTCCAAGATAATGCAAGCAAGGCTATAAGACAGAACGAAGGTATCATCTGTATCAAAAAACCACCAATTTTATTGAGTAGCGGTGCTTCCATGTTGAATACATCAAGAGATAAAAGCGAGAAAAATATTATCAGTATTATCATAAGTACACGCGGTGTCCAAATTAATGCGATATTATTTGTATTTGTCATATACCCTCACTCCTTTTTTATATTCATTTTATTATATCATTATATCCATTTGCTTACAATTTTGATCCATTATTTAAACGTATCTCTTTATATTAACTATTGAAAGTACAGAAATATACCTCTTTTTTCAAAATAGCTTTCATATTGCGACTAAAACTGGTTATATATCATATATCTGAAAAAAGCTATATAATTAATGCGCGCTTTTGCTATACTAATCGTATATGCCATGTTTTAAAGAGAAATTAAATAGTCTTGGTTCATAATGAGTTCACATAAGCACCATATAATACAGATATAATAAATTTGGAGGAATAATAATGCAGACAAAAAAGTCTAAGAAAAAGAAATACATAATAATTGGCATAGTCGTTGTACTTGCAATAGCCGCGGTTGTAGGTTTTATTCTTCGCCCGAAGGCAGCATCCTATACAGAGGAAACGGCAAAGTCTCAAGATCTTACTACTTATTTTAGTTTTACAGGTAATATAGAAGCCAAAGATACTCAAAAAGTTATCTCAACAACGAACACTAAGATCAGTAAAGTTTACGTTGACGAAGGCGAGAACGTTGAAGAAGGCGACTCATTGTTTAAGACCATTCAAGGCCAGATAATAAAAGCTGAGATAGATGGCGAAGTTGCAGAAATATACGTGGATGAAGATTCCACTGTTGCAGCAGGAACTGTTCTTGCACGTATAACTAATTATAATAGCCTTCAAGTAACAATAAAAGTTGACGAATTTGATGTTGGCTCAGTTACTATTGGTAAAGAAGTATCTATTTACGTTAACTCTCTAGATAAAGAATTTAAAGGGAACGTCTCAAAAGTATCAAAAGAAGCAGCAACCGTAAGTGGAGTATCCTATTTTACAGCTGTCGTTGATATTCAAAAGAACGGTGAACTACTTGTCGGAATGTCCACGGAAATTAAAATGGTTAGCCAAAAAGCAATAAATGCCACTACTATTTCCATGAAAGCATTACAGTTTGACAACGAAAACACACCTTTTGTATACATAAAAAGCAACAATAAAATAGTTACGCAAGAAGTAAGCGTTGGCATAAATGATGGCACAACTGTGCAAATTTTAGACGGTATTAATTCTGGCGATGTAGTCTATATACCATCTACGAGCACATCATCACTGATATTTAATAGATTGACGAAGTAAATAGGAGGATTAATAAATGAACCATGAAATACTTTCTATGCACGACATCGTCAAATCTTATCGTATGGGTGAAGAAGATCAGGTTGTGTTAAAAGGTATAAACCTAAAAATAACTAGCGGCGAGTTTATATCAATTTTAGGTCCATCTGGCAGTGGCAAATCTACCATGATGAATATTATTGGATGTTTAGATACACCTACAAGTGGAGAGTACATACTTTCCGGTCGGAAAATAGATGAGCTTGACGAAATCGAGCTTGCACATATACGCAGTAAAGAAATCGGTTTTATCTTTCAATCGTTTCAGCTACTACCGAGGCTTAATGCTCTAAAAAACGTTGAACTGCCTCTAATTTACGCAGGAATACACCCAGCAGAGCGAAAAAAAAGAGCCGAAGAAATGCTACTACGTGTTGGTCTTGAAGAAAAAATGTTTCACTATCCTAACCAGTTATCTGGTGGTCAACAACAAAGGGTGGCTATTGCAAGAGCACTTTCTACAAACCCAACAATACTACTTGCCGATGAGCCTACTGGTGCCCTTGATCAAGCTACTGGGCAACAAGTAATGAAACTGTTTAGAGAACTAAACGAAGAAGGACATACAATAATCATGATTACTCATGATATAAATATAGCTAAAAATGCTACCCGAATAGTAGAACTTCTGGATGGCAACTTGACGGGAGGTGTGGTAGCTGATGTTTAAAGAAAGCGTAATAATGTCACTCCAAAACATTATACATAATAAAATGCGTTCGTTTTTAACGATACTCGGTATTGTTATTGGCGTCACTGCAATAATTGCACTAATAACAATTGTTCAGGGCGCTACTGGCGAAATGGAAAACCAATTTGCTGCGCTAGGTGCTGGAAAACTATCAGTAACTGCTAAAGGCACAGCTCTTAAGCAAGGCCTAAGCGATAGTGATGTACAAAAACTTGCTATAATAGATAATGTTGCAGGCGTATCCCCTACCATCTCTTTTACTGCTACTGTTGTTAAAGACGAGATTCTTGAAGACGATATTGCGGTAGATGGTAAAAATGAAGTTTATTTTAACCATAACAGTACTTTGATAGCACGCGGTCGTGCACTAAACATCTTAGACATGCAAAATAAGAACCATGTTTGTGTAATCAACGAAGCTCTTCAACAAGACTTTTTTATGGGTGAAGACGCTCTTGGACAAACTATTAATATAAATGGATTAACTTATACAATTGTAGGCATTATTGATAGCTCTGTAGATACCGATATTATGTCTAGAATGTCAAGCGATAGTACTAAAGGTAAAGCGATCATTCCATATACAACAGCTATGAGTGTAGCCGGCGTTGGTAATATTACCTCTCTTGAGATACTAGTTGCAGATACTACAAAAACAAACGAAGTAATTGACTCAGTAAAATCAGTGTTGAATCAGGCTTTCAACTATAAAGATAAAAGCTATAGCATAATTAATATGGATAGTCTACTATCGGCAATGGATACAATGACTAATCTTATGACATCGTTACTAGCAGGAATAGCATCCATCGCTCTTTTGGTTGGTGGCATAGGTATTATGAACATGATGCTAGTATCTGTTACAGAGCGTACATCTGAAATTGGGCTTCGCAAGGCGCTTGGTGCAGAACCCAAACGTATACAGCTTCAGTTTTTGATTGAATCAATTGTTCTATCTCTGCTTGGTGGCTTAATAGGCATGGTATTGGGCTTAGCAATATCTTGGATCGCAGCAATTGCCATGGGCATAGCCTTTACACTATCTGTTGATGCTATAGTACTAGGTGTTGGTTTCTCTGCCTTAGTAGGTATAGTCTTTGGTTGGGCGCCTGCACGAAGAGCCAGCCAATTGAACCCAATTGATGCGTTAAGAAGCATGTAACCTGTCAATATACTGTTCATTGTTTAAATATTTAGCTTTGTTTAGAGGTGTTTAAATGTTTCGAATTCTAGTTGTTGAGGACGACAAAAATTTAAGAATACTTATGTCGGCTTTCTTAAAACAAAACGGTTATGAAGTATTAATCGCCGAAGATGGCATTAAAGCGCTAGAAGTTTTAGACGCCTCGTTAGTCGATCTTATGATCTGTGATATTATGATGCCAAATATGGATGGGTATGAACTTACATCTGATCTTAGGAAAGCAAATTATACTCTTCCTATCCTTTTTGTCACCGCAAAAGAAACTTTTGAAGACAAAAAGCAAGGCTTCCTTGTCGGTGCTGATGATTATATGGTTAAACCAATTGATCTTGAAGAGATGTTGCTTCGTATAACAGCTCTTCTACGCCGTTGCGGAATAATAAATGAGCATAAGCTTATTATTGGTGATGTTATCCTCGATTATGATACTCTCACAGTTATTAAAGGATCTGAATCTGTACTGCTACCTAAAAAAGAGTTTTATCTGTTATTTAAGCTCTTAAATTACCCAAAGCAGATTTTTACAAGGGGACAATTAATGCAAGAAATCTGGGGATTAGATACCGAAGCTGATGAACGTACCGTTGATGTTCATATTAAAAGGCTAAGAGAAAAATTTTCGGATTATAGTGAATTTGAAATTGTAACTGTTAGAGGTCTGGGCTATAAGGCGGAAATAAAATCATGAAAAAACTGAGACTGAAGCTAATTCTATTGTTTGTTTTATTATTGGTTGCATCTGCTTTCATATCATTTATAATTTCATTGTTCTTTACAAATTATAATTTAAGAGATGAAATAATACAGAATCAAAAATCCACTGCTACTTCTATAATTGAGCTAAATGAAAAAACAGACTTAGATTTAGATGAAATCATAAATTTATCGTCTAATCCGATATATTATGCTCATAAAATTGAAGATATACATTCTCTGAACATAACTGATGATGAAATATTAAAAGTGCAAAACAACGAAATTGTTTCTTTATCCCACTCACAGTTTGGCGATATTTCTACAGTACTTATGGTCGACAATTCTTATATTCAAATTAGCATTAGCACACAAAACAATATATTTTTTGTAGCCATATTCCGGTTAGGATTCACGCTTTTGCTATGTGTATTAATAGGTGCATTTCTAATGGTCTTTTCAGCTAAAAGAGCTATAAAGCCCATTGTGAAATTAACTGATGCCACAAAAGAAGTAGCAAAAGGTAATTTTGATATTGTTGTTGAAAACAAAAGCAAGGATGAAATAGGACAGCTTACAAATAACTTTAATATAATGATACAAGAGTTAAAAAATATTGAATACCTACGTAAAGATTTTATTAGTAATGTATCTCACGAATTTAAAACACCTATTGCTAGCGTACAAGGTTTTGCAAAGTTGCTTAAAAATGAAGATATATCTAAAGCAGATAGGCAGGAATATGCAGATATTATCATTGAAGAATCAGATAGATTATCCAAACTTTCTTCAAATATATTAAAGCTATCTAAGCTAGAAAATCAACAAACATTGAATAACAAGACTGTTTTTTCATTAGATGAGCAAATACGCAGGACAATACTTCTGCTACAGAACGAATGGAGCGAGAAAAACTTACATCTAGATATTGATCTTAAGAAAACTTCATTCACTGGCGATGATGAACTTTTACAACAAGTTTGGATCAATCTGATAAGTAACGCAATAAAATTTTCGATCATAAATGGAACGATAGCCATAATCCTACATCAAGAAGGCAATAAAATTATTATGCAAATAAGTGATAACGGAATTGGTATGGATGATTTTACTCAAAAAAGGATTTTCGAAAAATTTTATCAAGGAGATAAATCGCATTCCGGCGAAGGTAATGGCTTAGGCTTGGCTCTTGTCAAAAGAATACTGGATCTATGCAATGGTGAAATATTTGTGCAAAGCCAAGTTAATAAAGGGACAACGTTTATTGTTGAACTTCCTGTAGAATAATTAATACTCGTTTATAATAAAAGATGCAGTTTTTACTGCATCTTTTTATACTATATATTCTATTTTTGCTTTAGGTAAATATTTTAAAATTGCATCCCTTAGAAAACTCTCGCCGTCATCTCTTATTTCTTTTTTATAACAGTACTTTCCCATACCGCGCCCAGTCATAGTTTCTTTATCATAAAGATCTATGGCTTTTGGAAATGCTTCTTTATTAATCGCACGGTGTATATAACTGTATGTCATAAATATTACTTCAACAGGTATATTAACCTTTGCTTTTTCAGATAATAATTGTTGCAACTGAGCTAGTAGCTCTAGATATAATTCTTTCCAGTTGGGTAAGATGATTACAGGTGCAATCAATAACCCAACTTTGTACCCTGCCTCATGCAACTTATTAACCGCCATAATTCTCTCTTTTAAAGATGATGTTCCAAATTCAACCTTGCTTATAATCTCCTTCGGATTTACGCTCATACGGATAGTTGTTCTTCCATTATGGTTTAATGTTAGAAGCGAATCCACCATATCAAATTTTGTTGGAAGCGTAATATGTCCTTTTTTTGCTTTGCCAAAGTTTTCAATCGTCCAATCAAGGTTACCTGTAATCGTATTTTCCAGCACAAGGTCACTATTGCTACCTATCTCAAAAGTCAGTTCCTTCTCGCTTTTTTCGGCAGCCAATATTATTTTAGTTAGCATTTGCTCTCTGTTTACAAAAATTCTTAGATATGAGCATTTATTATAGTTGCACACTAAATAGCAATATAAACATGACGCGGAGCATCCAGATGAAGTATATGGGACTAAATAGTCTGAGGTCTTTTGGTTAGGAACGAACTTGTGTGTTTTACGCACAGCTATAATAATGTCCTGTTTCATTTTCGCAAATTCACTATTAGCCTTTTGCCGTAAAACTGGTATATTATTATGGTTTTCTATTTTGATCCATTCAAGATTTTCATACTTTTTATGTAGCATCTGCCCCAGCTCGTAGTTTAATGCTGCTTCTTCATAATATATTGTATTTGGATCCTTGATTATCATAAGAATTTCTTACATTCTTCTATATTTTGTTGTTCAAACTCAAGTAATTTTTCCCCTAAAGAAAGAATATCCTTGTCAGCTTCTTTGTACTCTTTTAGGTTTTTAGTTATATCGATTATCCCCATTGTGCTACCTTGAATAAGCATATCAGATATGTGGGAAGGCGATTTATCTCTCAAAGTCTCGATATTTATCATGATATATACAGTTACCTTTTGACTTGTACGTATGTCCTTAGCTTCGTTGCCAAGCGCATTCAGTTTTTGTTCTGACTCATCAAAAATCTTTTTGTATTCGTCAAACTGCGAGCCAAGTAGTTTGTTAAACTTTTCGTCCTTTGATATTTTTAATAATTGATTAAGCGTGTTTTGTCCAATTTGAGCATTTTGATAAATAAAGTTCAACATTTCTACATTTGCATTCATATTAGCCATCTCCTTTTTTAAATAGCATATCCCAAATGCAATATTTTATTTCTATGATAAACTTCATAAAAAGAGATGTAGTTTATACTACATCTCTTTTTGTTAATCGATTTTTTCTATCAAGTCAATAACCTGGATGAGCGAAGCACACTTTGCAAACAACACTTTCTCAGTCTCTCTGTCTGGCTTAATAAAGTCTGGTACCATTACTGGCATAAAGCCACCTCTGTAGGCCGCTAAAATACCATGAGGCGAATCTTCAAGAACCAAACACTCATCAGGCTGGACTCCAAGAAGTTCGGCCGCTTTAAGGAAAATATCGGGCTCTGGTTTTCCATGCTCCACCATATCACCACATACTATTTCATCAAACAAATCTAATACTTTTGCTTTTTTTAAAAGATATAGTGCGTTTTCTTTTTTAGTCGAAGTTGCAACTGCTCTTTTTATATCGTTTTTAATTAAAAAATTTAATAGTTCGAATAAACCTTTTTTAATTGGCACACCGTAATACTCAATATGTTCTATCGCATATTTTACTCTAACTTCACGGGCTCTATTAAAATCAAAATCATCGCCTAGGCTTTTGCAAAAAACTTTTTTTGTGTTCTCTGTATCAAGCCCCATTACTTCTTTTAGTATATCATCAGTAATTTTAAACCCAAGTATCTCGCTTGATTTCTGCCATCCATCTTTTGCAAGTCTCTCAGTGTCAAACATAAGTCCATCCATATCGAAAATAACAGCTTTTATCACACACAGCACTCCAAACATTTTTTTATGCAAGGCTTTAGAAAAACATATATTATTGTTACTTTTCTATTTTATCATTTAAACTCAAAAAAGCTACAAAAAAAAGCTCAGAATATATCCGAGCTATACTTTAGCAAATTTGCTTTCGTTCTAATTCGCATTGTAATATTTGTTTTCGCAAGTATTTTAGGAAGATAAAAAGTCCCATACCTGTTACTCCAGCTAAAAATAGGAATGTATTTGAAAAACCCATTGCCTGAACCAAAACGCCACCTATCATCGACCCTAGTCCAATTCCTGCATCAAACGCTGCATAATATGTTGCGTTTGCAGCTCCTCTACGCGATAATGGGCTTATTTTAATAATAAAAGCATTTATCGTAGGGTTAACGCATCCATACCCAAATCCAATAATTCCGCCGGCTATTACTAACTCAGTAATTGTTTTTGTAAATGATAATAACAACACAGCACTAATAACCATAATTATTCCTGGTATAATTACCTTCGCTGCGCCGTAACGATCAGCCAGTCTCCCAACGAAAAATCTAGTTGCTAAGAATGTTAGGGCATACACAGTATAGTACGCTCCAGCATTATCAATTCCTGCAGTAATACCAAAAGTCGGTATGAAAGTCATCGCAAAACCCATAGGCATTATTAACATGAATTGCGCAATTGCACCAGGGATAGCAGCTTTTTCAAAAGCTGTCTTTAAGTTTATTTTTTCTTTTTCAGGTTCAACATAGCCTTCTTGTGCTTTAAGCGCAAGCTTCGCTTTTTTCTCGTAATTAAAAGTGAAAGTAAGTAAAATTGCGACTAAGCTTATTATAAATATAGTAATAAATGCACTACCATATCCAAATGTCCCAATAAGAGCAAGAACAATACTAGGGCCAATGGCTGTTGAAATATTGCCTGATATTCCATAGTATCCTATTCCTTCAGAGAGCCTTGAACTTGGAAGAGAATCAGCGACTACAGTACCTGCTGAAGTAGAAATACCACTCATGCCAACTCCTTGGATACCTCTAAGGATAAGTATCATTACTATTGATGTTGTTAGAACTACACCTAAACAGCCAACAGAGTAAATGACAGCACCAATTAACAAAATAACTTTGCGTCCTTTGATGTCAACTAAATTTCCGTAAAGCGGCCTGCAAACTAACGCAGCGATTGTAAAAACTCCCATTGCCGTTCCTGCTATCGCTTTATTCCCACCTAGATTCTGAATGAATAATGGAAGAGAAGTATTAAGCATATTTGAGCTTAGGCTCATTAGAAGAGCTACAATAAGTATTTTTACATACATTGAGTTCCATAGCTTTTCTGGCTTCTTTTTACTTGCGTTCTCCGCTATCTGCACAGCTTCTATAACTTGATCCATTACTTTGCATTTTCTCCTGTTTTAAATGTTATCTCATCCTTATTCCAGTTAAGCCTGCTTAATTACTAATGAGTATTAATTATTTAGATAAATATCTATTGTTACTTGCTTTAATTAGCAAACTTGTTTTGCATCAAACTCACATTGTAATATTTGTTTTCTAAAGAACTTTAAAAATAAAGCAAATCCAACTGCAGTTACTCCTGCCAAGCAGAGGAATGTGTTTGGAAAACCAATAGCTTGTACGATTACTCCACCAAGCATTGCCCCAAACCCTACTCCAGCATCAAATGATGCATTGTATGTTGCATTTGCAGCACCTCTGCGTGATATCGGGCTTACTTTCATAATAAACGCCATTACCGTAGGATTAATACAACCATATCCAAGTCCTAAGATAAACCCAGAAATTAGTAATAGATCTAATGATTTAGTAACTACTAAGATTAAAGTACCTGCTAACACCAAAATAATACCTGGAATAATTACTTTCGAAGCTCCATAACGATCTGCTAGTTTCCCAACAAAAAATCTGGTTGAAAGTATTGTAAGCGCGAACACAGTAAAGTACGTGCCGACATTTTCAATTCCTGCTGCAATACCAAATGTAGGCATAAAAGTCATTGCAAATCCCATCGGCATTACCAAAAAAAACTGAGATATTGATCCTGGAATGGCTGTTTTTTCAAAAGCAGTTTTTAATGACAGTTTTGCTTTTTCAGGTTCAACATAACCTTCTTGTGCTTGTAACGCACGTTTTGCTTTTTTCTCGTAGTTGAAAGTCAACACAAGCAAAAGTCCAACGATACATATTACAAACGAAGAAATAAATACGCTTAAATATCCAAATAAACTTATGAGTAAAAGTGCAAATCCTGGTCCAAGTGCTGTAGAAATATTATAAGAGACTCCAAAGAATCCAACGCCTTCTGACAACCTTGATGGCGGGAGGACATCTGCAACTAGCGTTCCTATAGAAGTAGAAAATCCGCTCATGCCAACACCTTGAATAGCCCTCAACACTAATATCATTATAATCGAGGTTGTAATTCCAAGACCAAGGCCGGCTAAAGAGAATATTGAAATACCAATAATCAAAACTATTTTACGGCCTTTAGTGTCTACCAAATTACCATAAAGTGGTCTGCACACAAGTGCCGCTATTGTGAAAACTCCCATTACCATTCCTGCAACGGATTTATCTCCGCCAAGCTGTTGAATATACAATGGTAATGATGTACTAAGCATATTGGAGCACATACTTACAAATAGCGCTATAAATATCGCTTTAATATACATAGCATTCCACATTTTATCTTTTTTCTTTTTTAAATTTATTTCAATAAAGCCTTCTTCTTCTATAGCTAAATCTTCCATGTCTTCCCCCTTGAACTTCCCCAAAATTCACCTATCTCAATTAAATCCGAATTAAGACATTCCTTTTTTTAAGCCTGGATTAAAATCAATTTATCATAGAGCAGCTTCGCTCTTTAAAATTTGCTTTCTTGCAAACTTAAAGAAAACAGCCATTCCAGCTACTGTTACTCCGACTAAGCAGATGAACGTACTTGAAAAACCTATTGCTTGAACCAAAATGCCACCTGCCATCGAACCAATTCCTACCCCGCCATCAAACGCAGCATAGTAAGTTGCGTTTGCAGCTCCTCTGCGCTCTATAGGACTTACTTTCATAATAAAAGCATTTACAGTAGGATTAATGCAGCCGTACCCAAGTCCTATAACTCCAGCAGCTACCAATAATAGAGTTAATGTTGTTGTAAATGATAATATCAGCATACCAAGAGCGACCAAAATAATTCCCGGTATAATTACTTTTGATGCGCCATAACGATCTGCAAGTTTCCCTACAAAAAATCTGGTTGCAAGTAGTGTAAGCGCGAATACCGTAAAGTACATACCTACATTTTCTATTCCTGCCGAAATACCAAACAAAGGCATGAAAGTCATTGCGAATCCCATTGGCATAGCCAACAAAAACTGAGCTGCTGAAGCGGGAATAGCCGATTTTTCAAAAGCTGATTTTAGTGATAGCTTTGCTTTTTCTGGCTCAACATAACCTTCCTGTGCCTGAAGCGCCAATTTCGCTTTTTTCTCGTAATTAAATGTGAAAACAAGCAAAAGCCCTAATACACAAATTAAAAACGAAGAAATAAATACACTTAAATAACCAAATGAACTTATTAGTACAAGCGCAATACTTGGTCCAATTGCAGTAGAAATATTATACGAAACGCCGAAGAGTCCAACCCCTTCTGTAAGTCTTTTAGGCGGCAATACATCTGCAACTACTGTTCCTGAAGAAGTAGAAAAGCCACTAATTCCAATCCCTTGAATAGCTCTTAAAACTAAAATTAGTAAAATTGAGGTCACCATACCAAGCCCAAGACCTGATATAGCAAATATAGAAATGCCAACGATTAATACAATTTTGCGTCCTTTTGTATCTACTAAGTTCCCAAATAACGGCCTACATACAAGCGCTGCAATTGTAAAAACGCCCATAACCATGCCCGCTGTAGATTTATCTCCGCCAATGTCTTGGATATATAATGGCAATGCAGTGTTTAGCATATTGTTGCATATACTTACAAACAGTGCTACAAATATCATTTTAATATACATTGCATTCCATAACTTTTCTTTTTTTAAATTTAGTTCTTTTGAAACTATCTGATCCATAACCATCCCCCTTGATTTCCTTAGCGTGTTTTTTATCTACCGTTTAAGTGTGAACTCATATTTTTTAAAAAAAGCCCGGATTTACTCCGAGCAAGAGTTTTAACAAATTTGGGTTTGAACAGCTTCGACTACATTTATTTGCTTGCGTAGATATTTTAAAAATAAAGCAAATCCTACTCCTGTTAAACCAGCAAAACATATGAATGCAAATTGGAATCCTAGAGCTTGCACAACCATACCACCGATCATTGAGCCGATTCCTACTCCACCATCAAAAGCAGCGTAGTATGTGGCATTTGCAGCTCCTCTGCGTTCGATCGGACTTACTTTCATAATGAATGCATTTATAGTTGGATTAATACAGCCATAGCCAAGCCCAAGTACAGCACTAGAGATTAGCAGTTGGGTCATTGTCGTCGTAAATGCTAATATAAGCGTACCCGCAAAAATCATTACAATACCCGGAATAATCACCTTGTTTGCCCCATAATGATCAGCTAATTTCCCTACAAAGAATCTACTAGCTAAAAGTACAATTGCATTCACAGTAAAATACATTCCAACATTACTAATTCCAACTGCAATACCAAACGTAGGCATGAAAGTCATTGCAAAACCCATAGGCATGATTAGGAAAAACTGAGCCATTGAGCCATGTATCGCACTTTTTTCAAATGCACCCTTGAGCGTGAATTTCACTTTTTCTGGTTCTACGTAGTCTGGATGCGCTTGTAGTGCCATTTTTGCTTTTTTCTCATAATTGAAAGTCATAACTAGCAGAAGCCCTGCTATACCTGCTGCAAATGCAGTAACGAATACGCTACTATAGCCACAAGTACTTATTAATAAAAGCGCTACCCCAGGACCTACCGCAGTAGCAACATTAGCAGAAATTCCATAGAACCCGACTCCTTCGTTAAGCCTAGAACCTGGAAGCACGTCTGCAACTACTGTCCCTCCAGCGGTAGAAAATCCACTAAATCCGACTCCTTGAAGCCCTCTTATTACTAATATTAATATAATTGATGTTGTTAAATTAATTCCAATAGCTGCAACTGAGTATATAGAAATACCAATCAGCAGTACTATTTTTCGTCCTTTTGTGTCTACTAAATTACCATATAACGGTCTGCACACAAGGGCTGCTATTGTAAAAACGCCCATGACCAAACCAGCAATAGATTTATCTCCGCCGAGCTGTTGAACGTATAGTGGTAAAGATGTGTTTAGCATGTTATTACATATGCTAATAAATAATGATACTATTAGCATTTTAATGTACATACTATTCCATAGCTTATCCAACTTTTTCTTATGTACTATCTGTGTCTCAGTGGCTAGTTCATTCATTGCAAGACCCCTTATTTTATATTGATTTTATTATATTACTAGACCGTTGCGTTTGCAACTAATATAATTGTATTCTTATTTTTAGCTAAATTCAAGCAAATTATTATATATATCATGTTTAGCAAAGTATTTTGTTATATTGTCATAGTTTGCCAGCAATACTCTTAACGTTACTTACTCTAGTGACATTTATTGCCAAAAACTTTTGTTATCTTCATAAGATATTTCACTATAAAAAAGTATATTTTCAGTTGTGTATTTGAGGTTAAAAATACAATTATATTTGTATATTAATGGAAGTTTTAGTGTTATACTATTAGTATATCAATTCGATTATTGGAGACCTTTTAAAGGAACCTGACATCAAAAAAACACCAGCATTAAATATTATGAGAACCTAAAAGCATCCACTGATTTTTATAATTTGCCGCAAAATAATGCAAATTGCTAATTACATAAATTTTTAGTTTCCCTTCTATTTAAAGAAAGTCTGCAATTTGATTTGCAGACTTTCTTTATTATAAATAATTAGTTTTCAGACTTTAATTGGGTACAATTTTTAATACTTTCAAAATATCCTGTAAATCTGTACAAACATAATCCGCATCACTTTGCACATCTTTATGAACAAGAATAGCCTGCATACCAACATTTTTTGAACCAACTATATCCGCTACTGGATTGTCACCAATCATATAGCAAATGTCAGGATAATTTGCAGCTTCTAATGCAGCCTCAAAAATCTCTTTTCTGGGTTTATCATATCCTATTAATGCAGAAACAATATAATCAGAGAAATATGGCGCAATGCCTAATTCTTCAATTACTTGCGGTAATTCAGGGTAGTTATTTGAAAGTATATAGTTCTCATAACCAGCCTCTTTGCATGCTCTTAAAGTCGAGATTGTATCGTCAAACAGAAAATAATTTTCTATGTTTAATATTTGCTCTCTAATTTTTGTGCTTATATAATCCGCTTCGCTTTTCTCAATGCCCAATTTCTGATAGATGCTACTGAAATGTTTATTCATAAACACCCACCATGACTCGTCTTTAGCAATAGTTGTATAGTCGTTATCAGGTGTATGCCAAGTGAATCCGCTTCTCATATACGGGCGTATATCTGCACTGGTTATGTTATCATGATTCGAATATGTCTTAAGTGCTTTAGCTGCCGAATCAGTCCACAATGAGTTTGAATAGACTATTGTGCCATCAAAATCCCAAAACAACACCTTTTTCACTGATTATCCTCCTGTTTTTAAGCAAAGCTTAGATGCTTAATTATATATAAATTGAATTAAAAGAGCAATCCACCCCAATTAAAAGCGGTAGATTGTAATGCCAATCTACCGCTTCACTTTATTTTAGAATGCTTTTATTAGCATTCTATTTTTTCTGCGCCTGAATATATTTCTTCAACATCAAGTACAGCTACGCCAACTCCTGGAAGTCTTTCTGGATTCCAAGTCTTCATATTATCAAACATTGCGCCTTCTGTGTAATGAGTAAATGTACCTTTTAACTGGTAAGACTTATCATCTTCTGTCAAGAATAAGAAATCGCCTTTTCCTCCATCTTTAATGTTAGCAAGAGTCTTATTAAAGAAGTTGTTTGCGATTAAAACTTTCTCTCCATCATATATGGAAACACATGTAGTATATGCTGAGTTTGGCATTCCCTTTTTATCAACAGTTGTCATAATAGGCGCACCTTTTTTGTTTGCCCATGCAGTAATAATAATTTCTGGTAACTTAGCCATATTTATTTCTCCTTTAAAATTTTATTCTGTATTGTATAGCACCATTATATATTGTATAGTATTATACACAAGTACAAATAATATTATTACAAAGTACTATAATTATTACTAGGAGAACTTAGAATGGCAAATGATTTAGAAACTATGCAAGCAGAGTGCCTCACCTGCCCTATCCCAAAAGATGTGCAAACTGATTTATGCTATATTTGCTCCGCGCAAAAAATAATGCGCGGCAAGTGGAAACTATTAATTATATGGCTATTACGTGAAACACCAAAAAGATTTTCCCAACTCCAAAGAGAAATTCCAGATGTAAAGCAAGGTCCTCTTACTGCTCAACTTAAAGAGCTAACAGAAGATGGACTAATTAGCAGAAAGTCGTTTAATCAAGTCCCTCCTAAAGTGGAATACAGTTTGACTGACAAAGGTATAGAGTTTTTGTCTGTTATGGAAGCTATGGACGCATGGTCAAAGAAGAACCTTTTCACATAATTATTTATTCAATATTTCAATACAAAAAAGCACCAAGTATATTTACCTGGTGCTTTTATTATTATGCAATTAATCTATTTACTTTTCTTTGATACTTTGATTATCGCTAACCCATAAAACACAATTGTTGTAGCAACTAGAACCAAAATACTTACAGTGATACCAGCCGTGTAATTACCAAACTGATACGTAACTCCCATAGTGTTGTTAAACGACTCAACTGCGCTGGCCGGAGCGTTTGCAAATGCTTCAGCCATAGGCTCTGCCATCATAACCTGTCTAAACAATAGTCCAGCATGTGAAACTGGGAATACTTTTATTACGTATTGAACAGCTTCCGGTAAGCTACCGATCGGTATATATATGCCTGTTAAAAAGCCGATTAGCGTTCCAATAACTGTGCTTGCTGTTGCAAAAGCATTTTGACTTTTAAAGAAAGATACCATAAAAAACACCATTGAGCTACTAGCTAAAACAGATAGCAGTATTAGCCCTAAAACTTTTATTATGCTTAACATAGGCAGTATCTGTCCGCCATAAGCAACGATATAAACCTCTGCTAGTACAAATGTTATCATAGTCATAATAACGCCAATCACGAATGAACTTAATATATAACCGCCAGCTAGTTGAGAGCGTTTAATTGGTGAAGCCAAAAAATCTTTTTCAATCTTCTTTGTTTTGTCATCAATCATTATGCCAAAAGCACCCATTGTGGTGGTAATGGATGTTACGGCCAAAAGCCCTGCCATGATCCAGCTATCAATTAAAAATCTAGCGTTTTTAATACCTTGCATTCCAGATGTAATTGTATCTCCCAAGAACAATACGTATAGTCCTATTATTATAAATACAGCTAGGAGCGAAAAGAATACTGCGCTCTTATCGCGAAAGAATATTTTTAAGTTTCGTTTGCAAATTGTAAGCATTATTCTCTTATCTCCTTTCCTGTGATGTTTATAAACGCATCGTCCATTGTTCCGTTTAATACTTCGAAGCTATCAATATACTGCTCACATTTGTTTATTATAGGTATAGCATCGACAGTATGAGCAATAGGAATAACAATCATATCTGCAGTGATCGTGTATTTAACGCTCTGCTCTTTTAAAATAGCAATTATTGCTTCGTTGTTTTTAGCAGTAATCCTAAGATTATTTGAACTATATTTTTCTTTCAGCTCGGATGGAGTTCCTTTTGCTGTAACAAGCCCGTTATCTATTACAGTTACATAGTCAGCATTCGCTGCTTCCTCCATGTAATGTGTTGTCAGAAAAACAGTCATGCCTCTCTCTTTTTGCAGGTTACGGATCGTTTCCCAAACGCTTTTTCTTGTTTGAGGATCTAGCCCTGTTGTCGGCTCATCTAAAAACAGTATTTTAGGTGTATTTATTAGTGCTCTTGCAATATCCGCTCTACGCCTTTGTCCTCCTGAAAGCTTTCCATATGGTCTGTTTGCAAACTCAGTTACTCCTGCTGCCACGATTGCAGTTTGTACAGCGGTCTTTATTTCTGCTTGTGACAAGCCATAGAATTTACCACGTATGTACAGATTCTCTTTGACCGTTAACAGTGCATCAAGAACGTTGTCCTGAAAGACTACGCCTATTGTAGAACGTATTTTATCATCATCTTTACCAAGCGTGTTTCCATCGATTGTTACCGTACCACTATCTGCCTTTAACAGTGTACAGACGATGTCGATAGTAGTTGATTTGCCTGCTCCGTTAGGTCCCAAAAACGCAAACAGTGTACCTTTCTCAACATAAAAATCTATTCCTTTTATCGCTTCGACCGCGTCATATGATTTTTTTAAGTCAGTTACTTCTATTATTATCTCACTCAACCATTTCACCTCAATGTTAGTTTTTCATTTACCATCTTACTATTATACTCTTTGCAGTTACTGCTTATATTTATGCCATACATCTTGCATAAGTAATATGAATTTTAATAGTATTATACCACTTATTTTACTAGTGTAATGTAAAATTTAGTAGTATTATTCCACTTAATTCCTTTGAGCAAGATGGTGACGATTTGCAAAATTATTAGGCATGCATGTAGATGAGCTGTTCCTTTTGGAATGATGCTTAGAAATATATGTTTAGTATTTTTGTACAATAAAAAAAGCGATAGGTGTTATCTATCGCTTTTTTTATTTATATTGTATCGTTTCATTAAATATAGATAGTTGCAAATTCCAAAAATGCTTCTTTAATAAGCTTATGCCCTTCAGCAGTCGGATGTATCCCATCAGCACATATAAGCTCGGAGAAATTACGTTTGCTTAAAAATTTACTACGCACATCCACAAATAAAGAGTTTGTATCTTTTGCTATCTTTACTACTGTATTTGAGTATAGTTCTTGCCAGCGATATATCATCTGGATATCGCCAATCCATTTAATGAGGTTTTCTTTATTAAGACCTTCACGAGAAATCCATGCAAAAAATTTTTCCGCATCTATTGGTGGAAGAGACATTAGTAGTGGTTTAATCCCTCGTGCTTTTAGCTCACTAATCATATTACGATACGTTTTTTCAAAAACATCTAATGGAGTATTTGGAAAAAACTCTCCATCTGGGTTAGCTGCTACTTCAGCCCAATTATGGTCGCAATCGTTTCCGCCATAACCAAGCAATACTACATCGCACGAAAGTCCTTTATCTAGCGCACGCTGAAGTTGTCTAAATCCTTTATCTATTGTGCACCCAAACCTAGAATTATTCTGTATTTGAATCGAAAGTAGCTCTTCGATTATTTTGCTGTAGCTTTCTTTGGGCATATAGTAATGTTCGTTATTTCTATCAAGCATTACTTCTTTAAGAATCGAGTCGCCAAATACTTGAATTTGTTTGTTAATATCCAAAAAAACACCTCCCAAGAAAAATCTAATTTCACTACTATCATTATACCACTACTGGTTTATAAGCTCAAATTTGCATTAAACTATTCTATAAATGTTCTTTCCCTCTTCATTATCATTAACATTTTGTTTACATTATAATCTTTGTTTGATTAAATAGAAGTAACCAACTGAAGGAGGAATATCAATGTCAAAAACTGTTGTTATATATAAATCAAAGTATGGTAGCACCAAAAAATACGCTGAATGGATTGCAAAGGCAACTAGCTCAAATTTATTTGAAAAATCCCAAATTTCTATCCAAAAACTCAAAGACTATGATACTATCGTTTATGGTGGTGGGCTTTACGTTAGCGGTATAATTGGTTTTTCTATTATTAAAGATAATTATGACAAATTAAAAGATAAGAAGATTATCGTATTTTCTGTTGGAGCATCACCGGCACGAGAAGAAGCATTAGAAGAAGTGAAGAAAAAAAACTTTACTGATGATATGCGTTCAAATATCAATTATTTTCATTTACGTGGAGGTCTTGACTATAAGAGTATGAATGTTAAAGATCGATTCCTTATGTATTTGCTAAATAAAATGATCAAGAAAAAGAAACCTGAAGAGTTAGATGAAGATTCAAAAGGGTTGCTTGCTACGTATGGCAAAACCGTAGATTTTACAAGCGAGAAATACATCCAGCCGATTGTAGATTGCATACAAAGCTTGCAATAGCATAGTTTTATTAAATTTGAAACAAAAACTAAATATATCTGCAAATAAACCTATTGATTTGCATAACGCAAAGTATGCTTTAACGCAAAAAGCTTGCAATAGTATAATTCATATATTACAATGTTCATGTATCTTAAGTTAGCTGAATCAAACTATTTTGTTTACCACTTAATAAATCAATATTTCAAGATGTATACACATAATAAATCTATATATAAGTTATCATTTCAAAAAGTATTAAAGATAGTACTATTTACTAACAATAATTCTACTTGAAAAAAGAAATATACTATATATACTACTATATATAGAGCTTACTACTATATATAGTGTTTATTATAATTTACATTTAGCTACTTACGACTTCTATTAGTAAGAAAAACTATATTTTTTGGAGGGTTTAAAATTTGGAATCTACGGTCGAAAACAAACCGAAAAGCAAAATCGTCGAACTAATTGCGGTATCTGTAGGTCATTTTACGAATGACTTTTATATGAGTTTAATTCCGCCAATTTTGTTCTTATTTGCTAGTACTTTGGGGTTAAGCTTAACCCAGCAAGGAACAATTTCTTTCGCAATCTTAATGAGTAGTTCTGTACTCCAGCCTGTTGTTGGCTACTTTGCAGATAAATATGCAAAATCCTGGTTTTTAATAGCATCAATTGTATGGGTCGCTTTTTGGATGAGTATTTCAGGAATTGTTGGCAATTACTATCTACTACTTTTAGTTCTCTCTCTTGGCGGCATCGCGTCAGCTTTTTATCATCCGCTAGGCTCAACAGTAGCTGTAAATCTATCTAGCAAAACAAAAGGAACTGGAATCTCAGTATTCATGACAATTGGTGGCTTTGCAGCTACTACAGCTCCACTTGTTGCTGTTCCATTGGTAAATACATACGGACTTGGAAGCTTAATTTTCCTTATGATACCTGGCTTTATCATTGCTTTTCTGATGTATAAAGCAAAACTACATAAAGTTGATTTTGTCGATGCGTCTACTCACAAGGATCATGTCAAAGCAAAAATCGGCAAATATGAGGTTAAATGGATTTCATTCTTAGCTACGATAGCTACAATAAGGACTTTTGTATTAAGAACACTTATTACATTTGGTATACAAATTCTTATTTTAAAAGGAACGGATCTTGGAACCGCTGCAATATTACTTTCTGCTTTTATGTTTACAGAATCAGCCGGAACTTTTGTTGGTGGCTTCCTCGCAGATCTCATTGGCCCAAAAAGAGTATTTATGCTCTCGACTATAGTAGCTACTGCTTGCGCAGTTGTTTTAGTCTTATCCTCAGGAATAATAATGTATGCTGCTTTCATATTGCTTGGTTTCTGCTATTGCTCGACAAATGCTTCTAATATCGTTTTAGCACAAGACCTTATCCCCCAAAACAAAAGCTTTGCTACAGGTATAATGATGGGTCTTTCAGCAACTATCGGTGGATTTGGACTTCTAATCTACTCAGCAGTTGCAGATTCTTTTGGTCTTATATTTGCTACAGGCTGCCTTATCATACCAATGGTATTATGCGTTATAATCACAACAATATTACCTAATCAATTTGATAATAACAGAAAAATTGAAGAAGAATACTTCGATAACGATACCCCAACTCCAGCTGAATAATTAATATTGTATTCAACAAAACCGATGCTAATCTTAGTATCGGTTTTTTGTTTAGCTATATTAATCATGCTGCTTTGCCTTGAAGAAAAGCGTTGTTTATGATAAACTAATCTCGATTTAACGAAAGGGCAAGGTATTGCATTAATGAAGATTCGCTAGTTTAACACATAATCATGGTGATTTAAATAGGCACAATTTGTGTCCTGTTTTGTGTTGGATTAGCTTATATATTTAGTTTCGGGCGTAACTACGTTCGTTTCTTTTATTGCATTTCTCCAACGCAAGATATTTATTTTGATTGGAGGATTTTTTTATGCCCAAAATACTATTAGAGGCATTAAATATAGAAAAATACTACGCTGACAAGAAGATACTTTCTTTTGATAGCCTAAAGATATATTCTGGCGATAAAATAGGCGTTATTGGTGCAAACGGCAGTGGTAAAACTACACTGCTTAATATACTTTCCGGCGAGCTTGCACCAGATTGTGGCACCATAAATCATTACTGTGAGATTTCTTATATTCGTCAGTTCGAGGATAATAAAAGCATTTTAGAGAAAAATACGTTAGAAGAACAAAGCTGTGATGACATAGATGGCATAACTCTTAGCGGCGGCGAGAAAACTAAACTAAAAATCGAAACGGCATTTTATGATAATAATATGCTAATTTTTGCTGATGAGCCTACATCTAATCTTGATATAAAAAGTGTTGAGTTTTTTTGTAGCAAACTTGAAAAAGCGGAAAGTTTTATTCTAATAAGCCATGATCGAAGCATTCTTGATCGACTATGCAATAAAACCATTGAAATCAATAATGGCAAATTGGAGTTTTATAGTGGTAATTATAGCTTTTATTTAAATCAGAGAGAGAACAAGAAAAAAACCGATCAATTAAAGTACGAAAACTACAGAGAAGAAAAAGCACGACTTGAAAGAACACTGGTAGAAAAAAGATCTAAGGCAAAAGCTATACGAAAAGCTCCAGCGAGAATGGGCAACTCCGAAGCAAGACTCCACAAAGGCAAGACTTCTGAAAAAGAGAAAAAGCTTAATACTGCGGCAAGTAATATTAGAACTCGACTTGAAAAGCTTGAAGTTCAAAAAAAGCCAGTGGAGCATCCAAAGATAAAGATGGATTTCTCGCTAACAGATCCGCCAGCAAACAAAATCGTTATTCATGCAGAAAACTTGTCTTTTTCATATGGACAAAAAGCAATATTTAATGGTGCATCATTTGACATTCATAACGGAACAAAAGTAGCGTTGTACGGAGAAAATGGAAGTGGGAAAACGACACTTCTTAATCTCATTGCAGAAGACAATCCCAAAATCAATGTTGTGCCTAAAGCTAAGATTGGCTATTTTTATCAGGGCTTTGAGAATATCAATTTTGATAAAACTGTTCTTGAAAACGCAATGACTGATAGCATACAAACACCAGCAGTTACCCGTACCGTACTTGCAAGACTGCTCATTGCCGGTGATAATGTGCATAAGCCTGCAAGTGTGCTAAGCGGCGGCGAGCGCATAAAGCTATCTTTTGCCAAACTATTAGTCTCGGACGCAAACATACTTCTTCTAGATGAACCCACAAACTATCTGGATATGCTATCTATTGAAACACTGCAAAATCTTCTTTGCGAGTATGAAGGCACCGCTATCTTTGTTTCTCATGATAGTGAGTTTGTAAATGCACTCGCCGATAAGCTTATTGTATTTAAAAATAAAAAGCTAATATCTTTTGATGGAAACATTAAAACATATGAGAATAGCATTAGTAATCAAAAAAACAGTCCAAGCGTTATTGAAAAGACAATTTTGCAAATGAAACTTACAGAAATAATTTCAAAACTATCAAACGCAGGCGTTGATAAAGAAGCTCTTGAAGAAGAATATGCATCGCTTTTAAAAAAGCTAAAAAGCATATAAATGTTTAGTATCGAAGTAAGCAGTTGAAGGTATTTATGATAGACTATTTATATTTTCTGGGGCTAAAATAGAAAACATTTGGAAAATTGATAGAATAGCCAAGTAAACTAAAGCATTTCAAAGGTTTTCAAATACCATTTATAGGAAACCGCAGTTATTATAGAAATCGCAGAGAATATATTGACATTTTGCTGAATTCAGCGTATTATTCAAGATTGAATAATTAATGAAAGGTTGTGATGTTAGGGTTGGAAAACAAGCTGAAATTATACGGCTTTAACAACCTCACCAAAACACTTAGCTTCAACATCTACGATGTTTGCTATGCAAAAAGTGAGCGAGAGCAAAAGGATTATATTGCATATATTGATGAGCAATACAATTCTGAGCGACTTACTAAAATCTTGTGTGATGTAACAGAAATGATCGGAGCACATGTGCTCAATATTTCAAAGCAAGATTATGATCCGCAAGGAGCTTCAGTTACTTTATTAATGGCCGAAGAAGAGGTTCCAATGCACCTCATTGATAAGTCCTGTAACCGCGGTGAATATGCCATTGCCGAAACCCGCGAAACGGTTTTAGCGCATTTAGACAAGAGTCACGTAACAGTGCACACGTATCCGGAATATCACCCGGATAACTCGATTGCCACTTTTCGTGTTGATATTGATGTATCTACATGTGGTAAAATTTCTCCGCTTACTGTTTTAGACTATCTGATAGGTAGTTTTGACTCTGACATTATAACTATAGACTACCATGTAAGAGGATTTACTAGAGACGTTGGTGGTAAAAAATGCTTTATGGATCATAATATAACATCAATTCAAGATTATATTGATGATGCAACACTAAAAAAATATGATGCTATTGATGTGAATGTATACCAGTCAAACATCTTTCACACAAAGCTACTTATAAAAGAAATCGAACTGCAGAACTATCTTTTCAATAAAGATGTTTATGAACTTCCTCCTAAACAAAGGCTTGCAATAACTGATAACTTACGCAAAGAGATGATAGAGATCTTTAGCGGTACGAACGTATATTAACTGTGAAAGGCGGTATTATTATGAATGAGCTTTCGCAGAAAAAAGCACCTATATACGAGGCACTAAATGAGTATAAGTCCTTACGAATAGTATCTTTCGATGTGCCTGGGCACAAACAAGGACATGGCAACCCTGAACTAACTGAGTTTTTGGGTAAAAAGTGCATGTCTGTTGATGTTAATTCGATGAAACCACTTGATAACCTATGCCACCCTGTTTCCGTTATTAAAGAAGCAGAAGAGCTTGCCGCAGACGCTTTTGGCGCTGCGCATGCATTTTTTATCGTCGGCGGAACGACGGCATCTGTTCAGGCAATGGTCATGAGCGTATGTAAAAAGGGCGATAAAATCATAATGCCTCGAAACGTACACAGGAGCGCAATAAACGCACTTATTGTTTGTGGCGCAGTGCCCGTATACGTTAACCCAGGTGTTAATAAAGAATTAGGCATACCACTTGGTATGTCTGTTTCTGATGTTGAAAAAGCTATTTTAGAAAATCCAGACGCAAAAGCTGTGCTTACGAATAACCCAACATATTATGGCGTATGTTCGGATCTTAAAGCAATCACACAGCTAGCACATAAACACGGCATGTACTCGCTTGTTGACGAAGCACACGGCACGCATTTCTATTTCGGCGAAAATATGCCCATTTCAGCTATGGCCGCTGGTGCGGATATGGCTGCTGTCAGCATGCATAAAACAGGTGGTTCACTAACTCAAAGTTCTTTCCTTTTAATTGGAAAGTCTATGAGTGTTGGCCACGTCCGTCAAATAATCAACCTTACTCAAACCACAAGCGGTTCTTATCTACTTATGTCCTCGCTTGATATTTCGAGGCGTAATTTGGCTCTAGACGGTATAGAGATTTTTAAAAGAGTAACACGCTTTTCTGAGTATGCACGAGAAGAAATAAATAAAATAGGTGGCTATTATGCTTTCTCTAAAGAAATAATTGATGGCGATACGGTTTTCGATTTTGACGTTACTAAACTTTCTATCCATACACGCGATATTGGGCTTGCAGGTATCGAAGTCTATGATATTCTTAGAGACGAATACGGCATACAAATAGAGTTTGGTGATGTTGGAAACGTTCTTGCTATTATATCCGTTGGTGATAGAGAATTAGCAATCGAGCGTCTTATTGGTGCACTAGCTGAAATAAAAAGATTGTATTCAAAAGATAAAACAGGCATGCTAGATCACGAGTACATCGATCCTGATGTAGTACTAGCTCCTCAAGAAGCTTTTTATGCTGATAATACATCAGTGCCTATTGATGAAAGCGAAAATCTTGTATGTGGCGAATTCGTAATGTGCTATCCTCCTGGCATTCCAATTTTAGCGCCTGGCGAGCGTATAACAAGAGAAATACTTGATTATATTAGCTATGCAAAAGAAAAAGGATTATTATTAACAGGTACTGAGGATATGAGTGTCGAAAGAATAAACATAGTGGAGGCTTAAAACAATGGAATTATGGTATACAGAACAGCATACAGACTATGTACGCTTTTCGATAAAAGTAGATAAACAGCTCTATGCAGGGCAAAGTGATTTTCAAAGGATAGATATATTTAACTCCAAAGAATTTGGCAAGTTTCTAACGCTTGATGGGCTTATGATGCTTACCGAAAAAGACGAATTCATCTACCATGAGATGATCACTCACATACCCATGGCTACTAACCCAAACATAAAGAATGTGCTTGTTATAGGCGCTGGTGATGGTGGCACGGTTAGAGAGCTCACAAGATACAGTACTATTGAAAAAATTGATATGGTCGAAATTGATGAGCAGGTTGTTGCAGTTTGCAAAGAGTATCTCCCTCAGACAGCTTGTAAGCTTGACGACCCTAGAGTAAATCTTTTTTTCCAAGATGGCCTAAAATTTGTACGCACAAAAGAAAATGAGTACGATCTTATAATTGTTGATTCAACAGATCCGTTTGGACCTGGTGAAGGACTTTTTACTAAAGAATTTTACGGTAACTGCTTCAAAGCTCTTAAGGAAGACGGCATACTTGTTAACCAGCACGAAAACCCATACTATGCTAGCTATGCAAAATCTATGGGAAGAGCGCATAAAAGAATTGAAGAGCTTTTCCCAATGTGCAGAGTTTACCAAGCGCATATACCTACCTACCCATCAGGCCATTGGCTATTTGGGTTTGCCTCCAAAAAATATGATCCACTTAGATCTGACACAGCAGCATGGAACAGCTTAAACATAAAAACTAAGTATTACAATACAGATATACATACAGGCTGTTTTGCGCTGCCGAGCTATGTTAAAGAACTTTTGGTGAATGATAATGAATAAGAATATTTCCACTTTTATCGGTTGTGAAAACGAATATGAAGATTCTAAAATCGTTGTATTTGGTGCACCTTTTGACTCTACTACTTCCTTCAAACCAGGCACACGGTTTGCAAGCCGTGTGATGCGTAGTGAGTCCTTTGGCATAGAAACCTATAGCCCATATCAAGATAAAGATTTAGAGGATATAAGCGTATTTGATGGTGGCGATCTAGAGCTATGCTTTGGTAATACTGCAAAAGCGCTAGATCAGATAGAAGAGTTTACAGATGAAATAATCAATGACGGCAAAACTCCATGCATGATAGGTGGAGAACATCTTGTTACTCTTGGAGCAGTAAAAGCAGTTATTAAAAAGTATCCTGATCTTCACATAGTGCATTTTGATGCGCATGCAGATCTAAGAGAAGATTATTTGGATGAAAAGCTTTCGCACGCTACCGTTATGAAAAGAGTATGGGATTTAGTTGGCGACGATAAGATATACCAGTTTGGCATACGCTCTGGCGAAAGAGTAGAATTTAGCTGGGCTAAAGAGCATGTTTATATGAACAAATATAATTTTGATGGTTTAGCCGAAGCTATAAAAAAGCTTGACGGCAAGCCGGTATATTTTTCAATTGACCTAGATGTTCTTGATCCTTCAGTATTTCCTGGAACAGGAACACCTGAAGCTGGTGGCGTATCTTTTAAAGAACTTCTTGAATCAGCGCTTGCGGTTTCAAAACTTAATGTTGTTGGCTTTGATATTGTAGAGCTTTCTCCAATATATGATCAAAGTGGAGCATCTACTGCAACTGCTTGTAAAATATTACGCGAACTTCTTTTAGCTAATTATTAATAATAAAACAAAAAGGCCGATATGCTTCGGTCTTTTTTTATTTTCTTGAATAAAGCCATCAATCTATTTTGTTCTATATCGAAAACTACTTTCCAGCAATGTTCATGCCCATCTTTATACTACGAAACAATCTATCAGCTGCGCATTCAAAAAGCTGCTTTGCATTACTCATTGCTTCTTCTATTGGCATGGCCGAGTTTATCGTAGTCATTATTGCAACGTCTGCAATGTCATAAATATTCTCTGCACCTTCGCCCATACCACCAACTATTATCGCAACTGGAACTCCAAGTTTACTGCACCTTTTTGCGATGCCTGTTGGCACTTTGCCAAACTTAACTGATTGCCCATCCAAACAACCCTCTCCTGTTACCACAAGGTCAACGCCTTCTAGCATTTTGTCAAACGCCACAGCATCAAGTACCGCCTCTATCCCAGGTTTTAGCTGTGCGCCAAGCACTCCTTTTAGTGCTCCACCCATGCCGCCCGCTGCTCCTGCACCATCAGGTGATGCTATATTAATGCCCTGCTCTCCAAAAAACACATGAGCATATTTATCCATCCCTGCTTCAAGACGCGCTAGCATCAAATCATCTGCACCTTTTTGCCTGCCGTAAATATATGTCGCTCCATTTTCACCAAGTAACGGGTTTATTACATCACATATAACAGTGATCGATGCTTTCCTTATTGCACTATGAATGTCAGTCAAATCAATATGGCAAACTTTTTCTAAATCCTCTCCATATCCATAAAGCAAGTTGCCATCTATATCGAAAAACTTAGCGCCAAGTGCGCTTAGCATTCCCATTCCACCATCGTTAGTAGCACTGCCACCAATTCCTATGATAAGCTTAGTTATTCCTGCATCCAGCACATGAGCAATTAGTTCTCCTGTGCCTCTTGAAGTTGCTTTTAGTGGATTGCGCATATTAGCTGGTACTAGTGGCAAACCAGATGCCTGCGCCATTTCTATAACAGCAACTTTGCCATCATTGATAATCCCATACTTTGCTATTGAAGGTTCACCCATTGGGCCAGTAACTATATGCTCCCTATACTCGCCACCTGCTGCAATAACAAACGAGTCTACCGTTCCTTCTCCGCCATCTGCTACAGGAAGTTCTATAGTCTCAATTTTTCCGAACGTCTTTTTCGCTGCTACTGTCAACATTTTTGTTGCCTCAATAGCGCTAATTGATCCTTTAAACGAGTCAGGTGCAAATAGAAATTTCATATTATTTTCTCCTTAGCATATCCTAATGTATCTACTAATTCTGAATAGAATTATTATATTTATCATAAACTTTATATCATAAGATATGTAATTATTATACTTATTTTTTGCAAAGAAACAATTCACATTTACTAAAAAACATTTATTAATTTATTTACAGCTCAAAATGTTTGTGATATAATTCGTGGCAATACAATACTATTACCATTATGACAGGGAAAGTAAACTGAAAGAACGTTTCACAGAGAGCCGTAAGTGGTGGAAAACGGCATACGGTGTTCAGTAGAAAATGGCCCTTGAATGGCGTACCGAAGCTTATTATAAGTTAGGCTACGACAGGATTCGCCTGTTACAGCGACGGAGTATTAGTGCAAATGCTATGTACTCTGAGAGGTTAATATTCTAAAGATATTAACAAATTGAAGTGGTACCACGAGATAATACCTCGTCTTCATTATAGAAGACGGGGTTTTTTATTTATATATAAGGAGGAATTAAAAATGAGAGACGAAACTAAATGCCTACATTCGGGATATTCCCCGAAAAATACGGAGCCCCGCGTACTGCCTATAGTTCAAAGCACAACCTATGTTTATGACTCCACAGACGATGTTGGAGATGTATTTGACGATCCTACAAAAAGTTTAATTTATTCACGCTTTGCTAACCCAACAGTCATGGCAGTAGAAGATAAAATAGCTGACCTTGAAGGCGGAATAGGTGCATTATGCACAACGTCAGGTCAAGCTGCATCTTTACTTTCGATACTAAACATATGTAAGACCGGCGATAGCTTTGTTAGCACATCCACAATCTATGGAGGTACAATCAATCTATTTGCATTCACATTAAAAAAGTTAGGTATCGAATGTGTATTTGTAAATGCTGACGCAACTGTAGAAGAAATTAATGCTGCATTTAAACCAAATACAAAAGCTGTATTTGGCGAAACAATAGCTAATCCTGCTCTTGCTGTATTGGATATTGAAAAATTTGCAAATGTTGCTCATGCACATAATGTTCCACTTATCATTGACAATACATTTGCTACACCAATTTTATGCAAGCCTTTTGAATTTGGTGCTGATATTATCGTTCATTCAACAACTAAATATATGGACGGCCATGCAGTACAAGTTGGCGGCGTCATTGTAGACAGTGGTAATTTTGATTGGACAAATGGCAATTTCCCAGAATTTACTGAGCCTGATGAATCATATCATGGTATTTCATACACAGGCACTTACGGCAAAATGGCTTATATCCTAAAAGCAAGAATGCAACTTATGCGTGATTATGGAGCATATCCAGCTGCTCATTCAGCATTTTTACTGAATTTAGGACTTGAAACATTAGCTATTAGAATGGAAAGATATTGCCAAAATGCTCTTACTGTAGCTAAATATTTTCAAAATTCAGATAAAATTGAGTCTGTTATTTATCCAGGACTTGAAACTGATAAATACTATGCTCTTGCACAGAAATATCTCAAAGGCTCAAGCGGTGTTATTTCCCTTAATATAAAGGGCGGCAAAGCAAATGCTGTTAAATTCATGGATGCATTAAAACTTGCTTCAAACGAAGTCCATGTCGCAGATATTCGTACTTGCGTGCTTCATCCTGCAAGTGCAACGCACCGTCAGCTTACTGATCAGCAACTTGTTGCAGCTGGAATAAACCCTGGAATGGTTCGTTTTTCTGTAGGCCTTGAGAATATCGATGATATTCTAGAAGATGTTAGCCAAGCTCTTGCACAGATAGATTAATAGAATTTTAAAAAGCGCTGTAATAGCGCTTTTTTTATTTGTTTAGTTATGGCTTGTAGCCAGTATAAGCATAAAGCTGCTTATCTGCATCAATTTTTGTAACTCGCCAGAATCCATCTTCCTTTATTACTGTAAGTATTGCACTATAATCTCCCGCAGGTCCAGTCGACGTTTTAGTTGAAAAGAGAATGTTAAATATATATGTATTTTCATTTACTTTTTCGGTTTTTGTAATTTTATAGCTGTCAACCCAAGGACTTGAGACACCTGTTACCCAATTGGGAAAAACGCTATCTAGCTGTTTTGCATACACTTTCTTTAGTTCCGTAGTCATTACAGAATATTGCAGTGCCGCACTTCTCTTTTTTAGTCCGCTTGCCCAAACATTAGCAGCATCTTCAGCGCAACATACTCCCACATCTTCCATTGCATCCATAAGCAGTTCACTTCGCACCTGATATTTGTCTATCTGTCTGGCAGCAGCAAATACGCTTACATACTTTAAGTCAAGTACATAGCCAATGCCATTAATCACAACCGCAATTAAAACGAACAGACCTATAAAAGTAGCAACTAATCGTTTTTTACTTTTAATAACAGTAATTTTCATTAACCCACCTCCATAGTTTTGTATATTCTATTTAATGGAAGCCAAGTTAATGAATTTTTAATTAAAAAAACGCCCAATATTTGAGCGTTTTATTATATTCATCCTACATAGTAATACTTTCGGTTTTACATTTAATTAGCTTGGTAAGATCGCTTGGATCTAGCTCAATTTGGTGTCCAAGCTTACCAGCACTCACTATTATTTTATCTAACCCATCGCACGAGCTATCTAGCACAGTTTTAAAATCTTTTTTCATTCCTATTGGCGAACATCCGCCACGTATATAGCCTGTAATTTTATTAATATCTGCAACCTTTATCATGGCGACAGCTTTTTCTCCAACCGCCTTTGCCGCCGCTTTTAAATCAAGCTCAGCAGCAACAGGAATAATAAAAACATAGTATTCCCTACTAGCGCCTTGTGTGACAAGCGTTTTATACACCTGCTCTACAGGCTGTCCCATTTTATTTGCAACAGAAATACCATCAATCTGTCCATCACTATGATCGTACTCATATGTTCCATACAAAATGCCAGCTTTATCTAATATTCGCATAGCGTTTGTCTTAAAACTTGCCATAATATATCCCTCTCGTTTTTAGTAATATCTACGCTATATTATACAGCAGCTATTACCCAACTTTCCAGTTTTTCATTTCCTGATCTACTTCATCTAAAGTAACATCATCACCATTATCCCTTGATTCCCTGTCCCATAATATAAAAGCTATCGCCCTACGCTTTACTTCTATATCTAGCTTGCTAAACTCGTCTGTTTGTATGGATTCACTAATTTTGTTTGCAGCAGCATCTACTAGAATAAATTTTTCAATGTCATTTTTATTAAATTGCCAACCCTTTACCCTTTTACGGTCAGCACTTGTCCACTCGCTAGCATTATTGGCAATAAATTTAACTAAATTAATATTATCACTTAATTGCTTATGTATATATTCTCTGCATCCTTTTCTGTCAAAGCATTCCCATATATACGCAACGATTCTAAAACCATTTAGATCAAATAGGTTACGACTCTTAGAAAACCCAATAATTTTTTCAGTTACAACAACTTCTAATTCTTTCAGATGGTTTAAATCAATAAGCTGCTCACCTTGGTTTGCGCCATTTGCTGCCAATTTTCCATGTGCTAATTCATTTGAATTTAGTAAATATGCACATGTCGGTATACCCTCATAGATTGCATTTTCGATTGCTGTTTTGAGCGCATTAAATCTTTCGTTTTCGTCCGAATATCTTTTTAGTAGTTCTACAATAATCATGTGGCCATACGTTAACGCCGTCAGCTCAAAAAACACTTTTGCTTTAACGCCCTTGAGTGAATCGCTTATATCCACCATAACTTGTAGTAGAACTGGCACCCTAGACATCGGTAGGTTTATAATCTGGCTTTCCATCTCAATTAAAAAGCTAATTACAGTGCCCTTCTCGCTAAACCTCATTAGTTTGTTTAATAACTCATCATAATTATCATAATAGATTATTCGTTCGAGCTCGCTTCGTGATACTTCAACGTTTTCAATTGATAGTGAGAAATAGATATCGAATTTTTCCAAAGACGCTATCCTTTGCGTTCTTAGTAATTCCTTGTCAACTGCCTGCTCATAAGTATAATTAATTTTTTGATCGATTCTAGGAAATAGCGTACTTAATATCTCAATAACTAATTGAGGGTCTTTATTCGTAAACTCTTTAATTTTTTCCCCGAACAGTTCCTTTTCTCTTTTTTGTTCTATAATAACAATGCTTTCATAAGGTTTTACCCCGCCGACAATATCGTTTTTATTTTTATATATCCAGCTATATACTTCAGGAGCAAAAACTTGAAGTGACGTTATCGCAATTAAATCCGCAATATTTACCTCGTCTTTAACGAAGTCATATTTAAATTTAAAAACGTTAATTAGTCTATTAACATCGCGCAGATTATTTATAAAAGGCATGATGCATTTTACTATAACTTTTGCCCAGTATTCTAGATCGCGCCTTTCTCGCGAATAGTCAGTAATGCTTTTATCAATTTTTTGGAACAATATATTGTATAGCTTTACTGTATCTACATCCGGAATCTCAATTGGTACTTGGATTATCTTCTCTAGATACTCGTTGCCATCGCCTTTTTGAATATCCTTAAGCGCATTTATTACTACCTCTTTATCAAAAGGTAGTAGATAAATAGTATTAGGAAAATCTGCTAATGATTTAATCAGCTGAAAAATTTGCCTTATTTCAATATTGTTAAGCCTATCTAAATCATCGATGATAATAATTATTCTATTTTCTATTTTTAATAATTCAGATGAGATATCTTCTTTCATTTCCTGCAAATCGTTTTCTTCGTTAGCGACTCTTAGCGCATTTGCATATTCATTTAACAAATGCGATATTTTTTCTGCTACAGATCCAATTGCAGGTATAATACTAGCAGCGTCAGCAACAAGAGCAAAATTTTTAACGTTCTTTTTACGCTTATCTAATAATTCTTTTTTGCACTCTTTTCCCAAACCATGTGACAGTGCATAAAAGAATTGCTCAATTAGCTGATCTTGATCCGAAAAATTCCAAGGGTTAAATCTTATAATTACTGGTTTTTTAACAGTATCATTATATGTAAACGAGTCTAATTCATTTTCAAGCATATTAAGGATAGAAGTCTTGCCACAGCCCCATTTGCCGTATAAGCCAATAGTGAGGCTATCTTTGTGCGTATAAGTAAGCACAGCCCTTGATAATGCAAAGGCAAACTCTCTTCTGCCAAGTAAATCCTCCATAGAACTTTGAATAGGTTTATCAGAATTAAACATAAGCTTTCTCCTTAAGTATTTAAACAATAAATTGGAATAAAAAGCCATATTGTTCTTATTTCTTCATTCTACAGAAATGCATGCAAATCCTTTTAAAAAATTATTTTGATAAAGAAGTTCTATATTACATACTATTAAAATAAAATAAAATTTATGCATTTATACTTAAATAGTTTGTCTGTTTAATAATTTTCTATAGCTCTTAAGTGCTAACGTGTTTTAACTGGATAATTGAAATAGCATTATGAAAGAGAAATAAAATCGTACGTCACATAATAGTTAGTTCCCGAATTATTTGTTTTTACAATAAAAAAACGCCAAGCAAATTTTCTTGGCGTTTAAAATTCTATATTATTGAAAGTTCATTGACTTTGGGTAACGGTAATGTTACAATAGAATTTAGGCAATTGATACATATGTTTATACAATTCCTGCAATGAGTATATCATATCCGGATTTAGTTGTCAACAGTTTTTTAAAAAATATTTTTGGGGTTAAAATTATGTACGAAATAATCAAATTCCCTTTTCTGCCAGGTGCAAATTTAGACAAAGTTACAATAAGTGAAATTGTTAAAATTAATGACGAATCACAAGAATACGGGTTACGCCTTAGCGAAGAAGATGCCAAAGAATTAATTGAAGTGAGAAACGACACGCTTAAAAACTATGGGCGCGTTGAGGTTGGCGCTGGCATAATAGCTAAGATAATAGCCAAATTTTGCGATTCCTCCTATCTTTGGCAAGCAAACTACACTGCTGCTTTAAACGAGCTTATTGAAACCTTTTACTATATTAAAAATGAAAGTCTTGACCTTATTAGCGATGATGAGCTTATTGATATAATGAAAGACTTTTTCGAAAATAGCTGCAGAGGATCAATAGAACTTTTGCAAGGTCGTGAACTCGAAGCTCTTGCTAGGAATTTAAGATATGAAATTATAGATTATAGAAAAATGGAAGAATACTCAGAAGTTTTTGAAGAGGAGGAATATTAATGGAAAACAATAATTTAGTAAAACATTCTTTAATCAAAAAAGAGGACATTAATCCCTCCCAGTTCACCTTATCGCTACTCGGCGAAGCGTATCGTTTAAATATCCTATCTCTAGAAGAAACAGAAAATATCCAGATGCAAATAATGAGCACACTTAGCGAACGCATAATGAAATTCACACGTGGCGAAAGCTGTTCTGTCAAAACCGAAACAGCAGAGAATATTCTGCTCTCCATTTTTTATTGCATAGACGCATATTTAATGAGCTTTGACGAAGCAGATGAGAGTATATTCACGCTTCAAACTAAAAGCATAAAGAATATATATGAAGAGGGGCTCGCTTTAGCAAAAACATATGCGAACGAGTGCAGATTATTATTAGCTGTCGTTCAGCAAAGCAAGATTGATGTTGAGCTTCATGCCTATAATACAACAATTGACGAAGGCTTTTCTGGATGTTTTGACGAATATGACGCAGATTTCAGTGCTCACGACACCACTGCAAACATTGACTATCCTGTACTTTTTGACGATGCAACTATGTGTGGTATTTCGTATGTTAAACAGTACTTAACAAAACTTAACTTAGAAAATCAGTTTTGTGGGCTTTTACCAATTAGCGAAATAAATTCGCTTCTAAATAACTATGGCAGCATATATGAATTCGATTATCGTGATATGCTTATAAATATTTTTCAGTTAGTATTAAGTAATTCTATATTTTCACTGTTGCTTGGAAACAGCGCAAAAAAGCTTTCCATTACAAAAGATGAGTGTGCATTATTGCAAGATAAACTGCGGCCTCTTAATGAAAATGATTGCTATTATTTAGTGGAAAAAGCTATAGAAATGATCATTAGCGAATTAGCTATCACGCAGCCAGATCTGCAAAATTATATGAGAAAATTCAAAAACGCACTTGCAAAAGAGCTAATGAATTACGTGAAGAGAAGTAACCTTGAAAAGCTTATTATCACCACTCAAAGCGAGAGCATCAAAACGATAAACATATTTGAACAAGGCTCGAAAATGGATGACGATAGTTTTAAAGATCTTGTAGAAGAAATGCTACTATGCAAAAGCGCCACTGATAAATTTAATATTATAAAATCAGATATTCAATGCCTTGATGACTTCATTGACATACTAAGCGCCGATTGTATATTTGATGACGAATATACCGAGATTTTCAGCATGCTCTCGGATATTGAGCTTGCAATGCTTGTAATTAAGATTTGCGAGAATGCTCCTCATATAGATATTTTGAGCGCTTCTACAGACAATATGCATCTAACGCAGAACGAAATCGTATGGCAAGAAAAATGCATATCTCATCTAAAAAGCCTAAGTGAAGATAGGATTGCCGAGATAACCAAGTTATCCAAGAGCATACAACAGTAAAAAGAAGAAGCGCTATTGCTTTTCTCCTTTTTGGCTTTAATAGCAACAAACTGTCTTTGTTGCGTCATTTTTACTATCTTGACAAAAGCGCAAAAAGTTATATTATTAGATAGACAAACTAATTATATGGAGGTAAGTATTATGGATGAGTTTTCTATGAAGTTAAATGAAGTTTTAGTGGAAACTTTTCGCTCTATATTAAAAGTTGAAGAACAGACATTAAAGAACTCAGAAAGAGTTGATCTTTCAATAAGTGAAATGCATTTAATTGAGTCTGTAGGTAAGAATAATAATTCAGGTAAAACCATTAGTGATATTGCCGAGGATTTATCTATAACACTTCCTTCTGTCACTATAGCAATAAATAAACTTATGAGAAAAGGCTATGTTGAAAAAATAAAATCCGAGAACGATGGCCGAATTGTGTATGTTACCCTCACCCCTCTTGGTTTAAAAATGGATGCCGTTCATAGGTACTTTCATCAAACCATGGTAAGATCCGTTGCAAAAGAATTGTCAGAGGAAGAAAAAGAGGCAATGGTTAAGGGAATAATAAAATTAAACGCTTTTTTTAGTAAAAAGCTCGTTGCATTGGAGGACAAATGAATTTTTCAATATTAGGAACAGGTAGCGCACTGCCAGTTTGCATAAAGACAAACGATGATCTATCGAAAATAGTAGACACAAACGACGAGTGGATTTCCACCCGGACAGGCATAAAAGAAAGACGCATATGTGGCGAAGAACCTTTGTCAGATATCGCATCCGTGGCGGCAAGCAATGCGCTTGAAAATGCAGGAATAAATGCAGCCGATCTTGATTTAATAATTTGCGCTACGATAAGTGGCGACTATATCACCCCTTCTCTAGCTTGCATTATTCAAAGCAAAATTAAAGCAACATGTCCTGCTTTTGATGTAAGTGCAGCTTGCACAGGCTTCATATATGCCTTAGATGTTGCAGCAGGTTATTTTGCTAGAGGCAAATTCAAAAAAATATTGATCGTTGCGGCTGATGCTATGTCAAAGCTTATTGACTGGAAAGACCGTGCAACATGCGTGCTTTTTGGAGATGCAGCTGGCGCAGTTGTTTTAACTGCTGGCGACGATCTTCTTTCAATCAAACTCACAGCAACAGGAGACGCGACTGCCTTGAGCGCACCAAACGTAACTGGCAATTGCCCATTTGGTCAAATACCGCAGACCCAGCCATATTTATCTATGAATGGCCAAGAAATATATAAATTTGCAGTATCCGCAATGTGTAATGACATTACGGATGTAGTAAATGAAGCAGGGCTTACTAAAGATCAAATAGATTATGTCCTTCCTCATCAAGCAAACATTAGAATTATAGAAGCTGCTCAGAAAAGACTAAAGATGGCTAAAGATAAATATCTTACAAACATCAAATCTTATGGCAATACATCGGCAGTAAGCATCCCTCTTCTATTAGATGATGCAAACCGCTCTGGAAAGTTCAAAAAAGGCGATCTATTGGCACTGAGTGCTTTTGGCGCAGGCCTTACAACAGGAGCTTGCGTTATAAGGTGGAATAAATAGCATTTACCGCTTAAGGCGTTAAATTATAAAAATTTTTGGAGGAATATTATATGACACTCGATAAAGTAAAACAAATTTTAGTAGATTACAACGGCTGCGATGCTTCAGAAATAACAAAAGAAACAACATTCGAAGCGTTAGGGCTTGACTCATTGGATACGGTTGAATTAATCATGAGCTTTGAAGAAGAATTTGGTATTACAATTGATATGAGCGAAGGCATGAAAACTATAGGCGATATAGTAGACATAATTGACAACGCTAAGAAATAAGGAGTACTTATTATGATAAAAACACAGCTATGCGATTTATTAGAAATCGAATATCCAATTATTCAAGGGGGCATGGCATGGATTGCCGACGCTTCTCTTGCGGCAGCTGTTTCAAATGCTGGTGGTCTTGGGCTAATCTCTGCAATGAACGCTAACGCTGAGTGGCTTACTAAAGAAATACGAAAAGCAAGAGAACTGACTAATAAGACTTTTGGCGTTAATATAATGCTTATGAGTCCTTTTGCCGATGAGGTTGCACAGGTAGTAATAGACGAAGGAATAAAAGTGGTAGTAACAGGTGCTGGAAATCCTTCAAAATACATAAAAACTTGGACACAGGCCGGAATAAAGGTTATTCCTGTAGTCCCATCTACTGGTATTGCAAGACGCGTTGAAAAAGACGGCGCATGTGCAGTTGTCGCTGAAGGTGGAGAATCTGGCGGACACGTCGGCGATCTTACAACGATGACCCTTGTACCTCAGGTTTGCGATGCAGTGAATATCCCTGTAATTGCTGCCGGTGGCATTGCTGATGGTAGGGGGATTGCAGCATCATTTATGCTTGGCGCTTGCGGTGTGCAAGTTGGCACAAGGTTTTTAGTTGCATACGAATGCAACGTTCACCAGAATTACAAAAACAAGATACTTAAAGCTTCTGATATAGATACCATCACAACAGGAAAAAGGCTTGGGCATCCTGTTCGTTGCTTAAAAAATCCGTTCTCAAGAGAATACTTTAAAAAAGAATATGACAGTAGCGTATCAAACGAAGAACTCGAAGCTATGGGCGCAGGCGTATTAAGACTTGCAGCAGTTGAAGGCGACGAGAAAAACGGCTGTTTTATGTCTGGTCAAATAGCAGCTCTTGTTAAAAAAGAGCAGTCTGCTGCAGAAATAATAAAAGAAATGTTCGACGAGGCTGAAAAAATCTTGGGCGGTGCTGGTAAATGGGTAAAATAGCATTTGTATTTTCCGGACAAGGTGCTCAGTACAGCGGCATGGGAAAAGAACTATACGATAGTTCTAATGCCGCAAAAAATGTTTTTAACATGGCGGACGGCATTAGAAAAAACACAAGTGAGCAGTGCTTTACTGCTCCTAAAGAAGAGCTATCAGAAACAATAAATACGCAGCCTTGTCTATTCTGTGTAGATTTGGCTGCTGCTGAAAGCTTAAAAGAAGCTGGCATTGTTCCCGATGCCGTTGCTGGCTTTTCATTAGGCGAAATAGCTGCTTTAACGTTTGCACAAGTGTTTTCGTATGAAGACGGCTTTAAGATCGTATGCAAAAGAGCAGAATATATGCAAAAAGCTGCCGAGAAAACAAATGGTGCAATGGCAGCTGTGCTAAAGCTCTCAAACGAAAAGGTTGAGGAGCTTTGCTCTGCATGTGAAAACATGTTCCCAGTAAACTATAACTGCAATGGTCAGCTGGTGGTTGCTGGCGAAAAAAGCATGATCTCTGATTTCTGTAGTATGGTTAGTTCAGCCGGTGGTAAGGCTATTCCATTAGCTGTAAGCGGTGGCTTCCACTCTCCATTTATGGACGAAGCCGCTTCTGAGCTGTATAATGTAGTAAATGATTACACCATTAACTCTCCAACAATAGATATTTACTCAAACTACACTGGTGAAATCTATGGTCAAGATATAAAAAAACTTATATCCCTTCAAGTTAATCATCCAATAAAATGGCAAAAGACTATTGAAAACATGGTTAATGATGGCATAACTACTTTTATTGAAGTTGGTGCAGGCAAAACGCTAAGCGGTCTAATAAGAAAAATTGCACCAGTTGCTCAAATATTAAATGTTGAAAATAAAGAAAGTTTAAATATAACTCTTAAAGCTTTAGGCAAAGGAGAATCTGCATGTTAAGTGGAAAAACAGCACTTATCACAGGTGCATCAAGAGGAATCGGCCGTGAAATTGCATTAAAGATGGCAGAAAACGGAGCTAATGTAGCTATTGTTTATGCCGGAAATGAAGTAGCAGCAAAAGAAAGCTGTGAGTTAGCACAAAACTTTGGTGTTAAAACGCAGATATATTGCTGTGATGTTGCAGATTTTGATAAAACAAAAGTGTTAATACAATCAGTCATCGAGGATTTTGGCGGCATAGATATTCTTGTAAATAATGCAGGGATCGTTCGCGATGCACTAGTTCTTTCTATGAGTGAAGACGATTTTGATTCTGTTATAGATACAAATCTGAAGGGTGCGTTTAACATGATCAAACACACCTACACCCACTTTATGAGAAAACGTTGTGGTAGAATTATCAACATAACATCAATAACTGGTGTTGTTGGTAACGCTGGCCAAGCAAACTATGCTTCAGCTAAAGCAGGCATGATAGGCCTTACAAAATCCGTGGCAAGAGAACTTGCAGCAAGAAACGTAACATGCAACGCGATAGCGCCAGGTTTTATCCAAACAGATATGACAGATAAACTATCAGATAAAGTTAAAGAAACCGTACTGAGCTCAATACCCATGAAAAAAATGGGTAGCCCAAGCGACGTAGCGAATATGACAGTCTTTTTAGCAAGCGATAATGCAAGCTACATTACAGGCGAGGTTATTAAAATCGACGGCGGTCTTTGTATGTAAGCAGAGCTTATGTAGTGTAGAATAAAAAAAGGTAGGAAATGAAATGTCAAATTGGAATGGTAAAAGTTTTCAAATTGGTAATCTGCAAATAAAAGCTCCCATCGTTCAGGGCGGCATGGGAATTGGAGTCTCTTTGTCAAATTTAGCTGCAGCTGTAGCAAACGAAGGTGGCGTGGGTGTTTTATCCGCAGCAGGTATTGGAATGCTTTCAAAAGAGTTTTCCAAAAATACTATGCAAGCTAATATGGATTCACTTAGGGAACAAATACGCAAAACTAAAGCTATGACAAACGGAGTACTTGGTGTGAATATCATGGTAGCCCTCACTAATTTTGGCGACATGGTTAAAGCTTCAATAGAAGAAGGCATAGACATAATTTTTGCTGGAGCAGGTCTCCCTCTTAATCTTCCTGAATTTTTACATGAAGGCAGCAAAACTAAATTAGTACCAATTGTTTCCTCTGCTAAAGCTGTGAAAATAATCTCCAAATGGTGGAACGAAAAATATAAGTATATTCCTGATGCATTCGTTGTTGAAGGTCCTATGGCCGGTGGTCATTTAGGTTTTAAAAGAGATCAATTAGACGATCCTGCTTATAAGCTTGAGAATTTAGTTGAACAAGTACTTAAAGAAGTACGTATTATTGAAAAAGAAACAAATAAAAAAATCCCTGTTATTGCAGCAGGCGGTATATTTACCGGCGCAGATATCCGCAAGTTTTTAGATCTTGGTGCTTCAGCTGTGCAAATGGCGACGCGTTTTGTTGCAACAGATGAATGTGATGCTGATGAGAACTTTAAAAAAGCGTATGTGGATTGCAAAAAAGAAGATATCGTTATAATCGATAGCCCTGTTGGTATGCCCGGCAGAGTAATAAAGAATGATTTTGTAGATGAAGTAAAAGCAGGCAAAAGACAACCATACGGCTGTCCTTACCACTGCATCACTACATGCAAAGAAAAAGAAAGTCCCTACTGTATAACTCTAGCTTTAGTAAATGCATACAAAGGTAAACTTAAAAATGGGTTTGCATTTGTTGGAGCAAACGGTTATATGGTAGATAAGATAGTAACAGTTAAAGAACTATTTAGTTCACTAGAACGAGAATATATTAGTTCAGCACCAACAGCATAAATTACTGCACTGGGTAACCAGAAAGGAACGAAAATTCATGAAAAGAGTAGTAGTAACAGGTATGGGCGTCATTTCCCCAGTAGGAAACGACATTGAAACCTTTTGGAACAGTTTAATATCCGGAAAGTGTGGCATAGATTTTATAACTAAGTTTGACACTACCGATTATAAAGTTAAAATCGCCGCCGAAGTTAAGGATTTTGACCCAACCCTATATATGGATAAAAACGAAGCAAGAAAAATGGATCCGTTTTCGCAATACGCAATGGCAGCGGCTGTTCAAGCTATGGCTGACAGTAACCTAACCGATATCGATCCAGAAAAACTTGGAGTTTATATGGGATCTGGCATTGGCGGTATTTGTACGTTTTTAACCGAGTGTGAAAAGTTAATTAGCGGCGGGCCAAGAAAAATTTCTCCGTATTTTATTCCTATGATGATTTCAAATATGGCATCAGGAAATATTGCGATAAAGTTTAATGCACAAGGTCCATGCCTGCCTGTAGTAACTGCATGCGCAACTTCAACAAATGCTATTGGCGAAGCTTTCAGAGCAATTAAGCACGGATATGCCGATGCTATAATAGCCGGCGGTTCAGAAGCAGCTATTATACCTCCTTCTATAGCAGGATTTACGAATATAATGGCACTTACAACCTCAACCGATCCTCTTGACAGTTCTATCCCGTTTGATAAACGCCGTAGTGGCTTTGTTATGGGCGAAGGTGGCGCTGCTCTTGTTTTGGAAGAATATGAACACGCTAAAAAAAGAGGCGCTAAAATATATGCTGAAGTTAAAGGCTATGGCAATACATGTGACGCTTACCATATGACCGCACCTCATCCTGAGGCGATTGGTGGAGCTAACGCTATTAAAGGTGCTATTAACGAAGCTGAAATGCAAGACGAAGATAAAATTTACATAAACGCTCATGGCACAAGCACACCTCTAAACGATAAATCAGAAACGCTTGCAATAAAAAAGGCGCTTGGCGATAAGGCATATAAAGCGCTAATAAGCTCGACAAAATCTATGACAGGGCATATGCTAGGTGGTGCAGGTGCTGTTGAAGCAATAGCTGCAATAAAAGCGCTGCAAACTGGTATAATCCCTCCTACTATCGGCTACAAAGAAGCTGACGAAAATTGCGATCTTGATTATGTACCAAATGTAGCAAGAAAAGCTGACGTTAATCTAGCTCTTTCAATCTCTCTTGGCTTTGGTGGGCACAATGGCGTTCTCGCTTTTACAAAAGTAGAAAAGGAGTAACTTATGGATATTAGTTTAATAAATGCATTAGCTGAGATAATGGATAAAAATGACCTTACGGCAATAGAAATAGACGAAGGCAATACAAGAATTAAGCTCGAGAAGAATATCGTTCAAACAGTTATTACGCAAAGTGCTCCTGCTCTTTCAGCTAAACCTATTGCAGATGCGCCAGCACCTGCTGTTTCAGAAGATGTTGTTGATTTTAATAAAATAACAGAAGTTAAGTCACCTTTAGTTGGAGTGTTTTATTCTGCTCCATCAAAAGATGCTGATCCTTATGTTAAAGTCGGCGACAAAGTCAAAAAAGGCGATGTGCTTTGTCTGATTGAAGCTATGAAACTTATTAATGAGATTACTGCGGAGAACGATGGCGAAATTGTAGATATCTGCGTACAAAACGGTCAAGTCGTTGAGTTCTCCCAGATATTATTCAAGATATTTTAGGAGGCCTATTAATGAACAGAGACGATCTGAAAAAATTAATGCCACATAGAGAGCCTATGCTACTAGTTGATGAAGCATCGCTTATTGAAGAGAATAGGGCTGTTGGTAAATATTCGATAAAAGGTGACGAATGGTTTTTAAAGGGTCATTTCCCTGGTAATCCTGTCGTTCCTGGCGTTGTTTTATGCGAAATGTTAGCGCAGACCTGCTGCGTGCTTTTAGGCGAAATAATAAAAGGAAGAACACCCTATCTTACAGGCATAAATAACGTAAAACTAAAAAATACGGTGCATCCAGGCGAAACTCTTGAGATTTCATGCTCAATCACAAAATCCAAGGCTCCATTCTATTTTTCCGAAGCAAAAGGACATGTAAATGGGAAATTATGTGTGAGTGGAGAATTTTCATTTGCACTTGTTTAATTAAAGAGGTGAACACTTTGTTTTCAAAACTACTTATTGCAAATCGCGGTGAAATAGCCGTTCGTATAATACGTGCCTGCAAAGAAATGGGCATTTCTACTGTTGCAGTGTTTTCAGAGGCAGACAAAACTGCTCTGCACGTTAGCTTAGCTGACGAGAGCATCTGTATTGGCCCAGCAGCAGCTAAAGATAGCTATCTTAATATGGCATCCATATTATCAGCAGCAGCTGTAACAGGCGCTCAAGCTATACATCCCGGCTATGGGCTATTATCTGAAAACCCGAAATTTGCAGCACTTTGCGAGAAATGTAATATTGTATTTATTGGCCCATCCTCAGACGTTATAGCAAAAATGGGCGATAAAGATATAGCAAGAAAGACAATGAGAGCAGCTGGAGTACCTGTTATTCCAGGCTGTGATGTTATAGATGACATTAAAGAAGCGAAAACCGAGGCTGACAAAATTGGCTATCCTCTGCTTGTAAAAGCAAAAGCTGGTGGCGGCGGTCGTGGTATTCGCCTTGTAAATAGTGCTGATGAATTTGAAAACGCCTTTATGACCGCATCAACTGAAGCATTAGGTGCTTTTGGTGACGGTGCTGTATATATGGAGAAATACTTGTCCCCATCAAAGCATATAGAAATGCAGATACTGTGCGATAAGCATGGTAATGTCGTATGCCTTGGTGAGCGCGAATGTTCCATACAACGCAAAAATCAGAAGCTAATCGAAGAGAGCCCTTCCCCATCGATAACACCAGAAATTCGTAAAAAAATGATAGATATTTCAACCAAGGCTGCTAAAGCTGCCAATTATACAAATGCTGGCACAATAGAGTTTTTGTTTGATACAGATGGCAACTTCTACTTTATGGAGATGAATACTCGTCTGCAAGTCGAGCATACCGTTACGGAAATGGTAACAGGCATCGATATAGTAAAATGGCAGATACGTATTGCATCAGGCTCAAAGCTTTCTTTCAAGCAAGAAGATATAAAAATTAGTGGGCATGCAATAGAATGCAGAATAAACTCAGAAAATCCACGTCTGGACTTCCGTCCTAGCTGTGGCAAAATCTCATTATTGCATATACCTGGTGGCCCTTGGGTTAGATTTGATACTGCTTTATACCAAGATTATGTGGTTCCTCCTTTTTATGATTCTATGATAGGAAAGCTCATTGTGCATGCTAATACCAGAAGCGAAGCAATAAGAAAAATGCAAGCTGCGCTTTGTGAACTAGTTATTGAGGGTGTTGAACACAATAGTGAATTGCAGATGGACATTTTATCTGATGATGAGTTCATCTCCGGCAACTATTTCACTAACTTTATGGCGAAAAGAGGATAGTTTATGCTACAAAAAGGTTTATTTAGAAAACCAAGAATAGAGCTAGAAACATATGATAAGTTTGCTAAAACCGCACAACCTGTAATTCCCGAGGAAATGTGCATAACCTGCCCATCTTGCAAAACTACATTGTTCGTAACTGAACTTAGCGAAAATGACAACATATGCCAAAAATGCAATCACCATTTTAGGATTAACGCAAGGCAGAGAATTAGCATCGTCTTTGATGATAATACATTTGTTGAGCTAGATGCAGATATGCGTTCGACTAATGTTATTGATTTTCCGGATTATGACAAAAAGCTTAAGAGTGCTTCTCTTGAGAGCGCAGAAAAAGATGCCGTTGTTTGCGGTACTGCAAAAGTTGGTGGCTACCCTGCTGCTACTTTTGTAATGGAACCATATTTTATGATGGGTAGTATGGGCTCAATCGTTGGCGAGAAAATAACGCGCCTATTTGAGTACGCTACAGAACATAGTTTGCCTGTAATAGGCTTTACCGTTTCAGGTGGAGCAAGAATGCAGGAAGGAATACTATCACTTATGCAGATGGCTAAAACAAGCGGTGCAGTTAAAAGGCACAGCGACGCCGGAAATTTATACATTACGGTATTAACAGATCCTACAACTGGAGGAGTTACTGCCAGCTTTGCAATGGAAGGCGATATAATAATTGCCGAACCAAAAGCTCTTATTGGCTTTGCAGGCCCAAGAGTAATTGAGCAAACTATAGGACAAAAACTTCCTGCTGGATTTCAAAGGTCTGAATTTTTACTCGAACAAGGTTTTATTGACGACGTAGTGAGTCGTGATGAGCATAAGACATATCTAACAAAATTGCTTGCTCTGCATAATAGGGAGGCAAAATAGATGGAAGCTTATGAAAAAGTATTAGCAGCTAGAGCTAAAGGAAGAGCTACTGGCTTAGATTTTATAAATAACATTTTTAGTGACTTTATAGAGTTTCATGGTGATAGGCGTTTTAGCGATGACAAAGCTATCGTTGCAGGTTTAGCCACTTTGAACGATATGCCTGTTACTGTTATAGCCCATGAAAAAGGGCATGATACAAAAGATAAAGTCGCAAGAAATTTTGGTTCAGCACATCCAGAAGGCTACAGAAAAGCATTAAGGCTAATGAAACAGGCAGAAAAATTCCATCGTCCTATCATCTGCTTTATTGATACAACGGGAGCATATTGTGGGCTTGGTGCAGAAGAGCGCGGTCAAGGCCAAGCAATAGCCGAGAACCTTATGGAAATGATGACGCTAAAAACTCCTATTATCTCTGTTCTGATCGGTGAAGGCGGTAGCGGTGGCGCACTAGCTTTAGCTGTTGCAGATGAAGTATGGATGCTTGAAAATTCTGTCTACTCTGTTATTTCTCCAGAAGGCTGTGCAAGTATTCTTTGGAAAGATCCAGCCAAAACATGGGAAGCTGCAGAATGCTTGAAGCTAACTGCTGACGATCTGTTTGGGCTTAATGTAATAGAAAAAATTATTCCTGAACAGAAAGATGATTTTGATAAAACATACAATATTTTGAAAACAGAACTATACACTACATTTAAGAAAAATATGTCGCTACCGACTGATGAACTTACTCAAAACAGGTATATGCGATTTAGAAAAATGGGGGTGAGCGAATAATGATAGCCATTGTAACCGATAGCACTGCTTATTTAACAAAACAAGAAGCTACGGATCTAGGAATACGTATTGTACCAATGAGCTATACTGTGGCTGGTCAAATGTATAACGAAAGCTACAGTGACCAAAATGGAGATTTCGAGTCCCTAATCTTTAAAAATGCTGGAAGGTGTACAACCTCTCAAGCACCACGTTCTGCTTTTATGAGCGTGTTTGATGAATTAATTAGGCAAAACTACGAGGTTTTTTGTATCGTGATTTCCTCAAGGCTAAGTGGTACATATAGTAGCGCGTCGCTTGCCGCTAAAGAAGTTAGTAAAGATAAAATAGTTGTTGTTGATTCTCTCTCCACGGCCGGCGGACTCTCTATCCTCGCTAAAAAAGCAAAAGAGCTTGCTTTAAAAGGCTTATCTTTGCAGGAAATAACTAACGTGATTGAAAAAACCAGAGATAAAATAGGCATATCTTTTTCAGTAGATAATATGGATGCACTAAGACGTAGCGGGAGACTCGGCATAGTAAGACAGTCCGTTGGAACTATACTAAACATCCGTCCCATTCTTTTATGCAAAGACGGAGCCATAATATCGTATGGAATTGCAAGAGGAAAAACAGAGCAAATTAGAGAGCTAGTAAGCACTATCCCTCATAACGCTAAAGAAATAATCGTGCATTACCTTGGAAAAAGAATCAATGCTGAAGAACTAGTTTCAGGAATAAAAAATAAGTTCCCCAGTATTCATATACGACAAATAGAATTAGGACCTGTCCTTGGTATTCATTTAGGGCTCGGCATAATCGGTATTTCGTGGATGAGCGAATAATTCAATAAGCAAAAATAAAAGCTGATAAGTACTTACTTATCAGCTTTTTATTATTACTGCCTATAGAGATTTATAATCAAAAGATTTTTCTGATGTGTTTTTCTGAGACTTTTTGTATACAAAAGTATATATGACTGTGGAAATTATAAGTGCCATTGCAATAATTACAGCAATGATAATGCCCGTGTATTGCCAATCAAATCCGCTGGCAGATATATGTTTTATTAATATTCCTAAATAAGCCCAAAGTATAACTAGTCCGAAAGCAACATCTTTATTAAGTAATATTGTAGTAATGCTAATCACTGCCCCAAGTGCAATTACTATAACTGTCAACAGTTCTGGTGAAAGACCAAAGCCTGACCACCCCACACTTACTAACCAAGTGGTAATATTGGCGATAAGTGCAATCGTTATCCAGCCAAAATACACACTAAAAGGTAGTCTCACAAACACTTTTGCCCTTTTTGACAACTCCATATTGTTTATTTTAGTGTAGATGATTGCCAATGCCAAAAAGATTACAACCATAATAATCACTGTAGCTGAAATATGTTTATAATGCCAAGCAAATATCCATGCCATATTAGCAAGACTTGATATGATAAAATAAACTCCGATACTCTTTATAAGCTCAATTCTAAGCCTTTTTTTGCTCTTTAGAGCTCCTAATTGGTATATTATGAATACTGCTAGGAGTAAATATATAAGCCCCCAAATCAAAAATGTTATGCCAGCAGGTGCAAATAAATTAGGGTATGAGTCAGAAACTGCTCCGGTAGTTACTCCATTTAATGGCAGAATATTTGCAATAGCATTTACTGCAACCATCAAAACAAAAGAAACAGCATTAAAAATAATTAAGCTTTTCAGAGCTTTGTCCTTTGTCATTGCTAGTATCTCCTTTCGAACCATTTATAAAAGTGCGTTAAATATCAAATCTAATTAAATGTTATTTGTTAACATCTAGCGAATTATTTAATTTACCAATTTTAGAGAAGCACTAGTGTTTTAATTACTCAATTGCTTCTCTGTTTTTTAATACCCTAATAACGTATATTTTAACAATATATATTAAATCCAGCTTTATTTATTCTCCTATTATTTCATAATTCGATAAAAATCCGCTTTACCCTTTAATTGTTTTTTATATATATAATTTTGTTTATTTTTACCTTGATTCGCTGCATATTTTATAATTATATGCCATTAGTTTTTCATATATGTGCCACATTCTGTTCATATTACACGTCTATACTAAAAGCTAAATTGGAGAAATATCTAAATTTTTGATTAGGAGCTAAAGGAAATGAAAAAAAACCTAATTTTTAAAGCAACGGCAATATCAATCTTAGTTGTTAGCATGGTAATAACCACAGGGTGTAATAATAGTAGCAGTGAGCAAACAGCTGCAACTCCTATCGCTAGTGCTGATATAGGCACTCCCCCTACAGATATGGGAACGCCGCCTACGGATATGGGCACACGCAGAGATGGTACTGGAACACCGCCAACAGGTACAATCCCTGCAAACATGGGTACGCGCCCTACAGGTATGGGTACTCCTCCAACAAATCACATAAATCCACAAGTAACTCCTAGTTCAACATAATTTTACGCAATAGTAGTATTGTAAGTGCACCTCAATAATATATGAATTTATAAATTCAAAAACTCCACTACAGCTTACTGAAACACAGTAAACTGTGATGTTCGCAAAAAGCTGTTACCAATATAGTAACAGCTTTTTTGTATACATATAAACATTTAGCTTTAACAAACTAATTGTCGTTTGCATGAAATTAATGTTTTAATTTTTAGTGAATATTTCGATATAATTCTTCATTAAAATATAATATTTGTTATAATAGTACATATTTTTCAAAAAATGCAATTTATTATTTAACACCAGAGTAATCAAATCCTTGGAGGTACCTATGAAATCTCATTTTCTTAAAAATAAATTTGCAAAGAAGATGTGCGTTTATGCAATAATAGCTTTGTTTGTGGTAAACATTTTTCCGCTGAATGCCATTTCTTCTATTGGATTAGGTGATGTTGCTTATTATAATACAGTAGTCTTTGGCAGTCTTTCAGCACAAGATGGCAATAGCGAAGGTCCTTTAGCCGTACTTAACGATTTCAGCCAAGATAATTATAAAGTGGCTTATGCAGCTTCGGCGGCTTTCGATATTATTGGACCAGAATATACTGATTTCACTCATCCTTCATTGCTTTTAGGTGGTCAATATACAAATGCAGGGTTTTCCTCTCTTGATTTATCTGGAGATAATGTTGTTATATCCTCTACAGTAGATAATTCAGCTTTTCAAACAGAGATTACTTCTAGCTATCCATTTATTTTAATTTCTCAATTCTCAGATTCAAATATTAGCTCATTTTTTGATGGGCTAAATTCAGCTGTAGCGGACTTAATGACCAACGCTTCTACTTTCACAGCCTCTACATCATTATCTAGTGTAAGCTTAAACATAGGCCCTTCTACTCAAAACGCAAAAGTTTTAGTTAACCAAGATTTAAGAACATCCAGCACTTTTAATACAAGCACTATAGACTATGGCAATTTTATGATTCCCAATATGAGTAGCTATGATTTCCTTATTATTTATTCCGAGGCAACAACAGTTGCTTTTTCTGGTGGGTTAATAAGATATGATGGCGCACCAGTAGATACTAGCGAGACCTATACAGGCGGTATGAGCGCTATGAGTTCGTTTGCAAGCAAAACATTATGGGTATTCCCAAACGCAACAACTGTAAACATTTCATCATACGGCGTAATCGGAAGTGTATTTGCACCAAATGCAGATGTTACAATAAACGGCGGTTCTATTAGTGGACAACTATTTGCTAATAACCTTACTCAGACAAATAATTCTCTAATAAACAATTTTCATTTAGATTGGACTACTTGGGATGGAATGTTTATTACGGCCACCCCCACCCCAAGTGTTACAGCCACTCCGACTCCGACACCTACTCCTACCCCAACTCCGACACCTACTCCTACCCCAACTCCGACACCTACTCCTACCCCAACTCCGACTCCGACTCCGACCCCGACCTCGACCTCGACTCCTACCCCGACACTGACACTGACTCATACGCTGACAACTGCACCTACGACCACATCTACACCAACTCCAACACCTGGAGCAACTTCTGTCTATGTACCTTCAATAGTACTTGCAGGATCGCTCACAACAAAAAGCTCGACCGAAATAGCTCCGTCGCCATCTGACGTTGTGTCAACTTTACTTGCTCCTGCACCTACTCCTAATGAAACTGCGACATATTTGAATGTTAATACTTTTGATGGAAATAGTAACGGAACTTTATATATAATAATATCCTTTACAATATTATCTGCTGGTGTTAGTTTAATAATATACAGGAAAATAATTTCGGTTAAAAAGTGATCAATCACGATAACTATAAAAAGGCATCCAAAAATCGGATGCCTTTATTTTTTGCGTATTTTTATCAGTGATCTATTTGTGCTTTAAGAGATACATCAATCTCAAATAAATCCCCATCAATCCTTATTTGCAGCATACCTTCCATAAGATTAATTAAACTTCTTGCAATATATAACCCAAGTCCACTTCCTTCGGTATGCCTTGAGCGTTCACCACGAACAAACTGCTCCATTAGTTCATCTTCCGAAATATTAAGAGGAGCTGCTGATATATTTTTTAAAGTAAAATGCACATATGCATCTTCAGTTCTTATATCACCATATACCCTTGTATTCTCCAACGAGTATTTTACTACGTTTGAAAAAATATTTTCAAGCACACGCCACATGTGGTTACCGTCTGCAATAATAATCGCTTCTTCTGGATGATTAAATATAAACGTTATGCCTTTATCCGAAAAATTACCATCAAAACCTCCATAAGCCTGTGCAACAAGCTCTACAAGATCAAGTTCTTCCATCGCAACTTCAATATTGCCTGTTCCAGTCTTGGACGCTTCCACCAAATCATTTGTCAGTATTTTAAGCCTATTTGAATTGCGATCTAGCACATCCAGATATGAAGAAAGAGTTTCGTCTTTTATCTCAAGTTTCTTCATTAGATCAACATAGTTAATAATAGACGTTAAAGGTGTTTTGATATCGTGTGAAACGTTTGTTATAAGGTCAGTTTTCAGTCTTTCTGCCTTTGTGCTCTCTTCTAGAGCTTTTTGGAGTCCTTCATCTATATGCGAAAGTTGCTTTGTTATTTCCTTTGCATCCAGATACATACCAGTAGTAGTTAGCTGTGGGTCTTTATTCTCTCCTTGCGTTATATTAGCCGCCATCTGCTTAATTCTTGCTAGTTGATCAACAAAACCAAAGCTCGTAATAATAAATAGTGCATAAGAGAATGTAAGACCAATCATCGTATACCCATCCATTGTAATGCCTGCCATAAGAAGTAGCGAAAATATTATCATAAACAAAAATGGAATAATAAGCATTAGTGCTGATTTATAAACTATTGGAGTAGATTTTGCAATCCTGTATATTAGGCAAGTACTTAAAAATGTATGTGTAATTATACGTTTTATTATAACTGCAATAAGTACTACAAAAACTGCAACCTGAAGCATAAAGAATACAAATGCAGATGGAGCATTAAACGGGAAAGGAGTATTTCTAAGCATGTACGAAACAATAAAAAATATGATTCGCACACATATAGCAAAAAATACTGCTGCTATAATGCAATATTCTATATATTTATCTTCAAATAGTTTTTTCATTTTCTATCACCTGAAAGCTTATAGCCCATACCATAAACTACTTTAATATAATCAGGTTCTTTAGGATTCACTTCTATCTTTTCACGCAAATGGCTAATATGAACAGATATCGTCTTTTTTACGTCAAAAGCCGCCTCCCCCCATACCTGCTCATAGATCTGGTTTGACGAAAAAACATGGTCGACATTTTGTATAAGCAGACGTAAAATTCCATATTCATTAGGTGTTAAGGAAACATCTCTGCCATCTACGCTAACAAACTTACGTGCATCGTCCATTGTAATTGCACCAACTGTGTATAGATCCTTGCTTTGTTCCATGCTACCGAGGTTTGCATACCTTCTTAGATGGGATCTAACACGAGCAATCAGCTCTATAGGGTTAAAAGGCTTTGAGATATAATCATCAGCGCCCATATTAAGCCCTAAAACCTTGTCTGTATCTTCACTTTTTGCGCTGAGAATAATTATTGGAATATTACGTTCTTCTCGAACTTTAACAGTTGCTTGAATGCCATTCATCTTAGGCATCATCACATCGATTATTAGCAGATGAATATCATATTTGCTAAGCAGATCGAGCGCATCCAGCCCGTCATAAGCACGGTAGACAAAATATCCCTCACTGCGCAAATAAATATCTATCGCTGCAACTATATCCGGCTCATCATCACAAACTAATATATTAAAAGCCATATAATCTCCTCCAATTACTTTAGTATAACCGAAACTATATACCCGCCGCAATTATCATCTGAAATTGAATAATCTAAGTTCGCTGGCACTTTAATTTTTCCGTTTTTTTCGGTAGTGTAATATACTTGATATTTTGTATTGTTAATATTTATAGCGTATTGCTTGTTGCTTTTCAAGTAATCTATATATTCCTCAAAACACAATCCTTTTTCTTTCATGAATATACTATGAGGCAGCCCTACATATCTAAAATGCCAAGCTTCATATGAAATACCGGTTATTGAAGCTTTATTTTCAGGATACCTAAGAATAAAGCCGTAAGCCCATGCATTTTCCTGTAGCCATCTGCCCTGCTCAGTGCTGGCTAGTCCGTCAATGTTGCCTGCGTTCAACTGAATATCTGCTGCAAATCCTGTTTCATGCTCACTACAGCCAGGTTTTTGTACATATGACTTATCTTCTGCTTGTTCGTATATCTCAGATTGTCTTTTGCGGTTGCGGTAACCACTTGTCACAACCAGCTCAGTAATACTCTCTTTTTTTGCACCAGTGAACATTTTTTCCATATTTTTAAGTGCAACAGCATTCATTTCAATATCGCTACGAGAAAGTGCAATTTTCTTATATGCTGGCACTAAAGAAGACTCTGAAATTTCTATTCGTAGTGGATGTTTTGCATTAACAAGCCAAAGCTCGTGAGTGTTTTTTATGTTTTTATATGATATTTCTTTATATCTAATTTCACTCGCTTCGATAGTTTCAGCCTTTGTTTTATTAGTCGCTTGTTTATTACCAAGAGATACAAAGTTACAAACTACAGCCGTTATTACAAACAATCCTATAATTGTGACTACTTTAGTTCCCGCATTTTTCTTTTTTTTGCTAGTACTAGTTGTATTATTTTCTTTGCTCGTATACTGTTTTTTCATCAAAGCACTGCCTTTCTTTCTATAACAGTACTTTACCTTACAAATTCCAAATAATAGCAGTAGAATGTCAAAGATTTGTCTAAGCTAGTACACATATTCCCAAAAGCATTAAATATAATCATATATCCTGCATATATAATATAAATATTGACAACTACAATTTAAACATGGTATTATCTTAACTAACTCAAAGCACTGCATATAAATCTACAGTACAAACTGAGCAGGCGCACAACTGGATGGCAGTTCGTGTGGCCGGGCCGATACGGCAACAGGATTTTATTTACCTGTGGGACAGTAAAACGTTCTACGGGTATTTTTTTATACTTACGATGGAACACTGATAGATGCAATGCCATAAAGCTATCTTAATCTGCTTTAAAAAGCACTATGGAGGTAACCCTATGACTACGCACGAAACCACATCCACGCCCCAAGGTCTGACAAGTAAGCAGGCCAAAGAGCTACAGGAGAAATTCGGCAAAAACGAACTCACACCGCAAAAACAAGAAAGTATCTTTCATAAGATCTTACATGTTCTAAAAGAGCCTATGTTTTTACTTCTGCTTGTTGCGGCCATAATCTATTTCATTTTAGGCGAGCCACACGATGGGTCTATTATGCTTGTATTTGTTGTCGGCATAATAAGCATTGACGTAATACAAGAATGGAAAACGGATAAAACTCTAAATGCACTTAAAGATCTCTCTGCTCCTCATGTCAAAGTTATACGTGATGGAATTGAACAAACAATTAATAGCGCAGACCTAGTCCCTGGAGATCTCATGCTTATTTCCGAAGGCGTTAAAATACCAGCCGATGGAGAAGTAATTAAGGCAAGTGACCTTAGTGTTGACGAATCCTCACTAACAGGTGAAGCTGAGGGCGTTTGGAAAGTAACGGCAGAGAATGCAGACCAAAACAGCGCCGACTACTGGCGCAAAGATTACTGCTATGCAGGAACTTTAGTAACACAGGGCAGCGCTGTGATCCTTGTCGATAAAACAGGCGCAGAAACAGAATACGGCAAAATAGGCGAAAACATTGCTTCGGCTCCTGAAACACCTACGCCTTTACAAACGCAGGTAAGTCATCTTATAAAGCTTTGCGCTGGCATTGCAGCTGTACTATTTTTATTTATGTGCGCTGTTACGTTTATGAATATATCTGACCATGCCCTTGGCGAAAGAATCGTTGAGAGTATTCTTTCTGGCATAACACTCGCTATGGCTATGATTCCAGAGGAATTCCCTGTTATATTAACAGTCTTTCTTTCAATGGGAGCTTGGCGTCTTGCTAAAAAGCAATCACTTGTACGCAAACTGCCTTCTGTTGAAACACTAGGTGCTGTATCTGTTCTGTGTGTTGATAAAACAGGTACAATCACAATGAATCGCATGACTGTATATGAAACATGGGCATTAAACGATAACACAATAGAATTAGCTGAAGTTATGGGGCTTGGCTGCGAAACTGATGCTTATGACCCAATGGAAAAAGCTATGCTAAACTATTGTGAGTCACTTGGCATTTATAAAGATCATATCTTTGGTGGCGAACTTGTAACTGAATACCCATTTACTAACGAAGCAAAGATGATGGGTCATGTTTGGATACATGATGGCGAAGTAATAATAGCAGCGAAAGGTTCGCCTGAGCGCATATTAACTCTTTGCGATATGCCTGCCGACAAACTTGCACGTGTAGAAAACAAAATAGTAGAAATGTCATCTAAAGGGCTACGTGTAATAGCTGTTGGTCAAATGAAATTAACTTCGGTTGATGACGTGCCTGAAAATCTTACTGACTCCAAATTAGAGCTTTTAGGTCTTGTCGGTCTTGCTGATCCGCCGAGAGAAACCGTTAAAGAAGATATTAAAAACTGTGTTAAAGCTGGTATTCGTATAGTAATGATTACTGGTGACAATGGTATAACTGCAAGCTCAATTGCCAAGCAGATAGGTATGCCAAACAGCGATAAAATAATCACTGGCGACGAACTTAATAACATGAGCGACGAAGAACTTTCAGAAAAAGTTAAAGATGTCAGCGTGTTTTCTCGTGTTGTGCCTGAGCATAAGATGCGAATAGTTAAAGCTTTCAAGGCAAACGGTGAAATAGTTGCTATGACGGGCGACGGCGTTAATGACGCTCCAGCTCTTAAATACGCAGATATTGGTATAGCAATGGGCAAGCGTGGCTCTGAGGTCTCTAGAGAAGCTGCTGATTTGATTCTGCTTGATGATAACTTCTCAACCATCGTTGATACAATAAAAGATGGCAGAAGAATATACGACAATATAAGAAAAGCTGTTGGTTATGTATTTACCATACACATACCTATAGCGTTTGCTTCACTTTTTGCACCGCTACTTGGCATAAGCCCATCAAACTTACTGCTACTGCCACTGCATGTTGTTCTACTTGAACTTATAATAGACCCGACATGCTCAATCGTGCTGGAAAGACAACCTGCCGAAAAGAACCTTATGCTTCGTGGGCCTCGTGACCCTAACGAAAAAATATTAACACCAAAAATACTGGCAAAAAGTCTCTTGCAAGGTTTTGTGATTTTAGCTACTTCCTTTGGCACATACTTAGCGTTCTTAAATCAGTTCCCAGATAATGCGCCACTGGCACGTACTATGGGTATTGTTATAGTAATACTTTCAAACGTACTGCTTGTAAATGTAAACAGCTCAGATTATGACTTTGCGATACAATCGTTTTTACGCCTTATAAAAGATAAGGTCATGCTTATAGTAAACGCTGGAACGTTTGTTGGGATAATGGTAATACTTTATACACCAATAAATAGCTTTTTAAAACTTGCGCCGTTATCATTAGAACAGTTCCTACTGGCAATAGGTATCGCCGCTGTTTCCGTTCTATGGTATGAGATTGTTAAAGTCTTTAAATATTTTTCACGCAAGAAGAAATATGATAACCTCTCGTAATCACAAATTTTAAGCAAAACAAAAGAGCACCGTTAGCCAAATATCAGCTAACAGGTGCCCTTATTTCTTATCTCCGTTTATTTGCTTATATCACAAACCCTCCATTTGGGCTTAGTACTTGTCCTGTAATAAAGTTTGCTTGCTTTGATGCAAGATACAGAACTGCATACGCAATCTCTTCAGGTTTTCCAAATCGCATTAGTGGCGTTGCATCAATAAGCGTTTGCGTTTCATCCGTATCTAAAAACGTATTCATGTCGGTATCAATTATACCAGGAGCAACGCAATTGACTTGTATACCGGATGGCCCCAGTTCCTTTGCAAGAGCTTTAGTAAAACCTATTATCGCAGCTTTTGCTGTTGAATAATGGACCTCGCACGAAGCTCCCGTTATGCCCCATATGGACGAAATATTAATTATCTTGCCTTGCTTTTTCTCTAGCATGTACGGCAATACGCTCTGGCAGCAATTGTACGTACCTTTAACATGAACGTTTAGCATATTATCCCACTGCTCTTCTGTGATATCCGTAAAAAGTTTTTGCTCAGATATTCCTGCGTTATTTACTAACACATCAACTCCACCATACTTTAATACGCACTTTTCTATCATTTCCTCAACCTGCTTGGAATCACTTACGTCTGCCTTTATTGCAGTGGCAGAGTATCCCATTTCGTTAATTTCTTCTTCAAGCTCAAGGGCATTTTTCTCTGAATTTAAATAGTTTATAATTACATTGTAGTTATTTTCCGAAAATACTTTTGCTATAGCACTACCTATTCCTCTTGATGCCCCAGTGATTAAAACGGTTTTATTAATAACTATCACCCTTTCTGCCCATACGCAAAAATATATTTATGCTCTATTATAATGCTTTAGTTTACTCTTTTACAAGATCACTATTTAATGCATATTTAAACGAAAAGAAGACCAGCATTTCTGTGTTAATCTTCTCCTATACGATCTTCATTCTTCTTTTCTCTTAGAGTCGCAATATCCTGAACCTTTACAAGAATACTCATACACTAATCCAATATCGCTGAACTAACTTTTCGTCATTAGCAACTTCATTTTCCAAGATTCCGCCACAAGATTTTATGGTCTTTGCGGAAGCAATATTATCAGCATCACATGTAAGCAAGGCTTTTTCTATGCCCAACTTCCTACATTCCTTCAATGCAAATTTTAACATTCCTTTTGCATAACCTTTTCTGCGTTCAGTTTTTCTTACGCTATATCCAATATGTCCTCCGTAATTATATAAATATTCATTTAATGTATGCCTGATGTTTATTATACCAACTAACTTGTTATCTTCTTCTCTGATTGCTAAAAACACACTAGCAGTTACTTCAGTATGTTTTGTGCCTTCTTCTTGGTTATCCGATACAAATTTCATCCATTCTTCATAAGAATAATATTCCTTCAAATATGATGTTCCTGCCAGATCTTCACCACTCTCAAGGAATTCGTTTTTGTATTCTAAAACCTGTTGTTTATATTCAATTGATGGCTTTAATAATCTCATAACACTACTCCCAGTAATTTATTATTATCAAGTATATACTTATGTCTTTTAAAAATAAATAAAAAAGAAGACCGTATTTTACATACCAGTCTTCTTCTATTAAAAAGATTATTCTTTCTTATCTTTTGTTTCGCATTTGCCTGAGCAACTAGAGGAATATGGGCAGCCCGCGCATCCGCCGCTTGATTTTTTTCTCTTTAAGTAACTGCGTAGTGTAAGAACTATTACTCCTGCTACTAACGCAAGTATTATATAATCTGCCATTCCCTCACTTCCTTTATATCCTTATATTAAACCAATCCTATGCCAAGTAAACTACCAATTTGATAAATAAGCATTGATACTATCCATGCAACGCCACATTGATATGCTATTGTAAACCCTGTCCATTTCCACGACCCAAGTTCTTTTTTAGCAGTAGCAATTGCCGCTACGCAAGGTGCGTATAGTAGCACAAAAGCCATAAACGCATATGCGGACAATGGAGTGAAATTAGCACCAAGAGCTGCGCTTAATGCAGGTGTAAGTTCTCCTGCTCCCTGAGCGATATATAGTATGCCAAGTGAAGATACAACTGCTTCTTTGGCAACAAAGCCTGTAAGCAGCGCCGCACCGACTTGCCAATTTATAATGCTTGAGTTTTTAACTAAACCAAATCCATTAAGCGTGAATATCGGCGATATGAATGTTCCAACAACGCCCAATATGCTTTGTGCCGGATCTTCAACCATCTGCATTGAGAAGCTAAATCTTTGGCAGAACCAGATCACTACAGACATTGTAAGTAGTACTGTTCCAACCTTTATAACGTAACCTTTTGCCTTTTCCCATGTATGAATCAGTAGCGATTTTAATGTTGGTATGCGGTATGCAGGCAACTCTAGTACAAACGGTGGAGCTTCGCCTTTGAATACTGTTTTGTTTAGAATGATAGCAGAAATCATTGCTACAGCAAGCCCTAGCATGTAGATGCTAAATGTAACAGTTGCTTGGCTTTGTGCAAAGAACACTCCTGCAAATACTGCGTATACTGGTATTTTAGCACCACAGGACATAAACGGCATAAGTGTTATCGCAAGTCGTCTACTTTTTTCATCTTCTAAAGTCCTTGTAGCCATTATGCCCGGAACTGAGCAACCATATCCCATTATTAGTGGCACGAATGCTTTACCCGAAAGGCCAAAGTGTCTAAATATTCTATCCATAACAAATGCTATTCTCGCCATGTATCCTACATCTTCTAAAATTGATAGACATAGAAACAGCATTACGATTAGTGGCAAAAATCCAAGAAGTGATGCAATTCCGTTTACGATACCATCCATAATAAGACTAGTAACAAACTCCGATGTGCCTACGCTAGCAAGAAAAGAACTAATTGCGTTTGGAATAATCTCTCCAGTTAGCAATTCAAAAGGCTCAGCAAGCATCTTTCCAACAGAGCCTACAGAAAGTTCAAATACTAAATACATTATTGCAAAAAATATTGGTATGCCCAGTATTCGGCTTGTAACAACTCTGTCAATTTTATCGGTTACCGATAGCTCGCCTTCGCTTTTACCCTTCTTTACACTCTTTGATGTTATTGTAGTAATGAATCTATATCTTAAATCAGCAATAAGCGTTTCCATTTCCTGCTCTTGCTTATCTTCTTCAGCCTTAATTATGCCCTCAATAGCATTTTCTGTCTCAGCGTCTAACTTTAGATCTTCTTTGATTTTGATATCTCTTTCAAGTAGTTTTACTGAATAGTATAATGTTTTTTCTATCCCTGCATTATCAAGATATTTTCTGATATCACTTATTGCTTCAGATATTTTTGAACTTTCCAGAGCTGTTTTTTCTGGCAAGCTCGGCTTCTTTACAAATGCAACTGCTTTTTCTAGCAGTTCCTTTACTCCGTGACCCTTTGCAGCAGCTATCGGAATAAACGGTATACCAAACTTTTTTTCAAGGCTACCAATGTCAATACTATCTTTTCTAGCTTTAACCTCATCCATCATATTAAGTGCTACTATAACTGGTATTTGTAGCTCTAAAAGCTGTGTTGTCAAATAAAGATTACGTTCAATGTTCGTCGCATCCACTATGTTTATAATAAGATCCGGCTTGTTGTGTGATAAATAATCACGTGCTACTACTTCTTCTGGTGTATATGGAGATAGTGAATATATCCCTGGTAAATCCACTACCGTTATATCGTCATTTTTATTTTTTAGTTTCCCTTCTCTTCTCTCAACAGTAACTCCAGGCCAGTTGCCAACATGTGCATTGCTCCCAGTCAATCTGTTAAAAAGGGTTGTTTTTCCGCTATTTGGATTTCCCGCTAGCGCAAAACTGTATGCCATTAAAACCCCTCCTTCTATATAAAGTAACTACGGTTGCTTTTTTAAATCTGTTAAATATAATGCTTCATTTTCTTCGCGATTAGCGCAATGCCCATGTGAGCGTCTGCCCCATCCATGTCCGAAACTTCCGTGATGGTGATGATGGTGATGTCCCGTACTCTCAACAATAACTTGAGCCGCTTCGGCTTTTCTTAGGCTCAGCTCATATCCTCTTATGTTTATCTCAAGTGGATCACCAAGCGGAGCTACTTTACGCATTGTAATGTTTGCGCCAGGTGTTATTCCCATGTCCATTAGCCTACGCCTTATAGGACCTGAACCACCTATGCTTTTTATTACTCCACTCTCTGATGGTCTTAGTTCTTTTAAAGATACTACCATACTGTCCCCTTCTTCCAATCTAAAAATTATATACTTATAACTGATACGATCACAATTTGTTTCATTTGGCTAACTTTTTGACCTACAAATTGCGATTTTTCAGTTTTTAATAGAATTTATTTTCTGTCGTTCTATATTGTTTGTCTTGGCTAACTTTTTTGTCTTTAAAAAAGAGAATTAATTGTACACATTCGTGTTTTTATCTCTTATTCATAACTAATGTATAAACACTATCCATGAACGATAAACATTTTTTGTTTCGTTCGGCTAACTTTTCTATCTATCCTTATGATAGCTCATTACTCTATATATGTCAATGATTTATACTGATTTTGTTCTATAAAAATCCTCTTTTTAAATACTAATGGCTATATCCTCTTATCTTGCTAAATGCTACATTATATTGTACTCTTTAAGTAATAAAAAGGTATTGGAGAAATTATGAAAATAAATGATGTTATAGAAGTAATGATTGATGACGTAACAAGAGAAGGCATGGGCGTTGGGCACTTTGACGGTATGGCGGTTTTTGTAGAGGATGCCGCACCAGGCGACATTGTATCTTGTAGAATAACAAAAGCTAAAAAATCATATGCAATCGGTAAAATAGCTAAAATAATAACCGCTTCGAAAAGCAGAATCACTCCTGCCTGTACCTCTTTCCCTAGATGTGGCGGATGCTCTTTTTGCCATATAGATTATAACGCTGAGCTAAAAATCAAAGAGCGCTGGGTTCAAGATGCACTAAAGCGAATCGGCAAGCTTGATATCTCTGTCTTGCCAATAATTGGAGCTCCTGATACACAAAATTATCGCAACAAGTCGCAGTTTCCAGTCCGTCAAAATGCAGATGGGAAAATAAAGATAGGCTTTTACGAAAGAAGCAGCCATACTATCGTTAATATAGATAACTGCAAAATAAGTAGCGTAGCAGCCAACACAGCTGTTTCAGTTGTAAAACAGTTTATGGAGAAATATGACCTTACAGCATACGATGAGCTGAAAAAAGATGGACTAGTACGGCATATATATGTAAGAAGCGCAAACAGCACTGGAGAAACAGTCGTTACCATTGTAATAAATGGCGACAGTCTACCACATTATGAAGAATTGATAAAAGTTCTGCAAGAAAAGCTAACGGGCTTTTGCGGACTTGTGCAAAATATAAACAAACAGGATACAAACCTCGTACTCGGGGATAATTTTTCTACACTTTGGGGAAAAGATTTTGTAACAGATAACCTATCAGGTGTGGAGTTTCACATCTCCCCTCTTTCTTTTTATCAGGTTAACAGTTTACAAGCAGAGCGTATGTACGAGCTAGTACGTAAATACGCCGACTTAAACAAGGGTGACACGGTTCTCGACCTTTACTGTGGCATAGGCACCATGGCTCTAATAATAGCTAAGTCTGCCGGCAAAGCTATCGGTATAGAGATAGTGCCACAGGCTATAGAGGATGCCAATCTTTGCGCGCAAATAAATGGCATAAAAAATGCTGAATTTATTTGTGCTGACGCTTCAAGCGCAGCTGAAATCCTCACTGAAAGAAGCCTATCGCCGGACGTTATCATAATAGACCCACCAAGGAAAGGTTGCGACGCAGAAACGCTTAAGACAATTATAGACTTAGCTCCCCAAAAGCTAATCTACGTTTCTTGCGATCCAGCAACACTTGCACGCGATCTAAAAATACTCACGGAAAACGGGTTCGAGATAAAATCATGCCAGCCGCTAGATATGTTTCCGAGAACGCCACACGTTGAGTGCGTGGTGTCTATGGTGAGGGTGAAATAATATAAGGAGAATTAAAAAATGTTGAAAAATCAGGTGGCTAAATGGCTATACGAGGTTGCGCACATTACAGGTGAATTCAAGCTACGCTCTGGACAGATATCAAATGAATATTTTGATAAATATTTATTTGAAGCTGACCCAGCATTACTTATTGAAATTGCGAAAATAATGAAACCACTAATTCCTGAAAATACAGAAATTCTTGCAGGGCTAGAAATGGGTGGAATTCCTGTTGCTACAGCACTTTCTATTGAAAGTGGTATTAACGCTGCATTTGTTCGTAAGAAAGCTAAAGAATATGGAACCTGTAAATTAGCTGAAGGGTCAACTGTTGCAAATAAAAGAGTGTGCGTTATTGAAGACGTAGTTACTACAGGAGGGCAAATTGCTGAAAGTGTAAATGAACTTCGACAAAGAGGAGCAATAATTGATACAGTTCTATGTGTTGTTTTAAGAGATGATAAAGCATTTAAAGTTCTTAACGCAGAAGGATTATAACTCATCCCAGCCTTTACATTGAAATATATAAAAGAACAAATATGAAATGATTAATCATAGATAATTTTGATATAAAACAATATAACCCAGTAAATAAGCTATTTCTGTAGCTTTGTGGTCTTCAAACTTTTGTCTCAGAACGTGATACTATCCGTTCGAGGGAATCAGTCCATAGGGGCAGATATCGGGTGCGAGAGTACAGGATCATCATCAGTCACGGTAGTATTACAGTTCCCAATAGGCAAAAGATATTGCACAAGTATTTACTTGATTTGTTTTGTTTTTCAATCCGAGATAAAAAGTTCTGTCAGCAGTAGAGCTTGGAATCACTATTCTCCCATCAAAAGGTATCAGAATTCCTCCACCTGCCTGAACCATTGACAGCAGCATAGTACCTCCTGATATAGGATTAGTAGCTTGATTAAGATATTTGGCTGTACATACGCTCCCACCGGAAAAATCCCAGTTGTTGTTAACCGGGGTAATTGAGGTTCCGCCTGTAAAAGTGGCATTGCGATAGAAATCCAATGCTGTATTTACGGTGGATCCGCCCAAAACTCTAAGGATATAAATGGTTTTATTTTGATTGGCTGGAATGGTCATCTGAACCGAAAGGAAACCGTTTGCAACCACATCTATTTCTCCCGTTGTTACATCATAAACTTGCCCATTATTTGCCGCATCCGTATATGCCTGATTATTTAAAACATATAGCGGACGATTCGCATTATTAAATACTAAATTATTCATTAGATTAATATTACTCCAATCTATTTGATAAGCTTTGCTTATTGTTAAACAAAAAAACCAAACTTTTCTATGTTATTAAGTGAAGCACTACTTCCTGCTTCCATGTTCCTGAATCCTGATAGTTATTTAAGACCAAATAAGAATAATAATAAGTTGTATCATTAATCAGAATGACACTGTTACTTTCTTTTAATAATAAAATGATTCCCGATAAGTCGGATGTGTCCATTGAAAATATTTCAGTTGAAGTATTATCATTAATATATTTAATAAGCATTCGTTTGCCTCCGTGTATATTTTTTACCATTCTTCTTGTTCTACATTGAACATTTATGTGATGTATGGAATCACTTAAGTCCATTATTATATTATGTCTTGTATTTAAAAAATGTTCATATTTTGACAAATTGCTATATTTCATGTATGGAATATAGCAATTTGTACGCATTTGGTAATTGAGACGAAAAATAAGAACGTAAATTTAGATTTAAAGCGAGGATTACACATGAATACTGATTTTGTAAACTTAACAGCAGAAAACCTTGCGGGTGAGCATTTATGCTGTATTATCCGCAGTAAAAAGCCCCATCAAGGTATTGAAGCAAAGCGAAAATGGCTTTCAGACCGACTAAATGAAGGTCATGTCTTTAGAAAGCTAAATGAAAAGGCTACGGTTTTTATTGAGTATGCTCCTCTTGAAACAGCTTGGGTTCCCATAATTGGTGACAACTATTATTATCTGTATTGCTTATGGGTTTCTGGTAATCACAAAGGAAAAGGATATGGGAAATCGCTGATGGAGTATTGTTTGGCTGATGCCAAAAAAAATGGTAAATCTGGCATTTGTATGCTCGGAGCAAAAAAACAAAAAAATTGGCTTTCTGACCAATCATTTGCGAAGAAGTTCGGCTTTGAGGTTGTTGATACTACCGATAATGGATATGAATTGCTTGCACTTTCTTTTGACGGAACAACACCAAAGTTCGCGGAGAATGTTAAAAACAAAGAAATTGAAAGCAAAGAGCTAACGATTTATTATGATATGCAATGTCCCTATATTTATCAAAACATTGAGATGATAAAACAGTATTGTGAAACAAATGACGTTCCTGTATCTTTAATTCAAGTGGATACGCTACAAAAAGCAAAGGAATTGCCTTGCGTTTTCAACAACTGGGGTGTGTTTTATAAAGGGAATTTTGAGACGGTGAATTTATTAAATGCCGCCTCCTTAAAGAGAATACTCAAAAAATGAAAATACAACAGAATAGCAGATATCCATAATAAAAAGCACAAAAATTTGGTCTTAAATAAATTATCGGAGGTTTATAAATGAACAAAATGTTTAAGATTAGGAATGAAGAAGAAACAGATTATGAGAGAGTAGAAGAAATCACAAGGAAATCTTTTTGGAATTTATATATTCCTGGATGCAATGAACACTATTTAGTTCATGTTATGCGATCCCATAAAGATTTTCTGCCGGAATTGGATCTTGTAATTGAAGTTGATAATCAGATCATCGGGAATATCATGTATACGAAAGCAAAACTAATTGATGAGTCTGGAGAAGAAAAAGACATCCTTACTTTCGGTCCAGTTTGCATTTTACCAGAATATCAGAGAAAGGGGTATGGAAAAAAACTAATAGAGTATTCATTTGAACAGGCGGCCGCTCTTGGTTATGATGTGATCGTAATATTTGGTAACCCAAACAATTATGTAAGCCGTGGATTTAAGAGTTGTAAAAAGTACAATGTCTGTCTTGAAAATGGCACATATCCGTCAGCAATGATGGTAAAAGAACTGAAGCCGGAAGCTTTGGATGGAAAAAAATGGGTTTACTATGACAGCCCTGTGATGAATATAGATGAGCAAGAAGCCAGTAACTTTGACGAGGGTTTAGAAAGTCTCGAGAAAAAATACCAGCCAAGTCAGGAAGAATTTTATATTCACAGCCATTCTGTTATACAGTGAGTTTCCTTTAAGGGTATAAGGATAAGCTACAACTTCCAATTTAACGAAGACATAACAAGGCAACATACGCTGTAACCAAATCAGCGTGTAAGTCTTGTTCGTTTTTAGGCTTATTCATTCACACCCACCGCCACGCCGGACTTGAATTCCACTGTGGATTTACCCTCAGACAATAAACTTTTCAATCAGCCGCCGTACGTAATCAGAATCGACTCACCAAGAAAAGGTTGCGATACAGAAACGCTAAAAGCAATCATATACTTAGCTCCCCAAAAACTAATTTACGTTTCTTGCGACCCAGCAACACTTGCGCGTGATCTAAAGATACTCACAGAAAGTGGTTTTGAGATCAAATCATGCCAGCCGCTTGACATGTTCCCAAGAACGCCACATGTTGAGAGCGTGACATTGGTGGTGAGGTTAAATGAGTGAGTGTGTGAAAAGTACAACAAATTAGTTGTTTCTGAGTTTGACAGAGTGAATTAGATATACAGGTAAATTGAAAAAACCATTTGCTTTTTTAATAACGCTATGATATATTTTTGCTTTGTGGGAATGAAGTTCTCCCTGTGCTGATTATAAAGCCAAACCGCTTATTAAGCTGATGACTTCTGCAGTTATTTTATTGCGGGAGTGTCAGCTTTTTGCATTTCTGCACAAAGGAGATTATATATGCTTTTCAGTCTTGCCTTAATGATTCTTTGTGGTCTTGCTTTAAGCGGAATCATGCAAAAATTAAACCTACCTGGCCTTGTCGGTATGCTTCTTACAGGCATAATTTTAGGGCCTTATGCATTGAACCTAATGGCGCCAGGAATATTAAATATTTCAGCCGATTTACGAGAAATAGCTTTGATTGTTATTCTTACAAGAGCGGGCCTTGCACTAGATATAAATGATCTGAAAAAGGTGGGTCGTCCGGCTATTCTAATGTGCTTTATTCCAGCAACTTTTGAAATAGCCGCTGTAACAATATTTGCGCCAATGTTCTTCCATATTTCATACTTGGAAGCAGCTATTATGGGAACTGTTCTTGGCGCTGTTTCCCCGGCTGTTATCGTCCCCAAAATGCTAAAGTTAATGGAGTACGGTTACGGTAAATCAAGGAGTATTCCCCACCTTATTATGGCTGGGGCTTCGGTAGACGATATCTATGTTATTGTCCTTTTCGCATCATTTATGGGGATGTATATGGGCAGCAGTTTTGACGCAGGAAGCCTTATTAAAATTCCGATTGCCATTGTGGTTGGTTTATTGACTGGCATTTTACTTGGACTAGGTCTTGTAAGACTATTTAAGAAGATCCATATGCGCGATACTGTAAAAGTTTTGATTTTACTAAGCACGTCTTTCCTGCTTGTTACTCTTGAAACTGCTATCAAGGCTTATGTGCCTATGTCAGGGCTACTGGCCGTAATGGCTTTAGGTGGCACCATACTTAAGCAATATGATATTTTAGCAAAGCGGCTATCGGGTAAATTTTCAAAAATCTGGGTGGCAGCCGAACTGATGTTGTTCGTGTTAGTAGGTGCAACGGTAGATATTAGCTATGCCGCAACGGCGGGAATTGCAGCAGTAGCGCTTATATTTGCTGCCCTTATAATCCGTATTTGTGGAGTGTTTGTTTGCCTTATCAAAACTAAATTAAACGCAAAAGAAAGATTATTCTGCGCTATTGCCTATTTGCCAAAAGCGACCGTACAAGCTGCAATTGGCGGGCTACCTTTAGCGGCTGGTGTTCCGGCAGGCAATACAATTTTGACTGTTGCCGTATTAGCAATTCTGATTACCGCTCCGCTTGGCGCAATTGGCGTAGATGCTTCTTATAAAAAAATGCTTACAATGGGTGACGATAGTGTTTAGGACTGTACGATTATCAAGTGATAGCTAAGCCGTATCATTAAACGGACAATTAAAACAGGGTTTCATTAAGCAATTCTACCATCGCGAATCGGCTTGTAAAATATATAATAACAATTCATCATGGAGAACTGCGTCTTAATCATATGCCTTACAATCCAGATGGTGGTGCATAGACCTATCCTCCTCAAAACAATTAACAGGCCACTATGATCTGCTACAAAGACAAAGATATGAAATCCAGCTTGTAATTGGTAAGAGTTTTAATAATACCGATATGGTTAATATTGTGAATAAGAGAATATTGAGAGATGCAGAGTTTTTTTATATCGTAAAGTATGGTAGCGAATAAGTTGTAAAAATTATAATAAGGCAAGGCATCCTACGTCGTATTTGCGTAAAGTGCCTTGGTCATTTATACCTTTATTCATTTACGTCGACCGCCACGCCGGACTTGAGTTCCGCCGTAAATTTATATTCATAGACAGTGTATTCAAACTGATTATCAGGAGGTAAAACATGGATTCATTAAACAATAATATTCGCGAATATACAACCCAGCTTAGTAAAGGACAAATTCAAAAAGCCTATAGAGGAATTATGACCTTTATGTCTGATTTAAAGGCTTATCTAGAACATAACAATTCAGACTATACTTCGAGTGCCTTATATTTTGGTTACATGGATATGACTTACTTTGCCTTTACTCCGCTATCTCTAAAAAACAAAAAGCTGAAGATCGCAATTGTATTTCTGCATGAGGAATGCAGCTTCGAGTTATGGCTTGCAGGAAATAATCGGCAAACTCAAGCTGAATATATTGAGTTGTTGGGCCATAAAGATATTGGTGAATACACTCTTTCGCAGATTCAACCCGGAGTAGATTCAATCATCGCATTATCAATTGTAAATCAGCCGGATTTTGATAATCTTGACGAACTAAAAAAGCTTATTGAAGTAAAGACTATAGAATTCGTTGAAGATATAATTTCGATATTAGAATAGATGTATATAGCATTTGCCAAAACAACTATTCTTTTAAGAATCATATTAATATAATCGGAGGTTTGACTAATGAAAACAATTGGTCTTATCGGTGGCATGAGTTGGGAAAGCACTGTAACATATTATCAAATTGCGAATGAAGTTGTAAAAGAGCAGTTGGGCGGTTTTCATTCAGCAAAATGTGTGCTATACAGTGTTGATTTTCAAGAAATAGAGCATTGCCAAGCAAATGGCGAATGGGATAAAAGTGCAGCGATTTTAGCTGAAGCTGCTTACAGCCTCGAAAAAGCAGGTGCAGATTTTATTGTCATATGTACAAACACAATGCACAAAGTAGCGCCACAAATTCAAGAAAAAATATCAATACCAATTTTACATATCGCAGAGGCAACAACGCAAGAATTAAAGAATAAAGGCATAAGTAAAGTTGCATTGCTAGGAACAAAATATACTATGACGCAAGATTTCTATAAATCTATAATAACTGAGAACAATATCGAAGTATTGATCCCAAACAAAAGCGATATTGAATTTGTAAACTCAGTAATTTATGACGAGTTGTGCTTGGGGGTTATCTCTGATCAATCTAAAAAAGAGTTTTTACGCATCATGAATTCTTTAGTTGAGCAAGGAGCCGAAGGCGTTATACTAGGCTGCACGGAAATCGGATTGTTAGTTAAACAAGAAGATACTGATATCCCATTATTTGATACAACCTTTATTCATGCTACAAAAGCTGCGTTATATTCGATTGGCTAAAAGTTAATATTAACATATTCACCATCACAAAAATTATAAGCCACTTCAAGGCGTTGAGCTAAAAGCTTGACGCCTTTATTTCTGTTTTTGTACAACACTCTTGTATTCTGTTTCCCTGCATTTAGATGGCTTAATCACACTAAACCGGTAAAATATATTTATCTTTAATATGCCTGTCATCAAGCGAACGTGGTATAATTGCAATAATTAAATAATGACTAAAGGAGACTATTATGAGTGCTTGTTCATGGTCTAAAAAAAATCCAATGATGCAGCAATATCATGACAAAGAGTGGTGCGTGCCTAGTCATGATGATGCCTATATATTTGAAATGCTTACGCTAGAAGGTGCCCAAGCTGGCTTGTCTTGGAATACCATACTTTCTAAAAGAGAAGCTTATAGAAATGCTTTTCATGATTTTGATATTTCTTATTGTCTGAAGTTAACTGATGAAGAATTGGATAGCATCAAAGAGCAATATAATGTTATAAAAAATCCAGCCAAAATTAAATCCGTAAGAAGCAATGCCTTAGCAGTCATTAAAATACAAGAGGAATTCGGGAGCTTTTCGGATTATTTATGGCGTTATGTGGACTTTAGTCCGATCATAAACCACTGGGAATCCGATCAGATCCCTGCACAAACCGTTCTTTCTGAACAAATAAGTAAAGACTTTAAAAAAAGAGGCTTTAAATTTGTGGGTCCAGTGATAATCTACTCATTCATGCAATCCATCGGATTGGTCGACGATCATATAAGGACATGCCCCTACCATTCCTTAAACAGATAACTTATCTATAAATCGCAATAATTACAGGAGTGACTAATATGAAATTTCGTGTATTGATACCACAAGATATAACCGAAATCGGGAAAAAGTATTTGCAACAAAACGATTGTGAAATACGGATACTGGATGATTATTCAGTAGAGAACATCTGTAAAAACGTCACGGATTGCGATGCAATTTTGGCACGTACAGCTAATTATCCTGAAGAAATATTTAAATGTGGTAAAAACCTTAAAGTTATCGGAAAGCACGGTGTTAGTTGTGACAATATCGATTTAGATGCCGCAGCAAAATTTAATGTAAAAGTATGCTACACTCCTGAAGCAAATGCTGAATCAGTGGCAGAGCATACTCTAGCACTATTGCTGGCCTGTGCTAAAAAAATCGTAAAAATGGACAACTCAGCAAGAACTGGCGAATGGGAACTGCGCGATAAGATTAAAACTGTGGATCTTTCTGGTAAAACGCTTGGCATCATAGGCTTTGGTAGAATAGGGCAGCTCGTTGCAAAAAAGGCCGCTCTTGGTTTTGATATGAACGTACTTGTACTTAGGCATCATCCAGGCAAAGGTGATCTGCCAAATTACGTACATGAATGCTACAACATAGATGAACTCTTTATTAACTCAGATTTTCTATCTCTCCATTCTCCATTAACAAAAAAGACTATAAATTTAGTAAATAAAGAAAGACTTCAGATGATGAAACCAACAGCATATCTTATAAATACTTCACGTGGAGCAGAAGTAGACGAGGATGCACTATATGAAGCTTTAAAATCAGGCACTATTGCTGGTGCTGGATTGGATGTTTTTACAGAAGAGCCTGCTACTAAAGAAAATCCTTTATTCAAGTTGGATAATGTAACCGTTTCCGCTCATAATGCATCTCATACGCAAGAATCAATGGATCGAATGAGTCTTGGTGCGGCACAAGGAATTGTGGAAGTGCTATACGGCAAAAAGCTGACTTGTCCAGCGAATTAAATTAAATTTACCTGCCAAGTTTTAGAATAAATTATTAAGCAAGTAGACCTCTTCCGTGCACTCTATTCCCCCAAAAACACAATGTTAATAAATCAATAAAATAATAAAAATGAATGGAGAAATAAGAATGGATAAGTTTGAAAATGTTACCGCTATAAAGAAAGCAAATATATATTTTGAAGGGAAAGTTACCAGTCGTACCATTTTATTTAATGACGGCACAAAAAAAACATTAGGTATTATCCTGCCTGGCCAATATGAGTTTGGAACAGGAGATAAAGAAATTATGGAAGTATTGACAGGAACCTTAAACGTTTTGTTTCCAGGTAGCGAAGCGTGGATAACGTATGAAGCTGGGCAAAGTTTCGAGGTGCCTGCAAACAGCGTTTTCAATGTTTCCGCTAATCAAGTGGCTGACTATTGTTGCTCATATATTAAAGAATAACTAGTATAAGCGTCTAGCTTTACTATTAAGGAGATCTACCCCCCATGCTATCTACTAATCCATGCAATCTGTGCCCTAGAGAATGCAATGTTAACCGAACAGAACAATTAGGCTTTTGCAAGTGTAGTGACGAGCTAAAAGTAGCACGGGCAGCACTTCATTTTTGGGAAGAACCTTGCCTAAGCGGAAGCAATGGCAGCGGTACTGTATTTTTCAGTGGATGCACTTTGCAGTGTTGTTATTGCCAGAATTACCAAATTAGTAGCGAAGGTTTTGGAAAAGAAATATCCGTTGAGCGCTTGTCCGAAATATTTTTGGAATTGCAGGAAAAAGGTGCTCATAACATTAATTTGGTAACAGCTACCCAGTATTTGATACAGGTTATAAAGGCTCTTGATCTAGTAAAACCAAAATTACATATTCCAGTTGTTTATAACTCTGGCGGATATGAACGTGTGGAAACCATCCAAGCGTTAAGAGATTACGTTGATATCTTTCTGCCAGATTTAAAGTATTATTGTAGCGAATTGTCGCTTAACTATTCAATCGCACAGGATTATTTTGAAGTAGCGTCGGCCGCCATAAAAGAAATGATAGCGCAGACTAATGGCATTACTTATGATGAAGACGGAATAATGCAAAAGGGAGTAATTATAAGACATTTAGTGCTCCCTGGTGCAAGAAAAGATTCCTTTGAACTCTTGAATTGGATAAACGACAATTTACCAAAAGACAAGTTCCTACTAAGTTTAATGAGCCAGTATACCCCTACTTATAAAAGCTTCAAGCATAAAGAACTCGCTCGTAGAATTACTACTTTGGAATATGATTCAGTAGTGAAGGAAGCAATAAAGCTTGGGCTCACAAACGGCTTTATACAAGAGCGCAGCAGCGCTAAGGAAGAGTATACTCCCCCATTTGATTTAGAAGGGATATAAGCCAGCAAAAGCAACTACTGGTTGCATTTAGAAACGCTTGGTTGGTTCATTTTTTAAATGGCTAATGGTACAATTAAGCCATAAACCGAAAGGAAAAAGAACTATGAAAACAGGCGAGAAAATAACTAAGTCTAGAAAAGACGTCAACTTAACGCAAGATCAATTGGCTCAGCTTATGGGCGTTACAAGGCAAACTATCTCCAAATGGGAGACCGATTCGGCTTTGCCTGAAACAGCAAAATTAGTCAGACTAGCTGAAACTCTGAATGTTAGTTGCGATTATTTATTAAAAAATGATCAACCCAAAACTACTGAAATAACTATGAAGAGCGAAAATAGCTATGTCATAGATTGGACTAAGCTCTACCCTGTTCTAAGTGAATATCCAAAAGCTGTTGATTGCGATGAATATCATAGGATATTCTCTAAAATGATAAAAGATATGATGAAAGCGTATAACTACTCTTTAGAAGATACAGTTTCAGTTCTCAAAGATTTGCAGTATAAAGTATTTCTACAGATGCAGGAAGAAGAAACCAAGACTGATGAAAAAAGTTAATCTCGAAATTAATTATTTGAGTGAAGAAATTAATGCGCTTACGCTTAAGTGTGAGCATAAGCTGCTTGCGACGTGAGTGCTTGATTGTGCCGAGAGAGTTCTGCCCTACTTTGAAGCTAGCTACCCGCAAGATAGTAGGCCTAGATTAGCTATCGAGGCAGGTCGCGCTTGGGTACGCGGTGAACTTCCGATGTGGGAAGCTCGAAAGCTTGCATTTCCTACCCATGCCGCTGCCAGAGAAGTAGCAAGTAATTTTACTGCTTGCGCTGCGGCACGTTCCACTGGCCAAGCTTTAGCTGCTGCTCATGTGCCCACTCACGCACCTCATGCAGCTACTTATGCTGCAAAGGCTGTAGGTTATGAGGGTGGCGATGTCAAAGAGGAACGAGATTGGCAGTATAATCATTTGTTAGATTTATATAATCGGGGGTTTTAGTCATGAAAAATCGATCTCCATTTGAAGCATCCTTCATTGCTCCATGCGGAATTAATTGTGGGGTTTGTATTGCGCATCTTCGTCAAAAGAATAAATGCGATGGTTGCAATAGCACTGATGGCAAAAAAGCTAATCATTGTTTAACCTGTGTAATTAAGAATTGTAAAACTATTGAAGAAAACAGTACAAAGCTTTGCTACGAATGCGATAATTTCCCTTGTACTAGAATGAAGCAATTAGATAAGCGATACAGAACAAAGTACTATACTAGCTTAATAGAAAATCTTGAAAATATTAAAGCCTTAGGGATGAGTGAGTTTTTAGAGAATGAATTAGAGAAATGGACTTGCAAAAATTGCGGCAGTATTCTTAGCATTCATAGAGAAGATTGCTTGAGTTGCAATGCGCCAAAGCAAAAATAACTCATCTGTTTGGTTTAATTGATTTTAAATAATAGCAGATAGTTCTAAATAAAAATGTTATTATAAAATTATAGAATATGGAGAAAGTTATATGTATGCCTATTTTTATTACGGCCAAAGTTAGATAGAATATAAACGCAAGGCGCTGTTTGTGTTATAGTTAACTTATTATGAAAGGAAAACCGATATGAACTTAAGTGTTATGCACCATGTTGCAATAATCGCTTCCGATTATGAAAAGGCAAAACATTTCTATACCGATTTATTGGGCTTTTCGGTTGTCAGAGAAAATTACAGATCCGAAACTGACGATATTAAACTGGATTTGAAATTTGGAGATAGTGAGCTTGAGATTTTTTGTGTGAAAAACAGCCCATCAAGACCGTCGCACCCCGAGGCACGTGGACTAAGGCATCTGGCTTTTAAGGTTGATTGCATAGAAGACGTAATAAAAGAGCTTAACGAAAAAGGCATCAAAACTGAACCAATTAGAATAGATACATTTACTAATAAAAAACTTACATTTTTCTTCGATCCAGATGGTCTTCCTCTGGAATTGCATGAATGAAGGAGTATAAAATGAAAAAACTTATAGGGACTATAATCGCATTTACTCTTATATTAACAGGCTGTTCTAATAACACTGCCACTACTGCAACACCAAATGTTCCAAGCACTAGCTCACCAACATTAAATACTCAAAACATCTCTGCAACTCAAGGCTTGCTTGATAATATTGATACTTCTCAAAGCCAATTTCAACAAGGATATTATAATTATCAAGGAACAATAAAAGACAACATTAAAATAGTAATGAGCTTCTATACGTCTGAAGGCAACATCGTTGGATCATATTTTTATGACAGCCAAAGAAAAGAAATTAAAATCGAAGGAAAAGCTGGAGAAAACGATATCGTTCTGTATGAATACGATGAGACCGGTAAAAATGTAGCTATCTTTAAAGGAACAATGGAAAGCGTTGATAAAATTGAGGGAACATGGACTAGTGCAAATGGTAATACAAGCTACCCATTCACTCTATCTTTAGCAAGTATCCTTCCAGGCACAGAATATGGGAAACGGTATAATATAGCCCTGTCCACAAAAAATGACCAGGACGTTGAAACCTTTGTAAGTAATGTTCAAAGTTATATTAAAAATGATAATAAGCAGCAGCTTTCCGAATTAATATCGTACCCTATCAATGTTAAAATCAATGGAAAAGTAAAAAAGATTGAAAACAAAGAAGCGTTCGTTGAGAATTATAGCTCAATCGTAAATTCGGATTTTAAAAAAGCAATGGTTAATACGTATACCAAATATCTATTTGCAAACTCCAAAGGGATAATGTTTGGCGAAGGATCATATAACGTTTGGATCAATGAAATAAAAGCTTCTGATAATAACTCGCAATTGTTGATTACCGCTATAAACAATTAAAAGTAGCAATAAAGAGTTTTCCTGGAAATATAATCAACTTAAGCGCATAGGCGTTTTAAACTATATACCAAATAAAAAACAGGAGAGTGAAAATGCAAGAAATTAGCAACAACCAAAAACTAGCGAGGCAGGAATACAACGCCAAAAATATCGAGAGACTCAAAAACAAGGATTATTCCATAATAGCAAGCAATTGCACAGGCGCTTTTATCTCCCACGACCTAGGTCTAAGGTTCAATGCACCAACTGTAAATTTGTTTTTGTATCCTGATGACTTTATCAAATACGTCAAAAATCTTGAACACTATATGAAAAGCAAACTGACCTTCATTAAAGAAGAAGGTATTTTATACCCTATTGGGCTTCTTGATGACATTAAAATATATTTTATGCACTATAAAGACGAAGCGGAAGCAACACAAAAATGGAATGATCGTACAAAGAGGATTAATTTAGACAATCTCTTTGTTATGATGTCCGACCGTGACGGCTGCACACTAGAAAATATAAAAGAGTTTGATGAGTTGCCTCTGAAACATAAAGTTATTTTCACAAATAAAGAATATCCTCAATTTAAATCAGCATTTTATATTAAAGGGTTCGAGGATCTAGGACACATAGGCGATGTTTATCTTTTTAAAAATGAAAACAGTGCTGAAAAATATTACGACGATTTTGATTATGTAAGTTGGTTTAATTCTGCATTAGAGGATTAAAGAAAAATCCTTAATAATAACTATAATGAGCGGTAGCATTTAATAATTTTTAATGCTGCCGTTTTATATTAATATTTAGCAAATAATAAAAAGCATTACTAAAACGATCTACTAATAGTAATAGCATGCAGTTTGTCTGAAAAAATAGCTAAAAAATGATATACTTAATATAAGTAACACATTAAAAATGCAGAAGCGGGAGGTTTTTCTAAAGAATGAAAGTGAATGAACTAGTTACAATAATTGTCCCTATTTATAAAGTAGAACCCTATCTGCATCGGTGCATTGATTCAGTTCTAAATCAAACATACACTAATTTAGAAATAATTCTTGTCGACGATGGCTCTCCAGATAGATGTGGCGAAATTTGTGATGAGTACGCTGAAATTGATAGTCGCATTAAAGTTATCCATAAAATAAATGGTGGCCTTTCAGATGCTCGAAATAGTGGTATAGATATTGCACAAGGACAATATCTCTCGTTTTTGGATAGCGACGATTGGATTGGCGAAAAATATGTCGAGATATTATATGGGCTTTTAGAAGAAACAAACTCAGATATCTCAGTATGTAATTTCATTAGGATCTCATCCGAAGAAACTAAAGCAAACTCATCAAAAAATGAGATTCATGAGTTTTCAAATATTGAAGCACTTGAACAATTTGCTGATGAATTTTATGTTCAGATGGTTATAGCAGCTTGCAAGCTATATAGAACATGTCTGTTTAAAGATATACGCTTTCCCGTTGGAAGAATCCATGAGGACGAATTTACTACATATAAACTACTCTACAAAGCAAAAAAAATCGTTATGACTACAGCCGAGCTGCTTTATTATTGGCAGAGAGAAGATAGTATTATGGGCTCTAGCTCTAGTCTTAAGCAGAACCTTGATGCTTTAGATTCTTTTGAAGAACGTGCAGAGTTTTTAAAAGAAGTCGGGCTTAATGAACTTAGCGATAAAACCTATGCATTAGAATTTGATCTATGCACTTTGTATATTAATCAAAAAGCAGCTTCTAACGAAATAGCTGATAAAAAAGCACTTCAAGAACGGCTTGAAACAATCAAAGGCAATCTCAAAAAAATAGAATTGAGTTTTGACCTAAAAAGTTTGAACCTTGAAGATCCCTCTTCTCTAGCACTTTTGCAAGATTTTTTTAGTCAGCATTAAGTTATTTAGTTTAACAAAATTTCGTTTTATATAGACCGATGCTACTTGAATTGCGTTTTGGGGTAAAAATTTTTTGGCAAACATTTTGTTAATCGATATTTGTATTGCTCTTACCTTTTATCCTTCTAATGATATATCCAGAAAGGATCATATTTTATGGCGAAACAAAAAACAAAAAAGCTTAAACCTTTATTATTAGCAACAATACTACTTGCAACTGTTGCGGTAATTACGATTGTGCTTTCAAATGGTAATTTTTTTAATACTGCCAGCATTAGCACTTCTGTTTTGTCGCCAATAATTTCAGCAAGCATAACGCCAAGTATTAGTCCCTCTCTGGTTGCTACTCCATCTGCAATCGCTACTCCCATCCCTACGCCTGTGGTCGATAATATCCAAGTGATGGTTGATAGCATGACTATTGATGAAAAAATTGGGCAACTCGTAATGGGTGGCTACAACGATATAGATGAAATACTACCTATCATAAAAAAATATAAACTTGGTGGTGTTATCCTTTTTCAAAAGAATATCTTAAGTGCTACCCAAGCAACAAAAGACATCAGCTCACTCAAGGCAAGCAATACGAAAAACAAAATACCTCTGTTCGTTTCTGTCGACCAAGAAGGCGGAAGAATTAACAGGCTTCCCTCCTCTATGGGCACATTTTTAAGTGCAAAAGCCATTGGCGATAAAAACGACTCTACATATGCATTTAATGCTGGCGTTAAGATAGCTATAGCCTTAAAACAGCTAGGATTTAACCTCGATTTTGCTCCGGTGCTAGACATTTACTCTAACCCCAAAAATACAGTCATTGGCGACAGAGCTTTTGGAACAACAGCGGATAAAGTTTCTAAATTTGGCATACAGGTAATGAAAGGCTTAAATAGCAAAAATATTATTCCTACTGCAAAGCATTTTCCTGGGCATGGTGATACGGAGGTCGATTCACACATCGGACTACCTGTTGTCACTAAGACTGTAGCTGAACTTACTAGTTTCGAATTCAAACCGTTTATTAGCGCCATCGAAAATAATGTACCTATGATTATGGTAGCACATATTTTGCTTAGTAAAGTCGATACACTACCCTCTTCTCTTTCTTATAAAGTTGTAACAAACATTTTAAGAAAGCAATTAGGTTATAATGGCGTTGTCATTACTGACGATATTACGATGGGCGCAATAACTGAAAACTATACCCTTGCCGATGCCGCAGTCAAAGCGATAAATGCTGGCTGTGATATTGTTCTTGTTGCTCAAGATTCTCAAAATTCTATAGTTGTTGTAAATGCTTTGAAATCTGCATATCAAAATGGGCAGATAACCGAAAAGCGCATCGATGAAAGCGTCTATAGAATACTGAAATTAAAATACCAATATAATCTAAAGGATAAATAAGATTTGCTTTGGCAATCAATTTATTAAAGTAGCGCCATGGATAAAAATGAATTCATATTCTATATCTAATAATGAGGTAATTAAAATGATCAAATATTATAAGTATCATGCTCTTGGCAATGATTATATCGTGATAAACCCAGCTGAGTGTCCTTTAGAAATGACGCCGAAAATTATCGAGCGTATCTGTCACAGAAATTTTGGCATTGGTTCTGACGGCATTTTATGGGGACCAATAAATCAAAACGGCAGAACAGCTCTTAGAATATTCAATCCTGATGGTAGCGAAGCAGAAAAAAGCGGCAACGGAATACGCATTTTTTCTCGTTACCTTATAGATAAAAATCTTGTAATGACTGATACGTTTAAGCTTGATACATTGGGCGGCACTGTAAAGGTAGAAAAGCTTGATAGCGAAGGTAATCTCATCCGCGTCGCAATGGGTAAAGTAACTTTTGATAGCACAAAAATCCCAGTGGCAGGAGCTGACCGCGAAGTTATAAACGAAGAAATTGACTTTGGCGGGCAAACATACAAAGCTACCTGCGTTTCTATAGGCAATCCTCATTGCGTAATCCCTATGCGAAAAATATCTGCTGATTTAGCACACTCGCTTGGACCTATTGTAGAGAATCATTCTCTTTTCCCAAATAGAATCAACATGCAATTGCTAGAGGTCATAGACCGTAATAATATTAAAATTGAGATCTGGGAAAGAGGCGCAGGCTATACCTTAGCTTCTGGGAGCAGTAGCAGTGCAGCCGCCAGCGTCGCTTATAGGCTAGGCTTAGTTGAAAGACAAATTGCAGTGCATATGCCGGGCGGTAAAATAGATATATTTATTGATGATGATATGATGGTCTATATGACAGGCAGTGTTACTAGCGTTAGTGAAGGCGTTATTAGTAAGCAGTTTTATAACGAGCTAATTAATCTAAAATAAGACTACAACGACTCTACGTGAATTTTACTTAATTGTTCTATATTATTTATGGTTATATATTTTGAATCAAAAGTTATTAGTCCGTCTCTTCTCATTTTGTTTAATTCTCTTGAGAGTGACGGTCTTTGTATACCCATTTTTTCTGCAAGCTCTTTTTTAGTCATGCTTAATTTTATCTTAAGATTTTTTTGTAAGTTATATTCTTGTATCAAAAATTCTGCAATGCTTTGCCTTATACTTTTAAGTGTTAGTGCGTTTATTCTGTCTGTTAGTATCAGTGTTTTATCAGATATCGACTGTAGAAAATTATTTAAAAACTCAATATTCTCTTGGCATAATCTAAGTATCAACTCTTTTTTAACATGTAGTATCGTAGAATTATATTTAGCAATAATCGTCATTGGATAATTGTTTCTATTAGAAAAAAGCAGGTTTTCTCCAATAACATCACCACTAACAAAATTATAAATCGTTAATGTGTTACCTTCTGCATCTATCTTTTGAACAAAAACTTCGCCCTCTAATATAATATCAAGACTCTTACATCTTTCATTTTGAAGATAAACAACTGAGTTTTTTGTGTATCTTTTTATCTTATATTGATCATTTGCAAATAGATCATCTATTTCACTTGCACCAAAACATCCAAACAAATGAGTTGTCTCAAGCAACTTTAAATAATTCTTTATATCCTTCTTGTCCTTTCTTCAAATTAGTAACTGTGGTTACTAATTTTTTTTATATTTTAGATTATACTGCAATTATCAATATCATGAAAGGAATAACTAATATGTTAGAAAATATTTACTCATTTAAGATTACCGAAGATACCATTATTGAAAAAATATTAGATGATCCGAATTTAGCTATAAATCATATTGTACTTAAACCCGAAGAAAAACTTCCTGAGCACAATGCAAATTCGAATGTATACCTAGTGATACTTAAAGGCTTATTAACAATCAAATTAGATTTGCAGGAGCAAGCAGAATACTCTGCCGGAAATATAATAAATATTCCATATGGCGCTAGGATGAATATCACCAACAAATCACACCACATCCTTGAATTTTTAGTTGTTAAAGCTCCCAACCCAAAGAATTATGGTGGTAACTGATATGGATATAATTACGCTTGTTTTCTGGGTGATCACAGTAATTTGGTTTATCTTTTCTATAATAAAAGATAAACCAAAAACAATAAATGCCGTTAAAATGTCCGGCGGAATGATAAAAGGCATGGCTGGAGAAATAATTGCAATACTTTTTCTGATAGGGATAATCCTCACATTTATTCCTCCAGAAACAATAAAGCAATTTATGGGTCAATCCAATGCAGTTATCTCCACCGTTGTTTGTGCCCTAGTTGGAAGCATAACTTTGATCCCAGCCTTTGTCGCTTTTCCTCTTGCTGGCTCGCTAGTCAATTCAGGCGCTAGTATCATCCCCGTTGTTGCTTTCATTACAACATTAACAATGGTCGGTGTAGTAACTTTTCCTCTTGAGAAAAAAGAATTTGGCACAAAATTCACGGTTGTTAGAAACTCCTTAAGCTTTGTGTTTGCCATTCTAATCGCTTTAATAATGGGGGTGATGACATGGGTATAGTTAAAGAAAGAATCAAAAATTACAAGCTACTGGCTTTTGTCATTCTAACTTACTTAACCTTAGCAATTTTCATGCCAGATAAAGCCTTTCTATCTTTTAATAACAGCTTGTACTATGTAAAAGAAATGATTACTATTATGCCCGTAATATTGCTTTTGACCTCGCTTATAACTGCGTGGGTTCCAAAAAGCACTATAGAAAAATATTTAGGTAAAGGCTCTGGCGTTAAAGGCGCAATTTTCTCTTTCCTTCTCGGAAGTTTTTCAGCTGGACCAATATACGCTGCCTTTCCTGTCTGTAAAATGCTACTAAAAAAAGGTGCAAGTATTTCTAACATAGTAATAATACTTAGTGCATGGGCAGTCATAAAAGTTCCTATGCTTCTAAACGAAGTTAAATTTTTAGGGTCTGAGTTTATGATAATCAGATGGGTGCTAACAACCATTTCAATCTTTGCTATGGCGTATATCACCTCCAAGATAGTAAAAAGAAATGAATTACCAATTGAAGAAACTGAACATCTTTCAAGTGCAAACGTCATCTCCATAAATAAAGAATATTGTATAGGTTGTGGTCTGTGTAGCAAAATATCTCCAAATCATTTTAAAATGGCAAATAAGAAAGCTACAATAATCTCACAAGATATTAATGCAAATGAGCTTCAAACTGTAAATGAAGCTATAGAAAAATGTCCTGCAAAGGTTATTGAGTTTAAAAGCGAAACTATATAAGAATGTATTCAAGCGTAAAACAGCTAGAATAATAAAAAGCAGAAAGCACAAAAAACTATCTGCTTTTTTATTTGCTCAAATATCAACAGATACCTACATAAAGCGTTGATAAATGATATTTATGATAGTATTATTAACATAAGAAATATTCCATTTGATGGAAAACTAAGATTGGATAAAGAATGATAACAGAATTTGATGGTTCCAGAATTAATGATGTTATGAGCATTTGGCTAGAAACTACAATCACAGCTCATAGTTTTATAAAAGAGCAGTATTGGCAAAATAACTATGACATTGTTAAAAACGAATACCTCCCCATCTCAAAAACTTATGTCTATGAAGAAGACGGCATGATCAAAGCTTTTATTAGTGTAATTGATGATTCATTCATTGGTGCGCTGTTTGTCCTAAAAAAACATCAAGGTCAAGGCATAGGCAAAAATCTCTTGGATCATTGCAAGGCTCTATATGCCCAGCTTGAACTATGCGTATACTCAGAAAACGAACAAGCTGTCCGTTTTTATAAAAACAATGGCTTTACAATAATATCAGAGCAGCCAAACGAAGATTCTGGCGTTATGGAATATACGATGAGTTGGTCAAAAATTTAGAATATGTCTTTAAATACTTATGATAATTAAGGAGAATTATTATGGCATCACAGAATAATACAATAGTATCTGAAATTGAGTTGGCAGGCATTCCCTGTCTTTGGGTTAAGCCAAATAACAACGAAATTGCTGCAACAGTGATTTTATATCATGGCTGGTCTTCTTACAAAGAATATCTACAGTTTTTTGCTTCTACTATTTCGCAATATGGCTACCAAGTTATTTTGCCTGATTTACTTCATCATGGAGAAAGAGGTATTCTTAACTATGCTGACGTTAACGTGCAGATCACAAATTTTTGGCCAATAATAACTCAGACTGTTGTTGAGTCAAAGGATCTAATAGATTCTGTGGTAAAAACGTGCAATGCGGATATTAATAAACTAGCAGTTATTGGCGAATCACTTGGTGGATTTAGCGCAGCAGGTGTTTTTGCGCATAATACATTTATTAAATGCTTAGTTAATCTAAACGGCTCTTGCGCATGGGAGAAAGCTGAAGAAGTTTTTGGCAATGTTTTGGGGATGCCACCTAAAAAAGAAGACCTGAGCTTAATCAGAAAATATGACCCAATATTACATAAAGACAAACTAAATTTAAGACCTATGCTTCTTATCCATGGCACTCCCGATACCGTAGTACCTATAGAAAGCCAAAAGTATTTTTATAATCAGATACTACCTATCTACGGAGAATCAAACGAAGATCTGAAATTTGTTGAGATCTCAAGATTGAATCATTATATAACGATCAATATGACAGAAGACACTGTTAACTGGCTTGATAAATATTTTAAATAAACGATTTTATAATTTCCGTTTAAACATCGGCATTGCTTATTTTATTAAATTCACAACATCGATTACATCAATAGTGTGAATTTATATATACAGAGTTTTAGGAGTGATAGAATGAAAAGATGCATTGTATTAACTGGAATGGCAATTGGTTAAATTACTTATAAAGAGAGGAAATAAACATGGCTATTCCAGTTAATAAAAAAATATATCCAAGAAGCAGCTATTTCGAAACAATCTATCTAAAGAATGTAATTAATAGCCCTAATATCATTGTAGGCGATTACACCATGTACAACGATTTTGCCAAAGACCCTACAGCTTTTGAAAAAAATAATGTCCTATACCATTACCCAATCAATAACGATAAACTGATTATTGGTAAGTTCTGCTCAATCGCTTGTGGCGCCAAGTTTATCATGACAAGTGCCAACCATTCGCTAGAATCACTATCCACCTATCCCTTCCCTATTTTCGTTGAAGAATGGGATCTCGACTGGAAAGATGTTACTACAGCGTGGGATAACAAAGGTGATATTGTGATAGGAAACGATGTTTGGATAGGCTACGAAGCGGTCATTATGCCTGGAGTACACATTGGTAATGGAGCCATTATTGGAACAAGAGCTGTTGTCACAAAAGATGTGCCACCATATGCTATTGTCGGCGGTGTCCCTGCGAAAATAATTAAAATGCGCTTTGCTGATGATGTTATCGATAAACTTCAAAATTTGCAATGGTGGAATTGGTCTTACGATAAAATAAAAGATAACATAAACTATATTCAAAATGGCAACCTTCAGATGCTATTGAAAACTAATTAACTCTAATATAACAGGAGTGTACGTAATGACAAAAAATTTAGGCGATATGAGTTTTGAGGAATTAGGAAAGTTATTCCCTATCATAATATGCAAGTACGATCCTTCATGGAAGAGCTTATATCTATCCGAAAAGCTAAATATTGAAAACGCTATAGGTTCAAGCAATATCGTTAGAATAAACCATTACGGAAGCACCTCTGTCCCAAACCTATACGCTAAACCAACAATAGATATCCTGCTTGAGATAAAGGATGAAACTGATACTGAAAAACTCATTATGGATTTAAAAGCGGCAGGCTACCAATATTCACCTCAGCCTAATAATCCTGCACCTCATATGATGTTTATGAAAGGCTATACACCAGATGGATTTGTAGGGCAAGCGTATCATCTCCATGTTAGATACAGTGGCGACTGGGACGAACTTTATTTTAGAGATTATCTACTTTTGCACCCTGAAATCGCCGAGGAATACGGCAAACATAAGCTTGAACTAAAAGAAAAGTTTGAGCATGATAGAGAAGCTTATACTCAAAGCAAAACTGAGTTTATATCTTCAGTTACCAAAGATGCTAGGGCAGAGTTTGGCAAGAAATATTAATCAATTTGAACGATAGAGCGTGTAACTATGAAAAAGCTAATAATTATTAATGGAACTATGGGCGTAGGTAAAAGTACAGTTAGCAGTGAACTGCATAAGATTTTAAAACCAAGCGTATATTTAGATGGTGACTGGTGCTGGGACATGAACCCATTTATTGTTACGGACGAAAACAAAGCAATGGTAACGAGTAACATAACTCATCTATTAAAATCTTTTCTAAATAACTCTAACTTTGAGTATATAATTTTCTGCTGGGTTATTCACAAAGAGGATATATTTGCGCAAATATTGGAACCTCTGAAAGATTATTCTTTTCAGTTGCACAAAATTTCTCTTGTTTGCTCTGAGGCTGCGCTAAAAGAAAGATTAAATCGCGATGTAAAAATCGGCATTAGAGAAGCAGATGTTATTGGCAGAAGCGTAGAAAGAATTGAGCTGTATAACAAAATGGATACAAATAAAGTTGATGTGAGTGATATTACAGCTAGCCAAGCAGCTAAGCAAATATATGAAATAGTAAAATAGGAGAATCTAAATGAAAGAATATAATTATAAAAAGATTGATGCGTTCACTTCTGGCAAATCTTTAGGTAATCCTGCCGCTTGTATTTATTTGACTGACAATCAAATGCTGTCAGAAGATGAAATGCAAAGTATTGCCAAACAACATAAAGGATTTGTTTCGGAAGTAGTATATTGCAAACCAAATAATTCTGATTTTGATCTCACTTACTATTCCTCCGAGTGCGAAGTAGATTTTTGTGGACATGGAACGATCGCCTGCATGTACGACGTTGTTAAAAGCACTCCCGGTTTGCTAGAAAAAAAAGAAATACTAATTCATACTAACAAAAAAGGAACTCTAACTGTTTATAATAATATTCCACAAAGAGATGCCGTGTTTATAACTGCACCAGAGCCGAAATACCTAAAAACAGAGCTAACACCTCAAATAATTGCAGAAAATTTAGGGATAGATTGTTCTAAAATATGGGCAGACTACCCAATAGATTTTATTAACGCAGGCCTTGCCACCTTAATCGTTCCAATAAAAGAGCTGAAAGACGAAATCAACATTTTCCCAGACGAACAAAGCCTGAAAATGTTCTGTTATAAAAATGGAATTGACATTATATTGTGCTTTTCCAAAGAAGTAGCAGTTAAAAACAACATTGCACATACTCGCGTTTTTGCGCCTAAATTTGGTTACCTTGAGGATACAGCCACAGGCTCAGGAAATAGCGCTTTTGGTTACTATATGCTGAAAAACAGCATGTGGGACGGCGACAATGTTTCAATTGAGCAAGGCGGTTGTAATATTGAATTTAATATTGTAAGGTTAAACACGCATAATGGCAGTGTTCTATTTGGCGGACGTGCAACAAACCGCATAGTTGGCAAATATTACTTATAAAAATAAATCTAAAACAGCAATAAAAAGCTCCCATAGTAATTACTACTCTGGTAGCTTTTTTATGTTTTAAACCTTGTTCTATTTAATCTTACTATGTAACTCTTCTGTATATTCTGGTATCGCTTCGTAGCGTGTGACTATAAAGTCGCTCAATAGTATTGCACGTTCGATGCAGTCATTAAATTTGCTTTCGCAGAGATAGTTATATAAAAAGCAGGCAGAGAAACCATCTCCGGCTCCTACTGTAGAAATTGCTTTGTTTTTTGGTTTTTCGGATATATACAGATCATCATCGTTTTTCACGTACACAACCGCGCCTTCTTTATCCAGCGTTATTATGATAATGTTAATATTATATTTTTGAGCGATATCTGAGCAATATGACTTATAAAAATCGGCTTCTTCATTAAAATCAGCTTTATTTATACAGCAAAATCCACACTCAATTAATGCGCGATATTCCTCACGATTTATTTTTAAAATTGTGCTATATTTCAAGCAGTTTTCAATTGATTCCGTATTATAGCAGTTTGGTCTTAGGTTTAAATCGCAAATAATTTCGTCAAACTGACACTCACTCAATATTTTAAGAAGCGAATTGCTCGTTTCTTTGCTACGCTGAGAAAGTGTGCCAAAGTAAAAAGCATTAAATTTGAGTGAATTTATTTTATCTATAGTTGCGCTATCTATGGTAATGTTATCAAATGCTGAATTCTCAGTTATATTATAAGAAGGCTGACCATTTTCATCGCAAGTAACCATGCATGTTCCTGTAGGAAATTCATCACTTACAGATATCATTTCATCTATAATCCCAAAATGTTTGACACTCTCTATTGTTTTAGCGTAAAGATTATCTTTTCCAACTGAGGAAAGGAAATAACTATCTGCACCTAACTTGGCAATATGCGCACTAAAATTAAATGGCGCACCACCAATTATGCTTCTATCTTCATATACATCCCATAAAACTTCTCCAAGTGCGAGTACTCTCATATAAATTTGTTAACCTTTCTAATATCAACATTATTTTTTTTACAAATACACGTAATCTCTGAAAAACGGCAATTTTTTTCAAAATACATCACTATTAAAAATGATAGTCCCATTTATTTAACTTGTCAAACATTACGTTTCTATAAATTTTTAGGTTGAACATTCAACAATGTTTTGTTTTTTAGCAGAATTGTTGTAAAATGAGAATACCGAGAAATTTTGTATAATATAAAGGGGATTATGTATGAAAACAATAGGATTGCTTGGCGGAATGAGCTGGGAAAGCACAGTAACATATTATCAGGTAATAAACGAGACAATTATGAAAGAGCTTGGCGGATTTCACTCTGCAAAGTGCATTATTTTCAGTGTAGATTTTGATGAAATAGAAAAGTGCCAGTCTAGCGGTCAGTGGGAAAAAAGTGGAGATATTTTGTCAGAAGCAGCTCAGAAACTAGAGAAAGCTGGTGCAGATTTAATTGTTATTTGTGCTAACACAATGCATAAAGTTGCTGATCAAATCCAAAGCAATATTTCAATTCCACTTATCCATATAGCAAAAGTCACTTGTGATGAGATTTTAGATAACAAAATAAATAGAATTGCTTTGCTTGGAACTAAATACACAATGGAGCAGGATTTTTATAAAAAGATATTGATAGATAAAGGGCTCGACGTTATGATACCAGACGCAGAAGATAGAGCATATATAAACAATGCTCTCTATACTGAGCTAGGTTTAGGAATAATCAAGGAAGAAACAAAAAACAGATTCCTAGAAATAATGGATAAATTAGTAGAGCAAGGTGCTCAAGGAGTCATTCTTGGCTGTACTGAAATCGGTTTACTCATTAACCAAAACGACACAAAGACACCTCTGTTTGACACAACACTTATCCATGCCAAAACAGCTGCAATGTATTCAATTAAGGAGTAAATCTTTTCATTAAAGCTAGTAGATTGAGGTGCTTTGATGCCAATAGATATTATTAATACGTTCTATAGTGCATATGATACGGATAATGCAATTAAAATGTCCGCATATATGAAAAACAACTTCCCGTTTTTGGGTCTACCAAAGCCAAAACGTGCTGAACTAAGCAAAGACTTTCTGAATAGTAAAAAGAAAGATACAGCTATAGACTGGGTTTTTGTTTTTTTGTGCTACGACAAGCCAGAGCGTGAATTTCATTATCTTGCAATAGACTACCTGCTAGCTGTAAAAAAGCTACTTACGGCCGATGATATTTCGAGAATCGAAAAGCTTATCACAACTAATTCTTGGTGGGATAGCGTAGATAGTATAGATACTGTAGTAGCAGACATGGTTTTAAGGTTTCCAGAACTAAAAAGCACAATCCTGTGCTTTGCAAATAGCGATAACATTTGGCTTAAACGCATAGCTATTGATTTTCAATTGCAGTATAAGGATAAAACAGATACTGAGTTGCTTAGTACGGTTATTGAATGTAATTTGGACTCAAAAGAATTTTTTGTAAATAAGGCTATCGGCTGGGCCCTTCGTGAGTACTCAAAAACAAATAAAGAATGGGTCAGTAATTTTATTAATTCGCATAAACTTTCACCACTAAGTGTTCGTGAAGCAAGCAAGTATATTTAAATATGCTTACATCCTATTAAATAGTTTAATTATAAAGAAGTTAAAGAAAGAAGATGACAAAATGATTCGTTTTAATTGTGATTATAGCGAAGGTGCGCATCCAAGAGTACTAAAGAAACTAATAGAAACCAATTTAGAGCAAACACCTGGTTATGGCGAGGATGAATACTGCGAAAAAGCCGCTCAATTGATTAAAGATGAGTGTAAAAGACAAGATATAGATGTACATTTTCTTGTAGGTGGCACACAGACAAACTTAACTGTTGTTTCTGCAGCGCTACGTCCTCATCAAGGCGTTATCTCTGCGAGCACAGGACATGTTAATGTGCATGAAAGCGGTGCTATAGAGGCCACAGGCCATAAAGTGCTCGCTATTGCTAGCCCTGATGGTAAGCTAACTGCTGAGCAAATACAAACAGCGTATAACGATCATTTTAATGATGCAACTTGCGAGCATATGGTACAACCTAAGCTTGTGTATATATCCCAATCCACTGAACTAGGCTCAATTTATACTAAAGCTGAGCTCACCGCAATTAGCGAAACATGCTGGAAAAACGATCTTATTCTATATATTGATGGTGCACGTTTAGGCAGTGCTCTTTGCGCAGAAAATAACGATTTGAGTTTGCATGATATTGCGCAGCTATGCGATGCATTCTACATCGGTGGCACAAAGAACGGCATTCTCTTTGGCGAAGCGCTGGTAATTTGCAACAACAGATTAAACGAAGATTTCCGTTATTTGATGAAACAAAAAGGCGGTTTACTTGCTAAAGGCAGACTGCTTGGCGTTCAATACTTAGCTCTTTTTGAAGATGGCCTATTCTACGAAATGGCAAGTCATGAAAATAAAATGGCTATGCTCATTAAAGACGCCTGTATCGCAAAAGGATATGGATTCCTTACTCCATCAACTACAAATCAGCAGTTCCCAATTATTCCAGATGAAGTTCTAAAAGAACTCGAAAAAGATTTTGAGTATGCATATATTCAAAGAATTAATGAAAGTACTAGCGCCGTACGTTTTTGCACGAGCTGGGCAACTAATAAAGACGATGTTGATAAATTAGTCGCTGCAATTCAAATTGCTTAAAAGTATAATTGGTATTTAATAAACATATTAATATTAGAATACAAAAGCCATTATTATAGGAGGTATTGTTGTGAGAAACTTGCCAGAAAAGCTATTAAGTCCATGCGACGGCTGTTCAAGCTGTTGTGATGCCGATTGTAAGGACCTAACATTAGAAAGCCTTGATCTACAAACTACTATTGGAGGCATATCACCAATAAAGCCGGATTTCACGCCGCTTAATACCAATTATCTTGTATACGTGCAAAGCGATATTGATAATATATCCATAGCTCCTGCAGTTTCCTCTAGTGTTGATAGTAGTATAACTGTTAACAATTCTCCTGTGGAATCTGGTGTTGCTAATAATTATAGTTTAGAAGTTGGTAATAATGTCTTTGAGATAGTAGTAACATCCAAAACGAACTCATCAATGTCATATCTTTTATTGGTTGTTAGAGAAGACATAAAACCTACTACCGATAAGTTTCAAAAGTTAACGTACACAGATCCAAAAACAGATGTAACGCTTGCATATAATTTGTTCGTTCCTGATAATTATGACTCGAATAAATCTTACCCGCTAGTACTTTTCATGCATGGTTTAGGCGAGCGTGGCAATGACTGTTTATCTGTTCTTACAGCTAATCAAGGAGCTACAATTTGGGCAAAAGAAAGCGAGCAAACAAAACATCCTTGCTTTGTACTTGCGCCTCAATGCCCTGCAGAAAAGCGCTGGACGATACATTTGCCAGAAGGTTATGATGAGCCAACTGATGAACTTGGTGCAGTTTATAATCTGGTTCAACAGACAATTTCACAATACAATATAGATAATAATCGCTTGTACTGTACAGGTTTATCCATGGGTGGGTTTGGTTCCTGGATGCTTAATATTTTGCATCCTAATCTATTTGCCGCAGTTGTTCCTGTTTGCGCCTATGGAGGTACTACGCTTGTTTCTAAGTTGGTAAAAAAGCCGATATGGGTTTTTACAGCGGAGGAAGATCCGCGTGTTAGTGTTGATAAAATAAGAGAAACCGTGAATGCGCTCATAGCATCAGGTGGCGATCTAAAATATACAGAATATCCAGCTGGCTCATATTTCTATCCAATGGCGCACTATTCATGGGTACCAGCGTACGCTAACGAAGAAATGAGAGAATGGTTATTTAGCCAAAAATTAAATTAATTAAATAAACATCTAGCGGCTACTTAGTTTTATTTCAGTGCATTAAGTAGCCCTTTATTTAACAGAAAAGAGTAAGTAACAAATGAGATACGAAAAATACAATGATCATCCAATAGAACCAATTATTGAGCTTGATATAGAAGCGCTTGAGGATTTTTATCCGCTAATTAAAGATGTATACTCAAGGAATGATCTATATGATATTAGTAATTATTATGAAAATGGCGAATTCTATGTGTTATTAGATGGCGATGATCAAATAATTGGCACATGTGCTTATCTTATTAAAGATCCTACTACCGTAGAGCTTAAAAGGATTAGGATAAAGAAAAATTTACGTGGAAATGGATTAGGTACACAACTTATTTTTTTCTTAGAAGATAAAATCAAAGCTGCAGGATTTAAAACGATTATACTTAACACTTCAATAATGAGAGAAAGCACACTAAAGTTCTATGAAAAAATGGGTTTTGAAGTTACCGGCAAAGAGCCATATGGCGGTATAGAATTAGTGTATTTTAAAAAAGAGCTGTAATGAACTTAAACGTCTTACTCTATAGAGAAAGAAGGAATATAAGATGGAAATAATTAGTTGTTGTGGAACGGTATGCTCAGACTGTGACTCTTTCCCAAATGAATGTGCAGGCTGTCCAGCATCTTCAGGCAAACCGTATTGGACAAAACATGTAGGCATTGAAACGTGCCCTATCTACGCTTGTTGCGTTAATGAGAATGAGTATGATCATTGCGGATCTTGCAGTAAACTGCCATGCAGCAAATATAGCGACTTAGTAGATCCTTCAATGACGGATGAAGAGCATGAGCAATCGATTCAAGATAGAGTTAACGTTTTAAATAAACTATAAAAACCAACTAACATACGACACAAGATAAGCGGCATAAAAACTATAAATTTAAATTTTGAAAGGAAGCGTTTGAAAATGAAAATTACTAAAGTGGAAGTGTTCCGTTTACCAACAGCACATAGCGAAATGAACAGCCCGATAGGTTGTCGTATCCATACTGATGCAGGTCTATATGGTGACGGAGAAGCGGGCATGGCTTATGGCGTCGGTGGCGATGCAGCTTACGGCATGGTATGCGAACTAGCCAAAATGGTAATTGGCATGGACCCGATGCAAATTGAGCTTATCTGGAACAAGATGTATAAATCTACATTCTGGGGTCAAAACGGCGGACCAGTTGTTTTTTCTGGCATTGCTGCTATAGATGTAGCTTTGTGGGATATTAAAGGAAAGTATCTGAATGTGCCTTGCTATCAGCTTTTGGGCGGAAAAGTACGCGATAAACTAAGAACCTATGCAAGCCAACTACAATTTGGTTGGGGTCAAGTCGGCGTATCTGAGCAAGTATGGGCAATAACTCCTCAAGACTATGCCGACAATGCTATGCTAGCTGTTAATGAGGGCTTTGATGCCATAAAGATCGACTTCTTTGACAGAGATGAACAAGGCAAGCCATTAAACTTCCTCCAACAAACTGGGTTTATAACTCCAAAGAATCTTAAAATGGTAGAAGCAAGAATCAAAGCAGTGCGCGAAGCCATTGGTGATGAAGTAGACATAATCATGGAAAATCACTCTACTCCGGATGCTATAGGCGCAGTCCAACTAGGGCGTCTTGCCGAGAAGTATGGCATAATGGCATTTGAAGAGCCTAACACGCCGACTGTACAATCCAGCGAATACATAGCTAAATACTGTCGCGTACCAATAGCAAACGGCGAGCGTTTGTTTAGTCGTTGGCAGTATGCAGCATATTTCAAGCAGAACCTTATCCAGCTGGCACAGCCTGATATTGGAAACGGTGGCGGTATCTCCGAAGTCAAAAAAGTAGCCGATATGGCTTATGCTTTTGATGTTGGTGTTCAGGTGCACGTAGCAGGTAGCCCGCTTGCAACGAATGCAGCTCTTCATGTCGAGGCTGCTATCCCTAATTTCACAATTCACGAACATCATGTATGCAACCGCATGGATACTAGCCTAAACCTTACTAAGTACAATCTACAACCTATAAATGGTTATTTTGAAATTCCTGAACTCCCTGGGTTAGGAAACGAATTCTTGCAGTCAGCGATAGATAATGCGCTTCTTTATAAAGTGATAGAATAAAAGCACTGAAAAGCAACTAAAAAAGGAAACTGTATAAACAGTTTCCTTTTTGTTTATCATATTCTTTTTCAATGTTTTTAATAATTTTGCAACTTACTTTGAGTACATGATCCTATTGAAACAGTTTTTCATATTCATTACAAAGAGGCATATCTGCTTCTTCGTCCTCTTCGATCTCTCCAAATCTCGGCATTATAGGGTTAAATCTGTTGTCTACGTTATCATCGTTTACAGATGATACTTCTCCAACAACCAAGTCACCTTTGCCTTCCAACGCCCAAAACTTGTGATACATATACGGAGTAAGTGTAATGCTCTGCCCTACTTCAACTTTAACAACTTCGCCAGCTTGCACGATATGTTTGATGCCATCCATATATACGACTACATCGCTTTTAGTATCAATACTCTCGTCCTTGTTTGCGTTATAAAGCTGAAGTGCCAATATACCGCCTGCGCGATTGATAATGTCCTCAGTTTTGGAATAATGAAAATGCACTGGCAGGCTTTGTCCTTCCTCTAGCAGAATATATTTTTCAGCATATGGAACACCTATACTGCTGTCATTTTGATTGCCATTTCTTATTGTAAAAAGTACTCCACCCAAGTTTTTATAATCATTCATACCGTAATCTGTAACGTCCCAGCCCAGCATTGTTTTTCTAATCATCTCTAGTTTGTCTTTATTATCAATCCAATCCTGACTTTTCCAATACGCAAATTTTGGCAACTTGATATTTTGATCCTCTAGCAATTTTTTTGCCCACTTTATGGCATTATTAACTTCGCTTCTTTTCATGATCGCAATCTCCTTACTTATTCAATCTCTCAACAAATATCTTATAGTCTATTTTAAAAGCGCTATCCGCACAGATTTTCATTGCTGTTTTAAACCCTTTCTTTTTCAGCAAGTTGTCTGCGCAACTGATGTCCGATCCGAAATCGAAAGCAGCTGTTGATGGCTCAATCCCAAGACACAAATTTCTACCATTCCACGGTGTAAAAGTTCTTCCTCTATTGCTAAACCATAACACACAGTTCGAAAAGCAAGCGAGGTCAACTTCAACGATCACCCGATAATTCTCTTCATGGTTTTCCAAAATGATACGGTTGTCTTTTAGCCCACAAAGCATTACAATCTCTTCCACGTCATCTGCTAATGGCAAAGATGTTAAATCGACTTCTTCTCCGTCTTCAAGCGGTACTTTTGACAGATCGTTGGTAAATATATTGGGCTTTACTCTGGATGATTTATCTAGTTTAATAGGGTATGTTGCAATGGTTTCGCATTCTGGAACTATTAATTTCATAGACCCTCTTTTCTCGTTCAATCTGAACACTGGATGGATTGCAACAGGCATGAAGGTATCAATGTTTGCATAAATGGTGTTATTAAATTCTATACCGTTACATCCCTGCAAAAACATGACCTTGCGCTGAATCTTATCAATTTCACAGCTATTATATTTTATATTCATTTCTATATGATCATTTAAGCATTTTACATTCCATTTCGTGTTTGAAGATAATCCATGTGCTGGTTGCTTGCACTTTACTTCTGCCTCATACCCGTCAATCTTTTGCCGGGGATGAATCCCGAACGGAACACATACAAAGTCACCTTGCAACCATTTTAATATTCCTTCGTCTGCCTCATCCTCGTTCCAAGGATGGCAGTAAAACGGCGACACTAGCTCGCCTTCAATATCGAAAGTTCCGCTAACCATCCCGCCACCTTCGCTAACCATTATTTTATTTTTGCCTTTTGTCAGCTCAAATACTTTGTTCATACTTCACTTCCTAAATAACGTATCAAATTGCATTATCTATATCAGCTAAAACTTGGTTTATGTCTGCACTGTTAACAGCTCAAACGGATGTGCTCTACCCAAATAATCCTACTGTTTTTTATCAAATCTATTATAGCATACAAAGTTTTATTGCCTCAACAGATACGAATTTCTCTTGCTCTTTAATCATCTCTATCTAATGTATGTCATATTAACATAACATTGCTAGATTGCTATGTCGACCATTCTAGTAGATACTTTTGAGTTGCTTTTAATATTTTTTAGCATAGCAGTTGATATGGTTTAATATTTGTAAATTTCTGGTGTCAGTGTTAAAATATTTATTGGCTATTTTTAGCTCAAATAAGGAGGTATTATGAAAACATTTAGATCCGCTGCATTATTACTTCTTTGTCTTTGTATGTTTACAGGATGTAATAACGGTAACATCACAGCGGCCTCACAATCACCGCAAGCAACCACTAAAGGCTCAGAAACAGCAAATCCAATCACTACGCAAACGCCGTCTGCATCTTTAGCTGACAATAGAGTCGGTACTATTATTATGAACAATGCCAATGGCAAAAGCGTTTCTTTTTCATTAAACATGCCAAAAACTGAGGTTGAACAGCTTCTGAAAAAAGGTAGTATAGCTTATTTAGATGGCGAAAAAGATCTAACAGTTACCGATGTAGCTATGCTCTTTACAAAATATCTGTATTTTCAATTTGGAGAGAACCTTCAAATCATATATGTAAATTCAAAAAACATAGAAACAGCTCTAGGTTTAAAAAATGGCGATAAAAAAGAAAAAATAGAAGAGCTATACGGAAAAACAAATAATGTATCACCATGTTCATATTACTCTGATGATATCACTAAAAATTATACGCATTATGAGTATAAAAGAAATGGCTATTATTTTTGGGTATTAGTCGATAATGAAACGCAAACCGTTAAAACATGGGGTGTGTCCGCGTTCGCTTTCCCAGGCAACGAACATAATTCATTTGAGCTTTGGGGCAACGTTTATAGCAATATGTTTAAATAAACTAAAAGAAACAAAAAGTCGATTGTATTACAATCGACTTTTTTAATTATCTATCTATATTTAGCCACCAAGTGTTACGTCTTGCTGTTGGTACCAGTCAAGAGCTTCGTATAAGTGCTCTATTTTAAAACTAGGCCACATGTCCTCTATTACATAAAAATCAGCGTAAATGGACTGCACCGGCAAAAATCCACTTAAACGTCTTCGTCCACCCCATCTTATTATTAGATCAATCCTTGAGATATCCGCAGAAGCTATTCCTTTGCTAAAGCTGTCTTTGCCTTTAAATCTTTTGCCATGAATGCTGTTTTCTAGATCCCAGTTCCAGCCATAATTTACTAGAAAATTTACTTTTATTTGCCCTTTACCAAACGATACTCTTTTTGTGTATGGCAATAGTTCTTCTGGGAACAATGGTGAATCTGTATTGCCTACTATTAATAGGTTTGCATCATGTTCGGCCAATTGCAAAACTGAATCCACACATGCTTTTTGAAAAGCGTGCGTCTGAGCAGAAGGCCTCTTTGTGTTGTCTTGGGTAAATCCATAGAAAGTAAGTTCCTTTATGCCTAGGCGAGCACACTCTTTGAATAATTTAAAACCTGGCATAATCCCATGATCATAGCCGTCTTCTTTGTTCAATCCATTGCTTTGCGCCCATCTTCTGTTCCCGTCAGGAATGATTCCTATATGATTAGGCAGTCTTTTAAATTCTTGCATTATTTTTCTTCCCTTTTTTTAGAATAGATTGTAAAGTATATTATAACTAAGGGAAATAATGTTTATTCGTGTAACCCAAAATATTTTAATTTTTGCTACAAACGATATAAATTGGTTTATTTGTTGTTTTTCATTGCCAATATAACCTATAGTACCCCAAGTGCGAATAGGGCATAATTATGAAAAAAAAGGAGATACAGCTATGAAATGTAGATATACTATCGGCTTAAGAACAATAAAAACAGTAATCGCTGTATTTGTTTGCTTACTAATTAAGCTTATCTTCCATCGCGAAACTATATTTTATGCTACGATTGCAGCAGTAATTTGCATGCAGCAAACTCCACAAAAATCAATTTCGACTGGCATCCACCGTTTTATTGGTACAATAATTGGTGCGGCGTTCGGTTTTATTGTATTAAAAATAGTACCTTATATCCCAAGTTACTATACTTTTTCATATGTGTTTATCATTCCTTTGTGTATGCTCGCAGCTATGTATTTCTGTACTTTTTTAAATCAAAAGACCTCTATAGCCATCTGCTGTATCGTCTTTTTAGGTGTTGTTACTAACTTTGGAAGAGACATTTCAAACACAGAAACATACGTTATTATTAGGATAATTGATACAACTATCGGTATTGTCGTTGCTACTATTGTGAACAAATACTTCTTCCCATATGAACAAGATTGCCACGAAATTGGTGTAGATGAAACAGCACCAACTCAAGAAGCAGATAATAAGAATACTAACACGCCACAAAAATAAAACTGACACTTTTACCTGTCAGTTTTATCGCGTTTATTTATATCCAAATTGTTTAATGATTCCCGTTGACATAAGATCTGCCATTTTAAGTGCTTGCTCCTCGATACTATCATATATCAATATATCTGCTTCATACTGACCATTTAGCCTTTCTACGGCTTCATTTTCAGTCATTTTCAGGTGATCATAGAGTAAAGCTCGCCATTCTTGCTCAGACCAATAAGGGTTTATGCTTGCCATAAAAGCCGCTATTTGATCTGCATTTTCATACCATTTAATTTCGTCTTCTTTTACTTCTGCTGTGTTCCCTGCTTTAGCATCGTTTACTAGTTTAGCCGCTATAAGCAGATGTTCCTGAAAAAGCGACTGGAATTTTGCTGCGTTTTCTCTGCCGTAAAACGGTCTTAACACATTTTCAAAATCGCTCGGGTTTTGAAGTAGTCGGTTTGTAACCATTGTTAGATCGCCCAAATTTGAAGCTATACTTATTATAAATGATCTGGTCCACATTATATGCTGTTCCCAGAGTTTACGAAAAGTGTTCATAAGGTTTATTTGGTTACTAGTATAATTCCCTAGTACTGAATTCTTCTTTTTAAATCTCACCATAAATATTCACTCCATAAAACATTTTGTGTTATTATTACAATATGTAAATCGTATTTTATTGGTACGATTTTTATTGCTACCATTTTTCTAAGTAACATGGCAATAATGATTTTAAATAAAGATTTTTCTGAAAGGGAAAAACATTATGGAAAGCATAAACAAGCTGGATCTAATAAGAACCATATTAGAAGATGTTGAAAAAGACATTTTTGATGAAGAAATTATTCATACACTTTTGGAACAAAAGGTATCGAAGAACCCGCAAAACGAAGTAAATACTTTTGGACAACTTGCGGCAGATAAGCTAGCTCAGTTTGCAGGTAGCTGGAAGTTTATAATAATTTTTATGCTTATTCTTTTTGCTTGGATTTGTACAAACATCTTTTTCTTATTAAACCCTTTTGATCCTTATCCATTTATTCTGCTAAATTTAGTTTTATCATGTATAGCAGCAATACAGGCACCAGTTATAATGATGAGCCAAAACAGAAAAGAAGAAAAAGACAGAAGCCGGAGCGAAAATGACTACAAAGTAAATCTAAAGACTGAATTTATTATAGAAGATTTATATAATAAAATAGATGAGCTAATCAAAAATCAAAATAAGATTCTTAAGACTATTGAAAAAAACCAAACTGAAATTACACATCTTGAGAAAACTGAGCAATTATAATAATTCTATGATTTTGAGAGGTGCTTTAATTTGATAACTATTGATCAACTGCTATCATGTAAAGACACTACTGAAGAACTTGCTAAAGTTGTCAATGCAGATGATATTGACACGCTAATGGGTCTGCTTAATGAAAAAGATGATAAGCTACGCTATGCCGCTTTTCTTACATTGCAAAACAGAAGCAAGATTTTTAATGATGTATATGCTTATTGGGATACATTAGCCAGCAAGCTTTTAAGCGATAACTCTTACCAGCGAAGCATAGGCATTATGCTTCTTGCAGAGAATATTAAGTGGGATACGCAAAATAAATTTGATGATATTGCAGAAGCTTATCTTTCTCATTGCGATGACGAAAAGTTTATAACCGCTAGGCAGACAATTCAGAGTATAAATGTTTGGCTTACATATAAAGATCAGCTATTTGCAATGATAACAAATAAGCTTATGAATATCGATGTTTCCGTCCGCAAAGACACCCAGAGAAAACTACTTATAATGGATATACTAAGCGTTCTATCGCAGATACAAAAAATCAAACCTAACAGCGATATTTCGAGTTACGTATTGAACGTAACTACAGGCGGTTATCTAGATGCAAAATCTATAAAACTGGTAAATAAAATGTTTTAATAATACTACTGACCTCATATTTCTAAAATACTAAATTAGGAGGCGACTTAATTTGTTATATGATAAAGTATTAAAATACCACGATAAGTCTTACGATTATAATTGCGCAGAAACAATGCTTTATGCGGCAAACGATGAATATCAAATAAATCTATCTAAGCAAACCATGAAATCCATGGCAGCCTTTGGTGGCGGTATGGGCATTGAAAGTGTATGCGGTGCTATCACAGGCTCACTAGCTGTATTATCAATTATGTTTACAATAGAAAGAGGACATGAAAGCGACAGAGTCAAAAATTTAAGTATAGAGTTCTTTCAAAAATTCACAAATGAGCTAGGCAGTGATAATTGTGCAATCCTTAAGCAGAAATATAAAAGAGATGATATCGGCTGCAATATTATGTTAGAAGCTGCTGCCAATATACTAGAAGAAATAGTTTTACGCGAACAAAGTTTATAATAAGCAATAAATATTGTTTTTATCAAAAGCACGCTATTAAGCGTGCTTTTTTATATACGAATATATTTTTTTATAATTCTTGCCTTGACAAGTAATAATTAAGGTACTATATTGTATATATAGTATATATACAATATTTAATAAAGGATATAGCCGTGGATATAATAATAAGTAATTCAAGTGATAAACCGATTTACGAGCAGATAACAACTCAGATCAAAAACCAGATCATGAACGGTGTTATGCAGGAAGGCGATGCCCTTCCTTCTATGCGTCTACTCGCTAAAGAACTAAGGATAAGTGTTATAACCACAAAGCATGCATATGAAGACTTAGAGCGAGATGGTTTCATTGAAACTATCGTAGGCAAAGGCAGTTTTGTCGCTAGCAAGAATATTGAGTTTATTAAAGAACATCAGTTACGTATTGCACAAGAGCATTTACAAGATGCGGTTAGTGTTGCCAAAAGCAGCGGTATTTCATTTGACGAGCTATTAGAAATATTAACGGTTCTATATAAGGAGGATTAATGGTGGATTTAAATTTACAGGTAGAGAATCTATCAAAACAATACGACAAATTCAAGCTTAACAATATAAGCTTTAGTTTGCCAAAAGGTTGCATAATGGGTTTTATCGGCGAAAACGGAGCAGGTAAAACAACAACAATAAAGCTAATACTTAATCTTATTAAAAGAGATAGTGGCAACATAAAAATATTTGGGCTGGATAATATTGAGTACGAAAAAGAGATAAAAGAGCAAATAGGCGTTGTGCTTGACGAAAGTTACTTTCATGATAGTTTAAGACCTACTGACATCTCCAAGATAATGAAAAATGTTTTCTCAAATTGGGATGATGACCTATTTGTCAGCTATTTAGATAAGTTCAATCTGCCAGATAATAAAATAATAAAAGATTACTCAAAAGGCATGAAAGCAAAGCTCGCGATTGCTACTGCATTAGCACATAAACCAAAGCTTCTAATATTAGACGAAGCAACAAGCGGCTTGGATCCTATTGTCAGAAGCGAAATATTAGATATTTTTCTTGATTTCATTCAGGACGATGAGCACTCAATTCTACTTTCCTCACATATCACAAGCGACCTTGAAAAAGTAGCTGACTACATAACTTTTATTCACGAAGGTAATATCATCTTTAGCGAAAGCAAAGATAATTTGATTTATAATTATGGCTTGCTTAAATGCGGTCTAAATGAATTTTCTAAGATTGATAGCTCTGATATAATTGGCTACAGAAAGAACGATTTTGGTTATGATGTATTAGTAAAAAACAAAATGCAAATGAGAATGAAATATAAAAACTATATTATAGATAGCACAAGTCTTGAGGAGATTATGCTGTTTTACATAAAGGGGATTACGAAATGAAAGGATTAATATTAAAAGACTTTTTAAACTTAAGAAAATATAGTAGATCTGTTTTTTTAGTACTTGCTTTTTATGTTCTGTATGGAGTTATGCTTGATAACGCAAGCTTTATTGTTGGTATGATTTCTTTGCTTTTTACAATGATGGCTATAACATCATTTTCATACGACGACCTTGCAAAATGGGATAAATATGCTTTATCGTTGCCTGTTACTAGAAAGGAAATGGTACTTAGCAAATACATATTAGCTGTTATTCTTGCTATAGCGGGTGCACTATTAGCGTTTGCATCATCAATTATACTTTCAGCAATAAAAACTCCCGTTGGCATAACTGAACAACTAGCTGTCACATATGTACTTTTTGCAATATCAATTATATTTGTTAGCATCCTGCTCCCACTCATATACAAATTCGGTGTAGAAAAAAGCAGGATCATGATATTGCTTGTCTTTGCAGTACCTGCTGCTATAGTTTTTGTTCTTGGCAATGTTGGTTTTAAATTGCCTACAGAGAGCCAGTTAATGACACTGCTTTACGCTTCACCATTTATCATCATTGCTGTTTTTGCTATATCATATTTAATATCATATAGCGTGTATAAGAAAAAAGATTTATAAAAGCCACACTCAAATGTTTAGTAAATACAAACTTATATAAGTAAGAAGCCACAGGCAAAACAATTTGCAGGTGGCTTTTTGTCATATATATACTAAATAGAAAATAAAGCTGTATTAAAACAAACAGCAAATATACTAGCTGATTGCGACACCAGCGCTTGCATATCCAAAAACTGTAGCCGCTACACTTGATGCTGGCGGAACTACATAGAATACTAATAACAAGCGGTCTCCAAGCGAAACAGGGATGTTTAATCCAGTTACAGATCCTGTGCATATATCCCCTAAGGCAATTGTTAAACCTGGCAAAGTTGGCGTTAAAGTTATATCTGTTGCAGCAATCTCATTAAAACTATTGTTTGGAGTTGTTGAACTAAATAACTGGGCATGGATTGTATAGTCACCTATAACAACACCAAACGCAGCAGTAACGCTGAAATATGCAGTAACAGCTGTTAGTATCCCTTCTCTTGGCACCGAAAAGGCATAGTTTATACCCACCCCATCACCTGTACCTGTAATATCGATTACAGGTCCAAATGTAGTTAACCCTGGTGCGTTAGAGCCAAACCCAACAAAGCTTGGAAGACCTACAAGCCCTCCTAGAAGCGATGTTAACACAATCGGCGTTCCTGATGCAAACGGAATAATTGCGCCATTACCTGGTTCGCCTTGTGGGCCTGCCGGACCTTCCGGACCTGTCGGACCTGCTGGACCTGCTGGACCTGCCGGGCCTGCTGGACCTATCGGGCCTGCTGGACCTGCTGGACCTGCCGGGCCTGCGGGGCCTACTGGGCCTGCCGGGCCTGTTGCGCCTGTTGGACCTACTGGGCCTGCTGGGCCTGCTGGGCCTGTTGCGCCTGTTGGACCTGCTGGACCTGTTGGACCTGCTAGCCCTGTTTCACCCTGTGGACCCATTGGACCTGCCGGGCCTGTTGCGCCTTGTGGGCCTGCTGGCCCTGGTGGTCCACCCGGTGTTCCTGGAGGCCCTTGCGGACCTGTAGGGCCTTGCGGACCCACTGGACCTGGGATTCCTGGATAACCCGGAGGTCCTGGTGGTCCTGGCGGTCCTGGTGGGCAAACTACATATTCACAGCATCTGTTTTCTTCCCAACCATCTGAATAACCTTTTTGATATTCAGACTCAATATAGTGTCTATCTCTGAATCTATCCAAAATAGTATTACCTCACATTCTACGCAAAATATTATTATACGCGTACACTATAGTATATGTTTCAGCAAAAAAACTTGTGTTTCCCTATAATACGTATTGATAGAAATACTTTTCAATAATATGCAACAGTAATCCATTGTGCTTGCACATCTCTAATCCATATCAATATGAATACCGGCACATAGATAACTATGTGCCGGCTTGTTTCAACTGCAAACGATTAAGAAACTTCGATGATTGTCAAATTTGCTTGAATAGCAGATGTACCGTAATTGACTGTTGCACCGCTGTTGTTAAATAAGTTAAAGACCGTTGGTACAGTTGTTACAGTCAGCAAAGCACTTCCGTTGAGTTGAAGTGTAACAATAGAGGATGGCGAAGCAGACAATATAGTTGGACCGCTGACAACCCTAACGCCGAATGAAACCGATGTTTCTGCTTCAGCTCCATCTGTGTTAACCCACCACGAAATATAATAATTACCTGGATTGTTTATGAAAAACATACCCACACCTGCATTGTAAGAAATGTTGGCTGATGGAGCGTTGATTACCGTATCAAACAAAACGTTTGTGCCGGTGGCTATGGTGCCTCCACTGCTTTCCTGCAATTGAACCTGTAGACCAGAAAGATCAGAACTTGGGCCTGCGGGGCCTTCCGGACCTATCGGCCCTGCTGGACCTACTGGGCCTGTTGCGCCTGTCGGACCTGCTGGACCTGCTGGACCTGCTGGGCCTGTTGCACCTGTTGCGCCTGTTGCGCCTGTTGCGCCTGTTGCGCCTGTCGCGCCTGTCGGACCTGCTGGACCAATCGGTCCTTGCGGACCCTGTGGTCCTTGTGGTCCTGGGAACCCTGGATAACCCGGAGGTCCTGGAGGTCCTGGACAACCCGGAGGTCCCGGAGGTCCTGGAAGACATTTTATGCAATTACAGCATTTGTGTTCTTCCCTTGGCCATTGTGGACATTGTTTACACTGTTGACCTCTAGTACCTTGGTAATATTTTTGATCATAATAAAGCGTTTCTTCGTCATCATAATAATCGTTTTTATTTTGTTCTTTCCATCCGTCTGAATAGCCTTTTTGATATTCAGACTCAACATAACGTCTATCCTTGAATCTATCCAAAATAGTATTACCTCACATTCTACGCAAAATATTATTATACGCGTACACTAATATTATATGTTTCAGCAAAATAACTTGTGTTTCCCTATAATAAGTATTAATTTGATCTACTTATATGCAAGTAACCCAATCTGACGAATTTTTACATCAAATAATAAGACTCAAACCTGTAAATTTTTTTAGATCTGAGTCTTATTTGCTCACAATTAACGGCTAATACATTTAGTTTATTTTTTGAATCAACATAGAAGCATTGGCGTTTGTCTGAGTTCCACCTGCTAAAGTTTGCAGACCAACAGCCGCAGCACTACTATGATTTTTCAAAGTTAACACATCTCCGGCAGAAGCTATGATTATTACCATGCCTGGATTAGCTTGCGTCCCAGCTCCTGAGCCATAGGTGCTTCCTGCAACTGGATTTATACCTTGATACAAAGTAAATTGGTTTGGCTCCACACCTGTGACATTAAACCATATTGCATACGTCCCTGCATTAACAAGGGTTATTATATCTGTTCCTACTGTATGGGTAATTCCAGTTGTCATTACTCCGTTACTAGTGAATAATATATTTCCTTCTATAGCAACTGTCTGCCCATCAACATTATAAATATATGCATATTCAGACAAACCACCTGCTGGACCTTGTGGGCCTTCCGGACCTTCTGGACCTGTTGCGCCCGTTGCACCTGTTGCGCCTGTTGCTCCTGCCGGGCCTACTGGACCTGCTGGACCTGCCGGGCCTGCCGGGCCTGTCGCTCCTGTTGGACCCGCTGGGCCTGCCGGACCTATTGGACCTGTTGCGCCTGTTGCGCCCGTTTCACCTTGAGGGCCTGCTGGGCCTGTCGGACCTGCTAGACCTGTTTCGCCTTGTGGTCCCATTGGTCCTGCCGGACCTGTTGCACCTTGTGGGCCTGCTGGGCCTGGAGGTCCTCCTGCTGGGCCTGGAGGTCCTTGCGGACCCTGTGGTCCTTGTGGCCCTGGGAACCCTGGATAACCCTGAGGTCCTGGAGGTCCTGGATAACCCTGAGGTCCTGGAGGTCCTTGTGGGCAAACTACACATTCACAACATTTATTTATCTCTTTGTGGCAGTCGCATTTGTGTTCTTCCCATGGCCATTGTGGGCATTGTTTACACTTTTGACCCTTAGGACCTTGGTAATATTTTTGATCATAATAAAACTTTTCTTCGTCATCATAATAATCATTTTTATTCTGTTCTTTCCAACCATCTGAATAACCTTTTTGATATTCAGACTCAACATAACGTCTATCCCTGAATCTATCCAAAATAGTATTACCTCACATTCTACGCAAAATATTATACGCGTACACTATAGTATATGTTTCAGCAAAAACACTTGTGTTTCCCTATAATATTTCTAATTAAAATATGTTTTTCAGTTTCTTTTGTATTTCGATTGCTTTACAAAAACAAATCCTCCTCAGCTTTACTTTCATTTTGCTAAGGAGGCTATTTTATTATTAAAAAGAATAATTGACCATAAAAGATTTTACCAGTTGTAATGTTTAACTAATTTGCACCAAACTTTTTTACAAATTTTACGAGCTTTACAGCGTCCACATTTGTCTACAACAACTACTATACCTGTATTACATATAGGTATGATGATCACTTTTTTATCGCATTTACAAAAGACATAGCATTTGTGTCCTTTCCATTCTTCTACACAGTACTGTTTTGGTTTGCAGCATGGTTCTGGTTTACAGCACGGTTCTGGTTTGCAGCACGGCTCTGGTTTGCAGCACGGCTCTGGTTTGCAGCACGGCTCTGGCTTACAGCACGGTTCTGGTTTATGGCACGGTTCTGGTTTATGCTCACAATGGCATTCCTTTGGGCATTCAATTAATTTCCAGCATGTGCATTTTTTTTCTTTCTTGTGTTTGTAGCAGCCGTCATGCTTGTCATAGCCGTCGTATTCATCATAGCCATCTTGCTGGTCATACCCATCTTCGCCTAATGGCCATGGCTTGTGTTCACAGCAGCATTCTTTCGGGCATTTTATTTCTTTCCAGCAGTAACATTTTTCTTCTTTTTTGTGTTTGTCGCAGCCATCATGCTTGTCATAGCCGTCGTATTCATCATAGCCATCTTGCTGGTCATAGCCATCTTCGCCTAATGGCCATGGCTTGTGTTCACAGCAGCATTCTTTCGGGCATTTTATTTCTTTCCAACAGTAGCAATGCTCTTCTTTTTTGTGTTTGTCACAGCATGGCTCAGGTTTGTGCTCACAGCAGCATTCTCTCGGGCACTCTATTTCTTTCCAGCAATAACATTTTTCTTCTTTTTTCTCACATTTATTTAAACACGGCTTTTGGTGTTGTTTACTTTTATATTGTCCTTTCCTACATATATCCAAAATAATTTTACCTCTCAATCTTACGCAAAATATTATGCGCGTACACTACAGTATATGTTTCAGCAAATTTACTTGTGTTTCGCTAATTATATTTTATATTGATAAAAAACTATGCAGAATCATTTGATTTAATTAAAGAATATTTGCAAAAAAATACATCCACGAAAATTTTCATAGATGTATTTTAAAAAAACTAGAACAATGTCACGTAATATCAAACAAAACCGTTTTTGCTCCAGAAAGTACTGACCCACTATTAACAAAATAGTAGTTCGAAGCTGAGTCAATTACAAGCGGACCATTCCACGCTATCGTGTTAAACTGACTATTGAAAATACCTGTCGGGCGTACATCGCTGAGCGCTGCCGTTACACTAACATTACCGCTAATAAAAGTATTGGTAATATTTGAATATCCGGCCACAGTCATATCTCCTACTTTGCAATCAACCATTCGTTGGATTTTAAGATCATTATGCGAAATAGAACCAATGTTGCTATTATAAAAATAGCAATTTAGCTCACCCTGCTGAGGCATAAAAGGAGCTTGCATGATAGTTCCTACTACATTAGCGTTTAGTAGCTGAAACTCAATATCTGTCTCTGGTATATCATAGTCTACGTTTTGAAAAATGACATCACCGCTTATTATAGCGCCGTCAGTGTAATTGCTATTTGTGCTTGCAGATGTTCCGTTATCAAGTGTACCAAAAACTGTAACTGGACGTGCTACAAAAGCAGGCCCTTGCGTTAGATAAACATTTTCTGCCGTTCTACTTGTAAGTATAGTAACATTTCTTGGAACGGATGAGGCAAAATCAGCTAACGAAGAATCGCCAAGTTGCCATGGCCCCAATCCAATAAATTGTATATGTCTTGCAGCAGGTATTACAATATCTTCATCAAACGATGAGTTTGCCGCAATAAGTATAATAAAACGTGCTCTCATTCCATATGCAACTGCTTCAGGACTGTTAGCTGCTGCCGCAATTGCTGCCTGCAAAAAATTAAATGGATCAGAGGGCGTGCCTGTTCCAAGCCCTACCGCATGAGAATCAGCCCATATTACATATGTTTCTCCCCACTCAAAAACCCCTGGTCCTGCTGGACCTGCTGGGCCTTGTGGTCCTGTGGCTCCTGTTGCTCCAGTTTCTCCTTGTATCCCTTGCGGACCCGCTTCTCCAGTCTCCCCTTGTATACCTTGTAGCCCTTGCGGACCTGTTGCTCCAGTTGCTCCTGTTTCTCCTTGCAATCCTTGTGGACCTTGTGGACCTGTTGCACCTATCGGGCCTTGTGGACCTGTCTCTCCTGTTGCTCCTTGTGGACCTTGCGGACCTGGCTCTCCTGTTGCTCCTGTTTCTCCAGTCTCGCCTTGTGGTCCTGCTGGACCTACTGCTCCCGTAGCGCCCTGTGGACCTTGTGGTCCCACTAATCCTTGCGGACCTGTTACTCCTTGTGGTCCTGTTGCTCCTTGAGGGCCTTGCGAGCCTTGTGGTCCTGCTGGTCCTTCTGGCCCTGATGGTCCTAGCTCTCCTTGTGGACCTGTCACTCCCTGCAACCCCTGCTCTCCTTTTGGTCCTGGTGGTCCTGGCGGCCCTTCCCTTCCTGGCGGTCCTTCAATACACATGAAGCATTCACATTGATCGCAATCGCCACATTGGCAGTCGTCACATTGGCAGTCGTCGCATTGGTAGTCATCTCTTTGGCAGTCGTCACATTGGCAGTCATCCAATATGTCTATTTCGCAGTTGCAATTATCGTTAATAGTGTCCTCGCTATTTGCAAAACATTCTTCTTTGTACTCATACTCTCTATAAGCCTTTTTTTGCGTCTTCCCAAAATAATACTACCTCTCTTTCTTACGCAAAATACTTTACGCGTTTAATGTAGTATATGTTTTTATAGATTTGCTTGTGTTTTTGGATAATGCTTTGCATTGCTTATAAATACTTGACGTGGCAGGGCATCAAAAACCTCTTTAGTTTTCTTGAGTTCTTGCTGTAGAGGGCTTTTCATCTGTGTATAGCTACGTCTATGGTAGCAGTATCACTTATAGCATCATTTCTTGCATTTTATTATGTAAAATATTTAGCTCACTTCTCAAACAAAATACTATATTCATACATTAAGATGATATGTTTTGGCAATAAAATGTGTTTTGCTATTATCTTTTCAAAAATATAATGCAGATTAGCAATCTATTTGCAGGTAATATCTTATTTAAATAGAATATGAAAAATAATGCGACATGAAGGAAGGAATGTATATGGAAATTCTTGAAGCTAAAGCCGAGCATTTAGAAGAGATCTATAAACTTATGTGTGAGTTGGAACCTTATCAGTTTGATAAAAATCAATTTGAGCAGATATATTTAAGTAATCTACAGAACAAAAATATTCACTATATCGTTGCCAAGCGCGAAGATAAAATTGTTGGTTTTATCAGCGTTCATATTCAATGCCTTCTGCATCATGCTTCAAACATCGCAGAAATACAGGAGCTTGTTGTATCGAATCAGCACCAAAGAACTGGCTTAGGCCATAAGTTGTTTGAAAAGGCTAAAGATATTGCTAGAGAAAATGACTGTTTACAACTAGAAGTATGTTGTAATATGTCAAGAAGTGAGAGTCATATTTTTTATGAAGTACAAGGATTTAAAAGATCTCATTATAAGTTTACTTTACCAATAGAATGATTCATATTAATAAAGACAAAGAGCTGTTACTCTTTGTCTTCGCTTTTTATTAACAACAACGTGGTTTATTAATACCTAAGCTTGCATACGGCATCTCAAAAACAATTATTCCGCTAGCATATGGCCCAATGTCATATTGCTGATAATAAACGGATAGTGTTTTGGGGTTTAGATTAAAACTCTTTTCGTTGAAGTACTGTACTATGAGCTCTTTATAATTATCAAAATAAATATATGGATTTTCTGCATTCTCTTTCTCCGCAAGCATGATTATCTGTTTGGTAATTATGCTTTTGTAGTCTTCACCTGGTTTAAATAAGTCTTTCAACTCAATATACTTCCCAGTTTGAAGATCCCAGTTATCAGAGGTGCGGAGTGTATTGCCATGCGCTCCACCGGTGTACTCGTAACGATCAAAGTATGTGCTAAGATGACAGCTTGCATTTAAAGTGACAGTATACTTCATCACTGCATCATACGGTCTAAACGGAAAATCGTTACTTATTGAATCCTCGTATTCCTGCTGAGCATTTTTCAACAGTGTTGTTGATACATATGTGTAAAATTCTTTTGCAAAAAGTTGATAATGGCGGTTTATCCTGTTTTGTGCAACTTCATTTTCTTTAAGCTTTATTTCAGGATAAGACATATCAAGTGTGATAAGTACAACCGCTTCGTTCGAAAACTTCTTAGTGATGTTTTGGCTGACTATTTCTGCTTTGTTGTTTAAAGGTATCAATTATCTTACCTCCCTGCGCTATGCGCATTAATACGGGAAGCACTGCTAAGATATGAGCCAAACCTATTCGTACATAGCCATACCTTTCTACTCCCTATTTTAATATAGGCTATGCGAGCATAGCAGATGTGGTGCTTCTTTAATTAACCCATTAATAAAAAAGATACCCAAACAGGAAACAATGTGTTTATATATAGAAATAAGAGGCTATTAAAATTTTATATTATCAAAATAATATTAATAGAATAGAACTTATTAAAGCAGACTATATAAAAAGGTGGTAGAAAAATGAAAGCTTTAAGTTTTATACCGGCTAAACATTCGCGAGCATGGGGTCTAGTTTCAATTATATTTCTGATTGTAACCTTTTCATTGCTTGTGCTTTCTCAATTATTACTTCATAGAAGTTTCACGCTGATTCTAGTCGCTGGGCTAGCCATTATTGCTATTGTCTGCACTCTTGTTGCTTGCATAGGTGGCTTTTTGGGCGGAAAATTGTTTTTTGCTTTCTCTTCTGGCTCTACTCTATTAGGGCTACTCTACATGCTCTACATAGTCGTTTTTAGTGTTGCTGATGGTTGGAATGATATTGTAAGCATAGTAAGCTTTGCAGTAATATATTCTTTTGGTACTGCAGCAGGAATTATCGCTGAAGGCGTATACTATCTGTATTCCACAAATAAATTTAAAACAAAATCCATATAATTTAGCTGTTTCCATTGTTTTACATGTTGATATGAAGTAAAATTAAAAAAACTATGCAGGAGTTGTTTTTAATGGAGCATACATATTTACTTGAAGAAGGTAAATGGAATGCAACTGGTTTTTACTCTGATGACAATACTGGTATTGTAAAAGTTCAAGCCTATACTACAACAACACATTCTGATGATATTTGGATCAACGACGGCTCTATGAAACTGTTAATAGATCCTCCTATAGAGTTCTTTAACAGGTATGAAATTGTCCCCCTCGCCAAAAATGCAGATATGACTAGCTGGCAGTCGTTCAATCCTGCGCTTGGAATGCTTAAAGGTTCTTTCATGATTGTTGAAGATTCAATCCTTTCTAAGTACTCCTCTAAAGATGGGATTTATAGTGGCTTTGAATATCTAAAGAAAATTGATGATAATACATATGAGAATAGAGGTTTCGCTTTTGTTAATGATGCAAAATTGTCCTCATGGGCTGTAGTTCTAAAAAGAATAGAGTAAATTGTTACAACTAAGAGGCTATTTGGAAATATAGAACTTATTGCTAGGAAATACTATTGCTAATACTATAGTTCGTATATTTGCTTTATCATGGAAATTCTATGTATACTATAAGAGTTTATCTCACCACGTTTTTTCGGATATAAAGAGATGTATTAAATTAAACCAAGCATCCATTTTGGCATATTATCAGTGCAAATTTATCAAAAAACAAATTTGGAGTTACAATTTTATTATCCTTATACTAAACAGCTCACAGAAATGCGGGCTTTTTTAATTATCCATATATTGGTAAATTTTCACGATTATATAAAATACTACAAATATTTATTTAAGTATTGTATAATAATGTTAACAATTAGGTACACTTTGTGAGGTAAAAATTGAGAGATATAGACGAAAAAGTCGTTTTAGCAGCGAAAGACAAAGATAAACTTAATGAACTTATTAAAGAATACGAATCATTTATTATTAAAATAGCTTCAAAAGCGACTGGAAAATATATTACTAGAAGCACTGATGAATGGTCTGTTTCTCTTTCTGCTTTTTCGCAAGCAGTTTCTGATTATTCATTTGAAAAAGGTAGTTTTCTTAGCTTTGCTGAGCTTGTGATAAAAAGAAGGCTTATTGACTATATCCGTATTGAATCAAGGCATAATGTTGAGACACCAGTTAATCCGCACATCTTTGGTAGCGAATCTGATGAAGACGAAAATGATACAGCAATAAAAAGAGAAGTGATAAGTAAAGTCTCTGGCAGTGAAGATAACTCACTAAAGTATGAAATCGAGGCTGCAAACGCCCAGTTTTCTGTTTATGGGTTTTCCTTTTTTGATTTAACAGAGTGCTCGCCAAAGGCCTCTAAAACAAAATCAGCTTGTGCAAAAGCTGTTGTCTACATCCTTAATACGCCAATTATTTTTGAACAATTGCGCAGTTCAAAAATGCTTCCAATAAAAATAATCGAAAAAAATGCTAAGGTACCCCGAAAAATTTTAGAACACCACCGAAAGTATATAATAGCGGCAGTAGAGATAATGTCAGGAAATTATCCTTACCTAGCTGAGTATATGCGGTTCATCAGAGAGGAGCTATAATATGAAAGCAGTAATAGTTGAAATAAAAGGCACGTATGCTGCTGTTCTGTCTGATGATGGTTGCATAACGAGGGTCGCAAATAATAATTATGCAATTGGACAGGTGATTGAAATGAAAGAAAAGAGCGCAAAGAACGCAAGACGCAAGATCATTGCGATAGCTACAAGTGCAACGGCAGTTTTTGCACTATTCAGTATCGGAGCATGGGCATATTTTACTCCATATTACTACGTAAGCCTTGACGTAAATCCTTCCATAGAATACTCAGTAAACAGATTTGAAAGAGTAATCGGCACCACGGCAGTGAATGATGACGGTGCAGCAATCCTTGAAAATCTAAATGTTCAAAATGAGAGCATTGACGAAGCTATTAACGACACAATTAACCAAATTGCCACTGAAGGCTATTTCCCAACTACTGAAGAAGGCGGCATTGTAATAGCTACCTCTTGTAGCAATGACGGAGATGCAGACAGACTCGCACTAAAAATACAAGAAAGAGCTCAAGATTGCTTAAACGAAGCTGGCATAAAAGCTCAGATCCAAACAGTTACAGTCGCTAGAGAAAGAGTTCTTGAGGCAAAAGAGCTTGGTGTAACACCGGGCAAACTAAACTTAGTCGAAAAACTAAGGGATAGCTCTGCTGATCCAAATAGCATAGTTATTAAAGATTGGCTCGATAAACCAGTCAAAGACATAATGAAAGCTATTAAAGCTAATGATAGCATTAATAACAACAATAAGTCTGATAACGCTAACGATAGCAACTCGGCTACTCCTGGTAGCAGCAATAAATCTACTAACGCTAATGCCAGTAATTCGGCTACTCCTGGTAGCAGCAATAAGTCTGATAACGCTAGCGATAGCAACTCGACTACTCCTGGTAGCAGCAATAAATCTATCAACTCTAATGACAGTAACACACCTTCTCCAAGCAATAGTGGAAATAAGTCCGATAGCTCAAAATCGGGCTTCTCTTCCAATGGTAGCAAGTCGAATAATTAGTACAAGTTTCTGTACTAGGATAAATAAATCTAAAGCATTTTCAAAAGCATAAAAAAATGGATACTAAGCTAATGCAGTATCTATTTTTTGGTGCTTTTTATGTATTTACTATTATAGGCTTCATTGAATCAGCGTTTCTACACCGATGCTACTCTATGTTCATATAATATATAAAATGTTTATGAAGGGGGAAAATATCTTGGATATGACAACTGCAGAAAGACTGCAAACATATATAAACGCCGAATTAGGCGATGCTGCACTATATAGAAAACTTGCAAATATGGCTCCTGATAACGAAGACAGGCTTTTGCTTTTAGAATTTGCGGATAACGAACAAATGCATGCAGATATGTTCAAGCAAATATACAAGAAGATGACGGGTAAAAATTACGATCCCGTTGTAAAACCACCAATACTTACTGGCTCTTATAAAGAAATACTTCGTGATCGTATTCTTGACGAAAGTGGCGACTTTAGAAAATACGGCGAGCAATACATTGCAACATCCGATAAGAACAAGGCACTAAAAACCGCTTATTATTTAGCAAGAACAGATGAGAACGTGCACGCACTAAGATTGCTATACATGCTAAACAAATAACTCTTCTTTACTTACAATCATTCGAACATACAGGCAATGATTTTTTCTTTGCCTGTAATTTTTATGCATAAAAGTTGCATAAATGAGCTAGCCTACTAGTATCATTTTTATGCAATTTAATTGATTTCCATATAAATACATTTCCATTTTATTAAGAAAGTCGAGCAAATAAGCTCATTTGCCGTAGTTTTTCGAAACAAAGTTTAATTAAACCTTAAAATAGATTTTATAGATTAATATTGTATAAATTGGTATAATAAGTACAAATCTAACAGTGGAGGGATCAATATGAAAAAGTTGTTTACAATAATCGGCTTATGCTGTTCGCTTATTTTATGTAGCTGTCAAAGTACAACGCCTACATCAAGTACTAATGTTTCAGCAAATCCGGTCGTTACAGCTTCAAATGCTACTGCAACTGCCACACCGGCGGCTACTACCCCTCAAGCTACTGCTACGCCAAATACTAGCTCATCTCAGACCATTGCATCCTACTATCCTTTTAATAGCAATAAAAAGTATACCTATGAAGGTAGTGGTAATGAGTACGCAGCTTATACAGTTTATACAGATTACACAACAGCAACGCGTGTTCAATTCAGAGTGAATAATGGCGGCACAGAAGTGGCTAAGGTAATGGAAATTAGCAATGGAGAATTAAAGGTACTAATTAATAAAGCTGAATGTTACTATAGAGAAAATTTCACAACTACAAAAGTTGCTACTGGTGAAGTACTATTAAAAGAACCTCTAGTTAAAGGAACAACTTGGACACTTTCAGATGGTACCAAACGTTATATCTCAAACGTTGCCGTAAGCGTAACTACTCCAGCAGGTGTATTTAACGCTATAGAAGTTACAACCGAATATGCAGATAGCACAACTTTAGACTACTATGCACAAAACGTTGGTCTAGTGAAATCTGTATTCAAATCTGGAGATACAGAAATTTCTTCAACTTTAAGCAAGATTGAAAGTAATGTAAAGCTTACACAGACAATAAAATTCTATTATCCGAATATTAATGACGATAAAATCTATTACGTAAGTAAACAATTTTCGTTCAAAACAAATGATACAACTAGAACAATTCTGGAAACTGCATACAAAACTGTTCCTACTGGTTTAGGCGTTGGAAAAGTTCTTAGCACAAATACAAAAATAAAGAGCCTCTATTTAAATAGCAGCGGCATCCTTTATGTTGACTTCTCAAAAGAACTTGTTTCTGAGATGAACGCAGGCTCAGGTTACGAAAGTATGATACTGCAAAGCATAACAAACACACTTGGTGGATATTATGGAGTAGAAAAAGTTTACATCACTGTTGAGGGCAACTCTTATTCATCAGGCCACATCTATATGAAAACAGGAGAAACCTTCAAAGTAAATTTGTCTGGTACTGTTTCCGGAGATTAATTGCTTAATATTTATTAAATCAAAAATGACGCCACATGGCGTCATTTTTTTGTTTAGTAATCGTCTATTTTTCATCAGCTATATTTCGAACTATTTCTATAGGCATAGAAGTTCAATTTACTACTTCGCTTCTAGATAGCCCACAATCCAATAACCTTTTTACCACAGCAGTCATTGGCTCACCAAGCTCTACTATGTGATCATCCGGATCATATATTCTAAAAGCTTTTTGCCCCCATGGCTGCTCAATCATGTCATGGACAAACTCAACATTTTTATTTTTGAACATATTGTATGTACCATCTAAATCGTCGCTTTCAAAGCAAAGCTCGAAATGACTACTATTTTTGCCAAAAATACACTTGGAAATATCTTTTGACATTACATTATATGCGTAGTCTATCTGCCAAAGCGCAAGCCCAGAAGCAAATTCAATATTCTCACCAAAATCTGATTCCACTACTTAGTTTAAGCTTTGCTCATAAAATTCACGTGACACTTGCATGCCTTTTGCTAATAACACTGATGAGCAAAATTTAATAGGCATTGTATTATTCCTCCACAGCTAGCATAAATATTTACATCTATTATAAATCTAATCCACAAAATAAAAAAGGGAACCGCATGGCTCCCTTGCTTTTTATTGTTTTATTGCTGCATTCATCTCAAGTACAACAGCTTCGATGATATTTTTGAGGTCATCATCAGATACTTTGAATTTATCTTTAATCCAAGCCTTAACATACTCGAACTTTTCGGCACCAGCGCCAGTACCAAACATTTGCTCTGCTGCATAAACGCCTATAGTTACGTAACGGTACAGATTTTTCTCTTTTAAAAGTGGCACGATGTAATACGTTACAACAGCACCAAGTGCAGGAATAATGAATTGAATCAATATATCAAGCCAAGTCATATTATTTACCCTCCAAATATTAGCAAAAGGTATCACATTTTTTGTGGTGCAATTATGCTAAATTTAATGTTTTAAGCCGTATGGGAATAATACATAATAGAACATAATTGTAAATATACTCCCATCATTCATTATATTCTTGACATGCTTCTTGTTGTTCTCCCATAATAAAGGTAAATTCCTTATAATATTTCATGGAGGTATTCTAATGCAGTTTGAAGATATTGACGGCGGCAAAAAATTTGATTTTGGCAAGACTTCGGCAGACTACGCTAAATACAGAGATATCTACCCCAGCTCTATGTACCAAAAATTATATGATTTTGGAATAGGACACAAGGGCGATACTGTTTTGGATTTGGGCACAGGAACGGGCGTGCTACCAAGAGCAATGCACAAATATGGTGCTCACTTTGTCGGCACGGACATTTCAAAAGAACAGATAGAAATGGCAAAGCTTATAAGCGCACAAAATAACCTAGACATAGAATACAAGGTTTGTCCTGCTGAGGATACTGGGCTACCATCCTCGACTTTTGATTCAGTCACAGCCTGCCAATGCTTTATATACTTTGATAAATCAAAAGCACTGCCGGAAATAGTAAGAGTTCTGAAAAAGAATGGTCTTTTTGCGACAATATGGATGACATGGCTTCCATATGAAGATAAAATTGCCAAGGCTAGTGAAGACCTTGTTTTAAAATACAGTCCTACATGGACAGGTGCTGGGTATGTCAAAGAAAAAGCATATGTACCAGATTGGTCTAAAGAACTTTTTGAATCAAAAGAAATGATATCGTATGATGAGTATTTGCCTTTTACAAAAGAGTCTTGGCTTGGCCGAATGAGAGCTTGCCGTGGAGTTGCAGCAAGCCTTAGTGCAGCGGAAATTGAAGCGTTTGATAAGGAACATGCAAAACTACTCGATAATATAGTTCCAGATGAATTTGAAATTCTACACCAAATAATAATAAATGTCTTTAAGGCAAAATAAAAAGAGCACGAAAGTGCTCTTTTTATTTATATAGTTTTATTATTTTACGGTTGCGCTTATGAATTGTGCTACTGAATCACCCCAAGTACGGAAGCCTACGCTACCACTCTTAAACTCGCTGTCTTCAAATTTTATTACTAATGTTCCGTCTACATATATCATATTAGTTGAGCCATTAACTACTATCTTAATATCATGAGTTGCATTTACATCAAACTTATCACCAAATATTGAAGTCATCCTTACCCAAACTAAAGCTGTCTGTTCTTTTCCATCATAAACTCTTCTTACCACGAACGCATTTCCAGCACCAGGATCAAATTGGAAGCAATATCCGGTGATTTTGCCTTTATCTCCCTCTGTAGCATGGAAATAAACACCGTAACCGTTTTGACCTTTTGTTGTTCCACTTACAAAACCAATTTTTGCATTAATTGTGTAGTCTGTTCCTTCAGTCTTATTTAATATTACTCTATGCTCTCCGCCTGCTACAGGTGCAAGTATGCCTCTATCTACTGACCATTTTCCAAGAAGATATGTAAAATCGTCTGTTGAGAAGTCGCCTCTTATTGGCTGGTTACTTATAGTAATTAATGTCGATCCTACTACTTTTGAAGCTTTGTTAGTTGCTTTTACTGTTACTGTTCCATCTGCTACTGCCGTTAGTATACCCGCAGAAGATATTGTCGCCTTACCTGTTCCAGCTACTACAGACCATTCAATAGCTTTATCGTCTGCATTTGATGGTGTTACCTTTGCGCTCATTTGTAAAGTTCCGTCTATATCAGTAATTGTTGTAGCATCGCCAGCTCCAGTTACATTAATACTTGTTACATAAACTATTTTTGATAATCCTGTTGTTGCATTTTCAAGTACTTCTGCCGCTGTATTTATTTCTGCTGTTGTTGCTGCATCAGTATCTACTGCTTTTGCTACTGTAAGTACATCTTCATATACACTCCATGTTGCTGTTGTGTAAACTGCTTCATCTAATACTATCTCATTTATAGTTGCATTTAATCTTGCTATTGCTACTGCTTTATCATAATCTGCCTGAGTTACTAGAGCTGTTGTTGCATTTTCAAGCGTTTCTGCCGCTGTATTTATTTCTGCTGTTGTCGCTGTATCAGCATCTACTGCTTTTGCTGCAGTAAGTGCATCTGCGTATACGCTCCATGTTGCTGTTGTGTAAACTGCTTCATCTTCTACTATCTTATTTATAGCTGCATTTAATCTTGCTATTGCTACTGCTTTATCATAATCTGCCTGAGTTACTAAAGCTGTCGTTGCATTCTCAAGTGCTAATGCCGCTGTATTTATTTCTGCTGTTGTCGCTGTATCAGTATCTACTGCTTTTGCTGCAGTAAGTGCATCTGCGTATACGCTCCATGTTGCTGTTGTGTATACTGCTTCATCTTCTACTATATTATTTATAGCTGCATTTAACTTCTCTATTGCTGCTAGTTTTTCATAATCGATCTGAGGTGGCGCTGTTGGTGTTGCCGTTGCTGTTGCTGTTGGTGTTGCCGTTGCTGTCGCTGTTGGTGTTGCCGTTGCTGTCGCTGTTAGTGTTGCCGTTGCTGTCGGTATCGTCGTTGCTGTTGGCGTCGTTGTTGGCGTCGCTGTTGGCGTTGCTGTTGGTGTTGTTGGTGTTGTTGTTGGTATCGCTGTTGGCGTTGCTGTTGGTGTTGTTGGTGTTGTTGTTGGTATCGCTGTTGCTATCGGTGTAGCTATTACTGGTGACGTAATTAAGCCAAATGCATCAGCTTCAGTATTTTGGTTATATACCGCTACCATAATTAAAACTGTTAGTATCAAAGTTATTACTGTTAGAATAGGTTTTTTAGTTTTCTTCAGTATATTTTTCATTTTTATTTCTCCCACAAATTTTTATAAATTTTAAAAGTTTTATGTTTGACTGATTATTTTGCGTTCAAACATGAAACTATTTTGTACTAATTCATTCGTGATTATTGTGTCTGTATAAACATACTACTTAATACGCAATATGTTGTCAATGCTCTTGAAGTTAATATAACACTCTTTTTAACATTTAAACACTGTTTTGTGTGGTTATGCGTTGTTATTTATATATTTTTTCCTATTATTATATATATTTCTCATCATAATAACAGCTTTTAAGTTCGTATATTGTATTTGCGCAAAATGTGTATATTTATTCAGTTTTTGCATATTTATTTACTTATTTACTATATGTGGTGTTTTTTGTCTTTGTTAACTCTATATAATGTAAATATTAAGCTTATGTTCGGATTTTGATAATAATGTAAATTATTTCTATTTAAATTCGCTTGTAAATATTTTGATATTTCACAAATTACATTATGAATAATCTGTAAACAATCAGTATTTGCAGTGTTTTAAGCGTATATTGCTGTTTTTTTGCACTATATTTGTATTCTTATATCGCTTTTTTGTTCAGCAGCATTTTCACATGCTCAATTTTAATCAAATAAAATAGTCTAAATATTATAAAGTTTTCAGTCTCTAAAACATTCAACAACTTAATAATTTAAATACATATGTATCTTTTAATTAAATATTTATCTAATTTATTAATAATATTTACTATATTTAAATAAAAGATTAGTATTAAATTAAAATAGTAAGGTTGGTGATAAAAATTGGATACTATCGATCAGCACATTCTTGAAATCCTAAAGGGAAACAGCAGAGCGACTGCTTCAGAGATAAGCAAGCATGTAAATCTTTCTATACCTGCCGTTGCAGAAAGAATACGAAAAATGGATGAATCGAAAATAATTGAAAAATACACAGTGAAGATAAATAGAGAAGCGCTTGGCTATACCGTCTTAGCTTTTATATTTGTTAATATCGATCAGACACAAAATATTGAGAACTTTAGAAAGACGATAATAGTCAATCCTTCTGTGTTAGAATGCCACCATGTTGTGGGTCAGCATGACTACTTATTAAAAGTGCTTGCTAAAGACACTATGTCGCTTGAACACTTTATTTCAAATGAGCTTAAGAAAATCAAAGGTGTGGTAAACACTAATACAATTATTTCGCTTTCGTCTTTGAAAGAAAATCTAAATGTATAAGGAGGCGCGAAGTATGGTAATAAAAGGTTTTAAATTTGGGTTATTATTACAGTTTGCAATAGGGCCAGTTTGTCTGTTCATATTTCAGACGGCCACAAGCATTGGGCTCTCCCTTTCATTGCTTGCTGTCTTAGGCGTTACTCTTGTAGATGCGCTTTTTGTTTTTTTAGCAATAGCCGGAATAGCATCTCTTTTAAAATCCGAAAGAACACAGAAACTTCTTAAGGTATGTGGTGCACTAATTCTGATTATTTTTGGCTTAAGCACAATTTTAAGTCAATTTAGCATCAACCTAATTCCTAGCTTAGGTTTTCAAGCAACAAGTACAAGTAGCGTTTTTCTTAAAGCAATTATAATAACTATCTCAAATCCATTAACTATAATATTTTGGGCGGGCGTATTTTCCTCAAAAATTATTGAAGAGAAAATGAGCAAGAGCGATGTCTACTTATTTGGTCTTGGTGCAGTATCCTCAACTGCGATATTTCTTTCTGCTATAGCAATATTGGGTAGTATTACGATGAATTTCTTGCCAACCAGCGTTATTCAGATTTTAAATATTGGCGTTGGCGTAATGCTGATATACTATGGGATCAGGCTTTTCATCAAAAAAGCATAGGGCTAATAGATACCATAATATATCTTACTTTATATGATATCTAACCTCATAGACTTACAAGTATTTTGACATAACACTTACTTTGCGATATAATTAGTGAAACCTTTAGGGGAGCTTGCACAAGCAGGCTGAGAGGAAGCGAAACGTAGCTTCGACCCTTAAACCTGATTTGGATAATGCCAACGTAGGGAAAATACAAACACGTATTTTTAAAGCTGTGCATTATTGCATAGCTTTTTATTTTTTATAAATTTATGAAGGATGTGTTTATTACGAATACTCAAACTAAAACAACAAGTCTTAGCCAAGCGCTATTATGGTTTGGCGCTGCCGTCTCAATAGCTGAGATATTAACAGGTGCAATTATAGCTCCTCTTGGTCTTGCAAATGGTACTCTTGCAATACTACTTGGCCATATTATTGGTTGCGCAATATTTTATTTTACAGGTCTTATTGGCGCCAAATCTAAACTGCCTGCAATAGAGTCCACTAGAATCTCGTTTGGTAAATATGGCTCTTACATGTTTTCTGTTCTAAATATTCTGCAGCTTTTAGGCTGGACAGCCGTCATGATAATAAGCGGTTCAAAAGCGCTAAGTGCTATCACAACCCAGTCTTTTGGCTTTACCAACGAAGCGCTATGGTGCGTGCTAATTGGTGCGCTTATCAGCATATGGATTTTAATTGGAGTTAAAAATTTAACTAAGATAAATATCTTTGCAATCGGGTCTCTGCTTGTCTGTTCAATAATATTATGCTTTACAGTATTTTCAGGAGCACCAATTGCAACAAGCGGATTAGAAGATAGCATGTCCTTTGGCGCTGCAGTTGAGCTTTCAGCAATAATGCCTCTTTCATGGCTACCTCTTATCTCTGATTACACAAAAGATGTAAAAAGCGAAAAGCTCGGTACTCTTTTTAGTACAGGTGGCTACTTCATCGGCAGTTGCTTAATGTATATAATTGGGCTTGGAGCAGCAATCTATACTGGTACGTCCGACATCGCAAGCATACTGCTAGCAGCAGGCTTTAGCACAGTTGCACTACTCATTGTCATTCTATCAACTGTAACCACTACTTTTTTGGATGCGTATTCAGCAGGCATAAGCTTTATAAACATTAACAAAAAAGCAAACGAGAAAGTTGCTGGTCTGGTCGTTTGTGCGCTTGGTGTTGCCATAGCAATATTCACTCCCATAGAGCAATATCAGGATTTTCTGTACTTAATTGGCTCAGTTTTCGCCCCATTGTTTGCAATCCTATTAACCGATTATTTTGTTTTCAAAATAACTAAAGTTAACGAGAAGCAAGCTATCAACATAAAAAATATTATCATTTGGGCAATTGGCGTGTTTATATATAGATCGCTTATGACTTTTGACTCACCTATTGGGACAACATTACCAGTAATGATTATTATTAGTGTTTTGTGCATTATCATAAATGGAGGAATAAAACTATGTTCGAAGAAATCTTAAAAAATGTTTCAGCTAACCTGCCACTTGTTCACTCCATAACAAACTATGTTACAGTAAACGACTGCGCTAATATTTTATTAGCTTGCGGCGGCTCTCCTATAATGGCGGATGACCTTGCCGAGGCAGCCGAGATTACTACGATATGCAATTCGTTAGTTATAAATATAGGCACACTGAACGAAAGAACTATAGAGTCTATGATTGCAGCTGGTAAAAAAGCTAATGAGCTTGGCCATCCTGTTATACTAGATCCAGTTGGCGCAGGCGCTTCTACTTTTCGTACGCAAACTGTTTTTAGACTAATAAAAGAAGTAAAGTTCTCAGTAATAAGAGGTAATATATCCGAAATCAAAACTGTTTACGCAGGCAGTGGCACAACAAAGGGTGTTGATGCTGATGTAAATGATGCAGTCACAGATTCAAATATTGGCGAAGCAATAAACTTTGCACAAGTCCTAAGCGAAAAAACTGGTGCTATAATCGCAATAACTGGCGCTATAGATATTGTATGTGGCGCAAATAAGGCTTATATTATAAGAAACGGTCATCCACTTATGTCCCGAATAACTGGGACAGGCTGTATGCTAACATGCGTAATTGGCGCTTATTGTGGAGCAAATTATGATAATATGCTTGACTCAACAGCAGCAGCAGTGTGTGCAATGGGCCTTTGTGGCGAGCTTGCATATGCTAAAACTGTTAAAAACGATGGCGGCACGTCAAGCTTCAGAACGTATTTAATCGACTATATGAGCAAAATGGATGCGCAGTTATTAAACGGAGGAATCAAGATTGAAACTAGATAAAAGCTCTATGCTTTTGTATGTTGTTACAGATAGAACATGGCTTGGCGATAATTCGCTTATAGATCAGGTTGAACAAACCTTAAAAGCTGGCGCAAGTTTTGTTCAACTAAGAGAAAAAGAGATGGACTTTGAAGAGTTTTGTGATGAAGCCAAAAAGATAAAACAAATAACAGATGCATACAAAATACCGTTTGTCATAAACGACAATATTGAAGTAGCTCTTGCTGTGAATGCAGACGGTGTCCATGTAGGCCAGAGTGACATGAACGCTAAAGATGTTCGCAAGCTTATAGGCACTGATAAAATACTTGGTGTTTCTGTGCAGACTGTAGATCAGGCAATTGCTGCCGAAAAAAGTGGCGCAGACTATATCGGAGTTGGAGCAGTGTTTTCTACATCAACCAAACTTGATGCCGATAGTGTTTCCTACGATACGCTCAAAAACATATGCGAAAGTGTTTCCATCCCTATCGTTGCAATCGGTGGCATCAACGAAAGCAATATACTTAAGCTAAAAGGCAGTGGCATTGATGGCGTTGCCGTAATATCGGCAATCTTTGCAAAGCCTGATATATTTAAAGCTACAAGCGCACTCCGCTTGCTATGTGAGGAACTGGTAAAATGAAAATAAAAGGCGCGATATTTGACCTTGATGGTACTCTATTTGACTCTATGCCCGCCTGGGATAATATTGGTGCGGATTATTTAAGGCGCTATGGCGTTACACCACCATCTGATCTTGATGAAACACTAAAGCCACTTAGTTTCGCTCAGTGTGCGCAGTATTTTATTGATGAGTTTGGTATTGCACGCACCATGTCCGAAATCATTTCAGAAATAAACACTATGGTAGAAGATAAATACAGATATGATATTTTACTTAAGCCATACGCTTTAGAAATTTTAGAAAAGCTAAAGTATTTAGACGTCAAAATGTGTGTTGCGACTGCCATGGACTATACGCTCGCTTGCGTAGCGCTTAAAAGAACTGGCATCTTCAGCTACTTTGATTTTGTAATGACATGCGGTGATATAAACTGCGACAAAGATACTCCAGAGTTCTTTTTAATAGCCGCAGAAAAACTGTCTTTTGACCCAAAAGATATAATGGTTCTGGAGGATTCTCTGCATGCGATAAAATCAGCAAAAGAAGCTGGATTTATAGTTATCGGGGTATACGATGAATCGTCAGAGGAAGACACGCAAGAAATAAGTAAATACAGCGATATCTACATTACCTCTTTTAAAGAGATGGAGGATTATCTATGAAGAAAGTGTTGACAATAGCCGGCTCAGATTGCAGCGGTGGCGCAGGAATACAAGCCGATATTAAGACTATAACTGCGCATAAAATGTACGCCATGAGTGCCATAACAGCTCTTACAGCCCAAAACACAACTGGTGTATATGGAGTTTTCGACGCATCACCAGAGTTTGTTGGGCAGCAGATTGACTGCATTTTTACTGATATTTTCCCTGATGCTGTAAAGATTGGTATGGTATCAAACGAAAAGATAATCGAAATGATTGTACAAAAGCTAAAAGAATATAACGCAAAAAACATTGTCGTTGATCCTGTGATGATATCTACAAGCGGTAGCAGGTTGCTTAACGAAAATGCTATGGAAACGCTTATAAACAAGCTGATACCAATAGCTGATATAATAACGCCAAATATACCCGAGGCTGAGTGCCTTTGCGGTTTTGAAATAAGTTCTCCTGAAAGCATGATAGAATCCGCTGAAAAAATCGCCAAAGCGTATAACGGTTACATCCTAATAAAAGGCGGTCATCTTAGTACCACAGCCGATGATCTTCTCTACCATGATGGCGAGATTACATGGTTTAAAGAAGAAAAAGTAGACAACCCCAACACTCATGGCACAGGTTGCACGCTCTCCTCTGCCATCGCATGTGGCCTTGCAGAGGGCTTAGATATGAAGACAAGCGTTAAAAATGCCAAAGCCTATATAACTGGCGCACTCAGGGCAGGACTCAACCTAGGCGCAGGTAGTGGCCCACTAAACCACTGCTACAAATTATAATTAAATAAAGAAACACAAAAGGCACGCAAAATTGCGTACCTTTTGTGTTTCTTTATAAGAGCTTAGCTTATGCTTTCACCCAATTGTTCTGCAAGCTTGAGTTCATCTCTTCCCAGAATATCTCCTTTATTGCTAACGCAATTGGCTGTAACCATCCCTACATTCTCCCACTTAAGATAGCTCACAATATGTTCGTATGTGCTAATTAGCGGCTCAAAAACATCTCCATCATCGGCCGCAACTGCTAGCAGAGCGCATTTATTTATCTTAAAATCAAAATTATGTTTTGCGTATAACCTGTCAATTACTGCCTTAATTTGTGCACTCATAGTATAGAAATATACTGGTGTCGCAAACACGATCATATCAGCATTGTCTATTAACGGATAAATCTGATCCATATCATCTCTTAAAACACATTTACTCTCGTGTGCGATGCAATACCTACAACCAAGACAGCCGTCTATTTTTAGCTTTCTTAAATTCACTTTATCAACACTATTCCCGTTTTTCATAGCGCCTTTAATAAAAGCATCTGCAAGTATTTCTGTATTGCCGCTAGCTCTTGGGCTACCTACAAGCACTAAGATATTCATTGGCATTTTAAACCCCCAATCCTTTATATACTCTTTCAACTTCAATTATACTTTGAATAGACATTTTTGAAAATCCCACAAATCTGCACATATTCGTTAGCGCTACCAGGCTAAATACAAACAGGTATGGCTATATAATAGTCATACCTGTCAATTTTTTATTCGATCATTATTATGTTAATAATATAAAACAGATATACGCTAAGCTTATTTTATGCTTTCGCCCAACTGTTCAGCTAGCAGTAGTTCGTTTCTGCCTTCAATGTCGCCTTTATTTTCAACTTTGCCTACTGTAATGATGCCAACACTTTCCCATTTCAAATATTTGCATATAAGCTCGTACATTTTAATTAGTGGTTCAAACATACTATCGCCACCGCTAGCAACTGCAAGCAATGCACTTTTTGATATCTTGTAGCCTGACTTATACCCTGCGTTAAGTCTATCAACTACAGCTTTAAGTTGTGCATTCATCGAAAAAAAGTATATAGGCGTTGCAAGCACAATCATGTCTGCATCATCAACTAAAGGATATATTTTATCCATATCATCACGCTGCGAACATGTATCATCATGAGTAAAACAATACTTACAATCGATACATCCACTAATTTTCATTTTACCCACTCTTAGTTTCTTAACATTATTTCCGTTTTTTGTAGCGCCTTTAATAAAAGCATCTGCCAGTATTTCAGTATTGCCATTTTGCTTTGGGCTACCTACAAGCACTAATATGTTTTTTGGCATTTTAAATCCCTCCCCATATGATTTTCAATTCTTACATGATACAAACTACACATATAGCTTTAATTATATATAATCATAACTATAACATAACTATTTTATCTTGCAATTGGTACTTTAATTATTGACACTTTCTAGCTCGGATGTAATCGCAAAATCCATTTCTTCTTTTTCTCGCTTTCTATTTAGCTTAATGAGATTATTTATAAATGGAGCTGATGTTAGCATAAGCACCGGTGCAAGCACTATTGCTGTCTTCATGCCAAATGTACTAATTATAGCTGCACCTAAAAAGCTAAATACTACCGCAGAAATACCCATGCCTATAAAAGCAAATGAAGCCGCCCTGCCGGATTGCCCTGGAAATACTGCACATAAGTTTGCAATTACAACAGGCGTTGCTGTTCCTAGACCATAACCACCAAATAGCGAGCCTATAGCTATTAAGTAAACATTATCAGACATATAAGCTGCAAATATGATAATACTACCGACACTTAATAGTATCAGCAAAAGTTTTAATGAATCAATTTTCTTGTATAGCAGTGGTGCCGTAAATCTTGATAGTGTTACGCCCACAAAGAAAAATGTTATTGTAAGCGTACTGATCATTGCCGACGCCATAAGGTTTTCTTTCATGTATTTTACGATCCACCCGTTTGCAAGGTTTTGAGCGCCCATTAAAAAGAAAATAGCTATTATTGAAAAAACAACTTCCTTGCGAGCAAAAAACTGTTTTATCGTTAGCTCTTTCCCTGTTTTCTTAGCAGAACTGGCAATGCGAAGCCTGTTTATGGCTCCTTTATTTGTGATAACTACTATAGCAAGTAGTAAAAGAATAAGTCCTATTGCAAATGAGGCAAATATGTAGGCCATGTTCCATTGTAACCCATTGCCTATAATAAACTGCGCGTATAGCGGCCCTGAAATAGATCCCAATCCAAACATGCCGTGTAGTAAATTAACATATGTTTTTGATTTATTACCGTATATATCAACTATAATCGCCGCATTTACTGTGTCCATAGCCATCGCTGACGAACCAAACATAAAGTAAGCTATAGGCAAAATCATAAATGCAGGAGCAAGACCTTGCAGAAGTGTTGCAGCCAAAAAGAACACGACTATAAGGCAAAGCACCCGTGGCTTTGTGAATTTATCAAGCACATACATCAGCAATAAAACTGATATTATCGATCCAATCCCAAATAGTGATGTTGCCGCGCCTATGTCGGTAACTGATTTGTTGTAATAACTCATTAGATATGGTAACAGCACGCTCCAAACCGTTCCGGCTACCCCGTATAAAAATTCTATCAGGAATATTGAAATTGTAAGTATAGTATAAGTCCGTTTGTCTTTTAGCAGAAACTGTGTGTCCAAATATGTCCTCTCCAATCGATCATTTCTTGTAATTTTTCTTTGCTCGTGCAGTCCATTTTTCAAGTGACACACCTACATGTTTTAAGTAATTATTATCTATTTTAAAAAGACAATTTTCTTTTGCAACATATGAATGCTTGTGCTTAAATTACTTCTATAAATAAATATTTTAATTTAATCACTATTGTAGTATTACGGTTTTTGCGTTAATATTGACAATCAGTCACATGTCTTATATTATAACAAATAATCGGTTCTGCAAGTATGCACTTTTATGTTATATACTTGCAATAAGGAGAGTGTCAATAATGGAAGATTTAAATCAAAACACACAAGACGACATTGCAGATTTTCCGTGCGAATATACAGTATCAATCATCGGTGGAAAGTGGAAAATTCGAATTATATATTGGCTTGTAGAAAAGGGCGTTTTAAGATATGGAGAGCTTAAAAAACTTATACCAAATATCACTCATAAAATGTTTAGTTCTCAGTTAAAGGAATTGGAGGCTGACGGAATTATAGAGCGAAAAGAGTATAGCCAGATTCCTCCAAAGGTCGAGTATTCCACTTCAGATAAAGGTCGCTCTCTTATGCCTATAATCGAAATGATGTGCGACTGGGGCAATAGTAACAGACCAAAGTCAAAATAACTACCAAATAACAGGACATGAGTTTTGCAAGTTAATTGCATACTCCATGTCCGTATTTTATTCTATTGTTTTTTTGTATGCATATATTATAAAGAAGGGACAATCTAACAGCGCGAATATATTGTTGAAGGTTATTCAAAATGAGTATAGAATAAAATTTGTAGAGTAACTGTAAGAATCTACATCATTGAGTAGCGAAAAAGATTATTTTATTATTCAATTTATTATTGAAATGGAGCGTGAAGTTAATGAAAAAGATTGGAATCATCATTTGCGGCCGCTATCAAACTTGCGGTGGAGGAAAATGCCTTAGATCACTAAACGAACATGAAGGTGCTTTCAAAATATATCCTAAAGATGAAGAACTCAGATTAGTTGGTTATTCATATTGCGGAGGCTGTCCAGGTGGCAATATAGAATATGTGCCAGAAGAAATGATCAAAAACGGAGCAGAAGTAATACATCTTGCAACAGGTGTTGTCGTTGGGTATCCACCGTGTCCTAGAATTAAGCAATTCAAACAGTTTATTGAAGCACGTTATAATATACCAGTAGTAATTGGAACGCATCCATTACCAACAAAATATATTACAGAACATGAAAAACTGCCTTTTTGGGATAATGCGAATATGAAAGAAATCGCTCCAGAACTATTCAACGATACAAAAGAAATGGCTGATAGTTACAACTAAGCATTGAGTAAAAGCACCTATTAATAAGGTGCTTTTTTATTTTCCAACTCATCTATGCGATTGTAACATCGTTTTTATTGCTTTGCGTATAAAGGTTAACAAACAGTGATTTTGTATCATCTACTTCTGCGTAGAATACATCCTTCGGCTTGGCTTTATACGAAATCATCAGTTCGTTTATAAGCCACTGCTCGGTCACGTTTGCGTATTTGAGCATATCAGCAAATATTTCGCCATCCATAATAACAGGAAACGTTAGCCCTTCCTCAGGCTGTGCTAAATTCATATCCTCTATCGTAACATTCCTAGCGCTGTTTTTAGGTATAACTGAGATGTTACCTCCCAGTTCTAAAACAGCAAAATTGACATCTGATATTTTAGAATATCCTTGCTGCCTTAATAAAGAAAAAAGAGAATACAGACTTAAGCGATTTCGCCTTAGCTCTTCTCTACTTATTATACCATTTGCGATCAAAATCGAAGGTGTATAATCCATACGATAAAATCTTTTACTAAGCGAGAGCTTGCCAATAATGATAATGCTAAACGAAAGAAGTATTATTCCAAAAGCGGTCTTAAAAGTGTCTTTGTTAACCAGCGGTTGAGATACAACATTTGATATTATCATCAGTATGCCAGCATCATATGCTGTAAACTGCAAAAGAGATTTTTTGCCAATTATAATCGAGACCAGCCATATTCCTAAAATTAAGATAATGCATCTTACGGCGTATACAAGTAACGAAATCATAAAATATCTCCTTTACGGTTTTGGTGCGATCGAAGTAATATTATTAAATATATATATTGCTGACAAACCCTCTTTTTCGACCGAACTAGCATCTTTTTGTCTTACTGCGCTATTGAATCTAGCAAGATACACGTTTAGAAAAGTAAAATCTGTCTCGGAATATTTTATTGCGACTATAGCATTTCCATTATCCCAGATATTATAGGCCTTCTCAGCTTCCTTATTTGCGTTATCCCAATCGCCGCTTTTTGCATATTCGATAGTGTCCTTTATTGTTTCAACAAATTTATTATCGCCAAAATCAAACAGCAAAAACTGAGCCGTAAACAAAGCTGTAAAAAGAACAGCTAAAGCAATTACTATAGATTTTGCAATAATTTTTTCTTTCAAAAATCAGCGCTCCTTTTTTCAAGGCATTTTCTCCGTAGTAGTTTTACCTTAGAAATTTGTAATTATTCTACTATCAGTTATTAATCTCTACTCCAAAATAAAGAGCTAAGTAAAAACAGCTTGTAACTTTTTGCATTAATGTAGACAGTTTTATTTTTACTTGATATTTTAATTTTTTTATGGTAACATACAAACAATTTCATACAATTAACACTGTGATAGAGAGAGTAAGCCTATAATTTATCTTAAAGAGAGCTCCAGCAGCTGAAACGGAGCAGATAACAGATAGACTGAACATGGCTCTTGAGTGACACACCGAAGTCTTTGCGGCTTAGGCTGTGGCAGGATCGCCTGTTATAGCGAGTGAGTATAACCGTAATTGCGACGTACTCGATAAGATTTGTCTCCGCAAGGAACAGATGAATTGAAGTGGTATCACGAGTATTAATCTCGTCTTCTTAGGAAGGCGAGATTTTTTGTATTTGTATGTAAATTAAATTTATTTTAGGAGATGTTAGTATGAGTAATGCACTTACAGGAGCAAAGAGAAATATCCCTCCATTTAGAGCTGATGCTGTAGGCAGTTACCTGCGTCCGCAAGCAATTAAGGACGCGCGCGAAAAATTTGCTCAAGGTGAAATAACAAAAGAAGAACTTACAAAGATAGAAGACATTGAGATTAAAAAGCTTGTAGAAATGCAAAAAGAAGTTGGTCTTGAAGCTGTAACTGATGGCGAGTTTCGTCGCTCATGGTGGCATCTAGATTTTCTTAATGGCATCGAAGGCGTTCAGGAATACATTCCAGCTGACGGCATACACTTCCATGGTGTTGTCACAAAAGCTAAAGGCGGCAGAATCGTAGATAAAATTAGCTTTGGCAACCATTTTATGCTCGAGCATTTTAAATACCTAAAAAGCATAGCTGGCGATCATGTAGCTAAAATGACTATACCTTCACCAAACATGCTCTATGCAGTATGCGCAATGTCTGATCCTGTATACAGAGCAAACCCTGTATATGCTACTGATGAAGATCTGTTTGATGCGATAATTAAGGTTTACAAAGATGCTATTTCTGCATTCTATGCAGCAGGTTGCCGTTATCTTCAGCTTGACGATACTCGTTGGGCAAGCTTAGCTTCAACAAAACTAAGGCAGGCTATAGTAGAGCAAGGACTTGATCTTGATGTAATTACAAAAGCCTTTGTTAGAATGATAAACGAATCAATCGAAGACCGTCCTGATGATATGATCATTACAATGCACGTTTGCCACGGCAATTACCGTTCTACATATTACTCAGAAGGTAGCTACGACATAATCGCTGATCCTCTTTTTAGCGAAGTAAAAGTTGATGGGTTCTTCCTTGAGTACGATACAGAACGCTCTGGTGGATTCGAGCCACTTGCTCATATAAAAGATCAGCAAGTAGTTCTAGGGCTTATCACCTCAAAAAATGGCACTCTAGAAAACAAAGATGATGTTATTAAGCGTATAGCTGAAGCATCCAAATATGTTGACCTCAACCAGATCTGCCTAAGCCCACAGTGTGGTTTCTCTTCAACTGAAGAAGGAAACATACTAACCGAAGAAGCTCAGTGGAACAAAATGCGCTTTATCGTGGAGATAGCAAACGAAATCTGGAAATAACTTTCAGCACATAAAAAAGCTCTCATATCAATGAGAGCTTTTTGTTTTAATTATATACTATTTTGAGCTTTTAAAGGCTGCAACAAGTTTGTTTAATGCATCTGTATTATTAGCGCTAAGGCTAATATCTACTGAATATCCATCTTTTACTGTATTATAGTGTTTCTCATAGAACTTGTCGTCTCCAATACTATAATTACATGTAAATGTCTTGTATGTTATACCTTTTATTTTCTCGTCTGATCCTTCTGAAATCGTAAAGTTGCTTGAGTTTGCTTTCAAATCGCTCTTTATTTTAGTTACATATGCAGTGCCATCCACAGTTGTTGCGCCACTTTTAATATACGTTGCTAATATGGTTAAGCAATTACCATCTGCATCGCTACCAAGAGCTATTGGTGTCATCTTATCTTTAACACGTGTTGCTTTCATGTTTGTAAGGACTTCATTATATAGTTCCATAAGGCGAGGAACATTATAAAACGAATAAGTATCCGGCATTTTCATGCTAAATCCTAGCCATCCGTTAGTATATGTGTTTCCATCGTAAGTACCAAAAAACGCTTTTTCCTCTGCTGTTAAGGAAACAGTTCCTATGTCTTCGTCCTCATCGCCCATTTGGCCTTCACTCGTGAGGTCCTCTGAAGTGCCTGTTTGCGTTGGCGCGCTGCTAGCTAGCGCTGTCTCGGTAGGTAGTGGCGTTACGCTTGCCTGTTCATTACTGCAACCTACGCACATGAGTGCGAGTAGTGAAGCGCTAAGCAAAATCGTAAAACTTTTTTTAATCATTGTTTACACCATTATTCTTTCAAATTTACTTGTAGAACTTTTATCTTTCCCTCTTAATAATAAGGGATATATCATTTTACTGTAAAGTAATTTATTACGCCGTTTGCTATACCTACTGCTGCTGCATTTTGGTAATTTGCGTTTGTAAGTTTTGCTAGGTCTGTGGCATTTGTCATATACCCAAGCTCAACAAGCACCGCTGGTATATTAGTTTCGCGTGTTACTGCAAAGCTTTGTGTAAATACACCACGATCAGGAATTGTTGATGCGGTTGATGCGGCGTCAAGAATACTCTGAGCCAAGTGCAATCTAATAGAAGCGTTATAGGCATATGTATCATATCCATCTCCAGTGCTATCCCCAGCAACAGTAGTATATACTTCCATGCCTGATACTGCGCTCGTTCCAGCTGCATTTGAATGTATGGATATAAATATTAAATTATTATATTTTGGTGCAATATCAAATACTTTTTTCAAATTATCATTTAATGCAAAAGTTACACCAATAACACCTTTTCTATTATTGTTACCTGCTGTTGTTGTAGCATCAGTATTAAATTGTGTTGCTGTAAGCTCTACCCAGTTGTCGTATTCCTGCTTAGCAGCTAAAGCAATTATTAGTGCATCCAAGCTTGTCTGCAATGTTGCTTTCTCAGCTTCTTTATTAGATATCTGAGTTTCTAAACCAGTAATATCCGTTGTAAGCGTTGCTTTTTCAGCAGTGAGTGTCGCAATTGCTGTTTGAAGTATTATGTCTTCATCTAGCACTGCTATTTGAGACACAAGACTAGCTCTATACAATACTTTATCCCCAACAAATTCAGGCGGTACAGTTATTGCCTCATCTGCATCTATTTGATCTATTATTGCCTGTTTTGCTAACTTATCTGTAGTTTTTTCTTCAATAGTTGTAAGAGTATCTGTGATGCTAGCATTTTTAGTCGCTACCTCTGAATCTATTACTACTATCCTAGCAGCTTTTGTATCTTTACTTTCATTCAAGCTCGCTATTTGAGATGTTAGGGTGGTTTTTGTATCATTAGCATCATCGACCAAAGCTTGAGCTGCAGCTAATTGAACACTAGAATAATTAGTATTTTCAATCTTAAGTAGCTCACGGTTTGCATAAGCTGGTCTTGAATATAAATCAACATAAGTGTCACTTGTTCTTGTCATAATAACCGTTGCACCGTTAGCTTCAAGATATGTTTTAAGTTTAGTTGCAACAGCTAGGTTTACATCACTTTCCTCTGATGACCCATTTACGGCACCAGGATCTGATCCACCATGCCCTGCATCAACTATTACTGTCTTGCCCGCAAGTTTGGTCGATGTCCCTGCACTTGTAGGTAGCGAAACTGTTGGCGTTGGTGTAGGGGTTGGTGTCGGCGTTGCTGTCGGCGTCGGCGTCGGTGTCGGCGTCGGTGTTGGCGTCGGCGTTATTGCGCTAAAATACTGCTTTGGAGCATATCCAGTTTTGCCTGATATACTAATATTGTAATACGAACCGGAAGCAAAATTTACTGTTACTTGCGTTCCTGACGGTAGTACTGTAACAACTCCAGTAGACGTTGACATTCCTGTACGTATGTTTAGTCTGCTTGCTGTCACTGTTGCAGTGCCTAGAGTAGAAGATGTTCCAGTATTCGTGGTACCTGTGGAACCACTAGTTGAATTTAAAGTAAAATATTGTGATGGAGCGTAGCCTACTTTACCGCCTACACTTATATAATAATATGAGCCGGAAGTCGAAAGTACAGTGACTGTTGTGCCTCTTGATACAACCGTTACTACTCCAGTAGCTGTTGACATTCCTGTACGTATGTTCAATCTACTTGCTGTTACTGTTGCAGTAGTTGTAGATGTTGTTGTACCAGAACTTGGTGCGGCTGGTGCCGCTGGAGCAGCTGGTGCTGCAGCACTTGCGTCAACTTGAAAATATTGCTTTGGAGCGTAGCCGACTTTGCCGCCTACACTTACATAATAATATGAACCAGACGTTGATAGTATTGTAACTCTTGTACCTCTTGATACAACCGTTACTACCCCTGTAGCTGTTGACATGCCTGTACGTATGTTCAATCTACTTGCTGTTACTGTTGCAGTACCTGAACCAGACGTTGTTTGAGTTGTTGTGCTTGTACTGGTTTTTGTTAAGTACATAGATGCTACATAGGCGGTCGTGCCATTGTAGCTGATTTGTGACCAGCCATTACTCTCTGACTGAATAGCCACAGTTTGTCCTTTTGTCAGCGAACCTATTTTAGCGCTAGAAGTAGTTGGTGCTCTTCTAACATTTAGGCTACTTGCAATTACGGTTCCATTCACAGCTGCTATGGCTGTCATAGGCATAAGTGCCAAAACCATGAGTGCAACTAACAATACGCTAAACTGTTTCTTTAAATATTTCATTCAGACATCCCCCAATAAACGCTTCTTTACTATGCAATAAAGTTTTTAGACTTATTTGCACACTTTTGCATCTTTTTATAAATACCATCTTACCACATTTTTAAGCAAATGTGAAAACATAAAACCTCACAGTTCGACTCTTTTAATTAAAATATCGTTAAAATTTATAGCCAATTCTGTCTGATATTTACACTTTTATACACTATATTAACCATTAATGAGAAATTTTTTCATAATTATAATCAACTTTATTCTAATAAATTCCATTTTTACACCAAAAAAAATTTATTAATTAAATTGAAAAAAGCACTACTTATTTTTTAGTGCTTTTTTGTTTGATGTTTTATACTAAATTTTTCCTCTGGGAATTTTAATTGCGAACGTACTACCCTCATTGATAACACTTATGCAGGTAATCTGTCCGCCCAAAATACAAGCGTTGTTATAAGCCGAGTAAAGTCCTAAACCTTTTCCATATGGTGCAATTTCTTTAGAATGTTGAACTCTAAAATATTTATTTGAAATGTACTTCAAATTTTCTTCATCTATGCCAATACCCGTATCTTTTATATATACAAATACACTTTTCGGTGTTGTTCTTAATGACACTGTTACCTTCTTCTCCCCGTTTTCTTTGCATCCTGTGTATTTAATCGCGTTTTGAACAAGATTAGAAAAAATATCGCCTATTTTCACTCTATCTGTATTGACAAAACAGGGTGTGGTATCGCCTTCCCAGCATAGCTTCACATCATAAATCTGTGCGTAGCACTGAAAGTAATTTATTTTGTTTTGCAGTTCCTCAATAATATTGAAAGTTCTGGATACTAATCTTATTGTGCCTTCTTCTCTTTCTGTTAATTGCATGAGTACCATCAAATATTGGTTTTGCATATAACAGCCTTCAAGCGCCGCTTTTAAATATCCTTTTGTTTTATCAACCCAATCTTCAAAACCGCTATATTTAATTTTACTATGATACATTTCCAGCCCAACTATAGCCTCGCTAAATAGTTGCATATTAAGTGAAGTTAACGAGACTGCCGTTCTTACATCATGTTGCATAGTAACTATCTGAGAACTAATATTCTCATAAAATCTTCCAGCAGATTGATTTATGCAAAGCTTTTCCATATCTACAGAATCTACCGTGGGTAGCTTTTTCTGATCGTTGGTATTCATGTAAAAGCATACATATGCCCCTTTAGGATCATCATCTATATAGTATTTTAAACGGTAATACTGTATTTGTTCATCATATTCTTCTCTGTTGAAAACAAATTTATATTTGTGTTTATCATTATTATTTTGCTTAACATCTGTTAAATCCGCTATAAATTCACAAGCTTTTTCAAAGGTACGGCATGTAAATTTAGTTGCTTTATTTTTTCTAATGTATTTCTTTGCAATTACATTCATATAGATAACCTTATCAGCCTCACATAATATAGCAGGCACATCACATTTATCGATGTATTTTTTAGCAGAAAAGCCATCTGTAGTAAACAATTTAATATGCCTCCTAAAAATTTTTAGGTGCTATATGTCATATATTTCAATTTATTATAGATTGGTTTAAATTATATGTCAACATATTGTATAATTTGTTGTATTAATACATTCATCCATATTATTTTAGGATAATCTTGCTTTCGTTTTTGACTATAGTATTTTATTTCGCATTCTATTAATATAAAATAAACAAATTGAATTACACAGATAATACTGTGAAACTCCATTGATATTATGCTCCGATTTATCTTGATTCTTTATTTGCTTTCATTATTTTTTTATTATGTATATAATAGGAATAAGAAATATTTTTCAAGGATGGTGCAGATGAATACAAACATATTTCAAATCGACTATGATTATAACGATTATACTGAAACGCAAATCACATCCATTACAAAAGATCTTGCAACCATACCAAGTAATATAGTTAGATGGGTTGATATTAGAGGCGATGCTACCGTAGAAAACATGGATGACTTATGTACGCATTTTGACTTTCATCCACTAATTAAGAACGACATCCTAAAAATACAATCTCGTCCAAAAATTGACGACTACGACTTTTATATTTTTATGACAATAAATGTGCATGAATATAACTCTTCAAGAGGTACCTTTGATGCGAAAAAAATATGCATTATTTTAGGTGAAAATTATGTTATAACCTATTCAAAGGACTCAGATAAAATATTTGAAACTGTAAAAACCCGCATGGAAAAGTATATAACCCATATACAGAGGCACGGAGCTGATTATCTTTTCTATTTTATCTTAGATACGATAATGGATAGTTATTTTGCGGTATTGGAACAGCTAAGCGCTAGTGTAGATGAGTTTGAAGATGCAACAATAGCCAATCCTACAAAAGAATCCCTGCATGCACTCCAGCATCTTCGCAGGCAAACGCTGTATCTAAATAAATCTTTTTGGCCACTAAGAGAGATCCTCGGCTACCTCGAAAGAGGCGATGCTACGCTTATTAGTGCGCCGATAAAAACATATATGCGTGGGCTATACGAGCATATTATTCAAGTAATTGATACTACAGAAGCGCAAAGAGAGCTACTCTCTGGCGTTATGGATATTTATCTTTCAAGCGTCAGCAACAGAATGAATGAGATCATGAAAGTTCTTACAATCATCTCCACTGTTTTCATGCCGCTTTCTTTTATCGCAAGCTTTTATGGAATGAATTTTGTTCACATGCCCGAGCTATACTATACCTACTCATACCCCATTGTTATTGGTATAATGCTAGTCGTTTTTGTTGGTATGATACGTTTTTTTCGAAGAAAGAATTGGTGGTAAGCAAAAAGCCGCAGTTTGCGGCTTTTTTTATTTTATAACGTATTCCATATTAAACTAAACAAGAAAATGCAACCCCATGCATTTTCAGTTTTTTCGTAAATTATCAGCATACCATATATAACAAATAATAACTGCAAGGACTCAGCCCATCCGCTGACTCCAACAATTGAATGAGCAAGAAATCCTAATATACTTAAAATAATAGGTCCCGGACTTAGAAAAATATTTTTTACTGGCCATCTTCTATTTATTTTTTTTGAAATATAAGCGTAGTTATATCCTTCAACAAACCCATAAACAAGCAAATATGCAAGCATACCAAATACCATAGTATGAAAAGGAGCTGATAACATCTCATCATAAACAAAAGCAGCTCTGAATGGATAAAAAAGTCTCCATGGTCCTCTAATTAAAACTATAGCCCAGTATGCTAGTAATAATATGCTACTATATGTAAGAGTGGGAAATAAATTTTTCTTTGTAAGTCCAAGATCTTCAAGTTTTTCTTTTCTAAAAGCTATTACAATGATTGTAGCAAGTCCTCCCTGCCCAAAATGTAAAAAATCAAGTAGAAATGAACGCAAAAGAATATCATTGTTTTTATCAGAAAAAAAAGCAAGCGCTTCATCTTTATAGATATAATATACTCCATAAAAAGCAAACGTTATTGCAAAAATTAGTATTATATCAACCAACAACCGTGACTTAATTTTACTTTGGTCCATGGTTCTCCCTCTACTTAAACATGTATCATTAGGTTTTTTGGCATTAAAAAACCGGCATATGTGCCCGGTTGTTTTTTCTGCCATTATTAATATGAAGAACTTCGACGTTTCTTTGATGTTTTATATATTTTTGTTATAACACATTCCATATCAAGCAAAATATCGAGACACATCCCCATGCATTACCTGTTTTTTCGTATATCAAAAGCAGTCCGTATATAAGTATTAGCAGTGGCCAAGATCCCTCAAAGCCATTAACACCTGTAACCGAGTGCATAATAAATCCTACGACACTTAGAATAATAGGACCAGGGCTTAAAAAGATATTCTTTGCTGGCCATCTAGCATTAAGTTTTTTTGATATATACACGTATGTGAACCCTTCAAAAAAGCCACTTAATATTGTAAATATAAGCATGCCGATTACCATTATATAAATTGGAGAAGATAAAAGCTCGTATGGTACAGTAACTATCCTAAACGGATAAAACAGTCTCCAAGTACCTCTTATAACGATTATTACTGAGTATATAAGCAATATTAAAGTGCTGTGAGCTATCGAAAACATTATTTTATTCGAATTAAGTCCATAATCCGAAAATTTTTCTTTTCTAAAAGCCATGATAATACACGCAGGCAATCCAGCTTGGCAAAAATGCAACCCAGCTGTTACTAGAGCGCGTAAAATAACATCGTTATTGGTATCCGTAATATAATTAAATATATCTTTTTTAAATGCATAATACAATCCGAAAACAACGAATGATATAATCATTAATATAATTAAATCAACCGATAGTCTCGCTCTTGCTTTTGTATCTCCCATGGTTCTCCCTCTACTTAAACATATTAATAGTGAAAACTTTTAATCTATTTGAGTTTTTTACATCAAAAACCCGGCAAATCTGCCAGGTTATTTTTCAGTTAATAATGAAATAAAGAACTATGTCGCTGTTTAGATATATCTATATATTGTCGTTATAACGCATTCCATAACAAGCCAAATATCACAACGCATCCCCAAGCATTCTTTGTATTCTCATATATCAAAAGCATCCCATATATGAGGAAGAATGTTTGAACCGAATGCTCCCAGCCATTTATCCCAAGCAACGAATGTACTGCAAATCCTAACAGCCCCACTAATATTGGACCCGGACTTAAAAAGATATTCTTTGCCGGCCACAGCCTGTTTATTTTTCTTGATAAGTATGCATAGTTCAATCCTTCAAAAAATCCACAGAATACAACAAAAAACAATAGGCAAATTAACATAATAGCAATAGGTGCCTCCAACAGTTGTTCTGTTATCCATATTTGCCTGAACGGGTACACCAGCCTCCATGTTCCTCTAAGAACAGTTACCGCTAAAAACGCAACCAATAATACAAAGCTATGCGAAAGTGTTTTTAAAAGACTCTTTCCGTTAAGTCCATAATCTTCGAATTTTTCTTTTCGAATAATTATTACAATACACATACCAAGTCCAGCTACAGCAAAATGCAAGGAACCAACTATCAAAGCGCGTATCAATATATTGTAGTTTTTGTCAACAGCAATAGTTAGTATTGAGTCTTTATTAAAATAATAAAACCCAACTGCAAATATCGTGATAACAACGATCATCGTTATGTCAAAAATCAACCGCATTCTTTGCTTTTTTAATTCCATATTTTTCCCTTGCTAATACACGTATTATAATTAAATATCTTTTACTATTTATGCCGTAATAAAAACCCAGCATTCGCTAGGTTGCAATTCATCATAATGTCTTTATAAATTGTAATGTCTCATCAATGTTAGCTGTATAATTCATACATCCGTTCATAAGTTTATCCTTAAAAACTTCTTATGTCTACAATTTTATACAAAAAAGCGCAACTATTTCAGTAATTTTCTTTGTTTTTTCTTCAATAACCAAGCTTAGTTAATATATTGGTATCATAGTCACCATTTTTAAACACTTCCAGTGATAAAATGTTCACTAAAAATTTTTTATTTGTGTCAATTCCTTCAATTGTCAATTCACCAAGAGCTGCTAGCATTTTTTGTATTGCATCATCACGTGTTTTTCCCTGCACAATAAGTTTGCCAAGCATACTATCGTAGTAAGGAAGTACTTTGTAGCCTTGATACAAGTATGTATCAAACCTAACACCAGGACCTCCCGGCACATGAAACTGCGTAACTTCACCTGCCGACGGTCTGAAATCTTTAGATGGGTTCTCCGCATTTATGCGGCATTCAATAACATGTCCGCGAGCAATTACGTCCTCTTGCTTAAATGATATAGGATTACCAGCTGCAATACTTATCTGCTCACGTACTAAGTCTATCCCAGTGATCATCTCCGTTACTGTGTGCTCTACTTGTATACGCGTGTTCATCTCCATAAAATAATACTTGTCGCCTTCAAGCAAAAACTCTATAGTACCAGCGTTAACATAACCCACAGCTTTTGCCGCATCTATGGCACTATGTATCATCTTTTCTCTTAAACCCTGACTAAGCACTGGGCAAAGAGTCTCCTCTATAACCTTTTGATTTCTGCGTTGTACAGAGCAATCACGCTCGAATAAATGGTATGTGTTTCCGCATTCGTCCGCAAGAATCTGAACTTCAACATGGCGTGCGCTTGTGATAAGCCTTTCCATGTATACTGTATCATCCCCAAAGAACGATTTAGCTTCGGACCTGCATATGTTAAACGCATCTTCTACCTGTGAAGAATTTTCTACTTTACGTATGCCTCTGCCACCGCCACCAGCTGCCGCTTTAATAAGAAGTGGATAGCCTATTTCGTTCGCGATCTTGACTGCTGATTCCGCATCACATATAGCGCCGTCTGAACCTGGCACTACTGGGACTCCTGCTTTTTGCATTATCTCTCTAGCTCTATTTTTATCGCCCATAAGGTTTATCGCCTTTGATGATGGGCCAATAAATTTGATATTATTATTTTCGATGAGCTCTGCAAACTGTGCACTCTCGGACAGAAAACCAAATCCAGGATGTATTGCTTGAGCGCCAGTTAGATAAGCAGCGCTTAATATTGCCTGGGCATTAAGATAGCTTTGGGCAGGAGAAGCTGGACCAATACATACAGCCTCATCTGCAAGCTTAACATGCAGCGATTCTTTATCAGCTTGCGAATAGACAGCAACTGTATTTATGCCCATCTCTTTGCATGCTCGTATTATACGTACTGCTATTTCGCCTCTATTTGCTATTAATATTTTTGTAAACATATCTTGCCTCACTTATTTTAACAATAGTTTTGCTCAAAGATATTTTTTCTTTAAAGCAAATCTATTCTGATTTACATAAAAATGGCTTAACAATATTTTTTATTTAATTTACTGCTAAGCCTTTATTTTTTTGCGTCATTTTGCGTCTTTTAGTAACGCTAATTTATCCAAGTTCTAATTATTTAAAAAGAAATAATGCTTGACCGTACTCTACCATTTCTCCATCTTCTACTAGCTGCTCAGTTATTACGCCGTCTTCTTCCATCTCTATCTCAATTAATAACTTCATAGCTTCGATAAGACATACAGTTTGACCTTTTTTTAGCGCTGTTCCTGCCGTAACAGGCTCACCTTTGCCAACACTTTCAAGCGAACGGAATATACCTACCATTGGTGCTTTAACTTCTTTAGCTCCAACGCTTTTTTCTACAGGTTTCTGCTCTGTTTCGCCAACTTTTATTATATTAACTTGTGCTTCCTGCACTGGTTGTGGTACTGCCGCAGCCTGCACTACAGAAGGCATAATATTTTGTTCTATTTTCACTTCACGCGCAAGTTTAACACGCTGTCCTCCAAGCTCTACCTCCATAGAAGTAAGGGATGATGACTCCATAATGGAAACAAGCTCCTTAACAATAGAAATATCCATTTTGCTTCCTCCTAAAAATTATATATCCGCAAAAACAGCCCGATAAGACCATAAGCGCCTTTGCAGATAACATTCTAATTTAACCTCATTGCAGAGCTATCTCTACAACTTGGATCTTCCGATATATAGCCGTCTTAGCTGATTTGCTTTTGCCAGAACACTATTTACATACTACAGCTATACTTCAAACACCTTGTACTATCAATTTGCCAGAAAAACCCTGTCTGCCTGCATTAATTATGCAACGCTTGTCCAAGCAATTTTGTTAGTGGTTCTCTTTGCAATTTCTATAGCGTATATTATAACACGATCTTAGCAGTTTTAACTAGAGTTTATTTTCCCTTGTTCTGTTAAGCCCAAATTTACTTTTGCATGCGCAATGCTGCAAGGTTGCAAATTGTCGAAAGCAAGGCTTTTTGTCGCGTTTTGTTAATATTGGTTTTCTTATATTTTCTTAATTGCACGCTTTGCATTTATTTCGCTTACTTCCATAATGAAGCAAGTAACTTTTTTTGTTTCTTCTTCTTTTACATTGCATTCATCGCTACCACGCTTACACTGTTTAACAACCAAACGCAGTGCTTCCATTTTTTCTTGCATGCTATCCGCTATCTTTACTGTTCCTTTAGCGATTACGCTTTCATATGCCATGCCGCTGCTGCAATCGGTTTCTTTTTGAATAAATTCGTGAGAGCAGTCCATTTCAACGCACACATTATTATTTTGTTTTAAGGTTTCAAGTTTTTCGCCTTCCATAGCACAATGAAAATAAAACGCAAACTTTCCGTTTTCTTCTTTGTATCCAAAATTCATAGGGACAACATATGGCATATTATCTTTGCTCATCCCAAGCCTGCATACTATGCATTTATCAAGTATCAATTTTATTTCATTTGCATCTGTTATTTGTCTGTCTGATCTTCTCATAGCACTATTCACCTCATATAAATTTTATATGTATATATATTATAGGAATGACTTCCTCTTGTATATACTCAAAAGTATTTATGTTATATAATTAATTAATTGAAATAAGGAGATGGGTAAATGTTAACTTTATTAAAAAACGTTGAAGTATACTCCCCCGAGTACGAAGGAATAAAAGACATTTTTATTGCAAACGGCAAAATAGAAAACATCTCAGAAAGTATTGATGTATCTGGTGCTGAAGTTACTGTGATTGATTGCACTGGCAAAATAGCTCTCCCTGGTTTTATTGATCAGCATGAACACATAATAGGTGGCGGCGGAGAAGCAGGACCACACAGCCGTACTCCTGAAGTAATGCTTTCAAATCTCACAAGAAATGGTATAACAACAGTTATCGGTGTTCTTGGTACTGATGGGACGACAAGACATGTGGAATCTTTGCTCACAAAAGCTCGCGGCCTTGAAACAGAAGGTGTTTCAACATACATACTCACAGGTTCATATGAGATCCCAATAAAAACAATAACAACCGATATTCGTTCAGATATAATTCTTATTGATAAAGTGCTTGGTGTAGGCGAAGTTGCTTTATCAGACCATAGATCTTCTCAGCCAACAATTGATGAACTTAAAAAAATCGCTACTCAAGCAAGACTTGGAGGTATGCTTTCAGGCAAAGCAGGTGTCTTCCAGCTTCATATGGGCGATGGAAAAGTAGGTCTTAACCCAATCTTTGATATAATAGAAAGTACCGAAATACCCGCTCGTCATTTCATACCAACACACATAAACAGGCAAAGAAGCCTATTTGAGCAGGCAATCGAGCTAGCTAAAATGGGTGCTTTTGTAGATCTGACTTCAGGAATAGCCCCGCAAGACCCATCCTCGAGTTCTATAAAACCATCTAATGCAATGATCGAATATTTGGAAAAAGGCGGACCGCTTGATAATTTAACTATGAGCTCGGACGGAAACGGCAGCATGCCTTCATTTGATAGTAAGGGTAATTTAATAGGGCTTCATGCCGCTACTGCTGAATCTCTATACACAGAATTTAAAGATGTAGTTTTCATAAACAAACTCTCTATTGATAAAGCCATAAGGATAATTTCCACAAACCCTGCTAAAGCTAACGGACTATACCCAAAAAAAGGTGCTTTGCAAATAGGCAGCGATGCAGATGTAGTCATTACTGATAAAGAACTAAATATAGACACTGTTTTTGCAAAAGGTGCCATAATGGTTCAAGACGGCGACATAAAAGTTTTTGGTACATTTGAGAAACTTTAGAACATCACTAAAAAGCTCAGCAATCAGCTGGGCTTTTATTTTTTTATAAAACAAGCATAAATAGCTTATTTTGTTATTATATTTTGTTAAGTAACTGTTTTTTTCTCGTTAACTTCACTTTAATTAAAGCATAACCCTATGATAGGCTAAGCAATGCTTAGTTAAGTGAAGTTAACATCACTAAGTACAGCATCTATGCCTTGTTAAAACAATTTATAGCGTTTCAACTAAATTTAAACAGTTGACTTATTTAGTAATGAGTTTTATATTAATGTACATGATATAATAAATTTTTATCGAATTTTGGCATATAGATTTCATGAAAACTAGTTGAATCTATGAGTCAGTAGAATATAAATACTTTTTCACATTGCGAAGGGATTTTATGACAGCTAATAAATATGCATTAGGGCTTGATATAGGCTCAACAACAGTTAAAGTGGTGCTACTAGATAAAGACAATAATATACTATTTAGTCGCTACGAAAGGCATCATTCAAACGTTAGAGAAAAAGCTCTTACGCTACTAAAACAAGTTCATGAGTTCATTGGTGGCGGCAATATTACTTTTTGCCTCTCCGGCTCAGCAGGCATGGGCATAGCGGAGGAGGCTTCTGTTCCGTTCATTCAGGAAGTGTTTGCAACCAGTGGCGCTTGTGATGCTTTTCTTGAAGATACAGATGTAATCATTGAGCTGGGTGGCGAAGATGCTAAAATATTATTTCTTACCGGTGGGCAAGAAGAGAGAATGAATGGCTCCTGTGCAGGCGGTACAGGCGCATTTATCGATCAGATGGCTTCGTTGTTGTCCGTAAGTGTAGATCAGCTAGATGAGCTAAGTAAAAGCCATACACAGATATACGATATTGCTTCTCGTTGTGGCGTTTTTGCTAAGTCAGATATACAACCGCTTGTTAATCAAGGCGCAAAAAAAGAAGATCTTGCTGCAAGCATTTATCAAGCCATAGTTAACCAAACTATTGCAGGACTAGCCCAAGGACGAGAGATCAAAGGGAATATAGTATTTTTAGGTGGACCACTGACTTTCCAAAGCGGACTAAGAGAACGCTTTAATAAAACACTTAAGCCTGAAGTTACAAATACTATTCTACCTGAAAACTCGCTGTATTTTGTTGCTCTGGGTGCAGCACTAAACAGCAGAGAATTCCCATTAATGAGCTTTGATACGCTTATTAGAAAATTTGAAAGAGCGCAAACACCTAAGACTAAGCTTGAAGGCCTACCCCCTCTTTTTAATACACCAGAAGATTATGCAGACTTTATCGCACGCCATGAGAAAGACGACGTGCATAAGACTGATATTAGCACATATACCGGTGACGCTTACCTTGGCGTAGACTCTGGTTCAACAACGACAAAAATGGTACTTATAGCACAAGACGGCAGTTTGCTATATAGCTTCTACACCTCAAACAAAGGCGAGCCTGTCTCTATCGTCAAAAAAGTACTTTACGAAATATTTGCATTATGCTCAGACAAAATAAATATCCGTGCATGTGCGACAACAGGCTATGGCGAAGAACTAATGCAAAACGCATTTAATATGGACTTTGGCATAGTCGAAACAACGGCGCATTATTATGCTGCTCGTCATTTCCACAGTGATGTTGACTTCATACTGGATATCGGCGGACAGGACATGAAATGCTTTAAATTAAAAAACGGCGTAGTAGAATCCATCCTCTTAAACGAGGCATGTTCTTCCGGCTGCGGTTCTTTTATTGAAACATTTGCTTCTGCTCTTGGTCAAGACATAGCCTCTTTTGCTAAAGAAGGCATTGCCTCCAAAGCGCCTGTTGACCTCGGCTCTAGATGCACAGTGTTTATGAACTCTTCTGTTAAACAAGCACAAAAAGATGGTGCAACAGTTGCCGATATAAGCGCAGGACTTGCAGTAAGTGTTGTAAAGAATGTATTATATAAGGTAATAAGAGCAAAAAGCCCAGACGATTTAGGCAAACATATCGTTGTGCAGGGTGGCACGTTCCTAAACGATTGCGTTCTTAGAGCTTTTGAGCAAGAAGTTGGCAAAGAAGTTGTTCGCCCAGTTATCTCAGGACTTATGGGCGCTTATGGCGCTGCACTTTATGCTTTAGAAAATGTTACAAAAGAAAAAAGCAACCTCTCTGTTGCCTTACTTGATGAGTTCGAATATAATTCGCACGCCGGCATGTGCAAACGTTGCCCAAACCATTGTAGGCTTATAATAAATGAGTTTTCAGGCGGCAGAAAGTACATAAGCGGTGGCAGATGCGAAAAATCGCTTGGCTTACCAAAGACAGCCGAGCTTCCAAACGCATACGAATACAAACTAAAGAAACTATTATCCTACAAAAGCGTACCAGGTAAAATGGGCAAGATAGGTATCCCGTTTGTACTTAATATGTACGAAAACCTGCCATTATGGCATACAATGCTAACAGAACTTGGTTTCGAGGTAGTGCTCTCAGGAGTATCCTCAAGCAAGCTATACATAAACGGACAGCATACAATACCATCAGACACAGTATGTTACCCAGCAAAACTAGTGCACGGGCATATTGAAGCGCTGATTGATAAAGGCATTGACCGCATATTCTACCCGATTATGCCCCACAACTTTAACGAAGGGCTTGGGGACAACCACTATAATTGTCCTGTCGTAGCTTACTACCCTGAGCTTATTGCAGCTAATGTAACTAAGCTTGATTTATCGACTTACTACATGCCATATTTTGTGCCTTATGTACAAAGAAACTTCCAAGCTAATATTGCTGCGTTCTTCAAGAAAACATTTGGTATTAAAAAACGCGAAACACTTGCTGCGCTAGAAAAAGGCATGGCTGAGTATGAGGCATATAAAAAAGATGTTAAACGCTTTGGTCAAGAAGCTATTGAATATGCTCGCAGAGAAAACAAGCACATGTTTGTACTATGTGGACGGCCATACCACATCGATCCTGAAGTTAGCCATGGCATAGATAAACTTATCACATCGCTCGGCGTTGTTGTACTATCAGAAGATTCCATAAGCGAAGTTGGCAACAAGATGAACGTTAAAGTGCTTAACCAGTGGACATACCACTCAAGAATATACTCAGCAGCTGAGTTTGCTACAAAGAACGACGATATTGATCTTGTGCAGCTCGTTTCATTTGGCTGTGGACTAGATGCAATAACTTCCGACGAAACAAAATCCATTTTAGAAGATAACAACAAGATATATACTCAAATAAAGATAGATGAAATAAACAACTTAGGCGCTGCTAGAATTCGTTTGCGTAGCTTATTTGAAGCGACTGCAAACAAGCAGAAAACGAGGTGATATATTATGGCAGAACTTATTTATGATCAAACCGGTAGGTTGCTTTTCACAGAAGAAATGCGTAAAGAGTATACTCTATTAATACCTATGATGCTCCCAATACATTTCGAGCTTCTTACAAACATATTTAGAAAGCATAACTTTAATGTAGAGCTTCTAAAAACTACTGGCAAGTCCATTGTAAACGAAGGCTTAAAAAACGTGCATAATGACACATGCTACCCAGCTCTGCTAGTAATAGGTCAGCTTATTGAAGCATTAAAAAGTGGCAAATACGATACAAACAAAGTAGCTCTTCTTATGTCGCAAACAGGCGGCGGATGCAGAGCTTCAAACTATGTTCATCTTCTTAGAAAAGCACTAAAAAAGAATAACATGGAGCATATTCCAGTTGTATCTATGAACGTGTCAAGCATGGAAAAAAATCCAGGTTTTAAATTAACTGTAGGTCTATCGGCCGACTTAGCTGTAGCAGTATGCTATGGTGATATGCTTATGTCACTTTCCAACCAAACTCGTCCTTACGAAATTGAAAAAGGTGAAACGGATGAGCTCATTGCTTGGTATATAAAAGAGCTATGCGAAAACGGATTATCTTTTGCAAAATACAGAAAGTATATTAGACAGATGGTAAAAGACTTTTCAGCTATCCCGGCCTACAGAACACCTAAAGTGAAAGTAGGCATTGTTGGTGAAATATATATAAAATATGCTCCACTTGGCAATAACTCACTTGAAAACTTCTTACAAAGCGAAGATGTTGAAGTTATTGTACCTGGTCTGCTTGATTTTATCATGTTCATGAGTGATCATCACGCAGCAGATACAAGACTATTTGAAATAAACAAGAAAAAAGGGTATCTTTCCAGTATCACTGAATCCTTGCTAAAAAGACTACAGCGCATGCAAATACGTGCTGTAAAAGGTTCGGTGTTTACTCCTCAATGCGAATTCGAGCATAAAAAGAGCTTGATTAACGGCTACGTAAGTGAAGCTAATAAGATGGGCGAAGGTTGGCTACTAACAGCCGAAATGCTTGAGCTTATTGATTCCGGTGTTGATAACATTATTTGTACACAGCCATTTGGTTGTCTTCCTAACCACATCGTTGGCAAAGGTATGATAAGAAAAATCAGAACTGCTCACGAAAATGCAAATATCGTAGCAATAGACTATGATCCAGGAGCTACTCAAGTTAACCAAGAAAATCGTATCAGGCTTATGCTTGCTATTGCTAAAAAGCGACTAGATAAAAGCATGCCTAACGGCCCGCAAGATTATAAAATACCCAAAAAGGTCAGCCAAGAAGCCGATAATAACGAGAATATGGGCGTATTGATACAATAAGATAAATTAAAAGCTTAGAACTATAAAAAGTTCTAAGCTTTTCCTGTTTATTATTCTTTTTTCTTCTTCCACCAAAAAGTGTCCTCTGTCTCTTTGTATATTTCCATGCCACATTTTTTCAATATACTATGAGATTGTATATTATCTTTTTCAGTTTCTGCTATAACGTTAAATTTTGCATCTTGTTCATGCACCCATTCGCATAGTGCAACAACCGCCTCTGTCGTGTATCCTTTGTGTTCATATATTTCATTAATCCCATACCCAATTTCTACATTGCCATCTTTATCTGGCAGACCTTTAAAGCATGCACTTCCGATTATTACATTTTCTTCTTTTAAAATGAACTGCCAGAATGTATGCCAAGCGTAGTTCTTCTCATCTGTTAGTGCAATAAAAAATTGACTTTTAGTTACATCTAACATACTGTCTACAATCTGTACGCCTTTGTACGATACACCAAGTTCAGTTTCTAACTGTGGTATGTTCTCTATCAAAAGTTGCAACTCATGCGGTGTTAATGCAACAATGCGAAGTCTTTCTGTATTTACTTCTAAATTATCCATATATTCTCCTTATATTTAGCCTAATATATTATATATAATGAAACAAACTAAATAGTATTAAAATTCTGGTATTTAATAATAAATTCTTTTGATATAATCATTATAACGCAATTTTATAAATAGAGGTGTATTATATGTCCGTTTTCCATGAAAGAGATAATAAAGGTATCAAATATGATAATCCTGCAGCAAAATTCGTTTTAAAGAAAGCGCTGATTTCTCCTAAAGAAGGTTGGGAAGGTTCTGTAATGCGCATTTTCGAGCTTGGCAAAGGTGGCTATTCTCCAAAACATACTCATCCGTGGTTCCATGTTAATTATGTGATTGAAGGAAATGGGCTATTATATATTGATGGCGAGGACTTTGAAGTTGAACCTGGCTCATACGCTTATATCCCTGAAGATTTAGTTCATCAGTTTACAAACACTGGTGATGGCCCTCTTAAGTTTATATGTATTGTTCCCGAAGAAGGCGACAAATAATAAAAGCATCTGCCTTAGAAGATGCTTTTTTAGATAATCCCAAATTTTTACCTTATTGTGAATACCCAATAGAATGATTTTTGATTGTACCTAAGGAGAGTAAATCCATGATTTTATTTATAAAAATTCCAGTGATACTAGGTAGTTGCGCTTCTATTTGTTTTGGAGTATGGCACTTTTTTGTGCCAAAATTATGGAGTTGGTATTCATATATTGATATCAATGCTACAGAGCTGGTAGCGGCAGTTCGAGCTATTAATATATTTTTTTCTTTGTCTTTAGTTTTGTTTGGAGTAATAAATATATTATTTATATACGGAGACAACTCAAATAAATACTCGATAGTCATAATGCTTGGTGCTACATGTCTTTTATGGATAGTAAGGGTTATACTGCAGTTTGTTTATCCTCAAGGTTCAATGAGCTCTATACTCCAATACGGTATGTTATCAGCATTTATAATTATTTCTCTGTGCTATATAATTCCGTTAGTTATTATATTGTTACAGAAAACTCCCGCTTAAATTTAAGTGAGCAGTAGTCTAGCAAAACTCTAATTTAAACGTTCCACAGTGCAAATGCGCTTCACCCAAGCACCCAAAACTCTTGACCTAAATGCGTATAACCAATACCTGTTACAGTCCTTATTGATGCAGCGTTATCTCTTTTGACTTCGCACCCTGGTACCCTGCCTGAATCAAGTACTGCTTTTGTAATTACTTTCATTAGGTTTTTGGCTATTCCTTTGCTGCGATGCTCTTCAAGTACTTGTAATACACCTATTTGCCCGTCCCAATGAATAAGCACCCAACCCACGAGCTTGCCATTTTCAAAATAGCCATAAGCAGGTCTTTTTTCTATATAATCTATTATTTCCTCTAACGATGTTGTATCCTTTCCATCGTAGTTCTCATAAACAAAAAGTGCATCGTCTTTGCTAAGCTTTTGTATGTGTTCATCTTCTTCTATCTCAATATCGTCTTTTAGATAAAAATAAGCGTTGCAGTCTAGAACCTCTGCGCCCTCTATATTAATCTTATCTAAAGCACGCATGGGCAGAAATACATCTTTTGGCAGATCTAGCAAAACCATTTTATCTTCCTTTTCTAAATGGTTAAGAAGGTTTTCAGCACCTTCTGCTGAAAAAGCTATTATTGCACAAAAAGGTTTCTCGTTTTGAATAAATCTAAAAAAAGCTCCATCTTCTGTTTCATAGCAATCAAGTAATGGCAGGTTTTTTAGATTCTGCCTCATGTTCTCGTAAGCTGTTGCATCGTATTTGCGTATTAGCTCATTTATTGTTTCCATATTAATTCACCCCGTGTATTTATTTTACATCATTTTTCGATTAATTTCCTAGGAAATCGCGCTGTTAAAAAATTGTTTTAATATTATGTCAGAATTATGTACAATTAAGGCATATGCAACAACACTGTTGTATAAACCGTTTTTATGATTATACTTAAGGTTGAGGTGTTATATATGTCCCCAAAATATAAAATATTAATATGCGACGATCAAAAAATTATTCACGATACATTAGGAGCTTATCTTGAGTCTGAAGACTATTCCTATATATCTGCCTTTGATGGTGAAAAAGCTGTCGAGCTAATCACAAAAGAAAATCCCGACCTTGTTATTTTAGATCTTATGATGCCAAAGAAAAATGGTATAGATGTATGCAGAGAAGTTCGTATGGTAAGCAATGTACCTATTATTATGCTCACCGCAAAAGGTGAGGAAATTGACAGAATATTGGGGCTTGAGCTCGGCGCTGATGATTATATCATAAAGCCATTTAGCCCAAGAGAAGTTATTGCGCGCATAAAAGCAGTACTTAGAAGAATACACGAAGAGCCAAAGAACGAAATTCAAACTCTCAGATATGACAGATTAGAAATGAACTTGGCTAACTACGAAGTGATTATAGATGGCGTGTTTGTTCCCTTTACCCCAAAAGAAGTAGAAGTGCTATATCTTTTAGCTAAAAGCCCAGGCCGCGTTTTTACTAGAGAACAGATTCTAGAGAGCGTATGGGGTTATGATTATTATGGCGATACTCGTCTTATTGACACGCAGATAAAACGCATCCGCCAGAAATTACCACAGGACAATTGCTCGTTTTCAATCAAAAGCATATACGGCGTCGGTTATAAATTCGAGGTGAAAAAATGATAAAGAGCCCTCTACTTAAGCGTATTATCATACTTGTGTTCTCCACCATATTAATATCGGCTGGAATAACTGCAGGTATCTATTCGTATGTAGCTAAAGATACTTTTGTGCAAATACGAGCTACAGAGCTTTTGCCTGCAGCGCAAAATATTGCAAACTACATAAGTAATACGTGGACAGGGGACTTAAGCTCTCAGTCCATGCTTTTTTTTGATGAGAACTTTAAAGTATTAGATGCACAAATACATCTATATGATAAAAATGGCAACGCTGTTAGAGTGAACTCAAACAACAATCTGCCAAGCGATACAACTACAAAAACCAGCAATTCTACTGGAACTGATAAAAAAACTGTAATAGCTCACGCTACCCCTTCACTCTTTACCTCTAATTACAATCGATATTCAGCTCTGCTACTTTCCTCAATTATGCAGAGTAAAACAAGAAACTCTTACCCTATTAACAGCCTAACAACAGTAGACCAGCTTATGACCAGCCGTTTTGAGCTTAGTGAAACACAGCGTGTTCTTGCGGATGTTATTCCTTCTGTTTTAAAAAACAATACTGTTAACACTATAAAACAATCTTCCCAAGGCAACGACTATTTAGTAGTATCAGTTCCTATTGTAAAAGATGGTGTTGTCGTAGGCGCTGTTGCATTTGCTAAGCCAATTAAAGAGTTTACAGCTGCTATAAGTGGGTTAACTACTACTTTGCTCTTTAGTATGCTTGCCTCGCTTCTAGTAATGCTCATACCTTCTTATTACGCTTCAAGGCGAATAGTTGTGCCAATACGTCAGATGCGAGATGTATCTCTCTCCATTGCCGAGGGCGACTATTCCAAAAGAGCTGACGAATCTCAAAAAGGCGAAATAGGCGAACTCGCAAAAGCGCTAAACAAATGCTCAATCGAATCTGAGCATCTAGAGCAAACAAGACGAGACTATGTAGCAAACGTCTCACATGAGCTCAGAACACCTATTGCATCTATAAGGGCAATAGCGGAAACGTTAAAAGATGGGCTTGTAAAAAGTGATGCTAAAAAAGATAGTTTTTATGGCAGTATATTAAACGAATCAATGAGGCTATCAGCACTTGTTGATGATCTACTTGAGCTATCAAGATTGCAGTCCGGTACAACAACCTTTGAAAAAGAAGCCTTTAACGTGCGCGCACTACTTAAAAACTCTATGGACCTACATAGCGCACAACTACAACAAAAAGGCTTGAGCTTCGACTTTAATATGCCTTCTAACTTGCCAAAAGTATTTTCCAACTCAGCAAGGATAGAGCAAGTATTTGTAGCCATTCTTGATAATGCTATTAAGCACACGAATGAAGGTGGCAAAATAGCACTTTCAGCTACTTGGGACAAAAATAAGATCTACTTGTCCGTCAGCGACACTGGCGAAGGAATAAGCAAAGAAAACTTGGAACATATCTTTGATAGATTCTATAAAGTAGATACATCCCATTCAAGTGGCGGAACTGGCCTTGGTCTTTCAATCGCGCTTGAGGTACTTACACTACTTGGCGAAAAGATTGAAGTTCAAAGTGAGTTGGGTGTTGGCACTACGTTTACCTTCACAGTGAGCAGAGCGTAAATTTATAAAAACAATTAAATTAATATAAAAAACCAAGTATCTCCTTGCATTATATTACGAGTGTATTTATAATAATATCGAACATACGTTCTTACGAAATGCAAGGAGTTGTTATTATGAAAAAAGAAGTTTTGATATTTCCTGATGTAAATAAACCCGCTAGCCCGTTTAATCATGTCATAAAAGCTGGAAACACATTATATTTAACAAGCCAATTATCACGTAATCTAAAAACAGGGCAAATCATCCCCGGTGATATTGTTCTCCAAACGAAAAACGCTATGGAAAATATCAAATATTTGCTTGAAAATTCGAATTCCTCAATGAATAACATATTAGATATCACAATATATATGAAGGATATTTCCGATTTTGGTAAAATGAATGAAGTTTATAAAGAATATTTTAAAAGTGGTGAAGAACCAGCACGAGTAACGGTTCAAGCTTTATCTCCTATTGAAAGCATAGATATTGAAATCAAAGTAATTGCAGTTACAGATTAAATTTGCCTAATTTTTTAATATTAAAAGACTTGTTGATTTTCAACAAGTCTTTTTTAGTATGTTTGCTTCAATATTAGTTTTCTAACCTTTAATACTTTCTGCTCTTAATTAATCTTTTCAAATGATAATTAGACACAGCTAATTTTAAATAAGTTCATAATTTATCATTTATACTATTTAAAAACTCCAATATTTTTAATGCAATTTTCGCTTATTTTTATGCACCAAATTCATAACATTTTTTAACATTTTAAATGTTTTTATCACAATTTTGGAGTAAGAAAAGTGTTAACAATCTTGCCTTAGCATAGCAAAAAAGAACTTAGGATTTGTAGGTATTGTCTAAATATAACTGTAAATTATCACAATGCAATACATTTTTAATGATTTGAAACAGTTAACTTATTATGAACTATTTTTAATAATTGTTATTTTGTTGAATATGTGTTACTTATTTTGCAATATTTTTGTATTTAATATCCTATATGCTCATTTAATAAAATAATATATGATTATTTTGTACTTATTAAGTTAATATTTAGAATTGTTTCCTTTTTCAAATAATGTTGTATAATGATCAAACCAATAAATGTAATTAATAAATACGATGCATATGCATTGTTTTATACATTATGAACAAGATTTTCTGGTAGATAGGATTTTAAGAGGTTTTAAATTTATGAGAGGCAAAATTAGTTACTTAAAAGCATTTTCAGTACTGTTGGTCGGGCTAATATTTACATTTTGTCTTCCAATAACTGCCTATGCTGCGGGTAAACCAAGCGTCACTACAATTACACCTGCAACAAACATTACTGGAACCAGTGCTACAGTGTCCGGAAATGTTACTTCAATAAATAACTCAACAATTACCGAGCGCGGTGTATGCTATAGTACTTCATCAAGCACTAGTGCTCTAACTACAAGCGGTCTCCATGTTGTATATACTCCCGAATCAGGCACCGCCGGAATCTTTAGCGTAGATCTGACCGAGCTATCTGCATACAAAACATATTATTATAGAGCTTATGCTATAAACGAATATGGAATAACATACGGCGCAAAAAAAAGTTTTAAAACGCTGAGGCAATATAAGATCACCTATACTGCCGGAAGTAACGGAACCATTGTCGGAACTACTCCACAAACTGTAGACATAGGATCTAGCACCGAAGAAGTCACAGCAACACCAAACACTGGTTATCACTTCGTTAAATGGTCTGACAACAAGACAAACGCTGTTAGAAGCGATAACAACGTCACTGCAAATAAAACTTACACTGCAACTTTTGCAATTAATCAATATACGGTCACTTATGCCGCAGGAACTGGCGGAACTATCGTTGGAACTGCTTCGCAAACTGTAAACTACGGAAGTAGCACAACAGCGGTAACCGCAACACCAAACGCTAATTATCACTTTGTTAAATGGACTGATAATAATAGCACAAACCCTGTTAGATATGACACCGGCGTAGACGAAACGATAACTTACACTGCAACTTTTGCAATTAATCAATATACAATCACTTATTCTGCAGGAACTGGTGGCACGATTTTAGGGACAAACCCACAAACCATCACCTACGGAGGTAGTACAACGGCTGTAACAGCAACGCCGAATGTTGGTTACCATTTCGTTAAGTGGTCAGATAATAACAGCACTAACCCTGTTAGAAGCGATACTAACATAACATCCACTAGAAATTACACTGCAACTTTTGCACTTAATCAATATATAATCACTTATTCCGCAGAAACTGGCGGTAGCATCGTAGGAAACACCTCGCAAACCGTAAATTACGGAGGAAGTACCACATCCGTTACAGCAACAGCTGACTCAAATTACCACTTCCTTGAATGGTCAGATAACCACAGTACAAATCCTGTAAGAACCGATACTAACGTAACTGGTCCAGCTACATATACAGCTGTATTTGTACCCAACTATGTTACGGTAGAATATCTGGCCGGTGAAGGTGGATGGATTTCAGGATCTAGTTATCAAACAATAAGCTACGGCGGAGATACTGCCGCGGTAACTGCTATTCCTAACTGGGGATACCGTTTCGTTGAATGGTCAGATAACCACAGCACTAACCCTGTTAGAAGCGATATTGGCATAACTGAATCAACTACATATACTGCTGTTTTTGCTTATGATCTGTGTACTATAACTTACGTTGCTGATGAAGGCGGATATATTTCTGGTAGCAACATACAAACCGTAAGCACTGGTGGTAGCACTGCTACAATAACAGCTATTCCTAATTGGGGTTACCGTTTCGTTGAATGGTCAGACAACCACAGCACTAACCCTGTTAGAAGTGACAGCAATGTAACAGCAGATGCTGAATACCATGCAGTTTTTGCTTACAATATGTGTACAATAACATATGTTGCTGGCGAAGGCGGATATATTACAGGAAGCAATATACAAAATGTAACCATTGGTAATAGCACCTCTTCAGTAACCGCTATTGCTAACTGGGGCTACCATTTCGTTGAATGGTCTGACAACCACAGCACTAATCCAGTGAGAAGTGATGTAGGCGTTACAACAGCTACTTATACGGCTATATTTTCAAACGCAACTAGTCAATACACAATTACCTTCAACAGTGCAGGAGGATCAGCTGTTTCTCCTATTACACAAACTGACGGAACAGCCATTACAGCGCCAAATGATCCTATAAGAGTTGGATATACGTTTTTAGGTTGGAGCCCAGCAATACCGCAAACAATGCCAACGACCAACATGACTATAACTGCACAATGGCAAAAAAACGATGGTGTACTCACTATCACAAACGTTGTTAACGAATCAAGCGGCACAGGCACCCAGAGCTACCTGTTTAAAATAGAGCGCAACTATAATTCTGCTATCCAAACAAGCTATGCAGTAATTCTAGGCTCAGACGATTTAACACTTACACAACTGGCACCTGGTACTTACACAATAACTGAAATGAGCACCTGGAGTTGGCGCTATTCGATTTTCTCATCGCATTCATATAGCTTTGTAATTGATAGCAACAATTTAACTCATCAAGTAACTTTCACTAACCAATGTACAATATTTAACTGGTTGAGTGATGTTACAAGCCTAATAAACAAATTCCTAAGCGCTTAACAAAACGATATTAAAGAGGTATTAGAAGCAAGTGACAAAAGAAGTTTCCGGTAAAAAGAAAATATCAAAAGCATTATTCTCCGTTTTATTAGCGTTTATGGCTATACTTTTCACTCTGCTAGTGGGTTCGCGGCTAATTGGCTACAAACCTTACAGCGTTATGAGTGGCAGCATGGAACCAACGTATCATGTAGGCAGCCTGCTTTACGTGCAGACGGTCAGCCCAGAGTCCATTAAAGTTGGCGACACAATCACATTTGAAAATAGCGACAACTCGATTATTATCACACACCGCGTTGTTCGTATTGATAACGAAAAGCAATGTTTTTACACAAAGGGAGACGCCAACAATGCAGAAGACCAAATGCCAGTATCTTTTAGCAAACTTATAGGGCATCCAGTAATGAATATTCCTTTTCTAGGATATGTAGCTGTATTTATCTCGACTCCACTAGGCAAAACCATATCCATCGCACTTATTGTACTTATATTAGCAGGTCTATATGTACCTGACTTAATTAACAAACTAACTAAAAATGATAAAGAAGAAAAACACACATAATGGTCTTTATCGGCAGTTTACATAGGAGTAATTCTAAATGAAACATAAAAAAGCTATAATAATAATTTCGTTATTCGCCATCATGCTAGCAAGTATCGCCGGGCAGAGCACATTTGCATATCTGCAAGATAACTCTAGTGTTAGCTCAGCATCATTTGCTCCGGCCGCAGTTCAAATAACGATAAACGATGATTTTGCTAACAATACTATAACCCTCGCAGCGAATACGCCAAAATCTATGCCAGTAAGTATCACTAATGAAGCTACTTCTGCAGATGGTCGCAGCGGCACTAGCGCATATATACGAGTAGCAATTATCCCCATTTGGTGTCACGCGGATGGTAGCGGCACAGCACTACCAAGCAACAATGTGACCTTAATACTTGCATCAAGCGCAGCCACAGATTGGCTACTCGGCAAAGATGGTTACTATTATTATAAATATCCCGTCGCAGCAGGAAGCGACACAACACAGTTACTTAGCGCAGTTAGTTGGCACCTTACAAACACCAGCCTAGATGCTGAATATCAAGCATGCAAACTCGAAGTTCAGGTACTAGCGGATGCAATACAGTCAACAACAAACACAGTAGAGAATTATTGGGGCGTACAAGTTGGTAGCAATGGAAACCTTTCACTTGCATCAAACAACACTCCTTAATATATAAAAACTAAATTAATTAAAAAAAATAATTTTTAAAAAACGAAAGAGGATTAAAAAAATGAACAACAAAAAAAGAATTGGTCTAATAGTTTCCGTAATCGCACTAGTCACATTAGCTACAGCAGGAGTAACATTCGCATATCTATCTTCAACAACAGCAACAATTACAAACACATTTACAGCTGGCGATGTACAGATCAGCTTAGCTGAATCAAACTTTGTCCAAGAAGATGCACACGTTCTAGTTCCTGGCGCTTCATTTGACAAAAACCCAACTGTAACAGTATTAGCAAACAGCGAAAATTGCTGGGTAGCAGTTAAAGTTACTGTTCCTAAAGCACTTGATACACTTGTAACACTAGATTGGAACACGACAAACTGGCAATTAGTTAAGAAAATAACTGATCCAGATAATAGCACTAACTATGCTTACTTCTACAAATACCAAGGCGAAGTTTCAAAAGCAGCGACAGCAACACAGCTAGCAGCAGTATTCAATCATGTTTCAGTTAATACAGCTGATACAAACGCTCAATTACAAGGCTTAACTGCAAATGACTTAAAAATAGGCGTACAAGCTTATGCAATTCAGTCACTAAGTTTTGCAGACCAAGCTACTGCTTTAGCACAATGGATCCCTGCTGACTAATCAGAATAATTTACTAAATCTAAATTAAAAAAGAGGCGATTCAAGCTTGTATAATACATAGCTTGGTATTGCCTCTTTTTGCTTGCCCAGATCGATTTTCAGGAATAAGACGACTACGAATGGCTCTATGAATGCTTTTACATGCTTAAGCGCAAAATAACAGCCTATAAACGGTAGTGCTTATAGGCTGTCCTGCTGTTTTCCGGGATTTAATGCTGTTGCCTCAAGTTTTCGTGTTTGTAAAGGCGACTATTTAATCACAAAGGCACTAAGGTATTCTTTGCAATAGCATATTAATATACTATATCTTCACGCACGCATCCGGCTTTCTACTCTATCATCATACTATCGTACACATGTATTTTTGTCTGATGACAGAAATCTTTTGCACAAAAAGCTACGCTTAAGATCTTCCATTACTTTTACTTTTTAGCTGTGCACTGTTCATATCTTTCGATTTTATAATTTAGGCGTTCCAGAGATTTCTGCATCTCTTCCATCCTTGCATTTAGCTGTTTACGCTGTTCAATTAAAAGTTCTTTTCTAACTTCAATAGTCGCGTCACCTTGTTTGACCAGTCCAACGTATTCAATCAACGCTTCAATAGGAAGTCCTGCGCCTCGCATGCATTTAATGAATTCGACCTGCCCGCAATCCTCTTCTGTATAATCTCTATTTCCGCTTTTATTTCTGTTAACGCTTGGAATCAGCCCGATGCGCTCATAATAGCGGAGCGTATCTTGTGAAAGATCGTATTTATTACTCACTTCTGTAATCGTCATACAATCCACCTCCTATAAATTTTATCAGTTGTATAAACAAATCTCTTTTTATAGAAACGTCTTATAGTCTTCGTAATTCTTTTTGAGTAGCTCTGGCGTATTCAGGCCATACGGGCATTTACTCATACATTGATTGCAATGTATGCAATCATCTATTTTCTTCATGTTCAGCTGCCATTGCTCAGATAGATAATTATCCTGTGGAGATCTGCGCAGCAGTAGGCTCATTCTTGCGCTATTGTTTATTTCAATCCCAACAGGGCATGGCATGCAATAACCGCAGCCTCTGCAAAAATCACCAGCTAACTCTTTTCTGTCATGTTCGATCTGCTTCTTCATTTCTTCGGTTAAAACAGGCGGATTATTGTTATAGGACAAGAACTCATCAAGCTCGTTTTCACGTTGCACTCCCCAGATAGGAGCAACGCCGTCAAACTGTGCAATATACGCATACGCCTTAGCTGAATCTGTGATCAGTCCTCCGGACAAAGCTTTCATAGCGATAAAGCCTATGTTCTTTTCTTCACATTCCTTCACAACTTCTATATCCACATTAGAAGCAAGATAACTAAAAGGGAACTGAAGTGTATCATATAATCCTGATTCTATCGCTTCTTTTGCTACAGCAAGTCTATGGTTAGTAATTCCTATAAAACGTATTTTACCTTGTTTCTTTGCCTCTAGCATAGCTTCGTATATGCCTGTTCCATCGCCCGGTTTAGGGCAAAAATCCGGATTGTGAAACTGATATATGTCAATATAATCTGTCTGCATCATCTTTAGGCTCTGATCTAGATCTTTCCAAAAACCTTCTACCGTAAATGACCCAGTCTTTGTGCTGATGATAATCTTATCTCTCGTATAAGAAAAAGCTGCACCAAGTTTTTCCTCACTATCTGTGTACCATCTTGCAGTGTCAAAATAATTTATTCCGTTATAAAATGCTTTCTGCAATAAATAAACAGCGTCTTTTTTTTCTATACGCTGAATAGGTAGCGCGCCAAATCCGTTTTTACTTACTTCTAATCCTGTTTTTCCTAATATTACAGTTTGCATATCATTATTAACTCCCTTAACTTATTTTTTATAATCAACATCACAATAAAAGAGCTTATTTTTCAAAAGTATCCGCTACGTCCTTTAAGTACTTAATAATTTCAATATGCTGTGGGCAATTTTCTTCGCATTGCTTGCATTCTATACACTCAGATGCCTTTCCAAATGTTTTTATATAATTATTATAGTATACTCTTTGTGTAGAAAATCCTTTGTTTAAAGCTTGCTTATCACTATTATACAAAGCAAAGTATTTTGGTATCGCAATGTTTTTCGGGCAACCTTCTACGCAATATTGGCATGCTGTACATGGGATTACGATTGACTCATTTATAATTTTGATCGCTTGATCTATAATATTGTATTCTTCTTGCACAAGTGGTTTAAATTCCTGCATGTAGCTTGTATTGTCTAGCAATTGCTCCATATTAGACATCCCGCTTAGAACCATCATAACTCCCTCAAGACTTGCTGCATAACGTATCGCCCACGATGGGACGGACATGTCTGGGTGATAGCTTTTAAATAACTGCTCTGCCTTTTCAGGAACTACAGCAAGTGTACCGCCTTTAACAGGCTCCATTACAATAATCTGCTTATTATGTTTTCTCGCTACTTCGTAGCATTTGCGCGATTGGATACTTTCATTATCCCAATCTAAGTAGTTGATCTGCAATTGGACGAACTCCATTTCTGGATGTGCTGTTAGTATTTCATCTAACAAATCTGCATTATCATGATAAGAGAACCCTATTTTTTTAGCTTTGCCTTCTTTTTGCTTCTGTTGAACAAATGCAAAACTATCAAACTTCTGAGCTATTTGATAATGCGATACGCCAAGATTGTGAAGCAGATAGTAGTCAAAATAATCTACGCCACATTTTTCTAGTTGTTCGTTAAAAATTCTTTCCTGATCTTCCTGCGTTTTAAGCATCATCGTTGGCAATTTTGTAGCTAAAGTAAAGCTGTTTCTATCATGTCGCTTCACTAATGCTTCTCTTAGCGCTATTTCGCTTTTATTCATATGATACATGTACGCCGTATCAAAATAAGTAAAACCTCTTTCCAAAAAGGTATCTACCATGTTATTTAATGTATCCATATCTATGCTGGCAGTGTCTTCTTTATCCTTTAGTGGCAACCGCATAAACCCAAAACCTAATTTTTTGTTTTCCATATGTTATTTTCTCCTTCATTTGATTTCTGAAATGATTTCGATGTGTTTAGTACTATTTAAAATCCGATATAAATCCAGATCGCCTCTTATATAGACATTTTAAAAAAATTATCAAAAAGAAGCACTGTATATGTTTCTGGTTTTCAGCCGTTCTTTCCTCCATTTATTCTATCCGATAACTAACTATATTTTCTGTCAATTAATTTGCCGGTAATTATTACTGTTATTTAAACTTTAACACTTGGAGTTAACTCCATGTCAATAGTTTTTAATGTTTTTCTTTAATTACAGCCATAGCAACATCTTAAATTATTTTCGAACTTTCTTCCTTGCGACAAAAGTATCTTGAAGCAATCCTCAATTTTACAACATAGTATAATTAAAGGGGTGAAAAGATGCTAAAAGAACGCAGTTATAACAGAACGGCAGCAACGCAATATGCAATAAAATGGGCTCTTTCAAACAACCCAGCTTATTATAATTTTGATAGTTTTGGAGGAGATTGTACTAACTTTGCTTCGCAGTGCATCTACGCCGGAAGCCATATAATGAACTATACTCCCGACATTGGCTGGTATTATAAAAATATTAAGCAGCGAAGTCCATCATGGTCTGGTGTGCAATTTCTCTATTACTTTTTAATTAATAATAAATCAGAAGGACCATATGCCGTGATTGTTGACGAAAAAGAAGTTGAACTTGGCGATATAGTACAGCTTGGTGATGCATCGGGCAAATTCTACCACTCCTTAGTTGTCGTTTCAACAGATGACGAAATACTCGTTGCTACTCATACATTTAATGCGCTTTTCAAACCGCTATCAGAGTATACGTACTCTCAAGCCAGATTTATTCATATTATTGGTGTAAGATCCTATCGTTAAAAGCTACAAACTGTTTAATTATTTTTTAGTTCTAAGAAATAATTTAGCCCATTTGCCTGGTTTAAATTTGCACTATGCTCATTGCCTTAGACTAAACGGCTATGCTATAATTATAGAATAAAAATCCAAAATATAACAACCATATTAAACCACAAATAAGGTGTGGAAGTTTCTATGTGGCAACCGTAAATTGCCTACGCTATGGTGTTCTTTTTTTGTTAAACTCACAAATAAAGTTATCATTGCATGATCAACATATTATAGGCAAGGAACACTATATCCTTGCCTATTTTTTAGTTGTTTTAACGAATTAAAGCATGACACACCGGGTTCAATCAGCAATTTATTTAATCAATATTATATAACAACCTAAAAAGCTCAGCTTTAACCAAAGAAATGGAGGAGAAATAATTGAGAATAGTTAAAAATGTGGATAGAAGCCGTCTAATCGCTGCAGCAATGGAAAAGATACCATGTGATTTAACCGTTGAAAACGTACAATTTGTAAATGTCATTACAGGTGAGATTTATCCCGCTAGTGTGGACGTGCTGGACGGAATGGTCGTCCATGTCCGCGAAGAAGGCGAAGAAACTACTCAAGTAAGCAAAAATATCTATGACGGCAACGGCGCATATTTGATACCTGGTTTAATAGATACACATATGCACATAGAGAGTACAATGATGATTCCTGACCAGTTTGCAAGATCAGTCTTGCCATGGGGTACCACGACAGTAGTAACGGACCCTCATGAGATCGCAAACGTAATGGGCATAGAAGGCGTTAAATTCATGCTAGAGAATTCAAAACATACTCCTTTACGCCAATACATCTTAGCTCCATCTTGCGTCCCCTCTGTCCCTGCTTTAGAAGGCGCTGGAGCAAGCTTCCTTGCAGATGAAATTGCTGAGCTTCTTGATACTCCTGGCATCATAGGTATAGCTGAAGTAATGGACTATATTAATGTCATAAATGACGAAAAGCGTATGCATGACATACTAGCAGAAGGCTGGAAACGCGATGTATTTATTCAAGGTCATGCACCTGGATTAAAAGGCAAAGAACTTCAAGCGTATCTTATCGCCGGTCCTGTAAGCGACCACGAAGGCCGTTCTGCAGAAGAATGTGCCAAAAAGCTTCGCTCAGGTATGCATGTGAACTTAAAATCAAGCTCGCTTTCTAATCCACTTGCTGAAGAAATCAAAGGAATCGAAGGAATGCGCTTTACAGACTTTGTTTCTTTTTGCACTGATGATGTTCATGCAAAAGATATATTGGAAACAGGTCATCTAAACCGTGTCGTAAGAAAAGCTATTAAACTAGGCATAAATCCTTTGGACGCCATACGTTTTTCAACGCTTAATGCCGCTAGAGAATATAACTTTAGTGATCTTGGAGCCATTGCTCCTGGTTATGTAGCTGATATGCAACTTGTTAAGGATCTAGACGGTGAGAGGCCTTTGGCAGTATTTGCTCGCGGACAGCTAGTCGCTGAAAACGGTGTGTATCTAGGTGCTGATAGTGAAGATTCGCCAGTTTTATCATTCCCAAACACAATGCATATGCAACAAATACAAAGTCCCGAAGATTTTGTACTATATGCTCCTAAAGATGCTCAAAACAGTGTCAAAGTAAATGTCATCATCAGTAGATACAAAGGTGGCTTCAACAAAGGATTTATTGAAGAACTGCCTATTACTGATGGTATTGTGGACATAAGCAAAGATCCTGAGCTATCATATGTCGCTGTATGCAACCGTCACGGAAGCGGTGATAAGACTTTAACGATACTAAGAGAATTCGGGCTTACACGCGGTGCAGTTGCAACTACAATTTCTCATGATTCGCACAATTTCAGCGTTATCTATAAAGATCCAAAGGATGCGTATATAGCTGCTGAGGAGCTTTGCCGCGTAGGTGGTGGCATTACGGTTGTCGAGGACGGAAAAGTTCTAGCTACTGTAGCTTTGCCTGTTGCAGGGCTTATGTCTCCTCTTTCTGTAGATAAAGTGGCAGCTGAAGTAGAAGCCGCAGAAAAAGCAATTCGTAAGCTCTGTGCAGGCCAAAATGTATTTCCAAAGATGGTATCACTTGCACTAGTAGTTCTTCCTGGCACACTTATTTCCGACAAAGGAATAGTTGACGGACCGACCTTGCAAATCCTTCCCGTCTTTAATTAATTTATAAACGATATAAAAAAGCAGCCACTAATGTGGCTGCTTTTTTAACGATGTATTTAATTTTCGTTTTCATTACGTTTTTTCGTTTTCATTATTATTATAAAAGCGCTAATTAATATTATGCCTCCCAGCGCAATTAGTATAATTGGCACATAATTGTCTTTGGTTGTGCCTATTATTCCATATTGGCTGAAATGGCTAGTATTAAATACAAGATAGTCTCCTTCTCTTGTGCTCGAAATTACTTGGATTTCACCGGCGTCATTTATATAAACAACTTGTAGATTTTCATATTTCTTTAATTCATCCGTTATATACAAGCGCACTGTTACATCGCCGTTTGGCTCAACCTCTTGTGAATTAACTTTTAGCGTAATATTATATAGCGCCACCAGCTCTTGCCCTTTTTGAATGTTCTCTATACTTTTTTGATAGGCAGAGCGCTGCTCATCATTAAGTTTATCAGTTATAATCTCTACATAAAGTTGCGTTTCAATATCAAGAACCGTTGTACTTAAAGGTTCCACCAAGGTTTTTGTCTTATCATCATACAGTAATGATGTTATCAAAGCCTGGACATCTTGCTTCAGCTTCTCTACAGTTTCTTTACTTAATTTGTCTTTTTCCTCTTGCGAAAGGGACATGTACATTTTGTAGGCTGCTATAATATCATCTTTATTTTCATTGGCATTTGGAGCATCAGGTAATTTATTTATCAAATTTTCAACCGTTTTCGCTTCACTTTTTGTCCATACTGCATAGAGCGTGGCATTTTCCGTACCAATTATCAAAGTAGAATTTACAGAATATGCAGCTAAAGCATCACTTTTATTTTTGGACCACCCTGAAAAAGAATAGCCTGTTTTCACTAAAGTACCTTGGCTTAAAACGGTGGCCTTTTCATTTTGGCCATATTTTTTGCTGTCTATTGGTGCTGATCCCGCCGTATTTCCGTTTCCATCATATGTAATTTTATACGGTTTTGCTTCGTTCGCAGGAGTAGGTGTGCTAGTAGCATCAGACTGCCACTTTGCATACATGGTTGTACTTTCTGTTACTGTATATGGGAAAGTCACCACATTGGTAAAGTTGGAATTAGTATACCATCCTACAAAAGTATAGCCACTTCTTGTTGTCGTAGGAGATGAATTTATTGCCAAACCATAGTTCACGGTCATATCAGTTACTGCGGAACCGCCGTTTGCAGCAAACTGAACAGTCTTGTCATTATTTATATTTACAGTACCGTCTATACATGATGAACCAATAAGGCTATATTCGCCGTCATGCATCTTAATATTTTTGATTGAGATTCCAGCAGTTGTATTACTGGTTATTGTATTTTTTATTTTGAAAGAAACTTTCAGAAAGTTACCCGTCCCAGTTATTGTATCTGCCGTTGCAAAAGCTACTTTGATTGTATTTTCTAAATAGCTTTTATTAATTGTGGGATTAGCAGATGTTAGCGCTGATCCAGCTTCAACAGATAAAATTTCAAGCTTGGTACTATCGTATACTATTTCAAATTCGCCATCGCCTATTTCAGCATCCCCAGCCGCCGTTATATCTACTTGCACTGTATTGTTTGGGGCTCCTGTAACCGTTTCAACTGTTAGACCTACTGAAGCTGCTGTAGCTAAAGCTGTTGGAACCATAGCAATAGTTACAAGCACCATAACCATAAAGGCTGATAAAATGCGGTATGTTTTCTTATTCCTCACGTTTAACTTTCCTCCCATTAAGACCGATTCTTATTTGTATCTAATGTATAGTAATTTTGTCTTATCATAATCCCGTAAAGCATTTTTCTATCTTTCTTTTTTGCACTGGGCAAAGCAAATAATTATATGCTCCTATTTCGTATGCCTCTAATGCATAATCATCCTCATCTGCAAGAAATATAACTTTTATCTTTGCGTTTTCTTTTAAAATTGTACTTGCAGTCTGTAATCCAGTTTTTTCTTTTTTACTCAATCGTAAAAAGACAACATCTGGTATTTCAAAAAGAACTTTTTCAATAAACATATCAGTATTTTTAATTATTGATATTTCATTAATTTTTTTGCTTTTAAGCAACCATGGTAGAACATCGCATTGTTCAGTGTCACCCTTATCCAAAATACATGTTTTCATAAGGTTATCTCCTTATCATTTTGGTGATGATATTAAGATAAGTATCATTCTTGCATCTAAAGAATCTACACAATTATCGTTATTCATATCAGCGACCTTAATCTGCAGGTCTGATAATGTCTCATATCCAACACGGCTTCTTAGAACCATCCGAGCGTCTAAGGTATCAACCACTCCATCCATATTCACGTCACCCTTTTTGATCCATTTTGCATACAATATCGTGTTACTTGCGCCTATTTTATCAGTGTCAAAATTCCAAAGTGTTTCAAATGTGCTCTCTTTATACCAACTAACAAACACATAATTACTACGAGTCGGATCTGTTGGTTTTGCAATGGTAGTATCATAATTTTGATTAATGTCAGCAACTGTTGTTCCGCCATTTTCTTCAAAACTTACAGTATATTTATTTATAGTCCACTTCGCATAAAGCGTTGCATCGTTTGTTATCTGATATGGGAAAGCAATTGCATTATTTAGATCACTATCGCTGTACCATCCCTCAAATTTATACCCTGCTTTTAAAGGCGTTGGCGAAATATTAATATATGTACTGTAATCTTGTGTTACATCAGTAGCTGAGCTGCCACCATTTTCTTCAAAGCTTATAGTATATTTAATTACTATCCATTTTGCATACAAAGTAAAGTCTGCTGATCCTACTTTTGAGCTGTCAAAGTCCCAAGCATTGATACATTCTTCTTCAAGGTACCATCCACCAAACGGATAGCCAGTTTTTGTTGGGTCTGTCGGTTTTGTGATTAGCGAATCATAACTTGCGCTATTGATCGGATCAACTGCCAAACCGCCTTGCGAATCAAAGGTTACTTTATAAGTATTACGTGTCCATTGTGCATACAATGTAACCAAACCATCGCCCATTTTAAATGTAGCGTTTGTAGCATAAGCACTGCCGCTACCATCAGCTTTTGTGTTCCAGCCTGCAAATGTATACCCAGTCTTTAATAGCGAACCAGTGTTGCTGCTAACGGTCACATCTGAATTGTATTGGTAGTTTGTGCCTGTAGGTACTGAGCCGCCGCTAGCGCCATTCCCGTCATAGCTTACTGTATAGCTGTTTATCTGCCATAAAGCATAGAGTGTTACATCACCTGCGCCAAGAGAGAATATTTCATTTGCTGCATATGCTGTGCCACTACCGTCAGCTTTTGTGTTCCAGCCTGCAAACGTATATCCTGTTTTCAAAAGTGCGCCTGTATTTCCGCTAACAGTAATATTGCTTGCATAATTATAACTGCCGCCTGTAGGTGCTGTCCCTCCTGTATTGCTATTACCGTTATAACTTACTGCATAGCTATTTATTGTCCACTGTGCATACAGTGTTACATCCTTTGTTCCTAACAAGAATGTCTGATTTTCAGAGTAAGTAGTGCCACTTCCATCGGCTTTTGTATTCCAGCCTGTAAACGTGTAGCCAGTTCTAACAAGCGTTCCTTTAGTCGCGGCTGTAGCTGTCGAGTTATATTCAAACTCACCAGATACTGGTACCGAGCCCCCTGTTTTACCATTACCGTCATATGTTACTGTATAGCTATTTATCTCCCACTCAGCATATAGCGTTGTATTTCCTGCGCCGAGCACAAACACATCTCCTGGATAATACGTTGTTCCGCTACCGTCAGCTTTTGTATTCCAGTCAATAAATGTGTGTCCAGCACTTGATAATGTACCTGCGCCGCTTACTGTTATATTTGTTCCATAATTATGTGTGCCACTGGTAGGAACGCTGCCTGAGTCGCTTCCATTGCCGTCATACGTTACATCATAACTATTTATTGTCCACCTCGCATATAGCGTTATGTTACTTGCACCTAATGTGAATGTATTTCCTGAAGTATAGCTAGTTCCTGTTCCATCGGCTTTTGTATTCCACCCTGCAAATGTATATCCGGTTTTGGCTAATGAGCCAGTATTGCCGCTAACTGTTATTGTGCTTGCAAAATTATGGTCATTGCTTGCAGGTGCGTTTCCTTCTGTATAACCATTTTCATCATAGCTTACTTTATAGCTATTTATCTGCCACATAGCATATAGAGTTACATCACCTGCTCCAAGAACAAACACGCTGTTTGCTGCATAGCTTGTACCTGTACCATCTGCTTTTGTATTCCAGCCTTTAAACGTATAGCCCGTCTTTACTAAAGAGCCTGTATTATCAGAGACTGTTATATTTGACCCAAATTCATGTGTTGATTCAGCGACTGGAACTGCGCCCCCCGTTGCACCATTTGCATCGTATTTTACTTTATAACTGTTTATATTCCATTTAGCAAATAAAGTAATGTTCGATGCGCCTATTGTATACGGAAATTCTACCTTGTTAGTAAGGGACAATTCGCTATACCAACCGTCAAATGTGTATCCTGTTTTTGTTGTCACAGGCGACGTATTAATTGAAGTATTAAAGTTTTGCGTCACATCACTTACAGCACTACCATCATTTTCGTTAAACGTAACTGTGTATTGATTGATTATCCACTTTGCATAAAAAGTTACATCGCTAGCACCTACTGTATATGGGAATGTTATTTTATCCGTAAGTGCTGAGTCCTTATACCAGCCTTCAAACGTATAACCCGCTTTTGTTACTACAGGAGCAGTATCAATTGTTGTATTATAGTTTTCTATTAAGTCATCAATGCTAATGCCACCGTTCTCCTCAAAGCTTATCTTATACTGGTTTGTTGTCCACTTTGCATAAAGAGTTGCATCAGCCGCACCTATTGAGTATGGGAATGATACTCTGTTTACAAGTTCCGGTTCTGTATACCAGCCTTCAAGCGTATATCCAGTTTTAGTTATATCTTGCGTAGTTATTGTTGTATTATAATCCTGCGTTATATCTGCTACCACACTACCGCCGTCTTCTTCAAAGCTTACTTTATATTGGTTTATATTCCACTTAGCATACAATGTTACATCAGAAGATCCTATAATATACGGGAAATATGCTTTAGTCGTAAGGCTTTCATTCTTATACCAACCATCAAACGTATACCCTGTCTTTGCTGGTTCCGGCCTGCTGATTATAACAGCATTAAACTCATCAGTAACATCATCTACTGCGCTACCACCATTCTCTTCGAAGCTTACCGTATACTTATTACCATACCATTTAGCATAGAATGTTACGTTGGAATCTTCTATTGTATACGGGAATGCAACTTCGGTTGTATATTCTTCATCCGTATACCAGCCTAGGAATGCATAACCTTCTTTATCCGTTGTTGGTTCGGTATCTATTTGAGTTTTATAATCCTGGTTTACATCAGCAACTTCGCTACCACCTTTTTCATCATAGGTTACTTTATACTGATTGATCGTCCATTTGGCATGTACAGTTACATCTGATGCGCCCATCGTATACGGGAACGTTATTTTGTTTTCAAATGTAGCTTCGCTATACCAACCTTCAAGCGTGTACCCTGTTTTGGTAATGGCAGGTGTAGCCACTGTTGTGTTATAATCCTGCGTTACATCTGCAACATCACTGCCGCCATTCTCCTCAAAGCTTACTTTATACTGATTGATTGTCCACTTTGCATAAAGCGTTGCATCCGAGGCGCCTATTGTGTACGGGAATGTTACTTCATTTTCAAATGTAGCTTCACTATACCAGCCATTAAACGTATATCCTGTTTTAGTTATTTCCGGCTCAGCTATCTCTGTATTATAATCTTGCGTTATATCTGCTACCGTACTGCCTCCATCTTCATCAAAGCTTACTTTATACTGATTGATCGTCCACTTTGCATGAAGAGTTATATCTTCGGCGCCTATGGCATACGGGAATGCTACTTTGTTTTCAAATGTAGCTTCACTATACCAGCCCTCTAGCGTATAGCCTGTTTTAGTTATACCAGGCGTAGCTACTGTTGTGTTATAATCCTGCGTTATATCCGCTACCGTACTACCGCCATTTTCTTCAAAGCTCACTTTATACTGATTGATTGTCCACTTTGCATAAAGCGTTACATCTTCGGCACCTATCGTATACGGGAACGTTACTTTATTTTCAAATGTTGATTCGCTATACCAGCCGTCTAATGTATAGCCAGTTTTTGTTATATTCGGCGTATCTATTGTTGTATTATAATCTTGCGTTATATCTACTACCGTACTACCGCCATCTTCATCAAAGCTTACTTTATACTGATTGATCGTCCACTTTGCATATAGCGTTACATCTTCGGCACCTATCGTGTACGGGAATGTTACTTTATTTTCAAATGTTGATTCGCTATACCAGCCATCAAGCGTGTAACCTGTCTTTGCTGTTACAGGCGACGTGGTTATGCTTGTGTCATAATCTTGCGTTATATCCGAAACCGCACTACCGCCGTCTTCATCAAAGCTTACTTTATACTGGTTTATTGTCCATTTTGCATATAGCGTTACATCTTCGGAGCCTAGCGTATACGGGAACGTTACTTTGTTTACAAAAGTAGGTTCACTATAAAAACCATCCAGTGTATAACCCGATTTGGTTATTTCCGGTGCTGTTATCGTTGAATTATAGTCCTGAATAATGTCTGATAGCGCACTGCCACCATTCTCTTCAAAGCTTACTTTATACTGGTTTATTGTCCATTTTGCATATAGCGTTGCATCATTAGTGATCATATACGGGAATGTTACTTTATTTTCAAGAGTAGCTTCTGTATACCAGCCCGCAAAAGTATATCCAGTTTTGGTTGTGTTTGGCGGAGCTGAAATTGTTGTATTGTAGTCTTGTGTAACGTCAGTAACATCGCTGCCACCATTTTCGCTGAAGCTTATTTTATATTGGTTTATAGTCCACTTTGCATAAAGCGTTACATCTTCGGCGCCTATCGTATATGGGAATGCCACTTTATTTACAAAAGTAGATTCGCTATACCAACCGTCTAATGTATACCCTGCCTTTGTTGTTTCAGGTGCTACATTAATTGTAGTATTATAATTTTGAGTTATATCAGCAACATCACTGCCGCCATTTTCGCTAAAGCTTACTTTATATTGATTTATAGTCCATTTTGCGTAGAATGTTACATCTGATAAACCTACTGTATATGGGAACACAACTTTGTTTGTAAGCTCAGCTTCGCTATACCAACCTTCAAATGTATAACCTGTCTTTGTTGTTTCAGGTGTAGAGTTAACAGAAGCTTTATAATCCAATGTCTTATCTGCTATCTCTGCTCCACCATTCTCATTAAAGTTTATTTTATATTGTTTCGGTGTCCACTTAGCATATAACGTCATCTCAGATGCACCTATTTTATCTGATGCAAAATTCCAAGCAAACGTGCAGTCTGAGTCTCTATACCAGCCTGCAAAATCATAACCTGTTTTTGTAGGTGCTGGTGTAGGCGCAGTTACAAGTGTATTGTAATCGACATCTATAGCAGTCACAGCCGACCCTTCTTTAGAGTCAAATGTAACAGTATATTTATTGGCTGTCCATTTTGCATAGAGAACTACATTGCCTGCGCCAAGTGAGAATGTGTTATTCGCTACATATGAAGTTCCGCTTCCGTCTGCTTTTGTATTCCAGCCGGAGAACGTGTAGCCTGTCTTTTCAAGTGTACCTGTATTTCCGGTTACAGTTATTAATGTGTTATATACATTCTCACTGCTTGAAGGTGTCGTACCCTCCGTTGCACCGTTTGCATCATAACTAACTGTATAGGTGTTTATATCCCACTTTGCATAGAGTGTCACATTTGAAGCACCAAGAGAGAATACATCAGAGGCATTATAGCTTGTTCCTGTTCCGTCTGCTTTTGTATTCCAGCCTGCAAATGTATATCCTGTCTTAACAAGTGTTCCAGTATTACCGCTTACTGTTATGCTTGTTCCATAATCATAGTTACCGCCAGTAGGAGCAGTACCTCCTGTGCTTTCGTTGCCATTATAAGCTACATCATATTTATTGCAAGTCCATTGTGCATAAAGCGTTACGTCTATGTCACCAAGTGTGAATGTTGCGTTTTCTGCATAAGGCGTTCCTAAGCCATCTGCTTTTGTATTCCAGCCAGCAAACGTATAGCCAGTTTTAACCAGCGCACCCTTGGTGCTTGCAGTCGCAATAGAACCGTACTCAAATTCTCCACAAGCAGGAACCGCTCCATCTGTATTACCGTTGCCATCATAAGTTACTGTATAAACGTTTGTATCCCATTCAGCATATAGTGTTACATCCTCAGCGCCGAGTTCGAATACGTCATTAGGAAAGTATGTAGTTCCGCTACCATCGGCTTTTGTGTTCCAATCTATAAACGTATGACCTGTTTTTGTCATTGTCCCAGCGGAAGCAACTGTAATATTTGTAGCATAATTATAGTTTCCGCCTGTAGCTACAGTTCCTCCATCGCTTCCGTTTCCATCGTAAGTCAGTACGAATCCTCTTATTTCCCATTTAGCATAAAGGACAACTGCCTTGTCTTCCAGCGTAAATGTTGCATCAGCAGCATAATCTGTACCTGTTCCGTCCGCTTTAGTATTCCAACCAATAAACACATACCCGGTTTTTGCAAGTGAGCCTGTGTTGCCGCTGACTGTTACCGTATACCCATATAGATAGCTTGAACTTAATGGTGCGGCGCCGCCTGTGTTGCCATTACCGTCATAGCTCACTGGATAGCTGTTTGTATTCCATTTTGCATATAGCGTAACATCACCTGCACCAAGAGCAAATGTATCGTTTTCAGCATATGTCGTTCCACTGCCATCTGCACTTGTGTTCCAGCCCATAAATGTATGACCAGTCTTTACAAGATTACCTGCATTTCCAGCTACGGTTACAGTTGTTCCATAATCATATGAAGCTTGCGCCGCCGGGATCGTTCCACTTGTTGCATTATTTGTGTTATAGCTTACTTTGTATTGATTTATTGTCCATTTTGCATACATCGTTACATTTGACGCACCTATTGTATACGGGAAAGTTACTTTGTTTGTGAACTCTGGTTCAGTATACCAGCCATCAAACGTATAACCTGTCTTCGTGGTTACTGGTGTTGTATCTATCGTTGTATTATAATCCTGCGTTATATCAGAAACAGTAGTCCCAAGGTTTGCCTCAAACCTGACTTTATACTGGTTAATAGTCCAATTTGCATAGAATGTTACGTCTGAAGTCCCTATTGTATAAGGGAATACTACTTTGTTCGAGAATTCAGGCTCTGTGTACCATCCGTCAAACGTGTACCCAGTTTTTGTCGTTTCAGGTTCAGTATTTATTTTTGTATTGTAATCCTGTGTTATATCCGAGGCAGTACTGCCACCGTTTTCTTCAAAGCTTACTTTGTGCTGATCAATAGTCCATTTTGCAAAAAGTGTAGTATCTTCCGCCCCTAATGTGTATGGGAACGTCACTTCATTTAGAAGCGTTGAATCCGTATACCAACCGTTAAATGTATATCCAGTTTTAGTCGTTGCAGGCGATGCGTTTATAGTCGTTCCATAATCTTGCGTGACGTCTGAAACTGCACTGCCGCCATTTGCTTCGAAACTTACTTTATATTGGTTAACAGTCCATTTTGCGTAGAAAATTGTATCAGTTGCACCTATCGTATACGGGAATACTACAGGAGATGTTAAAGCTAAATCTGAATACCACCCGCTAAATGTATAGCCAGTTTTTGTTATGGCAGGTGCCGAACTTAAAGTTGTTCCGTAGTTTTGTGTAATATCACCAACGGCAGTACCGCCATTCTCCTCAAAACTTACTTTATACTGGTTTATAGTGAATTTTGCATAGAGTGTTACATCCGTCGCACCTATTGTGTATGGGAATGTTATTTTGTTTGAAAACTCAGGTTCAGTATACCAGCCGTTAAATGTATAACCCGTCTTTGCCGTTACAGGTTCTGCATCTATTGTTGTATTATAATCCTGTGTTACATCGCTTACATCGCTACCGCCATTTTCCACAAAACTTACTTTGTATTGGTTAACAGTCCACTTTGCATAAAGCGTTACATCATCAGCCACCGTATATGGGAACGTAACTTTGTTTGTTAATCCTGATTCCGTATACCAACCAGCAAATGTATAACCTGTCTTTGTTGAAACTGGCTCTGTATCAATCGTTGCATTAAAGTCTCTTGCTATATCTTCTACTGTGCTGCCACCGCTTACCTCAAGCTTCACTATATACTGGTTTCTGGTCCATTTCGCATAGAACGATACATCTGAAGTTCCAATCGTATATGGATATGTTACAGCACTTGTAAGTCCTAAGTCCAAAAACCAGCCATCAAACGTGAAGCCATTCCTTGTTATTGCAGGTGCTGAATCTATTGTCGTGTTATAGTCCTGTGTTATATCACTTACAGTGTCGCCGCCGTTTTCAACTAGACTTACTTTATGCTGGTCTATTGTCCATTTTGCATAAAATGTTGTATCTGACGCTCCAATTGTGTATGGGAACACTACTTTGTTTGCAAATGAAGATTCTGTGTACCAACCGCCAAATGTATATCCTGTCTTTGTAGTTACAGGTTCTGTATCTATCGTTGTATTATAATCTTGAGTTATGTCGCTTACATCGCTGCCGCCGTTTCCCTCAAAGCTTACTTTATATTGGTTTATTGTCCATTTTGCATAAATCGTTGTTGCTGCCGTGATTTTTACTATCGTGTCAGCTTTTATTTCTGTGCCTGCTCCATTAGTTTCTGTAAACCAACCGTCAAATGTATAGCCCGTTCTAGTCGGGGTTGGAACAGTGCCATAAGCAGCATCGTATGTTACTGTTTTACTCGTAGGCGAAACTGTGCCGCTTTGTGGGTTGAATGTAAGATCGTATGTATTCGGTGTCCACTTAGAGTACAGCGTTATATCATCAGAAACAGCCATAGACTGACTAGCCGTATATGTGATTCCCGTCCCGTCAGCCAATGTATTCCAGCCTGCATACGTATATCCTGTTCTTGCTAAGCTACCTGTGTTGCCTAGTACAGTTGCATTCTGCCCTGTGTATTGCGTGCTGTCTGTTGGGACAGAGCCGCTTGTATTGTTGTTACCGTTATAAGTAACTTTATATGCTCCCTGACCTACAACCGAAAAACTATAAACCCAGTTATATTCATTAGGAGTTGTTGAACTCTGTGTTATATATAATCTTACATATCTATAGAATCCGCTCATAGATATTGAATCTGTTATATTGTAAACCGTATTACCACTAACTGTTTTTACCGTTGTGAAATTAGAACCGTCGTTACTTACTTGTATGAGATAATTTCTTGGATACTGTCCAGCAGCACCTATCATTGTATACCCTTTAAGATTATATATATTACCTAGATCAATCAAAATCCAAGAAGGCTGAGTGTTATTATTGCACCACCCAGTACTTAAATTTTCATCGACTACATTAGCCGCGATATAAGAAGCGCCTAATGTAGTAGTACTCGTTGCAGTCTTGCCCACTAATATATCCGTACCTCTATAAATTTTTACATAATATGTAGTTACTGATGATCCATCTTGGGACGTGACTTGAACTGGTATGGTATTTAACCCGTACCCTAAACTTATTGTTGCTGCGCTACCATTTGTTACTGCGTTGCCGTTTACTTTTACTGTTGCCGTGCTATCTGTAAGAGTCGGAGTTAAATTAACGCTTGCAGTCGTATACGGCACATTTATTGTGTAGGTTGTTGTGCTGCTTGAAAATGTAGGAGATATCGAACCTGCTGATGTAGCAAGATTAGATAGCGTTGAAACCTTGCTGCCTGTATTGCCCATCAAAGCGAAGTTTTGTACCCACACATAATTGTTTGTATAAGTTGAGCTTTTAGTAATATATAGTCTTACATATCTATAGTAACCAGTCATCGATATTGCATCTGATTTATTTTGAATATTATTTGATGTTACTGATTTAACTGTGGTGTAATTTGAATTATCGTTACTTACCATTATCTGATAATCCATCGGGTATTGCCCAGAACCGCCTACAAGCGCATAGCCTGTCAGGTTATAGCGATCGCCCAAATCATATTGGATGAATGATGGATTTGATGGGTCTCCACAGCACCAGCCTGTGCTTAAATTATCATCTACTGCATTTGAAGCTGGATAGCTTGAACCTAAGTTCGAACTACTTGTACCGGTCTTGCCCGCAACTATATCCGTACCTCTGTAAACTTTTAATGTATATGTTGTTGTAGTACTTCCATCTTGAGATGTGGAAGCAACCGTTACAATATTTAGTCCATAGTTTAAGCTAACAGATGATGCGGCACCATTAGTTACTGCCGTGCCGTTAATTTTTACCGAACCGTTACTGTCTGTAAGTGTAGGTGTCAAACTAATGCTTGAAGTCGATTGAGGTACATTAACTGTATAGCTTGTAGTAGCACTTGCAAATGCAGGAGAAAGTGAACCTACAGATGATGTAAGCGATGAAAGAGTCGACGTTTTCACGCCAAGCGTACCTAATACGCTGAAGTTATATATATAGAAATATTCGTTTGGTGATGATGAGCTCTTCGTTACATAAACTCTTATATACCTATAATATCCCGTTGTAGATACGCTCTGATTTATTGTATGAGAAGTATTTCCCGTCTTAGAATAAAGAGTCGTAAAACCTGAACTAGAGGAATTACTACCTTGTATTTGGTAATCAACCGGGTACTGTGAGTTGCTATCCGGAACATATATATTAAAAGCATTTATGTTATACCTAAGGTCTGATCCATTACCAAGATCTATTGTAAAATATGCTGGGACGGTTGCGTCGTTGATATAACAAGAGCTATAATCGCCGTCTATAGCTTTAGACGGTACATAAGGTGCGCTATGATAACCTGTGTTGTTTACTATTGGTTTATTATAAGTTAGGTCTTCGCCTCTTTGGACCCTTATTGTATATGTATATACTAACGAACCGTCCTGAGAACACGCTTTTACTGTCAATAAAGTAGGGTAAATGCCATAGTTTAGGTTACTTACTGTGTATGGCTGTCCGTTTGTCACAGTAGAACCGTTTACCGTTAAATATTGGCCAGCAGAAGTATCAGCTAAAGTTGGTGTAATACTTACGCTGGTTGATGCCTTCGGAATTGTTAATGTGTAGTTATATGTGCTAGTTGAAAAAGCTGGTGAAAATGAACCGACGGATGCTGTCAAAGACGAAAGAGTCGGAGTAGTTTTAACTCCAAGCGTACCGCATACGCTAAAATTATATATATAGAAATATTCGTTTGGTGATGATGAGCTCTTTGTCACATATATTCTTAAATACCTATAATACCCTGTTGTAGTTATGGCAGAGTTTATGTTATGCGCGGTATTGCCTGTCACAGAGTAAATAGTCGTATAAGTTGATAGATCGTTACTGCCTTGCAACTGGAAATTGACTGGATACTGACCATTATTATCCGGTACGTATAAGTTAAAAGCATTTATGTTATATCTATTATCTGATCCGCTACCAAGATCGATTGTAAAATATGCTGGGACCGAATTATTATTTACATAAGGAGTAGTATAATCTCCGTCTATGGCAGATGATGGTACCCACGTTCCTCCGTAAGGAGTCGTGTAATTTACTATTGTCTTATTTAAAGCTAAGTCCGTCCCTCTTTGTATCGCAATTGTATATGTTTTTACAACTGAGCCATCCTGAGAAAATGTTTGAACTGTAAAAGAAGGATTCAAACCATAGTTTAGATTGCTTATTGTGTAGGGTTGCCCATTGGTTACTAAATTTCCCTTTATTTTAATATATTCACCTTCAGCAGTTGCAGCCAGAAGTGGTGTTAAATTGACGCTTGATGAAGCTTGCGGAATAGTTAATGTGTAATTATATGTACTGGCCGAAAACGCTGGTGAAAATGACCCAGTAGAAGGTGTCAGAGAAGAAAGCCCTGGATTAGTTTTATTTCCGAGGGTGCCATAAAGCCTGAAGCTATTTATATAGAAATATTCGTTTGGAGAAGATGAGCTCCTTGTTACATATAATCTTATATAACGGTAATATCCCGAATTTGATACACCCTGTCCTACTATATTTTGATTAGTATTACTTGACTTAGAATAAATCGTCGTATAATTGGCAGCGTCATTACTTCCTTGTATCTGAAAATCAACCGGATATTGAACTACGGGTATATAAAGGTCAAATGAAGTAATATTATATCTTAGATCCGAACCATTACCTAGGTCTACCGTGAAATATGCCGGAACTGTATTATTGTTTATCCAGTTCGTACTATCATTCCCGTCGATAGCTTTAGTAGGTAAATTATCGCTTCCTATGCTTCCTGTCTGGTTTACTATCGGTTTATTTAAGGCAAGATCTTCTGCAGCCTGTGCTATCATTATTGAGCTAAACGGGAACTGTGCAAAAGTAATGCCAAAAATCAAAGCCCAAGATGTTAATTTTTTTATTGTCCTCCAGGTTGCTTTATAAATACGTTTCATTCATAACCCTCCAAATTGTTTATCCTAAGAATCATTTTAAATATATAATTTTTTAATTTGCTTATTGCCTTCTTATAACAGTTCATTATTTATACTTTTGTTTTTTGCAGTAGTTCCAGTAAACTAAGGTGTGTATTTTATAAATTATGTCTACGGTACACTTAACGCAACTATAATTGCCCCGTGCAAAGGAAGGCGAAAACAATCATCTCAAACTCGTCAATTAGACATGTCTGAATTGTATTAAATGCCAAGCGTACCGTTTAAGCCGAAGATTGTGACATAAGCTTATTTACAGATGTATATCTTAAATAAGTTTCATTAGCGAAAAATATGTATAAAAATCCAAAAACATATTTTTCGACTATTGTATAAGCATAATAATAGTGGGCAATTCTCCCAAAATTCTCCCATTTATTGCCTTTAAATATAAATTATTAATGTTTTTTTCAAAAAAAATGCCTGATTATGAATTTTTTTAGTTATTAATTCATAATCAAGCATTTTTGTTTAACAATCTGCTAATGTATCAGTTTATACATTTCTATTATTTTATTTGAAGGATTAACTCCTAATTCGTTCTTCAATAATGCGATGTATTCTTTGAGGCACTTTGCAGCTTTAGATTTATTCCCTGAGTGCTTATAGACTCGCATCATCATCTCCATAATTATTTCATCATAAGGATCATTCTTGTAAGCCTTATATAAACAATCTTCCGCTTTTATAAGATCGTTTCTTTCAATATACATTTGTGAAAGTTTTAAAATATACTCATTATATATCCTTTGCAACTTTGCACGTTCTATATCTGCCCATGCCCAATCCATCCCTTTGAAATATTCACCTGTATATATACTATCTAATTTTTCTAAATTTTCTAGTGTCATATTTGTTTTTAGTTCATCTATGCATTTATATAATGCATCAACATCTAACTTAATATCCTTTACTCTTAGGCAGTACATCTGGGATATATTTATTTGTTCATTGCTTATACTTAATTTCTCAAGTGTCTTCCTTATATAGTATATGCCATTATGTATCTGATGAATCGCCTTGTCTATATCTGTTTCTGGCCATAGATCTTCAATAATTATTTCTTTTGTGACCAGACGCCCTCTGTTATGCACAAGATATGCGAAAAGTTCCATCGTTTTTTCAGTTCTCCACTTAATTTCTCCATTACTGTTTGAAACCGAGAATTCTCCTAGGCATGTTATTTCAACATCTTTTTGTTCATTAGATATATCAATATTATTTTCTTTAATAAGCTTGCTTATTGTTTTATCTAATCTTTCTTTTGCAATCGGTTTCATAATATAATCTAATGCCTGCATTTCAAATGCTTCAATAGCATATTTATCGTAGGCAGTAACAAATATAATATCTGTGTGTGGACTAAACTCTAAAATCATCGAGGCGAGCTCCAGCCCTGGTCTTTTGGGCATATCAATATCTAAGAAAACTGCCTTTGGCTTTCTTACTCTTACCGCCTCGAACCCCTCAAAAGGATTTGTGTAAGATCCGATAATCTTAATTGATTCGTTATCTTTTAATAAAAACTCTAATTCTCTAAGTGCAGGTCTTTCATCGTCAATTATTATAGTTTCTATCATTTGAATAGCTCCTTATAAATATTAATAAATAGGTATGACCCACGTCACTTCTGTTCCCTCGTTTACAACACTTTTTATTGTAAGGCCAGTTTTATATAGCATTCTTAGTCTTTGTTCGATATTAGATAGAGCAATGCTGCTTTCGTTTTTTTCCGCAAGTGCTTTCTTTGTTTTTACTTTTTCCATACCCACGCCATTGTCTTTTACTGAGAACACTAATGATTTATCTTGTTTTTTTATGCTTATACTTACTGTTCCACCTTCCAGTTTTGGCAATATACCATGAATGAGCGCATTTTCAACTATTGGCTGCAATATCAAATTTGGTACCATCAATTCTCTCTCATCTGTAATGTCGAGCTCAATATTCAAGCGCTCTTCAAAACGAGCTTTTGCTATTTCTAGATAAGCAAGTGTAATACTGATTTCGTTTTTTAGCGGGTACAAATGGCTATGTGCCTTAAATTCAAAATTCCCTCTTAAAAATCTACTTAAATTAGTTAACAATTTGCGTGATTTCTCAACGTCTGTTCTTGAAACGGAAATTATAGTATTTATAGTATTATATAAGAAGTGCGGTTTAATCTGGGCTTGCAGAAAGCCGATTTCTGATGAATATACTTTTTCAATGTAACCACTTGTATTTTTTGCTTGAATATATATTTGAACAAAGATAAATACAATAGAAGCTATATACATATACGGTCCATAACTATCATTAATCATATTCCAAGCTAAAAGAGAATCATGTACATAAAACCCAAAAAGCACTATAGCAAAAGCCAAAAATAACCAACCATACTCTCTTTTACTTTTAATGCAATAAATAATATTTGCACACATACTTAAAACCAATATTGTTACAAACACGAATACTCCACTATTCAATTGAGCGAAAAACAGTGGAGATGTTAATGAGTATATTAAAATCATAATAGAGTAAAACACGAATGTTATCTTTGCTGATATTCTAGACAATTTAGTTTTAAACGTTGAGTAAAAGTAAAGCGCCCCAAACATTATCGCTGATATTCCCGATATATACCATATTCTAATAATTAAATCAAAACCTAAGTCAGGGAATAAATTGAGCAAAAATAATTGATCTGATAAATCCATAGTCAAAACAAGAGATAGACACAAAAGAACCAAGTACAAAAAGCTCTTTTTTGCTTTTTGCAATACATACATTATAAGATAGAGTAGAATTGCTACAAATAGAGTGCCAAACGCAAATGATTCTTCAAATATTTGAATATTTAAATTACTGACAATAAGATCATTTCTGCCAAGATAAATTGAATTCCAAAACCCGCCTTTGCTGTAATGAAAATTCGATGTCTGAATTATTATATAAAAATCTTTGTCAGGAATACTAAAGGCTACTATCTGCGGATTATACTCTGCAACTTCGTCCTGTTTGTTTCTTGCTACTTTACCGGCCGAAGCAATCAATTCATTATTAATATACAGATTATACGCGCTTGAAAATGTTTTTAATTCTAGCGCTAGTACTGTCCCTTTGGCCAAATTTGTTTTAACATGTAGTGTATAAGTAGCATACCCAGTATTAGATAAGCTCTCTCCATTAAGACTATAGTTTCCCCAAGACTTAGGTACTTGTACAATTGAATCCGGAATGCGTCTTATTATTTGAGGATATACCAAAAGCTTATTCCAGTAAAACCCCCATTTCCCATCAAGGCAAATGCTTTTGCTAGAATTAATTTGATAATCCGATATATCTAGTACACCATTGTCAAGATGGCTTACGTCGTCTGAGTAATTCAGTACACTTTGTTTGCTAATCACAAAAGAGTATATACAACCTAATAAAATTAAAACACACAAAAAAACAAGAACTATTCTCTTAATTTTACTCACGGTTAATCCTCAATATCAAATAATTATATTTTCTTTTTTTAATACTTCATTTAATATAATTTACCATATTATTGTAAAATTTTCAATTAACTTATATAATATTCGTATTTTTGCTTTATGATCTGTAACATTTTACCACAGTTATAACATATCTATATTTGCAGAAGAATAAAGGTTTTATCTTCTTATAATCAACATTATACGTGTTTTCATAGCTACTTTTGTTATCCCGTGGCATAGAATCAGGGCTGCCATTTACGCGCGGATAAGCCGAGACGTTGCTAGCTATATCTTTGTTCACCATGTCTTTTAGAGAGTATCCAGCGTTCTTGAAAGCTCTCCAAACTAAGTCTGTACAGACGCCTTCGTCATCTGGTGGGTAGTACAAAATTGCACAATTTGCTTTTTTTGATATTTTGTTTAGTTAAAAAATGTTATGAAAAACCGCATAATATTCTAAATATTATTTAAATTATTTATTTACAAATTATTATTAATAATATAATCTAAATATTATTAATAATAAATAGGAGTAATTCAAATGAAAATATCGACAAAAGCAATCGTATCAAACTCTGAAATGATTAAAAATTATAAATCTTGTAGGGAAAAGGCAGAAAGTTTCGGTAAAATCTTTGTATTAAAAAACAATCAACCAGATGCAGTGTTATTTTCTGTTGCAGAATATGAAAGGCTCTCCCCGTTTATTGAATATTTGGATAGTCTTGATAAAAAAGATATTGAAATGATTATTGAGTCTTTACCAAAAAAAGATAATAGAAAAATTAACCTAATTGACCTTTTGAATCGTGATGCAGAGTAAATAGTGCCATCAGTTAAGGTTGCATGAACCCGAAACGCAATTAGTGTAATGGTTTAGTACGTTTTTATAGCAAAATTCTTATTATGATTGCCTGCTCTTTCCACTGTTTATACTACTAATAATATTTCAAAGTTAAAGTCTATTATTAAAAATCCAGCTTCCAAGCTAGACTTTTAATAATAGACTTTTTACAATGCGATAAAGAATGTCTTAAAGCATAATATCCCAAGCCATTAAAAGCTATTTTGGTTTATTTGCAATCTCAATTATTGAAGCTTTTTGAACAACAGCTTTCTTTTCGGCAATCTTTTTCTGTTTTTTCTTTTCCTTATTTTTTGGACTTTTATCACCCATAGTACTTACCTCCAATAACTTTCTATTTTTATCTCATTTTGATATTTTAATAATCAACATAATTGGAAAACCCTTTGTAAATATTATGCTGATGTTCGCTATCTATGCAAATTCATAAAATACGTTATGTTACTTACCAAACATGATTAAAGCTCCGGCAGCGATAGCTAGTACAGCAAGTATAGTGCCTATGGATGGAATTGGAATACTAACTACTTGCAGTAGTCCGGTTACGACGAGCCATATTCCTAGTAATTGCATCCCTAATTTTTTTGTCATTGACATGTTACCAGCCCCCTAATTTTTATATTATTATATTTATCTTGTAACACATTTTTGTTACTCTTTTGATGATTCTTTAGATTGACTGGAGTTATCATGCTTGCTCTCAGCTTTCTCTGTGTTTTGATGCAAATGACCTGAAACATTCTCAATAGCATCTTTAGATGCATTGTCGCTTGCTTCCTGTTCATACTTTTTAACAATCTCATTTAGCCATTTGTTCTTTTTCTCGATGTCTTCTAGCTTATTTGTTAATTCTCTGTTTTTGAAGCCTGATTTGATTTTGCTGAAAAGGCTTAAAAACACTGCAATACCAGCTCCTAGCCCTGTAGAGGCAAGTATTACCACTGACTGAGAAAGCTCATAATTCATCCCAAAAAAATTTATATTTACAAGCCCTGGATTTAGCATTGCAAAAACAGCTACAATCATGGAAAATATGAGTGAAAAAACAAACCATACTTGCATTGACGCACTTCCTTTTCTGTACTTACTTTTGTACGTTTTTTATCTATAAGCAATTGGATTACTGCAAAATATAATTTAAGCGAATATAGATACGTGTGGTTCACATTTTTAGTAGTTAAAACGCTTGATTATCTGCTCACAGGACATTTGTTTTTTTGCATAACACCTGTTGAAAAGATCATGCCATTAGCATTTGATGTCTAAACTATTTTGGATCCGTTAATTATTCTTACTAGAACTGCAATTACAGCAACTACAAGAAGAACATGTATAAACCCGCCCAATGTAAACGAAGTAACCATACCAAGAAGCCATAAGGCTATGAAGATTACTGCTATTGTCCATAACATACTTATCATCCTTTCTTTATTGAATTGCCTATTTTATCGCAACCAATTAATCTAAAAGTGTCTTTCTATAATCAGCTACATTTTCATTATTAAACACTTGGTTAACACCTGTAAAATCAATGCTTCTCATTGTTGCATTGGTAACGTACTCTATCTTTTGCATATTCATGCCTACTAGATTTTTAGGTCTATACCTACTTCTTTTTGCATTTATTTTCATTATTTCAGAGTTAGGTATAATTGATTTTGTTGAAACATCCATTTTTCTACCTCTATTTTTAAATGTAAATTCATGTTTACTGTTGTTAAAAAAACAGGCTAGTGAAATGCCAACCTGTTGTTCAAATATTCAGTATCTACTTGGCTTGAATCAGGCATTTTGTTAATTTAAGTTAATTTTAATTCTCATGCTCTGTGTATTGTACCGTTTCAACTTGGTTGTCTATACGTGGTGTCATCAACATCATTACAACCCAAGCAATCAGTGCGATAACCACCATAGCAATCAGCGTTGAAGGCTCTAAAACTGAAGCAATCTTATCGCCACTGTAGTTTTCTGCAGAAAAGATACCTTCAAATATTCCCACAAAAAACTGCGTGACAGCATAGATGCTATGTACAAAGTCATTTCCAACGTTAGCTCCTAGAAGTTTGAAAAACAATCGAAATGCCAAAATAACTTCGATTACACCAAAGAATATGCCAACAATACGTTTTTTGGTACGACTTTTAGGTTCGGTATTTTTTGTAGTCATCTGTTTAAACATTTGTTCCATTGTTCACGTCTCCTATAATATTACAGATTGGTTTATTTAGGCCAAATGGCAGAGGCACATCTGATATCGAGTAATCATTGCAAAAGCCTTTATTGGCTAAATCGTTTTATTTCCTTGAATTAACCTTATTGAAATTGCAATTACAGCAATTACGAGGAGAATATGTATTAACCCGCCCATTGTAAACGAAGTAACCATACCAAGAATCCATAAAGCTATGAAAATTACTGCTATAGTCCATAACATACTTTATCGTCCTTTCTATGTTGAGCCTTCCCAATAAGTGCTACTTACTAGATGGAAATGTGCGATATACGATTTGTAATACTTCTTCGAAAACGTGAATGTAGGCCATTAAACCGAAAGTATCTTTTTTATATGTATCAAGCGTTTCATTGATTCCGGAGCTAATATTTTCTATCTCAATGCCAGCTAGTTCAATGCTGCCTTTTGCCGCACTAGTGGCGCCTTCAAGATCTTGCAAAATCACTGGAACTGAAATATTTAACACATCTGTTGTTTCTCTTACATTACTACCGATTTGAACAACATCTTCAATAAATGCTGGTAATGTTTTGACAGTTTTTTTGATTAATCCTTGATTGATTTCCGAAAGAGATCTTATACTCCCTACCACCTTTTTAATATTCCATAGAATAGGTATCAGAAGAATTTCAGCTACAATCCCTAATGCACATACCATGAAAATCATTAGGTCTAGCAATGAAAATTGAATTATCATAGCTTGTTCCTCACTTTATATTTGTTAAGGAATCACTGAATAAAGCCTTGTGTGTTTTTATTATCGTCTTTTCCCTGCCTGCACTGCCACTTACATGAGTATCTTTTATTTCTAGCAAGGCAGAATATTTTTCACAAAAATCTATTTATGCATTTGCTCAGTGGTTACTTAAGTTTTTTTGAAATATTTTCAGAAGTTCTATTAATGTCTTTTTTTACTTGCTGAAAGCCATGTTTAATGTCCTTTTTTACATCTTCCGATTTCTCATGAACGTCTTTTTTGAAAGTAGTCATATCTTCCCCAGCATGCTCCACAGAGTCTTTTACCGCCTCTTTTTTATGATGGACTTCGTCCTTAATATCTTTTGTTACTTCATCAGTTTTCTCATGAACGTCTTTACCAACTTTACGCATATTTTCTCCAGCCTGCTCCGCAGAATCTTTCATCGCTTCAGTTTTATGATGGACTTCGTCCTTAATATCTTTCATTACTTCTTCAGTTTTCTCATGGACGTCTTTACCAACTTTACGCATGTCTTGCGCAGCATGAGCCGCTGAATCTTTCACCATTTCTATTCTTTTCTGGATTTCTTCCTTGATAGTCTCTATAGTATTTACAGCATATGTATTCATTTTCTTTCTCGTTTCCTTTCCTGATTTTGGCGCAATTAGAATCCCAGTAACTACACCTGCAGCCGCTACGGTGGCTACGACGCCTACTCCCACTGCTAGCTCTTTAGCGGCCTTTGCTCGCTCTCTCTTTTTTCTCTCTTTGCTTTTTAAATCTATTAATTCTCTTATTATCATTATGAAAGTCTCCTTTTTTATGCGAAATCATTCAAACTATTTTTTATATTTGTTTTACTTACCTGCCACTAAATCTAGTGTTAACAAGGCATATTAGGCAGTAACAGTAACCGCTTTAGCATCTTTGTTATGTTGGTCTACATCTTTAATGTATTGGTCATTTATTTGCGACCGCTACACGTTCCATGTCCGATTCCGGAGAAACAATGAGTCCGGTTAAAATTAATATATCTATTGCCGCTACGCCCATTATTAAAGTAAAATCCTGTGCCGATTTCACTCTCCTTTTTTGGCGTTCTTCCTTGCTTGCCAAGTCTAGTGAATCTGTCAAAATCATTTTCCACTTCTCCTTATCTATTTGAAACTATTTGACTCTCGTTCTTTATTCAAGAATTTGTATTATTTATTCATCTTGAAACTTGATTTGAAGGTTTAGTGGGCCTGTATTAACAACACTGGAGCCTATTTCTACGATTTATTTTAAATCGTACCTTATATGATCTACGCTCTACTTTTTTCATTCACTTACTTTGGTAAAGATTCAATAACTTTTTCAATATCTTTCTTTTCAAGATTTTCAAGGCGTTCTAATAACCCTGAAAGCTTTTCATATTCAGCAATCGAAAACAAAACTGCATCCGGTTGGTTGTTCTTTAATATAAATATCTTGCCGAAGTCTTCTGCCTTTTCCCTGCAGTTTTTATAATTCTTTATCATTTCAGAGTTTGAGACTAGCGCATTTGTAGAAATTTTCATCTACTTATCTCACAACTCTTTCTTTATTATGGGTTCATCATATACCCGTTCGTATAATATTGCAACTTATTTATCTTATTATTATTTGTATTATTTTTTGTTACATATCTATATATATTTTTTTAATTATTATTGTTAATATTTATCTTATTATTTATGCAATTATAATTTGCGCTTACTGTATGGCGCTTTTTTGTTGCTTTCATAAATTATTAATTTACCTATTCTTATTGATGAATTAATAAAATTAAAAAAAATAAGACTCTAGATCTCTCTAAAAGTCTTTGTTTAATAGCTCTGAGCGTGATTTGAATTTGTGATTACAATACGCAAATGATTGATTAATTGCTCAATTGGGCAGTTTAATCCTCTTATTTTGGTAAAGATTCAATAACCTTTTCAATTTCTTTATCTTCAAGACTTTCCAGGTGTTCTAATAATACTGAAAGCTTTTCATATTCAGCAATCGAAAACAAAACCGCATCCGGTTGGTTGTTCTTTAATACAAATATCTTGCCGAAGTCTTCTGCCTTTTCCCTGCAGTTTTTATAATTCTTTATCATTTCAGAGTTTGAGACTAGTGCATTTGTAAAGATTTTCATATACTTATCTCACACTCTTTCTATTTTATGCGTTCATCATACACCCGTTGATATAATATAGCTACTTTTTGTCTAATTATTATTTGTATTTACTTAATAGTTATTTTTCTATATTTATTCAGTATATTTATTTTAATTATAATGCCAACATAAAAACAAAATTTATATTTGTTATTTTCGAATACTGTTTCATAATTTTTTGCATTATTATTGGTAGCTAGCTGTTAAACAATAAAGCTGTTTTTTATTCTAGAATTTATAAAAACAAAGCTCTTAGATTTTTCTAAAAGCTTTTGTTGTTTAGTTATAAGAAAGGTTCTAACGTTTATATTTTATTTTTTATAGTCAAACTTAAAGTGTCCGCTTATCTGCTCTCTTGTAAGCGCATCTTCCTCACGAACCGGTTGGCCGGAATTATGTATTATATACACTTTACCCGTGCTGGTTCTCTTATCTGATACGATCGCAATATGTGACGTGCCGTATGTGACAATATCCCCCGGTTGCCACTCTGCAATTTTTTCAGGATCAAGAGTTAACGACGTTGCATGTCTTTCAAAAAACACTTTAAGATTTGGAACACGCCTAAAATCTATATTCGGATCAGGGCTGCCATTTACGCGTGGATAAGCCGAGACGTTGCTAGCTATATCTTTGTCTACCATGTCCTTTAATGAGTATCCAGCGTTCTTAAATGCCCTCCAGACTAAGTCCGTACATACGCCTTCACCATCTGGTGGGTATCCACCAACATAATAAGCGCTCCTGTAATGAACATGATTCTGTGCATCAGCTCTTGCGCCCAGCATAATGTCTGTATAGTCATCGATACCGTTCTTATTGTAGTCTACTTTGCTTTTTATCGTCGTTATGTCAAAATCTGCAGCAGTGTAGGTCTTTTGAGGTATTAGATTATAATAGAATAATAGATGTACTCCTACTGAAATCAGAATAATCAATATTACTGCGATACTTATATACTTAATTTTTTTCTTTTTCATACGTAGTCCTTCCATAAACTTCCTTTTTATTATTCTAATTGACTCTAACTGATAAATCAATTGCAATAGGTAACTTTATCCATGCTTTTGTGTTTCATTAGTTATAAAATTAAATAGGACACCAAAAGGCAGCCGATTTTCAATGTTAATAATGAATTTAATTAAATTATTGTTTCTATTTTCCAACCGCAGCGCTTGTTATGGTGTTAATGTTTGAATTTCGTACTTTTCCGTACTTATTTTTTTAATATATAGATTTAATTTAATATTTTCTTTTGACAATTAAGAAACTTTATGTTTAACTTCTGATAATATGATTTATAATATAGGTACACAGAACGAAACAAAAAAGGGGTGAGTCCAATGGGTTGTACGCATTCTCAGTCGATTACCAACTCTCGCGAAAAAAGCACAGAACTTAAAAAGGGCTACGCTTCCATCAAAATTAATTGCTTTAAATATAATCACCGCCTAAATAGGCAAAAATTAATAAGCTGATACTAAGCCATATAAATTTTAATAATATATTGGTAAAAAAGGCAAATCAATAGATACGATTAATGAATTAAATCATATTTTGATTAACGAGAGTTGTGATACGACCTACAATTCAAAAAAAGAATCTTCATTTTCTTGGAACTTTGTTAATTTTGAGCATCATACATTGGTTTATTTTTAGCTACTGTTAAAGGAGAACATTATAGCTACTCCAGTGCTTGGATTAACGCTTGGTACACATGGTGGTCTTTAGTCAAATGATTTAATAATCTTAAATCAAAAAAATGAGTAGATTCGCCATAAGAGAAACTGAATATACTGATAATTTCGAGTCAATAAATAAGGTCACACATTTTTAAAAATGGTGGCCTTATCTTTTTTAATCAGCAAGACCGAGCTTATCTTTACATTCATTTAAAAATTTATAATGAAATAAAAAAACCGTCAAACGACGGCTTTCTCTTTAACCTTTTTTGTGTCCTGCTTTTGCTTTGCCCTGTATTTCGGGCACTGGTTTTTGATCATTTTTAGGTATTTTGTTCTGTTTACCGTAATTTTCGTCACCATGAGCATGCGGATCGCTTGGACTTGGTCGTCTCATTCCTGCTTTAGCCATGTTTACCTCCTGTTTGTTTTTTATAGCTTTTGTCCGTTTTAAACTTTTATTCACTCAATTTATTGTTGCTAAAAAGCTCATTTTATGTTAAAACAACACATATATGCTTTCGGAGGTTTAATATGTACTTTCTTTGCTATGACGTCGGTGGAATAGATATTAAAATGGGTATTGTTAGCGAAAACGGTGAAATAATCGGCAAGAAAATTTTCCCGACTGATGCAACAAGGACTCCTATTGAAATAATTTCGGATATGCTTCATAGGGCACGTCTTTTAATAAACGAAGTGAATATGCAGAAGAGTGATATCAGCGCTATTGGAATCGGTTTGCCTGGGCTTGCTGATAATAATAGTGGCACAGCAATCTTTTGCCCTAATATATTTTGGCATGATGTACCTATTAGAGATTATATTAAAATGGAATACGATATGCCTATTTTCATGCTAAATGACGCAACTATTGCAGCTATTGCAGAACACAAAACAGGTGCTTGCAAAGGTGCTAGAAACTCTATAACAATAACACTTGGAACAGGTCTTGGTGGCGGTTTCGTTATAGATGACAAGGTATATGAGGGCAGTTTTGGCGGTGGCGGTGAGATTGGCCATATGACCATAGTGCCAAACGGGAAGCCATGCAACTGTGGCAATAAAGGCTGTTTTGAAGTATATGGTTCTGTGTCTGCACTTATTAAGTCTGCTACTAACGCGGCTACTATCCATACCGACTCTATGCTTGCAGCCTGCATGAAGGATGCTCCACTTACCGGCAAAGACATTATTGATTGCGCTAAAGCAGGCGACGCTACTGCGCTTGACGTGTTTAGATTGTACACATACTATCTTTCAGTAGGTATAACTTCATTAATAAATATATTTGATCCAGACATTATTGCTATTGGCGGCGGCCTTGCAAACGCTGGCGATTTTCTTTTATCACAGATTAGTATCGAACCAAACAAAAGAAGAGTGTTCAACATGCTACCACCCGTTAAAATAGTACGTGCTATGCACTCAAACGATGCAGGCATAATAGGTGCTGCTATGCTGTGTGCGCAAAAATTACATGATAATTCAAACAAGCTTTCGCAATGCAACTAACTTAAATAATTTTTTAATCTATGCTGATATATTTTTTTATGAATATATTAGCGTTTTTGTTTACAAATTAAATATGTGTGGTATTATTTTATTGTGCATATGCACATAATTGTATAGAGGTGATTTTATGCCTAGACCAAAGAAGTGTAGAAAAATTGGGTTCTACCCTGATAACACAATTTTCACACCTGAAAAAGCTTTTACTAGCGAAATAATTCTTACTTTTGAAGAAATTGAGTCTCTTAGACTTTGCGATTTAAAAGAAATGGATCAGTCTGAAGCCGCCGACTCCATGGATGTGTCACGTGGTACTCTGCAACGCATATTAAACACCGCAAGAAAGAAAGTGGCAGACGCTATAACAAACGGTAAGCTTATAAAAATAGCAAATTGTGAATGTGGCGAAAATAAGTGCTCTTGTCATAATCAAAACAACGCAAAAACTAAAAATCACCATAACCACGAAAGCACATGTGGTGGTCATAAACATGAAGATGCTAATGCTAACAAAAGCTCTCGTTGTCATGTACATGACGGTGAACCTAGCAAACATAAAAGTGATCATAATGGCAAAAACGAATGTGGCTGTCACTCTTCTAAAGAATAAGCTGTTAATTATTAAGTATTATTGAAGAAAACCAGTAAATACTATATAATTATTTTTGTGCAATTTTAACGTTGCATACATAATCAACGTTTTAAAACAGTTTTTTAATATTCTGTTCTTTCTATTAAACTTTAATTCACTTAGGAGATGAAGCATAATGCCCGAAAAAAATACAGATTGTGCTGAAAGCGGATGCACACGTGAATCTTGCGAAGGCTGCGACAAAAGCCAAAAAAGCCTTATCGAAAAGACAAATGACCTTAATTCAATCAAAAAAGTTATAGGCGTTGTTAGTGGTAAAGGTGGCGTTGGCAAATCATTTGTAACTGCTATGATGGCTGTTCTTATGAAAAGAAAAGGATACAACGTTGGAATCATGGACGCAGATATAACAGGTCCTTCCATTCCAAAAATGTTCGGCATAAAAAACAAGGCTGTAGCAAATGAACTAGGTATTTTACCAGAAACAACATCTGGCGGCATTGACCTTATGTCAATAAACCTACTGCTTGATCAGGAAGACGCTCCTGTAATTTGGAGAGGCCCAATACTTTCCGGCGTAGTATTGCAGTTCTGGAAAGATGTTTTATGGGGAAATCTAGATTTTCTGTTTATAGATATGCCTCCAGGAACAGGCGACGTGCCGCTAACGGTATTTCAGTCCATCCCTGTTGATGGTATAATCATTGTCACATCACCTCAGGAACTTGTTTCCGTCATTGTAAAGAAAGCTATAAACATGGCAAAGCAAATGAACATACCTGTTCTTGGTGCTGTTGAAAACATGAGCTATGTTAAGTGCCCAGATTGTGATAAAGAAATAAACATATTCGGCGAAAGCAAATTAGACGAGATAGCAAAAGAGTGGAATTTGGATGTACTTGGAAGAATACCTATTGATCCAGCTATTGCAAAGCTTGTTGACAACGGTGAGTTTGAAAACTTTACTGCTGATTATCTTGCAGAAGCCGCTAATGTTATCGAAAAATTAGTTAAGTAAAAACGCAAAGTTGTGTTCAAAAAAAGAGAGTCTATTTAGACTCTCTTTTTGATTATAGCCATTTAATAAACGCTGTTTTATCGTTTTTATTAAACCCACAATTCTCATAGAATTTAAGAATTTCAGGATCTTTCCGTCCTGTTGTTAGTGTTATTTTATAGCAGTTGTTTTCTTCCGCTACGCTGCATGCTTCTTGTATCAATGCTCTTCCATACCCCTGTTTTCTATGCTTCTCGTGTGTTACAACGTTTTCTATTATTGCGTATGGGCGTAAATTGTGTGTAAGGTTTTTCACTATTAAAATCGTAACTGAAGAGACTATTTGACCTTCTTCCTGTGCAACAAGTATCTTATATCCTTTATCTTCAATCATACTCTTTAGTAACGTATACGCCTTTATTTTGTCAACGTCGGTACTATTGTTATCTCTATCAAGGTGATTTGCATAAAGGTTTATTAATTCCTCTAAGTTGTTGAGCTGTGCTGATTTTATTCTCATCTTACCTACACCTTCTCTTTCTTGACTTTCCTACCAGGCACGCATTTATGTCTTTGGTCAATGAATATAATTGTATTTGTATCTTTTAAGCGTTGCAAACTAAATAAGCATTTGAATGTTTTGCTTTCACGTTGCTATTAAATCAATGAGTTCTTCATTTATTATATTGCAGTGAATGCTTTTAATAAAGAAGTTTTATTATATTTATTCTATTTAAATTACTGGATCATTAAATTCGACAAATTCCATTCAATTTATTGCATAGTGATTGATTTTAGAAACAAAAAAGAGCGGATAACCGCTCAATTTTTATGCTTCTTGATATTGCAGCATTGCCTCTGATAAAGCAATTGATAGTTGATCTGGGCAAGACGTTGGCTTTCCGCCACATGTTGTGCCCTTGACTCTTTTAATTATTTCTTCGGGGGCCATACCTTCAGCTAAAGAGCATATTCCTCTCAAATTGCCTGGGCAACCTCCTACAAAGTGTATGTTTTTTACTTTACCGTTTTCTAAATCAAATGATATCTCTCTTGAGCATACGCCTCTTGTCCTATATGAGTACTTCAATACTGTGCCACATCCCTTTCTAAAAATATATATAAATTTTAATTATCTACTCATTACTTTTTTAATAGCTTTGGCTAATTGATCCGGACAAGATGTCCCTCTAATAAGACATTTAGTGCCCTGAAGCCTTTCTATGATATCACTAGGTGTTCTACCTTCTGCAAGCTTAGCAACGCCTTTAGTATTGCCATCGCACCCGCCTAAGAATTTTATATTTTTTACAATGCCATCTTCTATATCAAAGATTATTTTTTTCGAGCAAACTCTTTTTGTGTCATATTCATAATGCATATCTTTACCTCTTTTTTTGCATCTATATAATATAACATAATTTTTGCGTTTTAAAACAAAAATTTAATTGATTATATAAGCAATTTTATCCATTCTGTAACCCGCCAATTGCTAAGAGAATACAATATACGGAACAAAACAGAGGTGATAAAATGAGTCTTATTCCCCTACTTATATTCTCTATCTCCTGTAATTTAGATAACTTTGTCATAGGCATATCCTACGGCGTTAAAAATATAGCGGTAAATAAAAAGGCAAATATTATAATTGCAATCCCAACTTTATTAGGAACATACATATCTCTTAATTTTGGGCGCAAACTTTTCTCGCTATTACCTGAGCATGCTGCAAGCATTATAAGCTGTGGCATACTTATTATTATAGGCCTATATATGATAATCAAAGCCTCTAAAAAGCATAATGCCAGTTGCAATGACATTCTTATTGCCCAGAAATATGACGCTGACAATAATGGCATAATAGACTCCAAAGAAGCTTTCGCACTTGGGATATTTTTAGCAATTAACAATATCGGAATTGGCGTAGGTTTTAGTACCAGCAGTAATAATATTCTATTAACTTCGCTTATAACTTGCCTTTTTAGTGTGTTAGGGTTTAACTTTGGCAATCATTTTGGCAAAATATATTTTAAAAAAATTGTATGCAACTATGCAGAACTAATTTCTGGTGTTTTAATCTTATTGCTAGGAGTTATAGAACTATTCTTATAAACCATAAGCTTATAGGAAATGAGCAAAAAAAAAGCCCTCGGGCTTTTTTATTTTGCAAATAAGTTGTGTGCTTTAATTATCGAAATAATATCAGTAAAAATACTGTACTTTTTCCAGAACGGTTCTTTTAGTTTATTAAAATAATTGGAAGTTGAAAGCAACTCGTTATTGCTAACATCAAATTCAATAATATTTTGCAGATACATTGATTGAACTGATGAAAGTTTATTATCACTTACTGATAGATATTTAAGCGATTGCAGATCAGAAAAATTTTCAGGAACTTTTGTAAGCTCATTAAAAGATAAATCAAGCTGCTCTAGTTTTGGTAAGTTTATTTCAGCTGGAATCATTTCGTTAGTTATTTTATTGTTGGTTAGCTTTAGCACAAATAGGTTTTCCTGTGAAAACAATGCGCTAATATCAGTAAGCGCGCAATTGTTAAGCTCAAGTATTTCAAGTGATACAAGCTTGTTTAAATCTATATCGCTCATGCTCTTTATTAAATTATTATTTAAATAAAGCGCCTTAAGGGAAGTCAGCGTTTCTATCTCTTTAGGAACAACGCTGATATAGCAGTTTTCAAGCTTAAGTATTTCTAAGTTTGGGAAATAAGCAATTATACTTTTAAAATCTTCAGCAGTAATTGCAGCTCCATCTAGCTCAGCTATCTCAAGCACCTTAACCTTATTTGTAACTAGTGGCGAAATACTTTCGTTTCTTACAGAAATGCCAGTAACGCCATTTGTTAAAAGGTTTAGACGTATTTTTTCGTAAATTGAAGGGTCGCTAAAAGAATACTCATCCATATTCTTTGGCGGACGTGTATATGGACCAGCAAACATTGAGCTTTTTTCAGTCGGAGGCGCAGCAGCAAAGGCTACAACTGCCTGTACTACAAACACAAGAATGAAAAGAACTGCCAAAATTAAGCTAATAACTTTTTTCAAATAATCACCTTCAGTTGTTATCGATAAAGAAAATTATATAGGCGCTTTGTTCCTTTGTCAATTTTATTTGGGACATTGTAAGGAATATTTAAAGAAATTCTATAATTTTGTAACATTTCGGACTCAATTTCCGTTTCAGATCTCTTTATTATATATTACTAAACTTTTCTATATTATATACATACTTTAATAATTTATAAAGTGTGCACATGGTGCTATAATTATTTTTATGAATGATAAAAAAATGCAGATAATTTTAGACTCAAAAGCAATAGAGTACACCCTCTCATTTAAACGTATCAAAAATGTTAATATGCGCATCAAAAACGATGGGCTGCATGTTTCTGCGCCTATTGGTACGAATATTGGCTACATTGAGCATGTCCTGTTAAGCCGCCAAGAAGCAATAGTAAGGTATATCGAAAAGTTGAATTGTGCTTTGCCAAATGAACCTTTTGCAGATGGCAAGAAACTTATGTATCTAGGCAGCGACTACACTCTTATAACAGTTTTAAGCTCTAGAAATAATGTTACTATCTCAGGCGATTGTATAATTGTATCCTCAAAAAATAGCCAGAGCGCACAACCAACCTATGAAAAATGGTTAAATGAAGTAGTTCAAGATGTGTTCACTTCTTCTCTATCACGGATGTACCCACTATTAAGTGCGAACATAAAAGCTCTACCTATCTTGCAAACAAAAAAACTAACTGCCAGCTGGGGCAGATGCGCTCCATCAGTTAATCGCATCTCACTTTCTCTGTGGCTTATTAAAGCTGACGAATCTTTAATCGATTATGTCATGCTACACGAGCTGTGTCATTATGTCCATCTGAACCACTCAAAAGAGTTTTATAAGCTATTAAAATCGTTTATGCCTGATTACAACCAAAGAAAAAAACTTTTAAACACTATACGAATAGGTCCTTAATGCGTTTACAATTATTTGAATCAACCCTATAATGATCTTATAGCACGAAATTTAAAAAGAGGTGTTTTAAATGGTAAAACCTATGTTAAAAGTTCTTTTTATTGGTAATAGCCACACATATGTAAACGACATGCCATATATGTTTCAATCGCTTGCAAACGAAGTGCAAAATGAAACTGAAGTGTTTTCCGTTATGCTTGCTCTGCCTGGTATTACTCTAGGTTATCACTCAGTGCTACCGTCTACTCGTTTCTCATTGCTATTTGGTGACTACGACTATGCAGTCATCCAACAGCAAGCTCACCCTTTCATGGGCCAGGAAGCCCTTATAAGAGAAGCTAAAGAGGTTGTTAAGTTCACTAAAGGTACAAAGACCAAAGTTGTTGCAAACATGACATGGGCTAAAAAATCAGCTCCAGAAGACCAGCAGGAAATGACTGATGCATACCTAGCTATGGCTAAAAAATATGATGCTCTTCTTTCGCCTACAGGCGAAGCGTGGGGTAAAGTAAGAAAAGAGAATAGTAATATAGAACTGTTCTACGTTGACGGCGAGCACTCAAGCCCGGCTGGAGCTTATCTTACAGCTTGTTGCTTTGTCTGCACAATACTAGGCAAATCTCCAATAGGTCTTTCAAGCAAAATAGCTAAAAGTGATACTGTAGTTGTAGATCTTGCTCCAGAAACAGCTAAGATACTTCAAACAGCTGCATTTGAAACATGCAATAAATTCAAGACAATGTAGTTAAGCATAAACTTAAAAAAGACGCTTATGCGTCTTTTTGTTTTAATAAGGTTCTTCGCTTGCCATTTTTTCTGTAAACACATCAGCATATCTATCTTTTAAAAAGCCGATCGGTTTATTTATAACTCTGTATTTGCCTATTATCGGGATTTCTTTTGTCATGCCTCTTAGCCCACTAACCATATATATACCATCTACAACAAGTAGAAAAAGAGAATAAGCTAAAAGTAGCATCCAACCGATTACTGGGATAATTATTAGTATGAAGCCGCCAACTACGTATGCGATAAGCAGCAAAAGCGCTTGGTTTGCATGAAATCTAGCGTAATCAGAATTATAGCGAACAACAAGAGGAAGAAAAAATTGAAAATAAGCAAAGCCAGATATAAGACTGTTTTCACTTATATCCTCTTGTGAAAACTGGATCACATTTTTCTGATCGTTCATAAATTTTCTCCTCTCGCCTTTCTTCTTTATATAATAAGTATAACATGGAAATATTTACTTTAAACTAATATCTGTAAGAATTTTGCTATAATCTGCAGTTAGCGAGTCAAAAGATGATTCTAAGTCACCAAAAGTAATCGCATAAACATCTCCACCTGCAATAAGATACACATATTGATATTTCATCTTCATTTTGCTTACTGTGCATGTGAACGTAATTTTTCGTGCATCAAATCCATCTATATTTATGCTTTGGGCATTACCAATATAACTTACATTATCAAAAGCTTTATCAAAAGCTTTCTTTGCCTCTTCTACAACTCCATCAACTGTTTTACTGCTAAACTTCTCTATCTTAACCATAAAACTTGCAGTATTTTTCATGTAGTGAACAGGAAGAACAGACTCCGTATTTTGTTTCCAACCAGATGGAGGAGTTATTTTGACAGAAATAACTCCACTTGTTGCTGCCGAAGTGCTTTTAGATGGTGTTGTAGTAGAAGCCAATGTTTGACTATAAGGTGCTTTAGTTGAGGTTGTTGAGCTTTGTGAGCATGCACCAAGTATTATTGTCAAAATCAAACTAAGGCATAAAGCAATAGACTTTTTCATAATTTTACTCCTTTAATCATTATCACTAGCTTTTTCCATTTCTACAGTTGCGTCTGCATCTTTAACATTGAAATATGCACGTACCCACTCTCTGTCAGAATTGTAAGCGCGAAAATCAATTGAAGTTACACTCGAAGTTTGATCCGCCTCTACTGTATATCCATTTTTCTTCAGTTGAGCGATGTATGCCTCAAAATCAGCTTTTTGTACATATTCAAGACTTACAGTGACATCTTTATCATTGTTATTTACTACGTTAACAATCTTACCTGTTAATTCTGGCACATTTTTTATAAAATTGCTTGGCCATTCAGCAGCATCAGTCATATCTGCTGTTGTGGAAACAGGCTTATTTGGATTATACGTAATTATGCCTTCCTTCGCCTCAACATTATAGATAAAGCTGGCTTCGCCTCCACTACTTTTTAGTGTGCCACTGTACATGATACTATCTTTATCAGATATCTCCATACCGCCTGTATAGCCTAATCCTTTTAGTTTAACAACATACGCTGCGGCGTCTTCTTTTGTCATTTCAGCAAAAGCAACTGTTGTTACTCCTGTTCCGTTATCCTGTAGAAGCCCAGAAAGTTTGCACTTTGGTTCTGGCAAATTAGCCATGAGATTTGACGGCCATTTTACGTTATCGCCAGCTATTATTGTCCCGCCCTCGGAATTTCCACTATTTTGAGTAGCGCTACTCGTTTGTGTTGGAGAGCTGGTTGAACTGGATCCACTCGAATTACTACTAGACCCACAAGCTGTCATGCTTATGCAAATACCAGCTATAATCGATACTATTACTAGATTTTTTAATTTACTCATTTTTTTCTCCTCGCAAAATTTTTTATTTATTTCTTGTCGTTTTTTTGTTTTCCGTTCTACGGGCTGTTAATTCTATCTTTTATATAGCGATAATTTATGATTAACTCCGCTCTTGAATTTACGCCTAACTTTTTATAGATACCTGTCATGTGCGTGTTTACTGTTGAGTATTTCACTGAAAGCTGCTTTGCTGATTCTTTTAGAGTAAAACCCTCTAGCAGCAAAAGATAAAGATCATGCTCCCTCAGCGTTAAACTAGCGACCAGCTTCTGTTTGTCTTCATCGGTGATATCTATTTGTTTGCCGTAACCCGATGCTTCATTTTTAATAACATGATCACTTAAATCACAGGCATCTTCATTATTAGCCAGCCCATTTTCTGAGGTCAGTACTTTCTTCAGCTTTCCAAACAGCTTCATTAGTTCACCTCCCATCTCTGCGTTTTTGTTTTTCTAATCTTATTCTGCTCTATTTATATTTATGTAGCTATTCATTAGTTCGTATGAGAACACAAAAAAAGCACCTCACTATAACTAATGAGGTGCTTTTATTCTTTTTCTTATTGCCTAATAGCATAATCCTAAAAAAGTATTAACAGTTCTGTTCGGCTATTGATCTGAAGTTTTCGGTATAGTGAAGTACAGTAGGTATTGACCGTTGGATAAGCTATAGTGAGCATTGCGGATATCTGACGTAGTGTATAACCCTGCAAAAGCAGTTTGCATACTTCTATTTCGCGCTTGCTTAGCTGATACTTTTTAAAAAGATAGAGATGCTCATTATCGATCTCTATTTTTTTAGAGTCCTCTGTCCATTCATCGCCATAATGCGTTTGTGCTAGTATTGGAGATAGTATAAGAAACAACACCATTACTCCTGCCGCAATAATTGAAGCGAAAATTGATATTTCAAAAGTGCCTATTGCGTTAATAAGGTTACCCAGAGCAACACCGGATACGCCACCACAGATGCCAATTAATAAAATAGAAAATCTTAAATAGCGCATACTGTTGTATTTTTTGCCTATAACACCCAGTATATAGTACATATTAATCATACCTATGGTACTACTTATGCCTAAAAGAACTGCAAATACGATAGCTAGCTTTTGATTTTGCATAGCAAAAGCATTGCAAAGTAAACCCATTGCTAAAAATCCAAATGTTATATTCCAAGCTAAATGAATGCTTTTTTTGGAGAAGGCGTATATTAAAATATAGCTGAGACATCCTACAAAGCCTCCAGCGTAGTACCATGTCAAGACGGGAACCGTATAGCTGACTGCAGCAATATTTAGTATGCCCTTTCCAGCGCCTTTACATAAAACTGCAAAAATGCAGCTAAAAAACAAAGTGAGATAGACTCTTTTGTGAATTTGAGGTTTGTCAGTAAGCTTATCCTCTGCTTCAGTTTGTATGCAGTTTTTTTTAAAAAACAATATCGCGCTTAATGCCAGTATTAATATAAAAAAAGATATTATCATGCCATTAATGTTATATAAGTCGTTTATAAAATATTTCTCTTGAACAAATGAAATAATGTTGATTAAAACATTGCTACCAACGACTGCATAGAGCTTCTCAGTATTATTAAGCGCAAAAACAAACGGCATTAATATACTAGTATTTACTAAACCCAAAGAAAGTCCGATAATAATTGCCGCGGTCAGCTGTAAATAGGCATCGTGAAATGTTAGAAATATACTCATTCCTAAAATTATGAGCACTGCTCCTATTTTTGCGGTTTTTACGAACTGCTCTTTTTTAATAATGAAAATAAATAGAGCAGAAGATAGCAAATTAACTGAGTGTAGAAGGCTTCTAATATTCATGCCTAAAACGCTATCTGTAAGTGGCGAAGCTGTCCACCACGTTGCAAACGCAATAACCCACGCATAGTAAACAACCCATATAAATATATAAGGCAGGTTTTTTTTGCGCAGTCCTTTTATATTAATAACATTATCATTTTTAAGTGATTTAACATCAAATGAATCTTTGGATGGTCTTAGGTTTAACATATATTCAGCATCCCCATTTTTTAAGGCGCTTTTAATTTTTATTCCACTATAATCAGTTAAATACTTTCTTTTAATAAGAAACGTAACTTATATTTTTATTATATTTTGATACCGCTAAACAAGCAAGAAATATATGGTAATTATTGCATAGCTAATTGTGTAATGCACTCGTATTAGCAACATAAAAAACTGCAATACGATCTACAAAAGATCATATTACAGTTTTAATTTTTGATAAATTTAGAAAGCTCATGCCTATCTATTTAAAGCTTTTTTTGTAAGTTTATAAATCGCATCTCCAAAGGCTCTTTTTACTGGTCCATTTGGCACTTCGTATGGAAATGGTATTTCACGCAAACCTGTCTCTTTCCAATAGTAGTTATCATAGCTGGTTTCAGGCGTTCCCGCACGTGACATTGTGCGCCAAAAATTATAGTAGAAAAGTCGTTTAAGTGTTGCGCTATGCATTTGACCACTTAGAATATCCTTGCAAAACTTATCCGCTACATCATTACACTTAGCAATGACTTCTTGTGTGGGCTGATACCCTCCTGAACTTTTCACTCTAAAATGAAGCATGTATGCTCTATTAAAGCCCCAGTGCTTAACTACATCACGAATATATTTAGCACTCTTTTTATCTCCAGCGCCAGCAGTCGTTGTTATAATAAGCGCTTTTTTAGTGAAATATCTTGGCCTGTGAAAGTTATACGACATATGGTCAATAAAATTCTTAGTAAGTGCTGTGAGTTGCAGCGAATATACTGGACTTATAATTATTGTAGCATCACTTTTCTCAATCAATTTAGCGATCGCCTGTATTTTTTCGTGGTGTGGGCAAGTGTTTTCGCCATAAGTAAAGCAGTTGAAGCAGCCAGTGCACATAGGGATATCATGCTTTAACAGATGCACTTCTTCAAAGTTTATATTTTCGTTTGCTGTCTTTATCATTTGCTCTTTTACAATCTCCGCAATAGTCCAACTATTGCCTTTATGCGGGCTTCCGTTGATAATTACCACGTTCATTTTGCTCACACTCCCTAAAGAAAACTATACACTCGTTTTTATTTCATTTTATTTGCTAAACGCATTACTATAATATAAGAAAAGCTTAATGTAATCAACCCACATTTTGTGAACCTTTAAGTTAATCTATTACAGCTTCTTTTAACACTTCTGCGATATTTCCGTTTATCGCCAAATTCGCTCTATGGTCGTATTGCGTTTGTGATTTATTTATAAGAATCAGTTTATTGCCTCTATAGTATGTAACCAGCCCTGCCGCAGGATAAACAGAAAGTGAAGTCCCTCCAACTATAAGCATATCTGCTTGTCTAATATAGTCTAATGCTGTTTCGATAACATCGTTATCCAAGCCCTCTTCATATAAAACCACCTCGGGTTTTACTGTTGCGCCGCACACATCACACTTAGGTATATCTGCGGAATTAATAACATAGTCAAGATTAAAGAACTTATTACACTTACTGCACCTGTTTCTATGCACAGAGCCATGCAATTCGAATACGTTTTTACTGCCTGCCATTTGGTGAAGTCCATCTATGTTTTGCGTGACTACAGCTTTAAGCTTACCCTCCTCTTCGAGTTTTGCTAAAGCTATATGCGCGTCGTTTGGTAAAGCGTCCTTATATATCATTTTACTTTTATAAAAATCATAGAACTCTTTTGTATGCTCCATAAAAAAAGTATGCGATAGTATCTGCTCAGGCGTATATCTCGTGTACGTCTTTTCGTTATAAAGACCGCTTGCACTTCTAAAATCAGGAATATTGCTAGCAGTTGAGACTCCAGCCCCACCAAAGAAAACAATATTGTCCGAGCCGTTTATCAGTTCTTTTAGTTTGCTTATACTCATTACATCGCCTCATTTATTTATGTTTGCTTTACATATATCATAACACAGAAACTTTCACAAATTAAAGCCCACGGGGTAAACTTGCACATGCAAGAGCAGTACTTTTTTGTATTCAAAAAGCAGGGCTAGCCTCAAGTGCACTAGCTCCTGCAATAATGGTTTATTATCGAAATTAAAGCTGATCCAATATTCGTTTATTTTAGATTTGTGCACTTTTCTTTTATAAATGACATAAATGTCTCATAACTACCTGTAGCAAATCCATCTTTTTTCAGCATAACACCTTGCCTACCCACCATGGGAATATACAGCTGATCCGTTTCTATTATGCTTGTTATTTGATCGTAGTATATTGTTAGTATAGACCTTGGAGTCTTAACTTCAATCTTATCTTGATAAAATAGCGTAGTGATCTGCGGAGTTCCTCCATGTAAGTCCATCAACGATTTATATCCTTTACCTGCATACAAAACATAAGCCTTAAAGAACATAAAAGCAAAAAAAGCACACGCTACAAGAGTGAAAATTGTAAACCACAAAAACCCTTTCAATGAAATAGACAGTAGCATTAATACAAAAGTAGCGATGAACGCAGTCAGCACAAAAGCTCGATATTTTTTTCTAAACTTCACATAGTTTTTTTGTACGAATTTAACATATAACTCTTTTGTAAGATCTAAATTGTTTTCAAATAATACTTCCATTTTCGTTCCCCCTGTTGTAATGATAATTATATCACAAATACGATTTTTTTAAATTAGCCAAAAATAATATGTGCCTATAATGTTACTTATAGGCACACTAATCTTTATTTTTTATTTAATTTTAAAACCTATTATGCTACCTGTTTTTCGGCTACGTTTTCTTCTGGTGAGTTATCATTGTTCTTCTTTTTTAGTATTATCGCTATCATAATAGCAGAGGCTATGCCCATTATACCGCCGAACCAGAACGGAGCGCCCGAGCCGAGCTCTTCCCAAAGTAAGCCTGCGATGATCGAGGCAAATAGTAGCCCAATGCCTTGTATTGTACCGTAGAGGCCAAGAAGAGTTCCCTTGAACCCTTCGGGTGCATTCTCTGCTATAAATGCACGTTCAGCGCCGGCAATGCATGCCGTGTATATGCCGTAAGCGACAAACAATAATACGATAGCAGTTTTATCCACAAGCAACGCAAAGCCCAAGTATACAAGTCCGTAGATCACATAGCCAGGTACTAAGATTGCACTTCTGCCAAATCTGTCGGACAACTTTCCCGATGGAATTGCAAAAGCTGATGTCGTGACATTAAAAACTAAGTATAGTAGTATGACCTGCGCCGATGTGAACCCAAGCTGCTGCGCTTTAAGCAGTAGAAAAACATTTGATGAATTACCAAGGCAGAATATGAATATAACGCCTAAATAAAGCTTTAGTTTTTTATCAAGCTTTATGCCTTTAAATGAGAGCTTTTGGCTGGCAGGCTTATCGCCCTTTTTCTCACGCACCATTGGAATTATCATAATACTTAATACCGCAGGAATGATGGCATAGAGAAATGCGTTGTTATAGCCTACTCCGTTTGCAACAAAGATAAAAGCTAGCACAACACCAAGCGCCGAGCCTGCCATATCCAGCATTTTATGCAGTCCAAAAGATCCACCAAGTTTTTTCTTCTCGCTCGACTGCGCAACCAACGCATCACGCGGAGCAGTTCTTATTCCCTTGCCTGTGCGGTCGATAACTCTAGCAAAAAGTATTCCAAACCATGATGTCGATACCATAAGCAAAACTTTGTACACGACCGACGCAGAATAGCCTATAAATATAAGGCCTTTTTTGTTTTGATACACATCGCCGATATAACCGCTGTACACCTTGAGAAGCGAAGCTATGCTCTCTGCAATACCTTCGATGACTCCAACAATTGCAGGTGTTGCACCAAGTATCGTAGTTAAATAGAGTGGAATAAGTGGATACACCATCTCGGTGCTCATATCCATAAAGAGGCTGACTAGACCTATAAGCACGATGTTTGGAATGATGAATTTCTTTTTCAAAAGTTTGCCCCCTATGCTTTTTCGGTAAAGTCGTAAACTTTATCGCAAAATCTTTCTAAATCTTCTGCACATTTTAATAGCATCTCTTTTGACTTTTCTCTAAGCGGAGCTTCAAAAAAATCTCTTGCGATAATCTTTTCGTACCACTCGTTTAATTTTCTAAGTTCTTCTTCGTTTTCCTCAATCTCCGCAAAAGAAAAGTTCTCTCTTGCGATCTCTTTGTCTATCTCCTCAAAAAAATCATCGCACTGCTCAATTAGCTCCATATACTCTTCATCTCTTGCCATGTTAAAACGCTCAATAATTGCTTTTTTGCTATCCTGATCTACAGAAGATTTCATCACAAACGCTTCGCCACTGTTTTGCGCCACGTCGTCTTTTATCAGGTTGAACATATTGTAATTCTCTTCAGTCAGTGGCAAAATCCACATAGACTGCTGAATATTGACTGCGCCTATTTTCTTTAGTTTGCGCCACATAGAAACCCTGACTCTAGACGGCTCTCTAGGCAATGTATAGCTTATCGTTATCCACTCGTTCTGCTCCAAAAAAAAATCACACCTTCACAGTATCAGTTTTATAAATGTAATACTGGTTACTTTTGATTATACTGCAATGTAACACTGGTTACAATAGCGAGTTTTGGAAATGGGCATAAAAAAAGGGCTAAGTTTATATTGTATAAGTTAGCCCTTGAGTGATTTGAGGTTTAATTTTCATTTAGTTAGACACGTTAAGCATAAAAGCTTCTAGAAGCCCTAATTCTTTTACCAATTGGTTGTTAGCCTCTATTAGTTCAGGCTTCCGCTTATCATAATCATTGATTTTTATTTGCAGCCATCGTATGGGGCAGATAGCTATTCCAGTTATATCATATTTGATTTGACAAGCTAATAATACAAAATACACCAGTGGTCTAAGCCCATTGTCTTTCTCAATATCAGCTGCAATTATATAATTTTCACTTTGCATCGAAGCCATAATTTTTATTGCATCCTCTGTTCCATATGCGAATATTCTTGAATACAAATCCAACATTTCTTTTATTAAAACAGGTTGCGATACTTTATTTTTCTCCGAATCTATCATTCTATTATAAAATTTAATTAGATCATATGGAACTGTAGCCATTTGTTCAAGCAAAACGCCTCTTTTTTGTTTGCTTAATTCATTTTCAAAATCAATTTTTTGTTTGCTTAGCTCATTTTGAAAATTTTGGCTTTGATTATCTAGTTGATTCTTAAAATTTTGTTTTGTTTGTCTGTAATTAATAATTAAACCTGCAATCGTTACTAAAGAAGGAATAATGATACTTATTACAGTTGTTCCATCCATAAAAAACATCTCCTAATCCATAATTTTCTAAATAATGCTATATATACTATAATAAGCCTTTTTTCTTATTAGTAACTACAAATAAAAAAGTACTTAAATTATTCATGTGCTTTTTTATAACCCATTATATCTTATAGCATTTTCTCAAAAGCCACTCTTTCGGCTTTATCTGCTGTGTAAATTATACCGCAGTAATAAAAGCCGTTTTTTTGTAGCACTCTTTGCATAGACTTGTTTTGCTTATGCGTATCTACTCTTATGCTATAGAAGCGCTTGCTCAAGCAAAGCTTTTCTATATGTTTAAATATTTCAGTTGCAAGCCCCGAGCCTTTGTAAGCGCTATCAACAGCTATTCTGTGTACAACTGCAAAGTCAATATCGCTAAGCCACTGCCCGTCATAAATAACTTCGTAGGTTTTCTCGCCATCATAAGAGACTGCAACTGTGCCAACGATAGCACCGTCTTTTAATAAGACGTAGCCATGTTTGCTTTCAATATCATTTAGCACCGTCTCAAGATTAGGATAGTTATTCTGCCATTGGTCAATTCCCTGCGCCTTTAAGTACTCTTGAGCCTGCGCTATAATACTCATTATGCTACTAGCATCAGCCTTAGTTGCTTTTCTAAATTCCATAATTTTACACCTTGTGAATTTTATTTGTTATATTTCTGTTTTGATTCTATCACTTTAAGCGATCGCTAACAACTACTGTAATATAAGCATAAATTTGCATAAATAAAGCGCCTATAACTAACTGTCATAAGCGCTTTTTTGTATTGTTGATTATTCGATATAAGAACCTGCGTTGTATCCTTCGCGCATAGCGTTAAATACTTTGCGAACCTGAACGCAGTCGCCAATCTTCCAGAAATCATATGCAAGCTCTCTAAAGCTTTCTGCTTCTTCCTCTTTTGGAGTAAATCCAGTCGCAACGATCACTGTATCTGCTTTTATGGTTTGCTCATCTTTATCTAGAGCTTTTATCGTTATGCCACTGTCTGTTATTTCCGTGCATTCTGTTTCGGTCATAATAGTGATATCGTACTTCTTCATTTCCGTAAGTAGTCCATCTCTATGCAAGAATGCAGCATCACGGCATACTTCTTTTTTACGTTCTACAAGCACAACTTTCTTGCCTTGCTCAGCTAGCTGTAAGCTCAGTTCGCAGCCAACAAGACCAGCTCCGACAACTGCAACTGTATCTCCAATTTTGTCCAGATTTGTATAGATATCTTTAGCCATAATAGTGTTATCGCCTGCTCTTTTAACAAAATCTTGGGTAACAGGCTGCGCGCCAATAGCCGCTATGATTACGTCTGGTTTGATGCTTTTTGCAAGCGCAGGCGTAGCTTTTGTATTTAGCATGACCTCAATATCTCTTTTTTCTACTTGGTGGATCATGTTATTTAAGAATCTTGGCATTTCGAGCTTGAACGGCACATACTGCGCATGCTTTAGGTTTCCGCCTAGAGAATCGCTCTGCTCGATAAGAACAACCTTGTGGCCTCTGTCAGCTAGTGTAATAGCGGCTTCCATTCCAGCAGGTCCGCCACCAATAACCATGACTTTTTTAGGCACTTCTGCCGGACGTACAAACTTATCTGGTACTTCTTTGTAGGCAATTGGGTTGACCGTGCATCTCCTTATGCGAGAAGGGAATTTTACGTACGGTACAAACGATTCGCTTATGCAAGCCATACATCTTACGCATGGCATAATGTCTTGGGTGTTTCCGCTTTTTAGTTTGTTTGGCAATCCTGGATCAGCGAGTAGCGGTCTTGCCAGTGCTACCATGTCTGCTTTTCCTTCTGCAAGTATCTGCTCCATAAGGTCTGGATCACCAAGCGCACCAACAGTAACGACAGGTGTTTTAACAGCCTTTTTAATAGCTTCTGCAAGGTAGACATTGCAACCTGGCTCCAAGAACATACTTGGGATCATATGCTGGTTCGTTGACGGAACATGGAACGTGCCTGATGTGACGTGTATGAGGTCAACTTTGCCATCTATCAGTTTTGCAAATTCTACTTGATCCTCAATAGACAAACCGTCTTCAACTACTTCGGTTCCGCTTATTCTTAACTCTATTGGGAAATCTGGTCCGCATTTTTTACGGATGTTCTCGATTACTTCTAGTGTAATACGTGCTCTGTTTTCCAAGCTTCCGCCGTATTTATCCGTTCTCCGGTTGTTTAGTGGTGATAAAAACTGGTGCAGTAGCCAGCCATGCCCCGCATGAACCATTACCATATCCACATTGCCGAGCTTAGCCATTTCAGCAGCGTCGCCGAAGCAATTAACGATATAATCAATAGTTTCTTGGTCAAGCTCTGCATAATCTTTACCCAAATGTCCAGGACCTGCGCTTGGCGCCCATAATGGACCATCGTAGTATAAAGGGTTCGACCTTGATCCTGGATGAAGAATTTCAACAGCAGCGACAGCATTATGGCGTTTTATAGCATCCGTTGCTGCATGTAAGTATGGAAGTACTTCTGGGTCCTCAAGAGGAATAGCTAGTAAATGTGAAATACCCGTCTTCATGTCGATCCTGCATTCTCCCATATGTACAATAGCTGCGCCGCCTTTTGCCTTACCTTCGAATATAGCAATGTTTTCAGGCGTCAAATAACCTTCTTGTGTCGGGTTGGAGATATTTACTGGTGCGGCTTCGATGCGGTTTTTTAGTGTAAGTGAACCAATTTTTATCGGACTGAATAGATGTGGATATGTTTTCATTTATATTCCTCCTAAAATTATAAATGGATTGCAAACCAAAGTTTGGACTAACTCTATGCTTGATTATATGCAGAAGAATCTTTGCCAAATACCTCTTTAAGATATTTGGGTAGATTCTGATGTTTATGATGATATTATTATACAACAAATTAAATTCACTTTATATAAAGCTTAATAAAATATGTCTAAAGGTTTATAAATCCCATAGAACTTACTAATTAATCGTTGTAGAAAGTAGTAACATTAATTTATAAATGCGTAAAAATTGTAATAATCAGCTTTTAGTGATAAACTAAATTTTGTAAATATAAATTTAAAACAATAGAAAAATCAGATAAATTAAGCTATATATCTATCGGAGAAGCAAATATGAAGTGGTTATTTGAACCCCCAAAAAATTATCCAGAAATGCTTAAGAAAATTGCATACACAATGTTTTTTGCAGTAATAATTGGAATGGTAATACTAACAAATTACTTGCAATCATTTTCCGAGTTCATAAAAAGCATCTCATTTGGAATGCAAATTGAAGCTTATAATATAAAAATATATATAGCAGATTTATATATACCTTTGTTTTTTGCAATTTTAGAAAATGTTTTTGAATTTCATGACAAAGTTTCTGATTTATTTAAAATAAGATATAAATTCGATAAATTTGTTATTATTAAAAATTTTTTAGATCAATTAAATATGCCAAATAAAATTAAAAACGTAAATAAAAATAATCGAAAAGCTATTATGGATGAAATCTTTTATAAATATGCAGGTTATGATAAACCAAGTATAGACATTCATCTCATATACATGGCATTACACTCATGGAGTTGGTACTGGATTATAATTGATACGATGATTGTAGCAGTTATAACTGGGATATTGATGTTGTTAATTAATTTTTCAGCAATAGGTTTATTTACTTTTGTTGCAATTTTATTTGTTTTATTTATTTTATCTTGTTCTGTAAAATCTCAATGTAAGAAATATGCTTTGCGCGAAGTCAATACCATACTAAAGCTTAATAACGGCTTATCACAAAAAAGAATTTGTAGGTATTTAGAAGATGCATTATAAAATTAATGAAGAAATAATTATTAAATCAGAAAATGCCGCAAAATCAGCTAAACAAACCAATAAGATAGTAATGAAGTATATATCTGAGTTGCCAAATGATTATATTGCTTTGGATTATGGATGTGGTAAGCTTAGATATACAATTCCTTTATGCAAAAAGGTAAAAACAGTTATTGCCGTTGATTCAAAAATTCAATTATCAAGAAATCAAGTTATTGATGGGGAAAAAATTTCCATCATTTCTTATGCAAATGATATATCAAATTTAAATGTTTTTGAATTATCAGAAAATGATTGGAAAAAACAAAAATACGATGTAATCCTATGTTGTAATGTCCTATCTACTATTCCGAATCATTTTGATAGATTAACCATACTGGAGAATATAAAGAAAATGCTGAACGAAACTGGTGAGGCACTTATAACCGTTCAGTATAGAAATTCTTATTTTAAATTATATAAAAGCAGAGATTATGCATTCCCTTATTATGATGGTTGGATTATTAATAATAAGGGAACACATTCATTTTATGGTTTAATTACACCAAAAGCGCTTGAGGAATTATGCAATGAAGCATCACTAAAAATTACGAATATTCAAATACATGATGGAAGTACTTATATAAAAGTTAAAAATAAGTAATTTGTTATTATTTATTTTTAACTGCAAGTATTTTATTTATTATTAAGCCAATTCTAAAAGCTTCTAGCTTCTTATCTCTCAAGCATTTTCTTTAAGTATCCCTCGTTAAGCAAATGGACTGTTTCAAATTGGCCATTATAAAATACTGCCCAATTGTTAAACACGCATGGCACTGATTTTGCTTTTTCAAGTGTGTCCACTTTTACCAAGTTCAGCGGAATATCATTAGTGTTGCAATAGTTTTCAACTTGCTCAATACAGTTAGGGATATACGGACATTGCATTCCAAAATATATGGTCAACTCTTTACCGTCAATACTTTGCTTTTTGGCTGTATCCGTAAAATGCGGCTTTGTTCCGTCAAATGATAATGCCAACAGTTCATATTCATCGCCTATAGTATCCACAGTTTCAAACCCATATTTGATCATGAACTTTTTTTCGGAAAGAAAAGGCTTTTTCTTTTTAGAACTAATTATGCAAACGCCGGATTTGTTTTGATTTTTTGCGTCTTCAATGCAATATTCTAGCAATTCTTTTCCATATCCTTTGCCCTTAAAGCTACCCGATACCCATAAACAATAGATGTAAATATAGTTATCTCCAATAACCGGTGTCCACGCTTTTTCCAGTGGTGCATACTCGATAAAGACCTTGCCTTTTTCATTCAGCTTTCTAAAAATATGTCCCTCAGCAATTCTATCCTTTAACCATTGCTTTTTTGTATCCACACCACACTGGTGCTTTTTATCGGCAATAGCGCAGCAAAGGTGTTCACTTGCAAGATTCTCAGCGGTTAAGTTTACGTATTCGCTTTTCATATGCATTCACTCACTTTCGTGTTAGCTAAAAAATTAGCCTGTTTTTATGAATTAATGTTTTTAACAGCTTCTTCGTATGTGGTTACTTTGTTGACAGTGAAATACTTCATAAACTCTTTAGTCCACATGTCCATCTCTTTTTCGATCTCATTAACTTCGTTCATAATGAATACAACCTTTTTGCAACCTGCTTTTGACATGGCTGGTAGCAATACTGAAAAGCCCCACTGCACATCTTCTTTTTCGTCCTCAAAACCATTTCTTGCATCGACAACAAAACTACTTCCTGCATGTTTTTCTAGTAATCCGCACGCAAACATCGTTGGCTCTCTATAGTCATCATAAGAGCAAAACTTCTTCCACGTCAGAAGTACTACATTTTCATCACTATTATATGTGACATTACAAAACACTGAGTCAAAATCATTTTCAGTCTTTAATACTTGATTCATAAATACGTCCTTCTTTAATACTCTAATTATTAAATATATTATAGCATAAACAAAAGTCAAATTTTTCTATTTTTAATTTATCCCTTTATGGGATGCGATTACTGTTTTTTAGTTATTAAAGCAAAAGAAAAGACACCCAGTTAAGGGTGCCTTTAGTCTATTTTATGAAATTACTGAACGTTATACATTCCTTTACTATTCATATACTGGAATATGGCTTCTCCATGCTTTTGTTCTTCTTTTTGTATATGGTTTAGTACATCGCGAACATTTGTATCTTTGAATTCAAAAATTGTAGTATCGTAAGTGCCTGAAACATACTTCTCAGTCATAAGTAGATCTAAGCATATGTCCTTATCGGTCAGGTTGCCTCCTGTTGGTTGGTTGTTGCCCGTTACCTGCTGAGGATTTTGATTCTGCTGCTGTTGCTGATTCATATCAGGTACTTTCCCGCTTAACAATTGGTTAATGGAATCAAGATGATGTCTTTCAATTTGCTCATTAGCCTTACATATCTGTTTTAACTGAGTATCCTGTGCCTGATTTGCATATTTAGAGTATTTTTCTATGCAAATTAATTCGTGATTTTTTTGATCTTCAAGTAACATTCTTTCTTTTTGTGATAAAGTTATTTCCAAAACAAAACACCTCCTCTCGTGTTTTATTTTGAGTATTTTTATATTTATTTATTCTAAGAATTTTTTTTGGGCAATAACAGGAAAAGCATTATAAAAAATGCGCCTGAAAACTCAAGCGCGTGTGTAACAGCATACTTACCTTCTTTCTTCTAGTTGGGATTAGAGATAATGTATGTCACATATCCTTTATCAAGATGGTATCCCAGCTTTTCCGCTAACGCTACTGAACGCATGTCATGAGCGTCCCAACTTGGATAAACTCCTTTGTCTAAGCATTCTAAAATTAATTTTGAGGCACAAGCAAGAGCCAATCCTTTATGCCGAAAATCGGGCTTTGTATCAATTTCAATTTCGATACCTTTATCATACACCGTGTACGAAGAGGCTCCGGAAACAGGCTCATTGCCATAGAGCGCCATAACGCCGATCCCATAATCGTTATATTTTTGATAGGACGGAAACTGCGAGCACAAATCTTTGGACCAGTTTTCAGTTTTTGCTTTTTTGTATAAGGTTTCGTCAATCATTCTAAGCTCATATTCAGTCGGAAGTTTTTCAATGTATGTCTGCAATTTTACCCGATTGAATACATCCAGCTCTTTCTTGATTGCATATCGATATATTTTCTCGCAGTTTGGCACATGTGCTTGCTCGATGATTACTTCCCAGTCCTCAGTTTGCGGTATCATCAATAAAAATTCAGAGCTAAAATCTGTTGGAATATTTTTTGCCAGATCTAAATTAGGCATACCTGCAAAGAAGCAGAGGTCGCCCACAATAATCTGTGCGGATGTCGGATTTAATGCATCATCAGCCCACGCATCCCCCATATATCCCTGTAAACAAGACCATATAGGAGTTTCGTTCCATCCATCAAACAGTCTTTCTATCTTGTACATATCCTTTTTTTCAATTGGTTCCATGCTGTCTTCACCATAGTTTGGTTATTATAGTTATATTTAGAATAGCATAAATGCTATGACAACAACAATCCATATTTATTGCACGAAGAAGCTAAACTATATTGCCCATACTGCGGACACAAACTAAACGAATAAATGGAGTTAATAGTCTGAAAAGACATTAAAAAAGCTCGGAAAACAATTTCCGAGCCTTTGTTTGGCGTAGAAAATGGGCTTCTAAACTACACAATCATAAATTATATATAGTCTATGTAGTTTATAAATCCATTTAAATAAGTATTTTTATTGGCTTCATTGACTGTTGTTGTGGGTTCTTAAACAGCTTCTTGAAACTGCAGTATTGTAACAAATTTGACTGAATACATATCACACATTACATGAGTATGAGAATTTATATCGTCAAGCACAAAATAGTTTATTCCTACTTCGATTATTTCTCCAGTTTTATCGATATATTGGCTATTTCCGATCACAAATTCTGCCCGCACATTTTTCCCAATATTTCTTGCTAAGTAATTGGGTATATAGCCTGGTTCTGTTGATGGAGGAGGGCCCTCGCCAAACTCCAAAGTAACAGTGCCTCCTGGTTTCTCTGGAGGAACAACCGAAGCTCCTCTACTTTGCTGCTTCTCGTATACAGGCGCAGAATTTGTTTGTGCCACCTGATGTGATCTACCAGGATCGAGTACTTTATTTCCTTTCCAACTGATATTATTGTTCATTATATAAAAACACCTCCGGTATTTTAAGTTTTGGAATATGCTGTTGTGGGATTATAAAAACAGTGTTGATTGATTCTTGTGTACCAGTAACCAGATTTATTTAATGGAAAAAAGGGTGGGCATTTAGGTACGCCAGGATTCAGATACCATAAAGTGCTCGATCCAGCGCCGGTATATATGCCACCGTTCATGGCCCAATCCGCAACTTGATAATGCACAGCTTCGGGCGTAGCAGTCCATATATTCTGTGCGGTTTTAACTCCGCCTACTTGGGTTTTATAACACGTGAACTGGCACATTTGGATAATAACTTTTCGCAAGTCGCCCTGGCACACTCGATGGTACTCTCCGTTTGGCACTCGAACGCGATTCATAACTAATGTGGCAACAGCCCTCATGCCAGCTATGCCTTCACCGCCTGCTTCACATTTAATCAGTCTAGCAAATAGCTCCCTATTATCCACTGTTTTCACCTCGTATCATAATACTCACGGTTATGTGTTTTGTTGCAGTTTAAAAGAGTTAACGCGTTAAATATAGGCAATAAAAAAGCTCGGAAGTTAGTTTTCCGAGCTTTACTTAGCAAAATGAGCAGAATCCTGTCCCTTATTCATTAATTTATAATAGGTGGTGGTTCCTCCGTTATCATCTCAATTTCCGCCTCAATTTCCGCCTCATCCTCTTTTGCTTTCACTTTTACAAACGATAAGACAATGATGCAAACAATATAAAATACTAAACCGATAACAAAGATGTATCGGTCATATGTGATATTGAAAGCTGACTTAATAAACGAAAAGAAGTAGGATGTTGAAAACATTGCTAGGTCTGGAAGCGCCATCATTAGTGCCATGGCAAATGCCCTTGCCGCTGGTGTTACTTCCAGCCCTACATACATTAAAATTGCAGGGTAGATTAATCCAAAAGCAAAACCAGATATAGCCGCTGCCACTGCAAAAGCAGGTACACTATTGCCAAATATCATAATAGTAAATGTTACAGCACAAAGGCTAAACCCGATTGGAAGCGTTTTTCTTTTTGCGAAACGAAAAACAGCACCAAACAATGTGCTTGCTATCATTCCACCAACAGAAGACATCGTAAGAATAAACCCTGAAGCGGCCGCAGTCCCGAGATTATTTTGAGCTACCAGCAATGACATGTTAACATAAAACGGATAGGTGAAAAATGTCAGGAAAGTATATAGTATTATCCAGGCAAATGCGACACGAGTTATTCCGCCTTTTTGTTTTACCCCATCTACTGCTACTTGTTTTTCGATCTTAGGCGGTTCCGGTAGCATAAAGAAAATCAGCACAAATGCTATAGCACAAAGAATATATGTAAAAAAAGTATAACGCCAATTGATTGCGCATAATAACCCGCCAAGCATTTGGAATATCATCCCACCAATACTGGCTACAAAACGAGCTGTTCCCATGAGGTTTTCCCTCATTTTTCCCTCAAACAAATTCAATATAAGTGTGCTATAAAGAGGTGATACCAAGCCGACACCTACGCCGCAAAAGCCTCTAGCTATTAAAATGGCATAAAAATCATTAAGGAAATAAGGAGAAATACCCGCTACTACAATAAACAGCGATCCAACCAGCGCAAGGGTTCTGTATTTAATTTTGTTCCCTGCGAGTTTTCCCGATAAAATAGAAAATGGTACAAGTGCTAGCATAGGCAATGTGGAAAGCATTATAAGCGTGCTTCTATCGACATTTGGAAAAGCTTGCCCTATACTTGCCAGCGCAGGTGTTGTCGCTCCATTACTCACAGTGAGAAATGCCAACAACATAATAGCTATGATAGCAGTAATCTTATTTTTTTTCATTAAATCAGACCCTTCATTTTTGTAATTATTAAACAAGTTATAAAAAACTAAAGTTGCATTCAACAATTACCACTAATCATTTAGTATATTACAAATAAAAAAGTTTTCAATACATTTTTAATCGAGATGCGCCCAAGCACGCAACATTATTTTCAATATTGTTACTTTGAATTTAATTACTATTTTTGAAGCTTTAAAATATAAAAGGGGTTTAAAGACGGGATTAGTCTACTAAAAACAGGCAATAAAAAAACTCGGAAGTTAGTTTTCCGAGCTTTACTTTCAAATAAGATGAGAGTCTATCTAAATATTTATAAATTAGTTCATCAGAGTAACGGGTTCTTCTGCAACTATCTCTATTTCCTCTTCTATATCTTTTTCTTTTGGTTCCAAATTTACAATCGAAAAGATTATGCCACAAGCTACATAGAATACGATCCCAATAACAAAAATGTATCTGTCATATGTGATATTGAAAGCTGACTTGATAAAAGCAAAGAAGTAAGAAGTCAAAAACATTGACATGTTCGGAAGAGCAAACATCAGTGACATAGCAAGCGCCCTTGAGGAAGGCTGTACCGCCAAGCCTGCATACATGCTGATTGTAGGGACTATTAATCCAAAGCCAAATCCACACGTAAAGGCTGCCACTGAAAAGGCAAACACATTATTACAAAAAACCATAATTACATATGTTATAGTGCAAAGAATGAATCCTATCGGAATAATTTTCCTTTTTAACAAGCGGAATATAGAACCAAACAATAAACTGCCTAGCATTCCTGCAAAAGAAGAAGTTGTGAGAATAAAGCCTGCGGTGGCTGCGTTTCCTAGATTTCCGTTTAACACAAGTGATGACATGTTTAAGTAGAACGGATAGGTGAAAAATGTCATTAATGCATATAATAATATACAGACAAGAGCTATACCATTAATTTTGCTACCTTTTATTTTAACACCTTTAACGACTTTCTTTTCGGTTTTAGGTGGTTCTGGCAGCATAAAGAATATTAGGACTAACCCTACAATACCAATAAGATATACTAAAAAAGTATATCGCCAATTTATCGAGCATAAAACTCCGCCAATCATTTGGAAGACCATACTGCCGGCACTGCTCGAAACACGGGATATTCCCATAAGGTTTTGCATCTTTTTACCTTCAAACAGGTTCAATATAAACGTGTTTGCCAAAGGTGCACTAAGCCCAATGCCTATTCCGCTAAATCCTCTTGCTATTAAAATAGCATAAAAGTTATTAAGGAAAAATGGAACAACACCGGCAACCGATATAAGCAGAATTCCTACAAGTGCTAAAGTTCTGTATTTAATCTTATTTCCAGCAAGCTTTCCAGATAAAATTGAAAATGGGACGATCAAAAGCATAGGTAGTGTGGAAATAAGAATAAGCGTACTGTGACTAATTTCCGGAAACGCTTTTCCAATACTCGCAAGCGCAGGAGTCGTTGCTCCATTACTCGCATCTAGAAACGCCAACAACAAGATTGCGATAATAGCCGTTGCGCCTGTTTTTTTCATTACATCAAGACCCTTCATTTTTATAAACATTAACTAAGTCAAAAAGCTTAGAATTGCATCCAATAATTGTCACTAAGCTTTTAGTATAATACAAATTCAAAAGTTTTCAAGATATTTTATAGCAAGATGTTCTTGCATGCACAATATTATTTTATAATATCGCTATTTAAACTAGAATCAGCATTATTATTCCCAGCTATGATTGTATACTTAAACGGTTAAAAACTGGGATATTAGATTAAAAAAGCGCCTACAACAAATAGTTATAGATGCTTTTTATATATTAAAGACAAACAATTATTTTCCAAGAATTAATGTTGCTAAAGTATATTTGTACTAATCATTAAATTGATATTATAAAATCACATTTTTCGATTACATTCATTTCTGAAAGATACTTTTCTTCTAGCGGTATCCACCGATCCCTAAAGCTGCCGTATCCTTCAAGCTCATTACGTTTGATTATTCTATTCTTTTGCTTATCTTTGTCGATATCGCAAAACACTTTTATATCATAAACCAATTCAAAAAGAGGATGCAGTGAATAAGCTCCTTCAACAATTGTAATTGGCTTATGCTCAACAGCAATCTTATTATCATAGTCCATTATAGCGCAGTTATATACTCTATAAGAGAATGGCTTTTTGCTTTTGAGTCCATCTATAACTTCGCTGCAAAACCGCTCATAATGGATGTTTCCACCAGGTTCGCTCAATCTTTCAGCCGTCCTAAGTTCCTTTGGCAGAAAAAAATCGTCCATATGTATAACTGTTGCATCGTATAATTCCGCTAGCATCTGAGCCATCGTTGTTTTCCCAGATCCACATCTGCCTTCAATAGCAATAACAGCCCCTGAGTTTTGGCTCTCATAGATTTTTTGCAGCAGTGGCATCAGCGCAGAGTATTGCGAAAAAACAACGCGGTAAGCTGGATGATAGTGTTTTCTATAATTTACGCTATGGCTAAACAAAGGATGATTATCAAGTTCCCATTTAGAAACAAAAGTGTCAACCTCAGAAACCTCAAAAGGCAGTTTACCCAATGAGCATAGTTCCTTAACAATCTCCGTTTTGGCAATAAATCCTGCAACCGTTCCGGTCTGTTTTGTTGCGCTTTGGATAAATAGCTTATGAAATAACTCTATCGGCATTTTCGCAGACTTTGCAGCCGCGATATTCATTCTTGAAAAACCATTGCCGATTGGTTCAAACAAATCTTCATCCTCGCTACCTTCTACGGAATTCCATTCAGCAGTCAATCGCTCAAAACTAGTTTGAGGATCAGCTACAAGATGCCCGCAACCAAATTCGTTTTGGTATATTAGTTTCAAGATATCCTGAATCTGCAATTCTGGGTACTTTTCATAATTCTTTATTATGATTTTTTTGATATCATCCATTCTCCATTAACTTCGCTTTCTTTAATGCAATCACTATGATTGGAATCAAAATAATCTGAACAATAATGCCTGGAACTGCATTTATTACCGCACCAGCCATAAATGCATTAAATGTAAAGCTGGTGTTTCGGATTCCAGCAATCGCGAATGTTGCAAGCCCCCATACTACACGTCCAACTACCATAGACGAGATGAGTGTAACATATATGTTGGAAGTCTTTTTAGGCAGTGCTTTGTATAAAATGCCAGTCATAAGCCCATAAGTTGCAAGCTCAAAAGCCATTGCGATGCCTGTAGGAAAGATAGGTGGCATTCCAAATAGCGCAAAGCGCAAAAGCGGTGCGATAAAGCCTACTGCAAGCCCGTATGGCCAGCCGCAGATGAATCCGCAAAGCAGTACTGGTATATGCATAGGCGCTAGTGCGCTACCGATTTGTGGAATTTGTCCTGTGAAAAATGGTAGTATCAAGCTAAGTGCTAGAAACATAGCTGCCAGTGTGAGTTTTTTTACATTTGTTTTCATTGAAAACTCCTTTCAGAAAAAAAGAAGCCATTGGCTTTCTTCAGAAAAGTCAATACCTTCTTGGTATATAACAGTGTTTGTTTTTGTGAAATGTTACTGTAATCAGCTTCATGCTGACACTACAAATATTATCAACAACCCTTAAATATGTCAACAGCTATACTCTAGAGTTTTCTATCTTTACATTGTTATTTCGACGACTTTATCAACTGCGTCTTTTATTAAAGCAGACAATGGAGCGTTTACTCCTCCAGCAACTATAATGCCACACTTGTTAATCGGAATAAGTATTTTAGTCGCTCGGCTTTGCCCCACAGCTTTTGCCATTTGAGGAGTGATTTCACCAAGCAAAGAATCTGCACTAATAATGCCAATCGGCCCGATAATAATATCCGCATTTCTGCACCCGACAATTACAGCATTTTCTCCAGTAGCAGCTTTTATTGCGCCACCTTTTATCATCGATGCTGTTGCAATGCTATTGGTTCCAACAGCAATTAATTCAGCTTTTGGTAGGCGTAAACATAGTGCTTCAATAAGTTGTCTGCCCATTCCTCCACCTTGACCGTCAATAACAAGAACATTCATAAAATCTCTCCTTTTATAAAAGAGCCAAATTAAACGCCAAAACAAATAGCATCTGCCCTACTATTTTTCTCTGTACTTCTGTTAATACCTTCCCTAGTCTCGTATTATATACACCTAGATGAAGCGGATTAAATCACAAAAAAGAAAATCAAAACAGCAATTTGCAAAGCCAAGCCGAAAATATTGATGACCCAAAAATAACGATGTTTGGTTTTATGATGAAACATTTTCATGCCTAACAAGGCACCAACTGCTCCTCCGAAAAAGCCGAAACCAAGCAGTACCACTTCCTTTATGCGCCATGCATGCTTTATTGCTTTGCGTTTATCTATGCCATACAGAGCAAACGCAATGATGCTCATAATTGCTAAGAAAATCAGATAATAATTCATACTTCATCCTTTCGTGTGATCACTTCTAATTAAAAATGTAGAAACATCTGAATATTTTTTTGTCTATAACACACCTATTTTACCACAGACATAGTGTGTACAGTTTAAATAAAAAACGATTACCGAACACACTTAATAAAATAGTACTTATAACTAGTTGAATAAACGTGTGCTTACTTAGAAATAAAGATTCAGACAAAAAAGCACGTCCGAAAAAATCAGACGTGCATCATACTGCTTAATATTCTAATTGCTGTACAATATTCTAAAATCGAGATAAAAAAGTCTCAATGTCTAAAATCCATTCTTCTATTATTTTAGACTGCTCTTCCAGTTTATTTTTATCTTTTTGATATCCATGTAAAAGCTTCAATTGGTGTACCCAGTAATTTTTCAGCTTTTCAAAAAATGACTTATCCAAAGAAGTTAATGAGTAATTATCCTTTTTAATACTGTCATTAATCATTTTCAGTTTTTCTAATACTTGTTCTGTGGATTGCCCCATGTTTTTCTTGAAATCTCTAAAAACCCATTGCCGCTCGAATATATTCATTGCCTTCCATCCATCATATTGCGCTTCAAAGGTTTTTAATATTTTTTCAAAAGCATTTTTTTGTACAGTATCATCTATTTTATTTGCAGAGTCATCTTTTGAATTATCCACATTAACTAAATTATAATCCATTAGTACCTGAATAGAGCCTATTTCTTGCCCATGATAAGTTTCTGCATTTAAAACGGATAAAGCAAAACCAACACCCGCACTTTCTACATCTAGAATGTGTTGGCTGTTCATTTCGTAAAATTCATCAATGCTTATATTCATACTTTTAGCAACAATTTCAATTGCATTCATCGCTGTTTCGGTTTTCACAAGACCCGGACCGATTGTATAAGTGTGAACATTTGTATTTTCAAGCTCCATCGCCAATGTATTGCTAAGCTCGACTTGTGCCGTTTTAAAAACCTCATAGGCACCCATATATGGAGAAGCACCAGAAGATGAAACAAAAACAATTGTACCACTGTTGCTCTTTTTCATAACAGGTAGGAAACGCTTTGCAAAGAGTAATGGCGCTTTAAAATTTACGCAATAACTTTTATCCCAAAAAGCTATATCGACCTCATCGACAGCACCCATCTGAGTGATCGTGGCATTATTAAAAACAATGTCGAGACATCCGTATTTATTAAGGATATAATCGCATAATTGATTAACAGCGTCTTCTTTGGCCAAATCGATTTCGTAAAATTCAGCCATAGTTAGATTAAAAAATTCATTAATATAATTTACTGCATACGTTCCTTTTTTTATATCTACTTCTGCAATAATTATTTTTGCTCCCAAATACGCGAATGCCTTAGCCGCTTCAAAGCCTATGCCGCCTCCACCACCTGTCAGTAAAACAATTTTATTACTGAGCGCATTATTTAGTGAGGCATCGTTTTCTATCAACATTTTGCTTTCCTCTTTAATGAACATAATAAATTACATATATTCAGCTTATCATAAAAAGTACAAAGAGCAAAACGGCTTAAACCACTAGGTCCAAGTCCTTTTGCTCTTTGTTTGCTATGGCGGAGAAGGTGGGATTCGAACCCACGGTGCCTTTCAGCATCACTAGTTTTCAAGACTAGCTCCATAAACCGCTCGGACACCTCTCCAAAGCAAATTTTATTCTACAGTATTTCGCCTTACTTGTCAATATCCAAAGCGAATAAGTCTTTTTTAGTTGTGTGTCAATTTAATAGAAGCTGTTGCATATAATTAATTAGATTAGCATGCTCAAAACCACGGTTTATTAAGGAGGTAATTAAATGGACTACAGAAGGCGCCTTATTGCCCTGCATCAGGACGAAAGAGGCTATTCGGTTAAAGGCAAAAGAGGTAGTGGCCTTGTATCTATAGACGTAAATGGGGATACCGCTTCTATAACGGTCACCGCTAGAGATCTAATACGTCCGCAAAACGGCATTTACGTAGCTGTTCTATTTGCAAGCCATGCGCCTAATTCGCCTTTCGTTCTGGGCGAAATAGATTATAACGAACGCACGATGCTATTACATAAATCCCTTCCGCTCTCTTTTTTCCCGCATGATATAGATGATTATAGAGCTGCGGCCGTTGTGTTCGTTGGACCGCACATTGATTTTGTGCTAGTAGGTCAGTCGGATTATATGCCGGATTGGATAAAAGTAAAATCATTCATGCGTTTAAAAGGACCTGGCTGTCTAAAGCCAATGCCACAACCAAGAAGGCCTAGTGGAAGACGTAGACAAATGGGTGCAAACGAAGATGGCAAAGTAACGGCAACAATAAGCGAAGCGGTTGTAGAGAAAAAGCCGACTGTATCGGTTAAGCCCTATGACGTAGCTAAAGATGTCGCAATGACCAAGCCTGATTACGAAGCAAGAGGTTTTGATTACTCAGAGCTTGAAGATAAACCAACTATTGCACCTAGAATACCAAATAACAATAATATGCCACTAAGAGAATATGGCATGCTTCATTTTGTTGACAACAATGGAGATAGTTATGTAGAAAAGCAAGGTGCCTTTACAGCTAGTGCGCCTTACGTACCAAGCGGTTTTGAAACTGAAAGAACATATAAGGATGCCGACAACGATGAAATTCCAGAAGCTGAAGGGTTTGACTACTCTGAGCTTTATGCTTCCGAAAGTGAAGTGTCTTCGGCTGAAGAAACAGAAGGTTTAGCTCAAGTGCATTATGATAAAGGCATAGAAAGTGCGCCCGTTATAAGCATAGCACCAGCTTACGAAGAAGATGAAATAGAGACCTTTAGTGAAATTCAAGAAGCCCAAGGGTTTAATTACTCTGAGCTTTATGACGAAAACGAAGTGCCTTCACAAAGCACGTCTGGACTCACTATAGAGCCAGCAGATCAAGATGATGAAATAGAAACTTATAGTGAAATTCAACAAGCTAAAGGGTTTGATTACTCTGAGCTCGATGCGCCCTCTCAAAGCGCATCTGGTCTCAGCATTGAAACTGAGGATGATACTGTCGAGACTGCCGGCGAAATAGAAGATGCTGAGGAGTTTGAATACCCAGAAGTTTATGATGACGATGATGCGATTGCTTCTGTGCACTATGATAAAGGAATAGAAACAGTATCAACGCCAATTCTTAAAAAATCTTACTATTATGATGATGATGCTGCTGCTACAGAAACAGATGCTGACGAGCCTGCCGTAGCGCAATTAGACATAGACGACGATGCGCCGACAGAAAGTGAATTGTCGTTAGAAGACGATGAGCAAGAATCAGAAGCTATGAGTGCTAATATAAATGAAGAAGAAAATTCTCTACAGCATACATCTTCTTATATGGCAACAATGACGGATAAAGAATATGAAAGCGCTCTTAACCCTTATCGTGAAAACGGCGAGGAATTAGAAGAGTCAAAAGAATCTTTTGGTGAAAACGAAACAATAACAGAAGACATCGATCCGTGCATATATAATAAAACAGAAGTACGCAAAAAGATGAACACGTGCATGAGACATGGCAGACGTCTTCCTGTACGCCCGTTCCCAGCAATGACAAACTCCTCATGGTATAAAGTCGAATACCCTGCCATGGGTAGTTCATTCCATTATCTCATAGGCAGTATTCATGACAGAAACGGCAACCTACAAGCTCGCTGTACTGCTGTACCCGGCCCTTACGGCATAAATCCTCCGGCTGGACTCAACGGTTATAGCCATTACATGACTGCTCAAGGCATGGGCAACGCAGGCTACTGGGTATCCTTTGTTGATCCAAAGACAGGCAGACCCATGGATACCGTATAAATTATTTAACTAATAAAGGATAGCTCGTAAAAAATCTTTGAGCTATCCTTTTTGTATTGTACGAATTTTAAATTACGCATTTTTGTACTTTTCAGCAAGATTTATTAGCATTTCTTTATTGTTATCCTCAGGGTGCCTTATCGTATGACTCCACAGCATCTCTTTAATGCGCCCTATTTCTTTGCCAAAAATGCCAAGCTCTTTCAAATCGTTTCCGTTTATTTTTAGATTGTTTATGCTTGTTGGAATATTCCCTTTTTCGATTTGTGCAAGAGCTTTTTGCCACTTCACAAGCGTTTCACTTTCCATTCCGCCTCTGCCTTTGCCTTCTTCATCCGCCATTTTTAGTTGCAATAGCTCAGTGGCTGCTTCCTTGCCAAGCCTGCACAGGAATTCCAGCACTTCTTCATACGGCACATTACCTTTAAGGTCGTACATATGCTTTTCAACAAGCAGATCGACTCTATCAATGACAGTTTTTTTGTATCTTAATCTCTTTAAAATAGAATGTGCAATATCCACTCCAAAAGTTGCATGTCCTTTTGCTGTTCCGTATAATTTTTTAGATTCTGGCTTACCTATATCGTGCAATAATCCGCTAAGCCGTAATGTAAGAATTGGTGGCACTTCCTTATATACATGAAACAAATGGTTAAGCACATCGTACTCATGGTACTTTTTGTTTTGGGCTGCACCTTGCGCCATAAGAAGTTCTGGCATAATATACTCAATTGCACCTAGATTGTACAGCATCATCATGCCTCTATAGTGCGCTGGAGTTTTTATGCGCTTATCTAAGCTACCATACTTTATATCACTTAAAATGATCTTATTCAGTTCTTCCGTAATGCGCTCGACTGCAATGTCTTTAAGGTAATACACATGTACTTTTGCTTCTTTGTATAGCTTTGGATCTATATAAAACCCTAGCTCACATGCAACCCTAACCATACGCATTATCCTAAGTCCATCGTCTTTTATTATATCCATTGGATCAGCTGTTGTTGTTTTTATGGCACCTTTGAATAGGTCGTCAATTGCCTCTAGTGGATCGTATACATACCCAGTTTTAGCATCAGCGTATAGCGCACCAATAGTAAAATCTCTGCGAAGTGCATCCCTTTTCATATCGCTAACGTATGTAACCGCAGTCGGTCTATGGCTACCACCTTCGCTATAACTATCTTCTCTCAGCGCTGTGTACTCAAAGTATTGTTTGCTGTGCTTATCGTGAATCGCAATTGTGCCAAGATCGCTATCTCTATCCACTGTGAAAAAGCTGTCTGAATCTTTTATCATTTCATAAACTTCGCTAGCACTTAAAGAAGCACATATATCTATATCACCACCACTAATACCAAGCAGGGCGTTTCTAACAAACCCGCCAACAATATAAAGCTCCTGTCCTTTTTGAGCAAAAACATCGGCAAGCTCTATCAGTTTTTGGGGTAATTTTATTTTAATATCTGTCTTATATTTTCTGTTTGCCATAGTACCTCCTTTTGTTATATATTATACACATCTTAGAACAAATAAAAGCATTAATAATGGGTAGGTTTTATATGCACTATTTTATTGTGAACCCTATTGCAGGTAATGGCCTTGCAAAAAAAGTATTTGACCAAATTTCTGCTCATTTAAATTCACAGAATATTGGCTATGAGTATGCATATTCGCAATACGAAGGCCACGCAACAGAGCTAGCGCGTGCCGCTAAAGAAAATGGTTCACTAAGTATAATAGCCATTGGTGGCGACGGAACCGTTTTAGAGGTGGCATCAGGTCTATTTTATAGCAACTGCGCCTTTGGCGTAATCCCAGGCGGTACCGGCAACGACTTTATCAAAACACTTAATATACCGTCAGATCCTATCGGTGCGCTTAATATCGTTTTAAACGGACAGACAAAGATAATAGATGCAGGTCTGTGCGATGACAAACCGTTTTTGAATTCTTTTGGCACTGGGCTAGATGCTCATGTTGTTATCGAAACTAACAAAGTGAAAAAAGTGTTCACTGGATCTATAGCATACATTATAGGCATATTTTTGGCATTTATCACCTTTAAGCCTAAAAAAATAACTCTTGATACGGCTGATCAACACATAGAGCAAGAAATGATGTTTCTTACAATGGCAAACGGCTCATTTATTGGTGGCGGTATTAATATTGCTCCTCAGGCCATATTAAATGATGGTTATTTAGATCTCTCTGTTATCGATAAAATATCAAAACTGCAAGTCATAAAATACATTGGTAGGCTCATGAAAGGCGATCACAAAGACTTGCTTTTTATGCATAAGTACAAAACCAAAAGTGCGCATATAACATCCACCACGCCTCTTGTTATCCAAATAGACGGTGAAGTCTTAATGAAAGAAACTGTAACCGTATCTATTCAGGAAAAAGCACTTAAAGTATACGCATTAGCGGAATAAAAACTCCGTAGATAGGCTAAGCTAACTCTATAGGAGTGATGAAATGACTATAGCATATCAACAAGGTCTTGAGGATCTTGCGGAAAAACTAAAAGAAAAAGGATATAACATGGTTGTATGGGGCAATAACGCAGAAAAGTACGTACACGCTCTTATCTACGACGGTACACAGCATGGCGAATTGTTTATGCATCTTCAAAACTGCACAAATGAACCAGAAGGCGGAGCAATAGTTTTTAACGTTTCTGGGCTTAATGCAGATGAGGTTGATAAGCTTTTAAAATCGAGGATATACTCGCCCTTATTTTAGTTATTGACAGCAAGCAATCCCCCATATAATATAGAAGTATAGCTATAGAGGGGGTCTTTACCTTGAAAATTGTTAGTATAAAAGATCCAAAGAAATTTTTCGAACAAATAAACAAGCTTAAAGGCGAAGTAGAGCTTGTAACCAGTGAAGGGGATCGACTGAATCTAAAGTCAGTTCTTTGCCAGTATATTGCTTTGACGCAAATGTTTAAAGACGCTATGATAGATGATGTTGAACTACTATTCTCTGATCCTTCAGAAGCACAGTTTGTCTCTGACTACATCGTAACAACAAAAGACTTAACTTGAAAAGAGCGACGACGCTCTTTTTTTTGTGTAAATTTTGGCTTGTAAATTAATCTAAAACATAATAACTAAAAAATAAACAAAACTACTCATAATAACCATGTATTAAACAAAATTGTCCCTGCGTATTTTATATGATTGTCACCAAAACACTTGTACAATATATTTATAATACTTTAAAAGGGCGATGAGCATGAAAGATGAAATAGCAAGCCGTATCAAACATATAGAATGGCTTAAAGCAGAACTTATTTCCTGCGCAGGTGATGTGCTAAAATACTTACAAGGCACTAACGATATGGACAGAGCTTTTTTAATAGAATCGTTATCTGATGAGATAGTTGTGTGTTATCTATTAGCTCGGCGAGCGCAGATAGAGCCTTCGCAATTAAATGTTTGTATCTCAAAAAAACTGCATGTTGGCATCTCCCAAGGGCATACCCTTGAAAAAGAGTATGGAGATTTAACAGCAATAAAAGATAAAATAGCGCTTTAGAGCGCTTCTTTTTTATCTTAAATATATTTGAGCTTGAATATTATCATTATGATATAATAATGTATATTTATATATACAAAATAAGGAGAATGATCCTGCCAAATGAAACATCAACTTAAAATATACAAAAGAGTAATAATACTAAGCTTAGTTGTGCTCTTTATACTCAGCGTCGCATGCGGTGTCTATATGTATAATTACAGCTTTAGTGTTGCAATTGCTTCTTTAGTGCTTTTCCCTGTTATTATCTTTTGCCTAATTTTTTGTACATATAAATACGAGTCTAGCAGTGAACGTGAATTAAACAGAGTATATAACGAACTAACTATCCAAGACATGCCTAAAAAGCTACCTATTCCTGCAATCAAAATCAACGATAAAGGCAATATACAATACGCAAATGAGCCTGCAAAAAGCCTATTTGGTAATCTTCAAAACGCCAAACTTAAAGACACGGGCATAGATGTAAATATATCCACTTTGCCTCTTAGCGGTTTAACAATATTAGAAATTAAAATTGCAGATAAATACTATAAGCTGTACGCTGTTTCCTTCCTTGACCACACAGAAAGCAGTAAGCACAGAAGCGTATATCTATTTTTTATTGATACAACAGAAATGAACACATATAAACTAAAAACTCAGCAGAACGCACCCGCACTGATACTTATCGACGTCGATGGAGATAGCACCATGCAATCTCTTACGCATCAATCTCGCTCTAGTATACTTTCTGCGCTTGATAAACATATCTATGCTTTTGCAAATGAGCTAGCTGGAGTAATTAGGTCGACTAGCGCCGGTCATTATATAATATTTACTGAAGCGATGCACGTAGACATCCAGCGCAAAAAGAGATTCCCGATACTTGAAACAGTACGTTCCATAAGCCCCGATATTACCATCACTCTTTCCATTGGCATCTGCACGGATTCTAGCGCAAAAGAAGCTGAGTCTGGCGCAATGCACGCTCTTGAAATGGCAGCGGCTAGAGGCGGAGATCAGGTAGTTATTAAAAACGGCGATAATTATACGTTCTTTGGTGCAAATAAAGAAGGCATCAGCATACGCAGTAAAGTAAAATCCCGTGCATTTGCTGAAAGGCTGATGAACTACCTCACAAAGAGCAAAGATGTTTTTATTATGGGACACGCTGGAGAAGATGCTGACGCACTTGGCGCAGCTTACGCCGTATATGCAATGGCAAAACATGTAAACAAAAACGCCTATATAGTTTTAAGTGATAAACCAATAGCTACCAGCATTATTAACCTTATGAAAGAAGAAAATGTACCTTTTCTAACAAGAAAAGAAGCGGTTGGTAGCATAAAAAGTAACAGCTCAGTAATAATTGTGGACACATTAAGGCAAGCTGCAGCTGCCGAGCCAAAACTATTTGAAATTGCAAACTCTGTTGTTGCTATAGACCATCACAGAAAAGGCAAAGAATCGTTTGCATACAAGGATCTTTTCCACGAACCTGGCGCTTCTTCTGTTTGCGAAATGCTTGCCGAGATGGTTCAATATGTACCTACACTAAGGATAACAAAACTGCAAGCTGAAATACTGCTTACAGGTATTATGATAGACACAAAGCAATTTTCTGTAGGCACGGGCCCTCGTACATATGAGGCTGCTGCATATCTACTAAAACAATCAGCAAGCCCTCTTGCAATAAAAATGCTGATGCAAGAAGACCTTGCAACATTCGAGATTGTTAAAAAAGCTGTTGAGACAGCTGACTATTTAACTGGTGGTGTTGCCATCGCTTGCATGCCAGTTTCATCTACCCCTGACCCTGTGCTGGCTGCAAAAGCTGCTGACGAACTACTCAAGATAAAAGGAGTAAACGCATCGTTTACACTTACCCAGTCGCAAAAAGATGTGTTGATAAGTGCTCGTTCTTTAGGTAATATAAATGTACAGGTTATTATGGAAAGACTTTCAGGTGGCGGTCATATGACTGTGGCAGCTTCATCTATTAAAAACACGACTCTTGAAAAAGCGAAAAAACTTTTGTTAGACACAATAACTAATTATTTACAGGAGGATCAATAATGAAAGTAATATTATTAGAAGATATAAAGGGTAAAGGCAAAAAAGGTGATATCGTAACTGTTTCTGACGGATACGCAAGAAATTTCCTTTTCCCAGGAGCAAAGGCTCAAGAAGCTAATACTCAAAACGTAACAACGGCTAACCAAAAGAAAAGTGCTACAGCGCATCAAAAAGAGATGGAACTGACAGCCGCAAGAGAGCTAGCAAAAAAGATTAAAACTCTTGAAATCACAATTAAAGCAAAAAGTGGCGAAGCTGGCAGATTGTTTGGTTCGATAACATCTAAAGAAATAGCTTCTGAGCTTAAAAAGCAACATGGCATATCAATAGATAAAAAGAAAATAGTTCTAAACGATCATATAAAGGTTCTTGGCAACTATAGCGTAAACATCAAGCTTTACCCAGGTGTATCATCAACGCTAACCGTAAACGTATTGGAGCAATAGTATGGATATAAATTTGTCTGGGGCGGCTATACCACCTCACAATCTTGATGCGGAGCAATCCGTTCTTGGCAGTATGCTTATGGACGAGCAGGCAGCTTCTGTTGCCTTTGGCAAGCTTAGCCCTGATGATTTCTATTCGCTTCAAAACAAAGAGATCTTCAACTGTATGCATGCGCTCAACGCTGCCGGAAAACCAATAGATGTTATTACACTTACTGACTCTTTAGAGGATCGTGGTTCTCTAGAAGGCGTTGGTGGTGTTACATATATAACATCACTTTCAAGATATGTACCATCAACTGCACATATAAACCATTACGTAGATATCGTCTTTGAAAAATCGCTACTAAGACGCATGATAAAAGCTTGCTCCGATATAACACGCATGTGCTTTGAGCCGGACAGAAAATCGGCAGAAATATTAAACGCCGCTGAGCATGCTGTCTTCGAGCTATCTATGCAGGATCATAAAAATGCACTAAGGCATATCAAAGAAGCGCTACTTGAATCCTACGAGAAAATCAACTTTGCCTATAGTAATAAAGGTAAGGGTCCTACAGGTATCCCAACAGGGTTTATGGAACTAGATAAAATCACATCAGGTCTTAACGACTCTGATCTTGTTATAGTAGCAGGACGTCCTGGTATGGGTAAAACGTCGTTTGCAATAAATATCGCTCAGCAAGCGGCAGTCGCTCACAAAAAATCCGTTGCAGTATTCTCTCTTGAGATGTCCCGCGAACAGCTAGCAACACGTATGCTCGTTTCCGAAGCAGTTGTTGACATGCAAGCTGTTAAATCCGGAGAGCTTGGCAGAAAAGACCTCGCTTCTATAATGAGCGCTCTAAAAGATCTTTCCATTGCACCTATTTTTGTTGATGATACGGCAGGCATAACACCGCAGGAACTACGTAGCAAATGCAGACGTCTTAAGATAGAACATTCGCTTGACCTTATCGTTATCGATTACCTACAGCTTATGGACAGTGGCAGAAAGAGCGAAAACAGACAACAAGAGATATCGGAAATAACGAGATTTCTAAAGAATACCGCTCGTGAACTGAATATCCCGATTATGTTACTTTCACAGCTATCAAGAGCTGTTGACAATAGAGCAGACCATAGGCCTGTTCTCTCTGACCTTAGAGAATCTGGCGCTATTGAGCAGGATGCTGATATCGTTCTATTCCTATACAGAGATTATATTTACTCTCGCGAAGAAGAAACTAAAGACACTGCCGAAATTATAATCGCTAAACACAGAAACGGCCCAACTGGCAAAATTGATGCCATATTCGAAGGTCAGTACACTCGCTTTAAAGGTGTTTCGGATAGAGCAGACGAGCCGTATTCTAATACTCGTGAAAAAGCTCCGTTCTAATTTCCCAGGAAATCTGATTTTACAAAAGTCAATGTTTTCACAAATAAAAATAAACGCCTACATAACAATAAATTATGTGGGCGTTTTTATGTTGATCTTATATGCTTCTATTTTAATACGCTTTACTTGGCTTCTATTTATATAACTCTATTCAAAGGGTTTCCAAAGGGATGCATCCCTTTGGCAGAGGTTTGGAGGTAGAGCCTCCAAAAGCCCTTTGGCAGAGGTTTGGAGACGGAGTCTCCAAGAGCTCTTTGGCGGTGGCTTGGAGGCAGAGCCTCCGAAAACCCCTACTTAAGCTTCGCAAGTTTTAAGGCTAAAGAGTTATTGTACTCCAAAACCTTTATCAGCGTTTTCTGCCTCTCTGCTTGCAAATCTGCTATCGTGTCCAGCATAGCGGCCTGCTTCTTTTGCGATAATTCTTCGTTTGATTGAAGTAGTTTCAATTGAATTTCGCCAATCTGGTCATCAATGTTTTTTATGTTACTTGAAAGCTCTGCTTTGAGCGCTGTAATTTCGCTATCTTGCTCGCTGTTAGCTTCGTTTTGTACATCTGAAGCATACGACGACCTAGCCATACCTCTTGAGAGCGTATCTTCTGCAAGCTTTTGCTTTGTTTTAGCGTACGCGGCTTGCAATGCTTTCTCTTTAGCGTCGTATGTCGGCGAAAGCGCTTCTTTTTTCTGCTCTAGCAGATATTTATTGTAGTCAGCTTTCTGACTAGCCTGCGAGATCTGCCAGTCGTATTTTGTATCCGCCTTTTGCTTGGCAGTTTGCTGTATCTGCGCATCAGTAAGAGGCGTATAGCCCATCATATTAACTGTAGTACCTGAATTGCTATTACCAAGCGAACTTTTGTATGTGTTATACGCCGCCTCTGTGTTTTTGCCCCATATGCCATCTACTTTAAGATTAGCTCCTAATTTGTTCAGCTGCTTTTGCACCTCAATAACACTATTTCCTTTTGACCCGTAATACGTACTAGCCATTTAAAACCCTCCTTTTATCTGTAATGAAACATTAGTTTCGCTGCGTATTCGCTCTGTGGGCAGAATACAACGGCCTGCTCATCATCGCTAAGTGCCTTTGCGGCGATCCCTTTGTATGTTCCGTTTCTAAGTAGTTCCACTATATCCGCCGGTAAAAATATGCTTTCTTCCTGCCCCCATGCAATTTTAGTTCTTATTCCTGTATCGTAAAATGTTGGAGTCTGCGTAGAGTTTATATCCGGAGCATTATGCAGGAAAAACGCAACGAGTACTGGCTGCGGGTCACCTCCATACCTAGCTCTTCTTACTGTAAATTTAGCGCCGTATACAGTATTTTGGCTTAAAAACCCTGTGATGCTTTCCGTATAGAAAAACCAAAGGCCAGTGCGCTCAGCACCGTAAACAGGCTCACTAAGCGCATCTGTATACGCTTTTATTTTGCCCTTTGCAATTGCATCACTATCGCTTACCAATTTGTTTTCCGTATAACTACACGTGCCAGTCGAGCTAATTTCCCATCTGTTTGTCATCACATTTGTAAGTGGTGGTGAAGATGTCTTTGAGACATTGTAATCGTAAAGTATCTTCCCACCTTTTAATTCGTACTTGAGCGTTGTTGACTCCGGATACGTATCAGTGCCCATGATAGTACCACCCATGCAATAAAACGCACAGTTGTTATTGCTCCCTGTCAGCGCGCAGATGTACACAAGGCTTAGTGCGTAAACGTATATTACAATGTTGCAGTTGTAAAAGCCTGACGAATTAACCTGCACATGAGCGCCATAATCGCAGATGATACCATGCGAATTTTTGTTTACATTATCGAACACACAGTACATTGCAAGAATTGTAAGCCCTGCTCCCAAAGCATGAAGGCATGGCTTTGCTTCGGATGTCCTTATTCTGACTCTTTCTAAATATACACGGCCTTCGCAAAACACCTGTATACGCCCATTTATTATCGCGTTATTTCCATAGATATTTAGAACCATGTGATGAAGCCCATTTATAAACACATCTTCAAAATACTCGCCATAAGCAATATAGACATTTACTGTATTATCGCTTATAAGCGGTAATAGCGATATCGCTTTTTGTATCGTGCGCACTGGACTACTTTGCGTCCCTGGGTTCATGTCGCTGCCCGTTAGCGAAACGTATATGTTAGTCCCGTTTTCATACACCGTTCTGCCTAGAGCACATACTTTGGGCGAGTAAATTGCCGCTGCTCCCATGTTGTTGTCTTCGATAAGTAGGCTTGTATCTCCATCAGTGTTTGTCATCTGCACATGCATACCGTTTACGTTTGCATACAAGCCATCTTTTTTCAGCATAAACACGTTCGTCTTCTGTTCCTCATTATTCTTGCTAAATGAGCTTAGCGCACCGCCTTCTTTTATCTGAATGTCAGTAACATAAAAAAGAGCGTACGGGTCTGCCATCTCAGCTGAAAAAATCACCTCAAGCTCGCTTTCGTCAGTATACGTTTCAAAGCTGATATAGTAATCCGCAAAGTTTGCACTCTGATTAACTGTTATCTGCTTATGCTCGTAGTACTGACTAGTTCCGTCTTTTTTGCCACGAACATAGGCAGTGACTTTAACCGCTGGATAGCTGAGCATGCCTTTAAAAGACAGCGTATGCTTAACCGCCGGGTTGCACACTATGCTAGTTTGCCTAAATACGACCACTGAGCTTCCACGAAGCTCAAACACTTCTCTGTTAAGTTCATACGTATCCACAAGCGCAGTAAGCGTACCGTTTTCTACAGTCCAGTGCTTGACTCCGCCTGTCGCGTCGCCGTTTTTAAGAAGGTTGTTTATCCCAACAGCGCCAGCGGCCATCTTAACACAATCGTCCTTTTGAGCAAAATATGTGCCGATATTGTTGCCGTCTTTTATGGTGTCCACTATGTTTTCAAGCTCTCCACTGCTTTCGTTGTAGCTCACTCCGCCCATAGCTTTAACCCATAGCATCTCGAGCTGATCGTTCAGCGTTTTAAGTCCCAAGCTCGATAGCTCAGTTATTCTTTGAAATCCGTATGCCATGTTTACCTCCTAATCCTCATCCGCTTCGATGAGTACCGATGGCGAATGCAGTTCAAAATGGCAGCCTTGCGTATTCTCAAATATCCATTGCAGATATCTTCCTCGAGCGTTAAATCTCAGTCTTAGAGTCTTCTCGGTTTCTGGCAATGAGAAATACTTTTCTTTAGTCTTGCCGTCATATATCGCTGTTACTTTAAGCTTGCAGAGTCCGCTATTAACGCTTCTGCCTTTGCCACGCACGTATAGCGTTGTACTGGTTTTGATAGCATTTTTCGCGCCAAGATCAAGCTTTGGCGTTTTCCAAGACGATGCTATTAGCGCTCCGTCTTTCGTATCACCTTCGCCGTATACGTATATAAACCGACTGTTATTGCAGAACAATAGCTTGTCCTCATACTCCATAAACGCCGCAACACGAATATCGCGTATCATGTATGTCTGCCTTTTTAGATCTATCTCAATTACGTGCGAATTGTACGTAGCAGTATCTATCGGCAGAGCAACGTATAGCATGTTTTTGTATATGATTGAAACGGCAAGCTTTGCATACTGTTTGTTCATCCGTAAAAAGAATGATGAGAGTTTATTATCGGTTATCTGCTTAACACGCAGCCCATCATAACTGCATAAACCATCACCGCTTAAGAAGTAGACCGTATCGCCTGTAGACACTATAGATTTTGACGCAATAGGCCCGACAACACCATAAATCTGTGCAACTTCGTATTCGCCTGGGTATGTGCCGTATATTCTGAAAACCTCATTGTCCTTAAATACTATTACGTCGTTGTAAAGAGTTCTAACAGCTTTAATAGAAGCGCCATCCCAAGTAGGAATGTCTATCGTTCCTGCTTGCACACCACTCCAAGCTTCTGGATTAAAATCAGCGCTATAATAAACCCTATCAGGGTTCTCTTTTTCGCCACTCGCCCATACTCTTTCGTAGTGCAGGCATAGCGACGAGAATTTATAGTTGCAGCCGGATAGAGTAGTCGTTTCACCAACTCCATTCCACTTCTGTGGAAGCTCAACCCCATCTGCCATTATTATGATATCCTCATCGTCTTTTTGATAATTAACGTAGTCGTATATTCCACTATCCAGTGCGGCATGTATCTGCGTCCACTCGCTTAGTGTCGTATCGTAGTAGAATATGCCAAGGTCTGTGCCGATAAGCAGATGCTTTTTCACTTCGCCAGTGCTCGACCTTTTGTAGTATTTTATAAGCGAATTTGGTACGGCGGGAGGTCTTGCTTCGATGTACTTGCTATAGCCCAGCGATGTTTTTAGCATGCCGTTTTCCGTATCAATATTCATTGCGTCAGGCGAAGAGAAAACCGAAATATCGCCTTCATTTGTCGACTGATCTATGCCCAAAAACGGGCCCATTTTCAATAATACTTCTGACATAGCTTACCTCCTCACTCATACTTTTTCCCAATAGTTTCGTTTTGCTCCATCCGTTCAATCTTATTTGCCTGCCGTACGTACGTATCAAAAAAGAAAAGCGCTCGTGCCTGCCTAGCGCCTGAGCCTGTACCCAGCACTCTATATACTGCATAGTCAGCAAGACAGCTATGGTACTCTTGCGGAAATATCGGGCTGTCGGTATCCGCCGCGAGCATTTGCGGAACATACGAGTATCTTACTGTAACGCTCTCATTTTCTTTAGTAAGTACCGTGCATACTCCATCTTCAACATGATACAGTAGCTCTTTATCGCCGCTCTTTATAGTGATTATGTTGTTTAGCTTTTCACTTAGGATCGATGTATTAAACGCGCCATCGCTTAGCGTCACTACCTCGCTCTTTATCGGTACGTACTTGAATCTGCATATGTCTATATACGCATCGTTTATTACGCTTTTGAGTAGTGGCGAAAACTCACCAAGCGTTTCTTCGTCTACGTCCTCCATCATAAGCCGTAGCGATAGTTCCATTATCTCTTTCAGTGTCATCTATATCACCTCATTTTGAGTTATTATACGAGGGCTTTGCCCTCGAGCTCCCACCTCTTTTCTTAAAGAAAAGAGGGAAAAGATACTTAGTATAAATATATTTATAGTTGGGATTCCAAAGGGATACATCCCTTTGCGGTGGTTTGGAGGCAGCGCCTCCAATTAACCCCTCGTTAAACGATCCCAGCGTTTTGAAGAAGCTCGGCGATGGAAACGGGAACTTTGACGCTTTCACCTCTTTTGATTATGTAGTTGTAGCCGTTTATGCAGCACTCTACGTATGCGTCATCCTGTGCGCCTGGTACTGCCGGTATTCTAACTAGCACCTTCGCTTCATCACCAAGGTACTTGCCTGTAACTTTTGCTATCTCGTCTATCTGCTGTTGCGAGATGCCTTTTGATGCTGACTTTGTGGTATTAACTGTTGCCATAATGAATCCTCCTTTTATTTAAGGACGCAGAAAAGGAGAAGCCAATCTTCCAGCTCCTCCTTAAGCGCCTTTTGTTAGTTATTTGCTATTATGTAGGCTCTGCCTCCATGTTACGAGGGCGTTGCCCTCGAGCACCCACTTCTTTTCTTAAAGAAAAGAAGCAAAAGATACTAAAATAAATTTTTTTATGTACGGGATTCCAAAGGGACTTGTTCCTTTGGCGGAGGTTTTGAGGCAGAGCCTCCTATTACGAAGGCAAAGCCCTCAAAAAACCCATCAATTAGTTGCTAAATAGATGTTCTATTCTTACTATCCATAGCGGTTGTAGTATTTTAGCAGAGAATCCGCCGACCTTCCAACCGATTGTGGATATTTGGTCTAGTGGATCTGCTGTTCCTGCTGACCCTTTTGGTTTGATAATCGATCTAAGGTTATTGCCCTCAACATCGATTACGCCATATGCATTTTTACCAAATACAAGAGTTGCTCCAACATCCCTGCCTTCTGTTCCTGCACCAGTAAATATCTTTGCTTGAGTCGTCTCAACGAATATTACACCAAAGAGCTTGCCGATTTCGCCATCGAATATCTGCTCAGCTGCCGAATACTTGGATACGTCCTGCCAGATAGCGTCAGACTGCAAATCGTATGTAGTTTCCGGTCCAACGATAGCAACATAGTAGCCTTTTCCGCCTCTAACAAACTGTGGCGCTCTGTTCTTTTTAAGTGTCCTAACAGCTTTTCTGATTTCATTAATTGTTAGCTTATCCTGAGTCTCTGTTGTCCAAACTAGCTCTGCTCTTGTAGTTTTGCCGCCTGCGTATTGAACGTTTGCTACGTTTGAGATAGCATCTCTTACAATAGTGTCGACTGTTAACCCTCCTTGATCTCCCATCAGCTCAACTGAATCGTTTATTACAGGATCAAGAGCAGTTAGGTCAAGCATGTCAGACACTGCTACGTACCCGCCATATTGCTCGATCTGACCGGATACGGTTGTCATTTCAAGTGTTTGTCCGTCTGGAACTACGCCTTCTGTTAGTGGTGTACTTACAGCTGCAAAAGGTGTCCATTTTCTGAATTGTATGGTCTTGCCACTGTTTTTAGGTAGCATGACCTGTTGCCCAAATTTATGGTGCACTAGATTTGGTTTTGCGTTTATCAGTAGCTTTCTGTCGTAGTATGTTTGCATGGTTGCTGATATCCCAGTAGCTGTTGTTAAGTTTGTATTTTGTGTCATCTTTCTTCATCTCCTAAATTATTTCCTACAGCACAACACGTTCGCCGCGCTTTACGCGCCTGTCAATCTCTTCTATATCTCTTTGGCTAAGCCGCGATATATCATAGGAAGCACTGCTTGCGTTTGCATAGGCTATTGAGCTTGGCTTAGCGTTTCTGGCTCTTATGTGCTCTGTTACTTCTCTTTCTACTTCTTTATAGACCGCATCTCTAGATTTTTGCGGTTTAAAATAATCGTAGACTTTCTTGAGTGGCTGCCCTTCTTTTAGCATGTGCGTGAATAATGGATTGCTAAGCTCTTCCGTGAGGTCTAAGTCTTCATATAACTGCTCTAGCTCACTGACTTCCTTTAGCACAGATTCAACAAACGCTTCTGTTTCATAGTCGTCCTCTTCCTGCTCGCTTGGCATTTCCCCTTCGGCTTCAATGTTTTTCAGATACGGCTCAAGCTCACTCTCTATTTCTCCAAGCTGTTCGTTTACGATGTCTTCGCTAGATTTAGCTTGCTGTTCATCGCCAGCTCTTTTGTCTTCCAATGCTTCTGCCTTTTCGCCCGATCGTTCCTTAAGCGAAGCCTCCCATTTCCTGCGTTCGCGCTCAAGACGCTTTTTAAACGCCCTGTCTACTTCCTCTTGGCTCCTATAATAATCAGTATTACCGCCCATATCGGCGTCCATTGCAGCGTCGTCCTGCTCTATTACATTTTCGACCGTTTCTTCCATTAACTTTTCCTCCTTTTGTGTACTGTAGGTTTATAAAAAGCGTTTCCGCCTCTTAACGGTTATAAAAAATGCGTCATATTGCAATGGCTAAGTACCATTCCAACGGCGCAAAATGTGATGTATATGCTTATTATTATCATGGCGCAATCAGCTCCTTAGAATTTAGCTGTAGCGCCTTTTCCATCTGCTCTTTTTCATTTCTCTTTTTCACGGATTCTAGCAGTGTGTCTTTGCCTGTAAAAGTCATCATCGACAGTGCTTCGTCAGGCACAATAACGCCCGCTTTTAAAAGCTCCAACGCCAGTTCATTTTGATACAGCGTCTTATACGGCGTCTGCTTTTGCACAGCAATGCTGATATCAAAATCAATAAACCGAGAAAGATCTTTCGTGCCTTTTTTTACATCACTGTTTTTAAAGCTGATCGTTTTAGCACCTTTTTCGTTTATTATCCTAAAGCGTCTTTCCTCTGTGTAATTCTCGCAAATAAGATCAATGATTAGCCTCACAACATTCTCAAACCCATCATATAGCTGATCCACAAGCGTTCTTGATCTTTTAGAGCCCGCCTCTTGTAGTGCTAAGATTGCAGATGCCGCTGTAATGCCCTTACCTCCTTCACCTCTTGTGAATTGTGACTGACCACTCTCTTCTTTTATAGATTCCAGCTTGCTGTTATAGTGCGTTAAAACGTACGGGTTAAGCGAAGCAGGTTGAAACCATCTTATAGCTCCATCATCTATCCTGTTTGCCTTGATTATTTCCTTGCTCCAATCGTTCAGCGCACTTTCGTCAATGTCCGAGTTCCTGTTCACAAGTAGCTTAAGTTTAGAAGACATAAGCGCATTTTTCAGTATGATCTGGTCAAGCTTATCAGCATAAATCTGTAGGTTTTTAAATATATCTATTATGCCTATTCCGACCGGCTGACCTTCAAGCGGATACGGGCTTTCCATAACGAACGGGTATTGACCGCTTATCTGCATGCCATATGGACACTCTTCTTTGCTATCTTCAAGCAGTACATGCCCAGCAAGCTTTGCCATGTGCACATGCGCTTTGCCGTTTTCGTCATACTCTTTGTACCAGTAATCCATTATCATCACATCTTCATCAGGTGCCGTGTCGCCAAGATACGAAAGCCGAGAGTATGTGTCTGTTTTTAACATGTCTTTAGAGAAAGGATAGCGCTCGCATATGTATTCTTTAGTGTAGAAGCCGAACTTAAAAACTGCTCTGCCTTCTTGCAGCGTCTCTGATTTTGGGTCCCACAAAAAGTTTAATATATCCCATTGCCGTATGTTTATATCCCCAAGTCCATTATAGAGTGTCTTATCCCAGAATACCTCCTGCACGCTCACGCCTTTTTTCAGTGCCTGCCTACACTTATCTCTGTATATGCTTTTATATCGGCGTCTTTTTATAATGTAATTGACTATGTCGTTCACATCACTGGCCACTTTTTCGTCCTGCTCCTCTTCACCTAATATCACAGGCTCAGGATAACTATCCATTATGTCGCCCAAAATACTTTCGATAGTAGAGAACAGTACAGGAGTGACAGGCTGTGGCTCGCCAGCCTTGGACGGTATATTTGCCCAGTGGTTTGCCCTGTAAAATTCTTCGTTATCTATGCACTTTCTTCTAAATTCCAGCGTTCCTGAATAAAACTCATCAAACAGATCATAAGCTTTTTTAATTAGCTCTTCGTTTTGCTTTTGCTTTTTTTGCATTAATTTTACCTCCTTAATATTCTAAAAATCCATTACTTTCCGGCTCATACACCTCAAGCGGATTATAGTTTCGTTTCTTAATAGGCTCTTGTTTTTTGCCTATTGGTCTTGCCATAAGAAAATACCTTGCCGCATCGTAGCTGTGATCCTCTGCTCTTGTGTCTACGTCCTCAACCTTTAGCGGATCTGTTGTCAGCGACGCTATCGTTCTAATAAAATTTTTGCATGTGTAGAACACTTGCATTGCAGGCTTGCCTTTTTCATCAAAAGCCAGCCTATAGTGCATCTGCATTTTGCCCGAAAGACGCGCGTTATCCGCGGGCGAAAACTGAACGCCACAGACAGCCATCTGCTCAGCTATGCACTCACCTCTGCTTGCATCCCATATAGATGGGTCAGCTATTCCAATTGGTTTCTCGGCTGCCTCATTTTCTATTTCGGTTATGCGCTGTGCTATCTCACGTGCTGTAAGCTTTAGCCCTTTGTTGTCGCCATCCTTGCTGCCGTACCATTCTCTGTACATATACACGGTGTCATCTGGAGCTACAGCCCACCACTGCACAGCAAACGGTCGAGAGTAACCAAAGTCAAACGACCTATAGCGTGGCCAATCCTCTGGCACACTAAAAGGCGCTATAACATGCGTATAGCACCCATCTTTGTAATGAGTGCTATCGTCAGTGAACTCCATGAACGCCTGTCCCTCAAATGCTGTCCACAATCCGTGTAGAAGTGCATTTTTAAGCGCCTTAGGCTTTTTCTCCAGTTCGTATATATAATCCTTAGGCATATGCGGATTATCCGTTACAAGCGCAGGAATGTACTGCACGCTTACCGTTTTCTCTTGCTTAAGCACGCTAGAATATATTCGCACCTCGTTTTTTTCATATGGAGTACCTCTGTCAATAAAATACTGCTTAACCCAAGCGTGTCCGATGCCTCCAGGGTTTGACGTAGCTCTAACGCATGGCGTAATGTTAAGTTCTTTTGGCGCTCTAAGCCGAGATTTTAGATAGTCGTAGACAGAAAGCGGAAAGTGCGTCAGCTCGTCAATAAACAGATAGTGAATTTCAGCACCTTGGTATCTGTAGACGTCACTATCCTTAAAGCAGTGTCTAAAGCGCACCGATGAACCGTTAATCAGTTTAAAATCTTTGCCACTGTTAGTGAACTCGCCCACATCCTCAGGATAGTACCGCCTAGCAAGCGTAATTATTACGTCTTTTAGCTCAGGGTAAGTGCGCCTAAACACGTAACAATTTACGCCAGGTGTTTCCATGGCTCTTAGTAGCGCTTCCATAGTTATCGCCATAGACTTGCCGCCACCAGCCGCACCACCATAAAGTACTTCGTCAGCATCAGATAAATGAAACATCTGCTGTTTTTCCGTAGGCACGTACTTTAGCTCGAGCTTTTTCTTGTTTTTCGCGCTAGCGTTTTCTATATACATACAATCTCATTCCTAAATCGCACATAGCATAACCGTAGATAATAGACCAATGCATTTGTTGCTCTTTTAATCTGTTTCATATGTATCCTGCCTTTCTGGTCTTTGCACCGCTGTAATAACCGTTATGTTGTTACTGTCTTCCGCCATCTCCTCTGAATTACCCATCAGCTTTTCGAGCTTTTCCAGCGCCTTAAATCTATCCAAGAATTTTATTTTGACTCCCGTTTTGCTTGCCGATATCTCGTCAATAAGCTGTCCATCGACTTCTTCAAAATCTATATCGCTTACCCATTCTTCTTTTTCGTTCTTGTAGTATTTTACGTATTCGCTATAGTCTGCAAACGCAATGCGGGTGTACAGATCCACTATGCTAGTAAGCTCTACATGGGTTCTATTTCCTGCTTCGCCTTTTAAATATTCTAATGCTTCTTTTATGTTCTTTCGTCCAAGTAGTAATGTTCCTACGTATGCAGCATTATCTTTTTTTGCAATTCCTGCCCGATATGCTGCCTTCCTCACATCAAAATCTCTCAAATAAAAAAGGCAGAATAAAATCTGCCTTTTTGTTAATTTAAGCTCTGCCAGTTTGTCCTTTGTTTTATCCATATGCTACCTCCATGGCTTTTATCTATTATAATAATAAATCATTTTGCCTGCCAGTAGCCTATCAGCTTTATGCCATTATTTTGCCTACACTTTTAGTATGTAAACATCGACAAATCCGACAGCATGTATTTTGTGTCAAACGACTCTGCAATCTCACCTATTGCACGCTTTCTGTATCTGTTTAGTGTTGATGGTGTAATAAAATATTTATTACAAATCTGATCCCATGTACGTCTTCCAATGTATAAATCTTTTAATACATCACCAATATTTTTGTCGAGTGCGTCGATTGCTACAAGTAGTTTTTTCATCTCCATCTCACTAATTTTCACAATATGAGCAAGGTCACGTTTGGATGTTTGGTTTAGTCTGCTATTTACTTCTCTATAGATAAGGGCAATATGTCCTGTCGAATCGGCTGTTCCTTTTGTTCCTGTGCACTCCTGTGTCCTTGGTTTTAAAGCCATAGACTCAATAGTACGTTCTTTTTGTTCATATTCAAAAAATTCCAGCTCTAGTTTAAGTTGATTTATATCCCTCATAAAGCGATGATAGTTTTTAAGTAAATATTCTATATAACATACTCGATCCATAATAAACCTCCAAAATACTTTTTTAGCCGGCTTTATTCTCGTACGATTATATAAAAGTGTTTCCTTTGTTAAAACAAAGTTCACATCTTTCACATTTTTATTATACATGCTCTATTATGTTTACATTATGCCAATAAACTATTATATTAGTGTCAACCTATCAAATATATTAGTCTTTATATAATCTTCGGACAGTTTTTTTAGCTCAAGTGTAGGTATTTATATTTATATGTCGAATTATTATAAACAAAATATTCTATATATTTTCATTATATGTTCACCGATTGCAAATGTCTACATATTTTATGCTCGTTACGTGAATTTTGTTGAAAATAAAAATGAATAACTTCTTACCGTTCATACTTAAAATAGTACTATTGATGTAGGGAGAGAAGCGTATGTCAAATTCTACTTTTGGAGAAACGATCAAGCAACTACGTATCAAGAAAGATTTATCGCAAAAAGACTTGGCTGCAATGCTGGACATTTGTAACACTACACTCTCGCAATACGAAAAGAACAAGCGCGCCCCAAAGTTCGAGACTTTATTAAAATTAGCTGACATTTTGGGTGTATCAACGGATTACTTATTAAGTGCAAATGCAGATCAAGACCAATATGGATCTTTCCAAACAACAGAGTTGCGGCAGCTGGAAAAGCTGAAAGCCACACACAGAGCGCTATATAACGAAATGCTAAGCTTAGCAGATGTAAGCCCTGAGAACCAGGAAGCTATATATCGAATGCTATATGCTTATCTTTCTATGTTTAATTCTAAACAGTTTGAGAAAGGTGCGCCTAGTGACGATGTCGCCTTTTATAAGAATTTTACGCGTGTGCAACCTCAGGCACCACTTTTCGTCAATGAAGATAGCGATAAAAAGTATAACAAGTAATCGATCCCCTTTTATTTTGCATTTTGCCCTGCTTTTAGCAGGGCTCTTTTTTTTACATGCTTTCTCTGTGGATGATCTTTGGATTTTATGGCATAGCTTTTTAAGTGTCTTTGTAGCCTATTTCATGAATTTTCTACTATATAATAATTTGCAAGTTCCAAATGCTTTTTCTCTTCGTACTTTTTTAAAAAAAGTACACTGAGAAAAATTATCAGTATTATACGAAGTATTAGTTGTATTGTTTTTAACTTTTCTCTACTGTTTTCAGCATGATCAATTCTCCTAAAGTCTTTTTATTCAGCAAAGAACTAAACAAGTATAAAAAAAAGAGGCTAAGCCTCTTAATTTGTTCATGCTCTCTTGTAACTAATAACTAGCTATTATATTTTGCTATGCTCGTTATTCTGGTTGCTGAATTTCAATTACAAATGTTGCATCAGGGTCGCCTGCTGTTCCGCCATTATACCTAAAATCCACAGTTACGAAAGTGGACTCATTAATGAGTGCATAGAATAAATCAGCGTTTGCAAGTTTTGTGCCCTTTTTAATATATCCGTAATTGCGCCCTGTCGTCAGATTATAGCTGGTTGCAAGTACGTTGCTTCCATCATACACTCTGAATTTACTACTATCTACTATTATATCCTCAGAAGAGCTAACGTTTTCATATCCAAAATCAAGCATGATAACCTGATTCGGATCTGTTGTGTCGCTATCATTTCTTTCTTCTGTTGACGTAACCTTGTTTATCGTTACTTTGATTTTGCTACCGTCTTTTAGTGTTATCTCAGCTGTATCAGTCTTCTTTGCGTTTGTGTTTGCCTGGCTAGCTACTGGAGTGCTTGTCTGTGTTTGTGTCGCTGTTGGCGTCGTTTGTGTGCAGCCAGTTAGCATAAGTCCTAATGCCACACATGCAGCTACTTTCTTTTTCATAATAATTTCTCCATATCAATTTAATTCTAGTTCATATTTTACCACAATTGAGCGATTAATGTTGTATTTTTATATAAAAGATATGCCTGCTAGCCTCAATATAAATAGCAGTTACCTTACATTTACAATATTGCAAATATAATTAATATTCCCAACTCAGCCCACATATGATATACTAAACACGAGCAACAGCTAGAGAGCAGTCAATATCTTTCAATATTCGAACTTGGGTTTAGATTCTTACTACATTTGAGCCAAATTAATGATATTTGGCTAATAGCGCTTGTTTCAGCCTAAACATATGTGTTTACTTTATTAGTATCCATTGAAATAATTCAACATAATATAATATATGCTGGTGCAAAAATTTTTAAGGAGAAAGAAGATGAATGCGAAAAAATTAGAAGAGGTAATATTCCTTGTATTTGTAGAATTTTTAATTCTGTTTATTTTTAGAGCGCTTCTACCCCCGAGTGAAAGCGAGCTCTATTTAACTGCAAAAACAGCACTGTATATATTTGATATTGCCTTCGTTGTCTTTATGGTGAAGGTCATAGATCGCGAAAAAATTGCCATGATAGGCTTAACGTTTCAAAATATATTTACCCAAATTTATAAGGGCATAATTATTTATCTTGTTCTTCTTGTCGTCTACGTTCTGCCGTATTATTTACTTTTTGGTCTAGGCGGCTCATCAAAAATTGTTCTAAATAGTCTTATCGTCAACACTATAATAAATATATGTATAGTAGCTCTTGCTGAAGAAATGCTATTTAGAGGTCTAATTCTGGAGCGCTTAAAGCAGCTGCTCGGTAGCGATCTTAAAGCAATAGTAATTTGTTCATTTATATTCGGCATATCCCAATATCCAATTACGCATGACGCAAGACTAATTCTTATGTTTACATACTTTGGTATAGTGCTATCAATATTCAAGCAGAAATTTAATGCCAAGATTTTTTCACTTGCACTTGCTCATGGTTTAGTATTTTCAACATTCAATATTTTCTCTCACTTTTTAGGATAACTCTATTTCATCTGTATTATAAAGAATAAAAAACTATCTGGTATGTAATTACAGATAGTTTTTTACTTGTATTTCTATATCTTCTTAACGCATCTGTAATTAATTGTAATATTAAACGCATATTGTTAAGAAATAATTAAAACATATTCTTGAATATTTGTACTATAATAATTATAGACTTAAAAGAAGGATGTCTATATGAAAAAACTACTACTGATTTTTACAATTGGTCTATTTACTGCACTATTACTTTTTGGGTGCAATAATATCGATCCAAATGCTTCCCCTCAAATGATTACAGAAAGCCCAACTATGAGTTTGCCTACTGCTACACCCGAACAAACGCCAGAGGTTACTCCACCTCCCGTTGAGCCTACTGAAACACCTGTTCCGCCACCACCTACTCCTACTCCAGCTCCGCCAGTACCGCTTATTAACAAAATTAAAATGACGGCCGAACAAAGAGCAGGCAAGGTCGCCTATATTACGATAGATGATGGTCCTTCCAGAAACACTCCTGCGCTACTTGCAATGCTTAGAGGGAAAAACGTTAAAGTTACTTTCTTTGTATTAGGAAGAAATGCAGAAGCTCACCCACAGTATATTAAAGATATTGCCGCTGACGGGCATGTAATAGGTAATCACTCTTACTCGCACGTATACAAACAAATATATGCTTCTCCAGACACATTAAGAGAAGAAATAGTACATACAAACAACGTAATAAAAAACATTTTAGGGCAAGATTACCAAGTTACACTCTTCCGCTTTCCTGGTGGTTTAAAGCAGTCCGATCCTGCTTACGTTCAGGTTGTAACCGACTTAGGCATGGACTTCTATGCTTGGAATATTGATCCTAAGGATTCTGGCGGTTCAAAGTCAACTACTGAAGCACTTGTTGCCAAGTTTAATTCCCAGTTAGGTTCAATGAAACATCCTGTAATACTAATGCATGACGCAGCAAACAAAGACACTTCTGTGCAGGCTTTAGCAGTAATGATAGATCAGCTAAGAGCCAAAGGTTATTCTTTCGATGTTATTACCAGACCATAAATAAGTTTTTTAAGAGCAGCCTAGCTGCTCTTTTTTGTTTAATTTTATTCGCTAACTCCCATATCATCTGACTGCACAGGTCTTCTTTTGGCTCTGTCTATATGCAATACATTTGTCATTTTATTTCTTATATTTACATTTGGCGCTAATGGTGTCGACTCTTTCAGATACATGCACAGTACCGACATATCGTCAAACGGCTGATCATCTCCCACTGCCGTTTTCAGTATATGCTTAGCCATGGCATTAGCGTCTTTACCACTATGCTGTAAGTAGTCCATGTACTGCCCAAGTTCTCTAGCAGTCATTTTATCATTTAGCGCATCGTATACGCCATCCGTCATCATAATAAGGCAATCCTCTATGTGCATTGTCCGCCTAAAAGCAGCCGGAGTAACGCTCTCAAGTATCCCAATAGGCAAATTAGTAGACGTTATCTTTTCAAGCTGACCATCCTTTATTATATATGATGGTGACGAGCCTATTTTAGTTAGCTCAATAATGCCTGCTGCAAGATCCAGTATGCACACATCAAGTGTTGAGAATATTTCGTCTTCACCCCTTAAAAGCAGTATATCGTTTATCGTTTCAAAAACTGTATCTCTGTTAAATCCTGTCCTAAAGAATAGCGAAACCAGATCCACAGTCGTTTTAGATTCCTGATGCGCTTCCACTCCACTGCCCATTCCGTCTGACATAATAAACAGATACGTCGTATCGTCAAGTGGCATTACACTGACGCAATCTCCACTTATTGAGCTACCTGCTTTTGAAGTTTTAGCTACGCCAATGACTGGTTCAAATATGGATGCTTCTATAAACGTAAGTGTGCAAAGCCTTCGTTTACTACCTTCCATAACGCATAAGTCTCTTTGGAGCTTCATCTTTTTGCCTACACTTCTTGAAACAATATTCTTAATCTTATTATCACAGACTGAATTGCCTCCACATGCTTTTACCTGCAACTGCACACGCAGTTTATCTTTGTACGTTCTTTCAACCATAACCTCTTTAGCGCGAACTCCAGCTGCATCAAGCTTTAGCATAAGCTCTTCTTCGATTTCGCCCGAGAAAACCGGTCTGCTATCAATTTGCTTTGCCATAGATTCAATGACGTTTGAAACGCCCTCTATCTGAGTTTTAACCAGCATACGGCAGTTGTAAAGCTTCTGTTGTAGCTTCTTCTCCAGTATTGCATCCTCAAAAACGTTATTAAGCGCAGTTATGAGCGTATCTGTTCTGTTGCATTTTCTGAGCATAGAATACGGTATGTCCTTTGCCTGCACACATCTTTCCATGGAATATATCGAAAGTAGCGTGATCATGCTTGTATATGTCTCCAGCACTTCTTCTTCCCAACACTGCCTTGCCCGCATGCAGTTTTTGCATGCCGCTTTCTTTACCTCACCACATATATCGCTCATCTGTTGTTCGGTACTGCTTCCCCTTTCTTTAGCTGGAGTAAGAGTACTAGAGAGCGATTGTAACATATGAGCAAAATCTGTCAGCCTGTTTGTCGTTTCCTCTTTTAGCCTTGTGGCGTGCACTTGCTTTATCCCCTGCTTAGAAACTGTATATTTGTTTAAGCGAGCAATAAAGCTTTTTGGTGTAGACGCAAATAGACCAGCTGCTATTATCCCCTCTATAACCAGCAGCCCCGATCCCACGAAATTATCCGCGTAAAGCGTTAACAGCACATTGCCTATCATAAAGCCAAAGATGGTTCCCGGTTTTTTAAGTGATCTAAATACACCACCCAGCAGAGCGCAAACAGCTAAACTACCCACAAGCACCAGTGATATGCTTGCTTTAGTACCCATTGCCAGGCCAAAAGCCACGGCAAGGCAGGCAGCAGGCCCCGCTCCAAGTATAAGGCCCGCCAGCATAGCCAAGTAGGAGGAAACGACATTGCCGACATTTATCGTATACACATTCATATAACTAAAAGCAGAGATAAATAGGCACAGCGTTAGCGTTAGCGCCACTATCTCCTCTTCTGTTAGTATCGTTCGTTTTTTTATTGATCGCTTTAGCGCGATTATCTTTTTAAAAGTGCTGTAGTATAGCACTCCAAGTGCAGTGCTCATAAGCCCAGTCAAAAGAAGCTGCAATGTATCTAGCTTGAAAAGCAGCATCGGTACAAAATAGCTGACTAGTAAACAGATAAGTCCAATATCTTCTATCCTCTTTTTCTTCAGCTTTTTTTCAAGCACCGGATACAGTATCGCAAAAACCAAAAGCCCAAGTAGAGTGTCATATTGAATAGCTGGGTAGAAAGACATCGCTCCAAAAAACCCAGCACATATCAGCACGACTGGATTAACGCATGTCCAAGTTGCGGCTATCATAGCAAGCCCAAACGGCGCTACATCTTTTAAAATACTCACTCTGCACATGATAAACACAACAAAAAAATACCAAGCATACGTCTTCGTATCTTTTTTTGGAATAATTCCTGTAATATTATGGCTCCTCTGCCTAAGCATGTTGCCCACCCCTCTACTTTTAATCGGCTAGTGTTTCGATTATAGCAGTGCTTGGCCCATGCGATTGTCTAACAAACACGATTTTTTTACGCAATAAACGCATTAACTTTTTCATTAAACTCAAAACTAGTTGCGTTTTTACATCCGTGCTATAAAACTGCCAAAAAAACTGTGTGCTTTATATCTTTTTTTGGCATGGAGAAAAAAAACTATTATTGCAGAAATATAATTTTATTATTTTTTATGCATATAATAATATGTTTGCCTTCTGTCTGCTAAAATTAGTTTGAAGTGTCTGCATGAAAAAGATTGTCTTTACATATGATTTAATAAAAATACATACAATAAATACGCACATAATCGCTGCATACATTAATTCTTGGAGCATTATTGACACGCAACACCTCTTCTTGTATAATGTAATATACTAAAGTATGTATAATAAATTGATGGGATGATACGCAATGTTTGTTTTAACTACATTATTTGCAATAGGCATGATAGCGTTAATGCTAAAAATAGCAATTAGCTTAGTACTAGTAGTTGGTACTTTGTTTCTTGGCGCCCTTTCATTTATTTTATGCCCACTCCTTATATTCATTATTATAGGCGGACTTATATTCGGTCTAATAATTATAGGCAAATTACTGGGCGCACTTGCAAGAGCTTTGAGTTAACACAGAACTTAAGCCTTGGCGGTAAAGCGCCAGGGCTTTTTTTATTACAAGAGAAAGAGGTGAGTAGATGCAGAAAATTGATATCCTCGATTCCTCTCTTAGAGATGGCGCTCAAGCAGAGGGCATAGCGTTTTCTCTGCAAGACAAAGTACGCATCCTTACATCGCTAGACGAACTCGGCATTCCTTTTGTTGAAGCAGGAAACCCCAGCTCAAACGAAAAAGATCGGCAGCTGTTCGCTTTAGCTAAAGAAATGAATCTAAAGACATCGCAGCTTGTTGCCTTTGGCAGCACTAGACGTAAAAATATTGCTGCTTGCGATGATGAAAATCTATTGAAGATACTTGAGAGTGGCGCAAATAACGTTGCCATCTTTGGCAAGGCTTGGGATTATCACGTTACGGATGTTCTTATGACCACACTTGAAGAAAACCTAAAGATGATCTATGACACAATATCTTTTTTAACTAAAGAAGGTAGAAACGTTATATACGACGCAGAGCATTTCTTTGATGGGTATAAGCACAACCGTACATACGCACTGGAAGCGATACGTGCAGCAGAGCATGCAGGTGCGAAATGCCTTTGCCTTTGCGATACAAACGGAGGTACGTTCCCAAGCGAAATAGCCGAGATGACGCGTGCAGCGGCATTATCCTGCAAAGCTGAAATAGGCATACACTCGCACAATGATGGTGGTATGGCAGTAGCCAACGCAATAATGGCAGTAGCAGCAGGCGCAACGCATGTGCAAGGTACGTTTTTAGGGTATGGCGAGCGTTGTGGTAACGCCAATTTGAGCACAGTTATTGCAAACCTTCAGCTTAAAAAAGGTTATGAATGTATCCCTAAAGAAAATATGGTAAACTTAACAGTAGCTGCAAGAGAAATTGCTGAAATTTCAAACATAGGTATCCCTGGAAATGCACCATACGTTGGCGCAAGTGCCTTCTCTCATAAAGGTGGCATGCATGTTGACGCAGTGCTGAAATCGCCGGATACATTTGAGCATATAGACCCGGAGATAGTCGGCAACTCGCGCCGCATACTAATGAGCGAAGTAGCAGGCAGAAGCACGATATATTCCAAAATCCGCAAGATCTGCCCAGAGCTAAGCAGGGATTCAAAAGAAGTAAGTGAAATAACACGCATCATTAAGAATCTCGAAAACGAAGGCTTTTATACTGAAGGTGCTGATGCTACATTCGAACTTCTTGTGCTAAGACATTTAGGCAGAATAGCCGATCCGTTTGAGCTTGTCGAGTTTAAGATAATAGAAGAGCTTAAGCCGGAAGAAAATAAGCTGACCTCTTTCGCTTTTATAAAATTACGTGCAAACGGCAAGGAAGAGATAAGTGCAGCAGAAGCCTATGGCCCAGTAAATGCGCTTGACCAAGCACTTAGAAAAGCACTAACGTTCTTCTACCCTCAAATACAGGATATGCACCTTACGGACTACAAAGTACGTGTTCTTGATTCAAAGAGCGCTGCTGCCGCAAGCGTAAGAGTTCTTATAGAAACCTCGGATTCACACAAAACATGGAATACGATTGGCGTGAGCAAAGATATCATTGAGGCTTCCTGCGCAGCGCTAGTTGATTCTTATATATATAAACTTATAAAATAGAAAAAGGAGTGCACATTATGGGGATGACCATGACACAAAAAATTCTTGCGGCACACGCAGGCCTAGATTCAGTAGTTGCTGGACAATTAATCGAGGCAAATTTAGACCTCGTACTAGGTAACGACGTAACGGCACCTGTAGCAATTAACGAAATGGATAAGATCGGTGCAGATAAAGTTTTTAACAAAGACAAAATAATGCTAGTATCTGACCATTTCACGCCTAACAAAGATATTAAATCTGCTCAAAACGCAAAACAAATACGTGTATTTGCAAACAAACATGATATAACAAACTATTTTGAATTAGGCGAAATGGGTATTGAGCATTGCTTACTTCCTGAAAAAGGACTATGCGCTCCTGGCGAACTAATAATCGGCGCTGACTCACACACTTGCACATATGGTGCTGTTGGAGCTTTCTCAACAGGCGTAGGCTCAACAGATATGGCAGCAGGCATGATGACAGGCAAAGGCTGGTTTAAAGTTCCTGAGGCTATAAGATTTAACTTAACAGGCAAATTTAACAAATACGTTTCAGGTAAAGACCTGATCCTCTATATAATAGGACTTATCGGTGTTGACGGCGCTCTTTACTGCTCTATGGAGTTTGGTGGAGAAGGCCTTAAAAACGTATCAATGGATTCAAGATTCACAGTAGCTAACATGGCTATTGAAGCAGGTGCTAAAAATGGCATCTTCGAAGTAGATGATATAACTCTCGCTTACGTTAATGATCATGTTAAAAACAGAGAATGGACCGCATACACTCCTGATGCTGATGCAGTTTACAAAAGAGTAATTGATATCGATCTTTCTAAACTAGAATCAACAGTAGCTATGCCTCATCTTCCTGAAAATGCAAAACCTGTTAGCGAAGTAGCCGGCATAAAAGTTGATCAGGTTGTTATCGGCTCTTGCACAAACGGTCGTATGGAAGATCTAAGAGAAGCTGCTGATATCATGAGAGGCAAAAAAGTTGCTAAGGGCGTTCGTGTTATCGTTCTTCCTGGCACACAGAAAATCGTTATGGAGTGCATCCAAGAAGGTATCTTCCAAACATTTATCGAGTGTGGCGCGGTTGTTTCAACTCCTACTTGTGGACCATGCCTTGGCGGACACATGGGCGTTTTAGCAGACGGCGAACTAGCTGTATCAACAACAAACCGTAACTTTGTAGGTCGTATGGGTCACGTAGATTCTAAAGTAATTTTAGCATCTCCAGCCGTTGCAGCTGCTACAGCTATAACAGGCGTACTGACAGACCCAAACAAACTTTAAGATAGAGGAGAAAGAACATGAATTTCAGATCAAAAGTATATAAATATGGCGATAATGTCGATACAGACGTAATTATACCTGCAAGATACCTAAACATCACAAACATGAAAGAGCTATCCGCTCATTGCATGGAAGATATAGATAAAGAATTTATCAAAACAGTAAAACCTGGCGATATTATGGTCGGCGAAGAGAACTTTGGTTGTGGCTCATCTAGAGAGCATGCACCAGCTGTTATTAAAGAAAGCGGCGTTTCTTGCATAATCGCTTGCACTTTCGCTCGTATCTTCTACAGAAACGCATTAAATATAGGTCTACCAATAATTGAGTGCCCAGAAGCTGCAAAGAATATTAAGAGTGGCGACGATGTAGAAATTGATCTTACAAAAGGCGTAATAATCAACCATACTTCAGGTCAAACATTTGATATACAGCCATTCCCTGAATTTATACAGAATATAGTAAATGCTGGTGGACTACTAAGCTATATTCAAAAGCAAGATTAAGCCAGCATTAAATTAAGAGGTGCAAACGCACCTCTTTTTTTTCCCCAAAATAGCACGAGTTTTATTAATCTATCTACGCCCCACCCAGACCGTCCCTCAGATCCCCACTTCAAACCGCCCCTTAATTCCCACCCCAAACCGTCCCTCAAAGCCCCCCAACCTTCCCTCAAAGCCTGACACAAAACACCCCTCAAAGACCCACTCCAAACCTTCCCTCAAAGCCTGACACAAAACACCCCTCAAAGACCCACTCCAAACCTTCCCTCAAAGTCCCGCCCAAACCCTCCCTCAAAGGCGATCACAAAGACACCTACAAAGGCTAACAGTGACACTAACAAAAACACTTCAAAATCAACTACAAAGGCACCTACAACGCCCGACCTAAAAAAGCAACAAAACTTTATCAGAAATCTCTAACTTAACTCCACTCAAAAAAGCTCGTCCAAAACCCCATCCCTCAAAGCCCCACTCCAAACCATCCCTCAAAACCCCACTCCAAACCACCCCCTCAAAGCCTCACCCCAACCACCCCTCAAAGACCCACCCAAGCAAAAACAAACGCCGACCTTAGCGTAAATGAAAAAAATGCAACCTGCCTACGCGAGCGATAAAAATGTTTTATAGAGCCTTTAAGTCTCCTATTTCAAACTGGAGCACGAAAGAAAAAAGCTGTACTTCATGCACACTAATAAGAATAGCTGGAGCAAACTTAAAGGCGATTTATAAAACCAACGTGAGCGTATAAAATTGCATTTTTGAATGGAGCGCAGTCGGCGATTTTTGGTACTTTTTCTAAAAAAGTACAACGAAACAGGAACTTAGATACGAATAAATTAATATACGCTGAAAATTTATGAGCTAGTCTCCAAAGATGCTTACATTGTATCTCCAAAGGCGCCCACAAGACACTAACATAAACGCCAACAAAACACCAACAGAGGCTCTCCAGAGGCTCTCCAGAGGCGCTCGCAAAGACACCTGACGCTCCAGAGGCTCTCCAGAGATTCTTGCAAAGACACTCGCAAAAGCGCTCCAAAGACGCTCCAAAAGCTTTTTTTAACAAATCACGAAGAAAGCTTTCGTAAGTACGGATCAAAAGAGGATATTAAATGTATATAGAAACAAAAATAGCTGCAAATCTATTAATAAAAGATACAAGCTGTTACCCTATTTTTAATATATATTTAACAGAAAATAGAGTATAATCACTATAATCAGTGTATAGATAATATATCTTGACATTGTGAATATTTAAACGCAAAATATACGTAACGGGAGGTGCAATATGATAATTGGACTTATAATATTTATAATAGGCGCGCTATACATGGGAGCTGCACTTCTAAGTGTATTAGGTGGCGTTGCTCTTTCTGACGTAATTACAAACGTAATTTATGCAGCAATAAACATGGCTTTAGGTATGGGTGTGTACATGCGAGTAAGTAGCTCACTTAGCACTCAAACTTTCGCACAAAAAGTAAGAGCAATAAACTCTATAAATGTTTATCCTGTAGAAGGAACTAGACTTCCAATAGCTGTGAAATGCTCCATACTGCTTTCTCCTAAGAAATTATATTTTGATTTTGTTGATCCTTTGGATCCTGATCTTGCACAGCGCTTAGACGTATTAAATTACGATGAAATAACAGCCATTGGTCTTGTTAAAGATGGCGTAATCGTTGATAGTGTAATCAAAGTAGCAACTTTTACTGAAAACAAACTCGTTATGGGTAACTCATGGCAAATGGATCATGTAGCTACTTCAAAGAAAAAAATTAAACATTCGTATCTAATACTAAATTACGTTAGTGTTAGTGGCGAGATAAAGCCCTTTGTTTTTAGAGTCGAGGATGATGAAGTTCAGACACAAAGCTTTTATGATGATTTAAAGCATTTTGCATCAAAGTATGAAATAAGCGAAATGTGCTCAATGAAACACCAGTAACTATTAAAGTGCCTTTAAAGGGCACTTTTTTTTGTGTAGTTTTTTGGATACTCAGCGCTTGTTCTTCTGGCATAATTTAATGAATACGTATGGGTTTATCGCAACATTGTTTTCGTATATGCCAAAGTGCAGATGTGCTACAAACTGACCGACTGTGCCAATTTTGCCGTATCCGCTATCGCCACTATAGCCAATAAGCTGACCACTTTTTACTGTATCACCCACACTTATTCCGCTGACGTATTTGCTTAGATGCGCATAATAATATTCGATTCCAAAACTATCTTTTATAAGTATCCGCCAGCCGCCAAGTGTGATCCAACCTTTTTTGACAACTGTGCCATCAGTAACAGAATACACAGGCGTACCGCTTTTGCAAATAATATCAAGACCTTCGTGCAATCTCTCTCCGCCATACGTTCTTTTCGCGCCAAACGTATTACTATAGCTGTATTTAGCATTTATGTCTAATGGGAAAGCACCTTCAATAATATTGTTTATTTTCTTAAGGGAGATGCATATTTCAGCGGCTTTTTTTGCCCTGGTTTCGTCCTTTGCGCTACCCGAATTTTTAGCGTCTATATTTATAAACGTCTGAATTATATCATCTTTTACTGGCCATCTATCTATATAAAAAGCGCTCCTGCTTTCTCCAATACACATCATATTAACTGCCTTATCTGGCAATATTTTATAAGTTACGCAAAGCGCATAAAGAGCGTAATACGGCGCGTGTGTTTCCTGCTTATCTACGCACAGTTGCAATAACTCTGTGTCCACGTCCGAAAAACTTGTCTGGTATTCACCGCAATTGTATATAGTGCAATAATAATACAGCCCGCAAAGTAATACAGCAAATAAAGCAATTAGTTTTAATATCAGCTTCTTACTCTTGATAGCATCCACCCCTTTTCTCTTTTATAAGAGTATGTTTATAAAAAAAGAGTTATTACAACACAAAAACCGAGCTTATGCTCGGTTTTGATTTATCGTTTTGTTTGTATCATGAGGGCGTCGGTTATGTTATGAGGGCGTCGCCCTCATACTCCCACTTCTTTTCTTAAAGAAAAGAAGGAAAAGATATGTATAGAGTTAATTTAATATTTAGAATATTCTTTTGGATGGGATTCCAAAGGGATGCATCCCTTTGGTGGTGGTTTGGAGGCAAAGTCTCCAAAAGAGTATAGCCTCCATAAAAGTCTCCGTAAAAAAGACTATAGCTTTTTAATTCTATTAAATGGCCAAACAATAAACTCAACTTTACCCGTTATGTCCGATATTTTTAGCGTACCCAAAGCTCTTGAGTCCTGTGAATGGTTTCTGTTATCGCCCATAAGGAATACACTGCCTTGCTCAACAACAATCGGTCCAAAGTCGCCAGCTGGCACTTCTTCTTTATTATAATAATCGGTTGAGAGTGCCTGCCCATTTATATACACTACACCGTTTTTAATCTGTATCGTTTCGCCTGGAAGACCGATTACGCGCTTAACATAATGCTCAGTAACGTCAGGGAATAACACAACAACCACGTCGCCTCTACTTGGCGTGGAATATTTATAGACAAGTTTATTTATAACAACTGATTCGCCTTTAACCAGAGTAGGTTCCATGGACGGTCCGTCAATGCCTACGAACTCAAAAACGAAAATCCTTAAGCTGAGCGCAATTATAAAAGCAGTTAATAATGTCAGAAAAAAAGATTTACGCTCTTTGCGTTTTTCTTTCTTTATTCTGGCTTTCTCTTCCTCTTCGCTTTGCAGTTTTTGGATATCAGCCTTTATTTTTTGATCTGATTGCTCATCTATTTCAACACCAGCTACGCTTTTACTGTTAATTTCTACTTCTGGCGTGCCTTCAACTTCATTGTCGTTTTCCATATTCACTACTCACCTCTATTCCTCAAATTAAGCTTTAACATCTGTGCTATTAATATTACCCCAAATAGCTCATTTGGTCTAGTTATTAACAAAGATTTCTGTAAAACTCTGGCTGATAAGCCTTAGAGTTATTTAAGATTATCATCCTATAAACTGGTTCTTTTCGTTATATAAAGTTCTGTAGCCAAAATTTAGCGAGCAGAACACAGATAGGCAAACGGATGTGCAGATCGCGATATATATAGCTATTTGATACATGATAGCCGTTGTGGGTAATGTGCCGGCTAATATCTGACCAGTCATCATTCCTGGCAGAAAAATTATTCCCATGCCCAGCATAGAATTAAGCGTAGGCAGCAATGAAGCTTCAAGAGCATTATTAACAAACGGCTTTAGTATGTTCTTTGGCGAAACGCCTAGATTAGTCAGCGTGTCAATTTTTCTGCGTTGAAGTTTTATGCTCTCCATAAACGTCTTAAGTCCGATCGTCAGCCCCGTCATCGCGTTGCCGATTATCATACCTGCAAGAGGAATCGTGTACTGCGGGTTAAATATATTTTTACCTACAACTACGCCCACAAAGTACATCAGAACAGCTAATCCAGAAATAGACAGCGATATCGCAATAATAACTTTAAACTTTTTATTAAGATCTTTTCTGGTTGAAAACACTCTGTGAATTGAAAAAGATAACATGACCGCCAGAAAAAGCGTTGTAATAAGTGGATTTGGGTTTGCAAAAATGTACTGCAAGATAAACCCTATTAGTACTAACTGAACCGTCATTCTTACGCTTGCAATGATCAGTAGTTTTGTTTTATCGATCTTGGAGCGTTTCATAATAAAAAGCACTATTAATAAAAGCAGATATATAAGCGAAAACTGAGCTATCGAAAGCGTTGTTGCTCCTTCCATCACTGCACGCACCTTTCAAGCGATATTATATTTCCATCAAACTGCTGTCTAACTGCCATGTCATGCGTGACAATTATTACTTCGATGTTGTTTTCTTTGCAATACTCTAATATGTTTGAAATAACCGAGATGGAGTTCTTTTCGTCAAGCGCTGATGTAGGCTCGTCCAGCATAATAACTTTTGGGTTAAACGATAAAAAGATAGCTGTATAAACTCTTTGGCGTTCTCCTCCAGACATTGAGGTGCAGTCCTTATCCAGTGGAAAGTCTAAGCAACACACTTTTAGCATTTTGCTAATTATTTCATCACTTGGAACATCAAGCTCTCTGTATTCATAAAACTGCTTAAAATTATCCGAGATAGAAGCATCAAACAAAAACACTTCTTGCGCTACAAGCGAAACCTCTTTGCGAAGTTTCAGAGTATCAAACTCCTCCAAAAGCTGACCGTTATAGCGCACGCTGCCTCTAGCGGGCGATAAAAAAGCGTTAAACAGCCTAAGCAGTGTGCTTTTACCGCATCCTGATTCGCCAATAATAAAATTGACTTTCCCTTTCTCAATTTTAAGATCGGCAAAATCAATCATATTATTATAATTTAAATTTTCTGTCTGAAATAAGATATTGTTCATTAAATCAGTCTTTCGTGCGTTTATTCTGTTTTAATAGGATACGGGATGGTAAATATATCAGCAGGTATACTATCTAAATATTCTATAGAGTCTATTTGATATGTGCTGCTTACAAGATCAGCTTCAGTTTTAGGCAAGTGGCTAGTTGTGCGCGTCACAACTTTAACTATCTTTTTGCCGTCAGAGTAGACAACCATATCTTCTAAATAAAACTGTTGGCTAGAGCCTGCTATATCCCATAGTTTTTTTGCTGTATACGTGTATGCTGTTAAGTCGCCCTCTTTTACTCCTGCATCAAGAGTCCAGCCCGGCGGTCCGACGAATAGCCATTGATGCTTCTCAGGAAGAACATAAGCAATTTTAGAAACTTTATCTGCTACATAGCAATAATACAGTTTCACTCCATCAGGACTTATCATATGTAGCCTAATTGATCCATCTTCATTATACCACGTTAAGCGATATTTGTTATTATCAAACCAATATTCAACTTGCTGATCTTTGCTGGTACCGCTTGAAAATGTTATCTTGCCATGCTTGATTTTTTTGCTATAAAAATCTGCTACAACATTATTTGATGCATTAGTTTGCGCGCTAACACTCGACGTGCTAGTTGTGCTTGCAGTACTAGTTTGGCTTGCTGTGCTTTTGTTTTCGCTACCAGCAGTCTGAGTTCCTTTTCCACAGCTGTTAAAAAGAAAAAGGATCAGTAAAATTACCAGCAGTAAACTAACTACTATTATTATCCTTTTGTTGTTATTTTTGCTCTTTTCATTGTTCATATAAACGCCTCCCTTTATAACACTAATTATGCATTATAAAGACTATGTGCAATACCACCCGTTTGGGTGATATTTTTATTAGCAGCAGTTTTTTCGAGCGATAGTAAACGCTTTTGCTAAAATTTATTGTTATACTACATTTTCAGTTTAAATCAGTGTATATCCGTTCTGTTGCAGTGCCTTCTTTGCCTTTTCTAGCTGCGCTGTTTTAACAAAGATATAGTCCGTGTTATACGTTGATACTGCAAATATGCTTATTTTCTCTGCTGCCAAAATTGTAGATATTCTTGATAGTATACCTATAAGCGAAAAATCCAGAACACCTGCCATCCTAAAAACGCTAAATCCACTATCGACTATTACATGATCAGCTGGAACATATTCTTCTCTGCATACAAGCGAGAGTTCATCGTCAGTTTTGGAAAAGAACACGAATTCATCCTCAAAATTCACTTTTGACATATCTTTAATTTGGCATATTGAGAATTCTCCATCAATTATCTTTAGTTCCATTTTCAGCACCTCACAAATATTTTATGTCCAAAGAGAGGTTATAAACATAGGTGTTTTATCTTCGCCTTTTTCAAATCCGCAGTTCTCGTAGAATCCGATTTCTTTATCATAGGCAATTAGCACAATTCGCAAATAGTCTTTGTATTTATCGCTCACTAAGCTCACAAGCTTTTTACCTATGCCTTGACCATGATAGTTTGGATTAATAAGCAGGTAATGGACATATGCAGTCATAACGCCATCATCCAGCACATTAACAAGCCCAATAAGTTTATCGCCTTCCCATGCCGAGAAAACCGAGCCGGAGTTTTTCATAGCGATAACTAGTTTGTCTGGGTAGTGCCCTGACGACCATTCTACTGATAAAAACAGCTCTTGCAAATCTTCTGGAGCAAATTTCTTAGTGGTTTTGTACTTAATACCCATTCATCTACCTCCTGCTTGTGTTTATTTTTATCCGTTTATCTCAGCTTGCGCTTTTTTGCTAAGAGAACCAAGCACAAGCGAATACGACATATCTATCATCTGCTTTAGTATATCATCCGGCACATCGCCTTCAAGATATACTGAGTTCCAATGCTCTTTGTTCATATAATACCCAGGAATAATATCTTTGTACGTTTCTCTGAGCATCCTGCCAAACATCGGCTCGCATTTAAGCGTTATTATAGGTTTATTATATTTGTCGCCACCTTGCATTGCAAACATTTTGCCACCAATAAAGTATCTTGTAGCATTCCATTCTACTTTAAAATCTTTCTGGACACTTTTTTTCGCTAGAAAATATTCGTCCATCCATTTGTATTTCATGATGATCTCCTTACTACTCAACTGAAACTTTACTACACATTCTTTCTATTAAGGCTTTTATTATAATAATTAAGGTCAAGCCGTCTTTCCCATCCGATAGCACTCCAAAACGGATTGCCTATCTGATTATCTGTAAAAACTACTAGCGCAGCTTTGTTTATTCCTTCAGCTTTTAGCGCATCAAGAGAAGCGTCAACTAGCATTTTACCTATGCCCTGCCCGCGATAGTCTGTATCCACGCATGTGTGGTAAATGTAAGCCCTTCGCCCATCATGCCCGCTCAGTATAACTCCAACTATTTTATCACCATCAACCGCGACAAAGTTCGTATTAGGGTTTCTGTCAATAAACTTTTTTATGCCATTATGCGAATCATCTAAACTGCGCAGTCCCACTCCCTCTGTGGATGTCCATATTTGGTACGCTCCTTTATAATCATCGATGCTCATTGTTCTAATGTTCATTTGCGTTTCCTCTCTTCTTCTAAAGTATTTTCTCGAAGCATTTAAACATAACAAGATCTGGTATGTTAAGTTCAAGATCTACTGTCCCAACACACTTATATCCCTTTTTTGTATAAAGATTTTGTGCAGGATAATTTTCTTCAAAAACGTCCAGCCTTATCGTTTCCATTCCTTCGCTTACTGCAAGCTGCTGTGCAAAATCCAGTAGCTGTGATGCTACTCCTCTTTTTAAGAATTTTGGGTGCACAGCCAGCGCATGAATTACTAACGTTTTTTCTGCTTCGCTTCTTTTGCCCCAACTAAGCTTTTCATATTGCTTCGGTTGGTCGGAAATCAGAATAATGGTTCCAGCTATTTCGCCATTTACTTCCATGATATAAAGACCGTTAGCCTCAAAACCCTCAGTCGCAGTAATTTCGCTCGGGTATTGTCCTTTTTTCCAGCGTGGATAATTTATTGAGCTCTGTAGATAATCATTAAGCGTATCGTAGAGCGCAACGACCTTATTTAGTTCGCTCTTTTTAGCCAAGCGTATTGCTGCTGCCATGTCTTCTCCTCAATCCACAAAAGTTTCAGCAACAATCTCTTCCGCTTCTGTAAATAGCTTTTCTATGATTTTGCTGTCGATATCTTTTATGCTAAGCGTTTCTTTTGGTTCAAGATCATACTCTTTTAGCTTCTTTTCCATTACGGTTATATTGTGCCATTTACCTAATTTAAAAGCTGTGTTTGTGTACGTGCCCATGGGCACAAATCCAAACGCTTCGTGGAATTTTATACTTCCTTCGTTTGCCGTAGTTACTACTGCATATATGTTGTAGAATCCCTGTAGCTTATTTAGTTCTAGCATGCAGTTATACAGTGCTGTGCCTATTTTATTGCGATGATAATTGCTCGAAACGTAGACTGTTGCATCGCTGTCCCACCGATACGCTGCTCTTTCTTTGTGCAAAGATGCATACGAGTACCCAACCAGCTCTCCGTCAATTTCGCATACGACATATGGGAATGTCTTAGAAATTTTTTGGATCCTGTCTTGGAATTCTTGCACACTTGGCACTTCGCATTCGCATGTTATGGGTGTTTCGGTTACATATGGTGCATAAATCTCAATTAGGCCTTTTGCATCGTTGTTCTGCACAAATCTGACAGAAACTTTTTTCATAAGACATCCTCCTCAAGTTTTGATAATATTAATTACTTAATATACTAATATATGCTGAGCCACTAATATCTAGACTCTAAAAGTATCTTCGATAATCTTCTGTGCATTTGCAAATAACTTTGCACTGGTTTCGCTATCAATTTCTTGTATGCTAATTGTTTTATTTGGAGCATCTGTGCAATCCTCAAACTTCTTTTCCATGATAATTGCATTTGGGTACTCTCCCACTTGCTTAAATCCAAAAGACTCATGAAATCTTATACTGCCTTCATTTGAAGCCATTGCAATAGCATGAATTCTCTCATACCCTTGAAGCTTAATAAAATCTAAGATGCAAGTGTAAAGTGCCTTGCCTATTTTATTGCGGTGATATAAATCCGAAATATAGATTGTCGTCCAAATATTGTCAGCATTATCCTCATGCACGGATACATAAGCATAACCAACGATCTGCCCATCAATCTGACACACAACAAACGGAAATCCATTTGCTGTTCTTTGGATTCTATCTTCGAATTCGAAAGCACTTGGCACAACGCGGTCTCTTGCTATGCCTTTTTTAACATACACTGCATATATCTGCAAAAGACACTCCCTATCGCTTTTTACTGCAAACCTTACAGAAACATTTTTCATAAGTTACCTCAATTTTTATTTATGCTACACATTATTACACAGCAAAAGGATCGTTATCTTTATCCTTGTTCCAGATATATTCTATATTTTTAGCGGTATCTACTGCAATTTCTTTGCCGTGCATATCTGCGATAAAGCCTAGTGTCATATCTATCCCAGCAGAGACTCCGGAAGAGCTGTAGTATTTGCCATCGTTTACCCAGCGTGCTTTACGTTTCCAGTTCACATCAGCATCTTGTGCCGTAACCCAGTCAAACGCAATTTTGTTTGAAGTGGCGTTTTTGCCTTTTAATAGTCCTGTTTTAGCTAGCACCGCAGAGCCTGTGCAAACGGTTAAAACGTATTTTGCTTTTTCTGCAATGCTCTTAATTTTTTCGATATATTCAGCATCGTTTACAATCGGTCTTGTGCCCTGTCCGCCAGGCAACAATATTAGATACTCTTTATCTGAATCTATTTGATCAAATGAAAGCGTCTGTACTTCTACATTCTGCTTGCTTTTTACGATTCCTCCATGCATCGAGTAAAAACCGAGCTTGTAGTCCTGTGGCAGTCTGCCAAGAACTTCAACTGGGCCAAATACATCCAGCGTTTCAAAATCATCAAATAAAATTATTATGCTGTTCATTATCATTCTCCCTACTTAATTTGTAAATTAAGTTTTTCCATACGATTAAACATCAGACTACTCCAGCGCTCTAGAGCGTCAAGCGTTTCCATTGGATCACTTTCAGCTTCGTCCCAACTAATATACTTAGCGAGCACAAGCGCATCTTCGCTCGTTATTTCCTTTTTAAGCAGTTCGCTTCTTTTGCCGATGTATTTACCCTGTTTTAGCAAATACCAGCCCTGTATTACGAAAAAAGCCGCTTTAAACAGTCCTTTAGCGGCGTCGGCAGCTTCTTTTAGATCTTTATCGTAGATAATGCTGTGTCTTGCTTCATGATTTATGCCAGAAAGCACAATCATGACGTTATCAAATATATCCGTCTTGGATACCATTGGGATAACTCCCGAAACGCTTCCGTAGAGAACCTCACATCCGTAGTAAAAAGCCATAAGATCATACTTTGGCCAGATGTCCATTTCGGCTTTACTTCCCAAAAAGCCACACGCCAGCTCACTGTTAGGCATAGCGCTTACTATCTGTCGGTATTTTAGTAGATCCATAGGCGTAACCGTATCGAGTATAACGTTTACGTCGATATCGCTGTTTATATTTGCATCATCGCGCGCCCAGCTCCCAACATGCGCAATCAAAAGAAGCCTTTTTCCAAAGCACTCTATAAGTTTCTGTGTAAGAGTATCAAGCCACACATTTTTTTCGTTAATATTCATTCTTTTCTCCAAATACATTTGCTTATATTTGGATATATTATACTATAAAAAAAACAAGATTATTAAATAAATAGTGTAATAATCTTGCTTTAATTCATTTTTTTATTTTAGTTATGCTTCGTTCATCTTTTGCTCTACTTTTTTTAGCTTTTTGACAAACTCTTGGCGTGGTAGCATGATAATTCGTCCGCAGCCCAAACACTTGATTTTAACATCAGCACCCGTTCTAATTATGTGCCATCTGTTCTCGCCGCACGGATGCCCTTTTTTCATTATGACTACATCGCCAACTTCAAACTCATCCATTTTTCTCTTCCTTCGCTTCTTCCTTAATCAGGTATGTTGGGAAAGGTATCTCTATGCCGTCTTTATCAAACTGCTCTTTTATTAGCTTAAGCAGTGTTCTTTCAGCTTCGAATTGATGCATAGGCTTAACTGGGCATAGCATTTTAATAGCTACGTAATAATCGCCAAGCTTTGTAACTCCCAGAATTTTAGGCTCACCTGCAGAATAATCTACCTGCTCAACAAAAACTTTGCCTGCTCTTTCCATAGACTCAATCGCTTTATTAATAGGCGTGCTGTAGGAAACACCAACTTCAACCGAAGCATTATAGTTGCCACGAGATAAGTTTGTCACGATCGTAACCTGCCCGTTAGGCACGAAAAACAACTCGCCTTTTGGTGAACGTATTTTTGTTACTCTAAGCGAAACATGCTCAACATACCCTTCAACACCAGATACCTTAACATAGTCGCCAATCTTGTACTGATCTTCATAGAGTAAAAATCCGCCAGTTACCATATCTTTAACGAGGTTCTGCGCACCAAATGTTAATGCTAAACCACCAACTCCAGCTGTAGCTAGAATAGAGGAAGCGGCTGTACCCATGCCAAACTCGCTCAGCACGGACATAATAATTATAAAATACACAAACCATTTTATTATGCTCTTGAATATATTTGCTAGTGTAATAGATTTTTTTAGTATCGCGTCATCTTTATTTGCGTTCCTTTTCTTTACAAACAAATCGACAAACTTATCAGCGATTCTTATAGCCAGCACTCCTAAACCTATAATGACTGCAACTTTGAGAATTACAAAGAGCAAAGCAGACATCGCTGCCCAAGTAAACCCTGTCTGAAAAAGATTATATGACCCATCCATATTGATATCCTCCTGAAATTTATGCCTAAGGTTGCAGCATTTCTCTTGCTATAGAACCTTTTACCTTTACTTCGTCCGGTGTACCATCAAGCGTAACAAGCACGAGTCTATCTCCACTCTCATAGTATGCCGCAAACCAGCCTATTTCTCTCGTTTTTGATATCTGCGCTGTTCCCGTTTTACCAAGAATTGATATTGACGAAATATTTGCGCCAACGCCTGTACCTTGAGTTATTACCTGCTTTAATATTGGTCTTAAAACAGCTAAGCTATCCTGAGCTATTACGTTTTCTTGCAGTATACTTGGCTCAGTTGTGCTTACCGTATTGTAGGTAATGCCATCTTTTTGCTTAACGGCTTTGAGCATATATGGTTTCATGATAGTGCCATTGTTTGCAAAAGCACCAAACATCGAAGAAAGCTGTATCGGAGTTACAAGTAGCTCGCCTTGTCCATAACCCATATCTGCCTGTATTTTTATATTTATTACTGTTTCATCGTTCTTTAACCGTGAGGTAGCAACAGGCACATCAAAATCAAATGCCTTAGAAAAGCCCATAGTTTCGTATTCAGATAAAAGCTTTTGCAAGTCAAGATTCATTGCCACCCATGCAAAATAAATGTTGTCCGAATATATAAGTGCGTTTGTAAGATTGTTGACTGTCGCCGGAGTTTTTACTCTTGTTATGGCAGGATAAACCCAGTCAGACCTATCTGGAGTCCATTTGTTGCTTACGATCTTTCCATTGAAAACAGAATTTACAGTAATTGTTCCTGCTTTTAGTGCAGCATCAGCAATAAACGGCTTTACAGTAGACCCAGGTGGATACAATGCCTGTGTAGCTATCGAGAAAAGAGAGTTGTTTGCAGTGAGTGCTTTCCACTGCGCATCAGAAATGCTACCCAAAAAAACATTCGCATCGAAAGTTGGGTAAGACTCTATCGCCAGCACTTCACCTGTTTTAGGGTTTATAACTATGACAGACCCTTTTATATTAGTGCCGCCAAGTTTGGTTTTTAGTATATCATGCGCGCGCTTTTGCAAATTGCCGTTGATAGTCAGCCAAACATCTTTACCCGGTTGCGCTTCATGTTTATAAACTATCTTTTTCACTTTGCCGTTATCGCCATAAATTGCTACAACAAAACCTTGGCTTCCTTTGAGAGTATCCTCGTATTCTTTTTCAAGACCCGATTTTCCAATAACGTCAGTTTGCGAATATCCTTTGTCCTTAAGGCTCTCATATTCCTCTGTACTCAGCGAACCAACATAGCCTATTACGTGCGCCATAAGCTCGCCCTGTGGATAGTTTCTTATTAGCGTATCCACCTGTTTAATATAGACGCCTGTAATTTTTGCAGCATTGATTGCCTCTGCCGTTACTGCTTGTTGTGGCGTTAAAAGTTTTATTTCAATATAACTAGTGTCCGATTGCAGCTTTTTTAATAGATTGCTTTCGTTTGTGTTAGTAACTTTGGCTATTGCAGCCGCAGCCGCTTCTTTGTTAGTGATTTCTTTTGGGTTAACATATAGCGAATATCCTTTTACGTTTGTAGCTAGCACCGTTTTATCTTGAGTTATAATATCGCCTCTTACGCCTTGAGTTGAGTATACAGAAACAGTATCGTTATCCTCCATACCCGAAAAAATCAGGTTGGGAGCATATGTTATCCGCCAGACTGAGCCTTCTTTAACTAAAGTGATTTTTATTTCGTTTTCAATATCGCCAGCTTTTCCTGTTGCGTATTTATATTTCATGGTGTAGACAGCCGTCGTATCCGTCTCGCCTGTTTTTACGATATCTAAATACGTGATGCCCTTAAGCTCAATGGCATCGTATACATTCTTATATCTTTCCATATAATTTTCTTTAGTAATTTTCTTTTGAGAAGAAGCAGAAAGAAGCTCGTAGCTGTCACTATACTTTAAGTAAGATAAATTCTCATAATATTTAGTTATTACATTTGCAGGATTGCTATCGCTCGAAAGTGGCGTAAGTCTAAAATAATAGAGCGCAGAAAGAAGCACCATAAAGATGACTGCTCCAGAAAGTATTTTATGACTTTTAATATAATCCATAGCAATAGCTCCTAAGCCATTAAAGAGATAGCAACCTCGCTTCTCTATTTTGCTTACTTTATTTTGTCTTTTTCTACAAATAAAATCAATAGTTATTATCATTATCTTATCATCTGACATACTTCTTAAGCAAGCTAGCATTTTAGCGTTTTCGCTAGATAAGATTGATAACAACACAGCATTTTTAAGCATCTCTGCCATGCCCGCCTCTTTTTAAAATGTTAACGAACTTCACTATAACAGTTTGCATCATCCCTTAGCTTTACCATCCCAACTTCGCTCGCAACGCCACTCCAACAGCACCTTCAAAGGCGCTCACAACGAAGCTCACAAAAACGCTACAAAGAATTTGCAAAGGCTTCCATAAAGCCCACCCAACATTCTCCCCCAAATCCACCCGCAACGCCCAACCCTAACCTATTCTTCACCCCGTAGCCACCTTCAACGACCAGCTCTAATCTATTCATCACCCCGAAGCCACCCCAAAGCCCTGCCCTAATCTATCCATCACCCCAAAAGCCACCCTCAAAGCCCAACCCTAACCTATTCATCGCCCAACCCTAACCTATCCATCGCCCTCAAAGACCAGCCCCAACAAAAAAGAAGCCGACCTTAAGCGGAAGGAGAAAAATGCAACCTGCCTACGCGAGCGTGCAGAATGTTTTATAGAGCCTTTAAGTCACCTATTAAAAACTGTAGCATGAGAAGAAAACATAAGCTCTATTTTTTGCAAACTAATAAATAGCTCTGTAGCAAACTTAAAGGCGATTTATAAAACCTGCGCGAGCGTGTGGAATTGCATTTTTCGGATGGAGCACAGTCGGCGATTTTTGGTACTTTTTCTAAAAAAGTACAGTGAAAGCGAACTTAGATACGCAAGAAAAAATAAATGCGCAACGCTTATGCGCTAGCCTCCGAAGCCACTCACAAAGTCGTTTGCAAAGACGCTCTCAGAAACTCTCCCAAAGGCACTTGCAGAGTCGCTTACAGAGTCGCTTACAGAGTCGCTTACAGAGCCGACTACAGAGCCGACCGGCAAAGACGCTCCCAGAGACTCTCCCAAAGGCACTTGCAAAAGCACTTCAAAGACGCTCCCAGAGACGACTACAGAGTCGCTTACAGAGTCGCTCTAAAAATCCCATCTTATCCACAATAAAAAAACTACCCTAAGGTAGTCTTTTAAAATATATTAGCTTGTAGCTTCTATGCTGCTATTTTATATATGTAAGTTGTATTTATAGTCTTTACTTTCTCACTAGGCAAATCTCCTCTGAGCATCCCGTTTATAAAGTCAGCCATGTTTTTACCACTTGCTTTTGAAAAAGCGCTTATTAAATCATCCTTGCTCACGTTTCCAAGTGCATTATCACTGTAGTATTTACGCAGCGCTGTGAAAAACGCTTGATCGCCCATCTCAGCACGTATTGCATCAAATATCTTAACACCTTTGCTATAAACCAATATCGAGTAAATAGTATTATCATAGTACCAGTATGTTGGCATATCCACATACATTTGCCCAAAGTGTTTCGTTGTATTGTCAACTTTAGCAAGTGTCTCATTCAGATACGTTTTGTAGTAGGTATATGGATATGTTACTTGCGCATCATAAACCGCATCGGCGTATTTCGCCGTTTCATAGTATCTGAAATAGAGCTGCGTTGTAAAGTCCGTGAGCGCTTCATCAAGCCACGGTTCAAGCACTTCGTTATTACCAACCATTGCGTACCACCATTGATGCGCAGTCTCATGCGCAATAACGTATTTTAGTATCATTTCGCCATACGTTCCGCCTTCATATAAGGACTGATCTATCAGTATGATATTTGGGTATTCCATACCGCCTATGTAAAAGTCCGTCTGCACAACACAAAACGTGCTATACGGGTAATCTCCATAAAGCTTTTCGTATAGCTCAATAGACTGAGCTCCAGTTGTTAGCGCAAGTTTTCCATACGCATCGTCCGTAGAGTCATAGTAGTACGAGTATACGGTTGTATTATTTACCTTTTTTTCTATACACTTAAACTGATTGCTCACAACGGCTGCATAGTCCCTAACCGCATTAGCTTCGATTGTTAGCACTTTATTGTTGCCCGATTTTTCTTCGTTTTTTATCACACCGCTAGTAGCTACCGTAAATCCTGATGGCACAGTAAGCTTAACGCTATAGTCAGCAACATCGCTGTAGAACGGATCACCTACTTCGTAGTACGGGTCGTTGTTAAAGCCACGCTCATCGTATACAGATGCTATTGGATAGAAGTTGCATAGATTATACGACTTTTCTCCATACCCAAATCTTCCAAGATAATTTGGCAGTTTAACCGTGTATTCAAACTCAAATGTTACACGCTCTGCTTTTTTAAGCGCAGTAGGCAGTTTAACTTTTAGTACACTGGAGTCTTCTCCCGTTATTGTAAAACTAGCTTTCTGGCCGCCAGCTTTTAGTGATGTCAGCGTAATATACCCGGACGAAAATCCGTTAGGATACGCCTGCTTCTTCTCACTGCTAGCTACTGGCACTTTTTCTTCTGTCTTAAATGAGTTTGGGTATAAATGAAAACACACTTCGCTTAATGATATGTCCGTATTATTTATATACGATACGCTCTGCTTGCCCGTAATTGTCTTTTGGTTAACATCGAGGCTTAGCTCCAGCACGTATTTATTTCTCTTTTGCGAGTCTTTGGTCAAATCAACAGTAGCCGTAGCGGTTCCGTTTAAATCTATCTTGCCTTGGCTGATAAGCGATTTTGCTTCCGTAGCTGCGCTTGCTGTTGGCTTAGTTGTGGCTGAATTGTTAGATGCCGTACAACCAGAAACAAACATTAGCGTAGCGGCTAATGTTCCGGCTACTATTCGCCTTATCTTTGTAGCGTATTGCATAATCTTTCCTCCGCTATTTTATTACTGTATTAGTATATGGTTAATTCAGCCAATTTATTATTCGCCTTTACTCTTGCTAATTCTATTTGCCTTCTCATGCATTTTTTGATGTCACGTTCATTTCTTTCTCTGCGCCATTTGAATAAGTGTTTTTGCAATAGATACGTTTTTTAAATGATAAATCATATTAATTTGTCATTTTTTATATGAGCAATTTATGGTATATTAGTAAGTACACGAATAATGTGAAATTCAAGGAGTGGGTGCACGGTGGTTATACGCTTTAACAATGAAAAGGATAATAGAACAGTACCTATTTCTATGTCATTTATTGAGAACGAAATCAAGAAAATCCCTGGCGATTATGTGAAAATCTACGTCTATATGCTCTTTCTCAAGCAAACTTCCATCGGCTCTGCTTTTACGCTAGATGAAATTGCAGACGCAATAAATATAAACAAAGATACCGTACTAAAAGCTCTAGGCTATTTCGAAGCTATGAGCAACTCTGCGCTTTCATTTAATATGGACGATCAGTACAGTAAAGAGTCCGCAAAAAAGCAGTCAAAAGTAAGAAGGTTGTCCGTCCGTACTGCCAAAAAAGAGCCTGTTAAAGAATACGAAGAAGACTTGGATTACGAAGACTCGGATTATGATGAAGACAATCTGCCAAAAGAGCTGTCCGAATATAAGCATTATCATAGTGAGCTTCAAGCGATCTTTTCCACAAAAGAGCTTTCGCGTAGCGACTACGAAAAAGCTGATGAGTGGATCGAAGTATATGGTCTACCTGTGGAAACAGCAATATATCTAGCCTCTTATATGGTTAGTTCAAAAGGCGAAAAGATATCATTCGCCTATATCAGCAAAGTAGCTCAGTCCTGGTCTGAAATGGGTCTTACGACGATCGAAGAAGCTCAGGAATACGCAGAGTTTCAAAACGCAAAAAAATCCGAAGCGAGAGAAGTGCTAAAAGCTATCGGCGTATACAAAATGCCATCCGAAGCGGAAAAAGCACTGTATGAAAAATGGATAAATCAGTGGGGCTTTAGCAAAGACGCAATACTTGAAGCCTGCTTTGACACCGCAAAAACGACTTCTCCCTCTTTTGCCTATCTTGATACAATACTGCACGGCTACTACAAAAAAGGGCTTTTTACCAAGAACGATATAAGCGCTTCCAGAAGTGGCGATAGCAAATATAAAGAAGGTCTTAGTGAAGTTCTTTTTGAGCTTGGCATTAGATCCACCCCAAACAAAACGTACAAAGACATGTACGATAAATGGACTACCGAATGGAAATTTTCGCATGATGCAGTATTGCTTGCCACCTCGCAGTGCATACTCGAGGGCAACAAGGCAATTAGAGCTCTTGATACTAAGCTAAAAGATTATCTTACAAGTGGCTTAGTTTCGCCAGAACTTATAAAAGCGCAGATGAAACAGAAAGATATTTTAAACGACGACTTGCAAGTTGTCTACGAAAGAGCAGGGCTTGACACAAGCATCTCACCTTCAGCTCGCACACTGTACACTAAATGGACAACTCTTTGGAAGCTTCCAATAGAATTAATATTACTTGCGGCAGAACAGGTTGTTACTCAAAACAACAAACTGCAAAAGATTGACGGCATACTGCAAAACTGGCGTATTAGCGGTATCAATAGCGTTTCACTTGCAAAAAATGCTCTAAAAAAAGAACACAGCTCGCCTGCACGCACTACTACAACAAAATCCTACGATCAGCACAGTTATAGCGAGACAGACTTTGCAAAGCTTATCCATGATTTTGATGATGAGGACTAATAGATGAACCGAGATATATTAAATGCGCTACTTGTTGAATATAGACTCAAACGAGAGGCCGCTATAAAAGACGCAGAAAAAATGCGGTCTGATTTAATAGTTTCTGATGATGAGCTGTTTAAACTATGCGACGCTCAAACAGAGCTTTTCTTTGCGCACGGGTTCGCTCAGCTTAATGGTAATGCACCCGAGCAGGCTCGCCTTGAAAGCGAGATAGATGCTCTTGAAAATAAAATCAACGCACTCCAAAAAGAAAAAAACATCTACCCAGATGCAATAGCTCCTCACTTTGACTGCGACGCTTGCGGCGATACAGGCTATATAAACGGTCAAATGTGTTCGTGCCTAAAGCAAAAATACATAGAAGCGCTGATAGAACGTAGTGGTATGAAAGACACGGGCGAAAGCTTTGAAACGTTTAACGAGCAAATCATCCCCAAAACACCTATAGGGAAAACAAACCAGCGCCAGCACACCGTGAAAATCAAAAACGTCTGCAAAAAATACGCAGAGTCGTTCCCAAACACTGAAAAACGAAACATTCTGCTTATAGGCAAAACTGGTCTTGGTAAATCATTTTTGCTAAATTCAGTCGCTAAAGAAGTGCTGAATAATCGTTATACCGTTTTGAAAACTACTGCGTATAATATGGTCGATAGACTTTTAGCATCATTTAAAAACCAAGCCAAAACAAACGACAAAGAACAGTTTTTCACTGCTGATCTTCTTATAATAGACGATCTTGGTAGCGAGCCGTTTATTAAAAACGTTACAGTTGAGCATCTGTTTTCGATTATAAATGAGCGCACTGCAAACAATATGCACACGCTCTACTCGACTAACCTCGGGCTAAATGAACTGCAAGAGCGCTATGGCGACAGAATCTTTTCACGCCTAACCGATCAAAAAAGCACTTATATTCTCGAACTAAGAGGTCAAGACCTCCGCCACCAAGCATAGCTTGTTTTTTACAAATACTCCTTTGGCATCTTAATAAATAACTAAATATACTCTAGCAAAAGCCAAGACCACCTCTTGGCTTTTTTAATACCCTTAAAGCCTTGTTTCCTGCTCCTCAAATTCCACTCCAAAGCTCTACCCAAAAAAGAAGCCGACCTCAAGCGGAAGAAGAAAAATGCGACCTGCCTACGCGAGCGATAAAATGTTTTATAGAGCCTTTAAGTCTCCTGTTAAAAACTGTAGCATGGAAGAAAACAACAAGCTTTGCTTTTTGCAAACTTATAAGCCGAGCTGTAGCAAACTTAAAGGCGATTTATAAAACCAGCGCGAGCGTTTGGAATTGCATTTTTCGGATGTAGCGTGGTCGGCGATTTTTGGTACTTTTTCTAAAAAAGTACGAAGAGAGCGAACTTAGATACGCAGCATCAAGTAAACGCACAACGCTTATGCACTGCCTCCAACGGCTCTCACAGGGACGCTCTAAATTCACTTACAGAGACACTTCAGCGACGCTTGCGGAGCCAACCCCTAACTCCAGCCACAAAAACCTTCACAAATAAAAAAGCTTGCAACGCACTATTCCCCCTCAAATGTGCCCTGCAAGCCCTAATACAAGCAATTATTATCTTCTACTCTCGTTATACATCGCAACAAGAACTAATAGTGTCACTATAGCCGTGAAAAAATAAAGAACGGCAACAGGAAATAGAATAACAATAACGCTCGCCAAGGCCATTCCCATAAGTGGCCCCACAATACTTCTGTAACTTAGGTTCATAATAAAACCTCCCAATTTTGGATTTATACAATCAGTATGTCCAATTTTTGGGAGGTTTACACATCACAAATTATCTATTCTTTAGTTTTTTTACTATAACATCAATACACTGCTCAAGCGTGTCTGCACAGCTGTCATATACCGATTGTTCCATGTGATACGGATCCGGTATAGTATCACCTAGCCCAGCATATTGACTTAGCATATGCGTTTTCCCAAGATACTGTGGATATTTCACTTCTATGTATTCATAGTTGTGCTCATCCATGACAAATACATAATCAGCATTATATAGATCTTGTTCACTTAAACGTCTTGATCTATGTTCGCTATTATTAATGCCTTTCTTTTTCATAGCTGTAATTCCGTTTGCCAAAGCCTCTTCACCGTGAATTGCAAATGTGCCTGCGCTATATACTTTCACTTCTTTTATATCGTTTTCAGCTAGTGCCTTCCTTAAAAGGGCTTGCGCCATCGGACTTCTGCACGTATTTCCTGTGCAGATAAATAATACTTCCATAAAAACCTCCGTTGAATACGCCAAACAAATATTCAAATGCTTGTTTGGTATTTGTTAAGGGAACCTCCTATATAGTTATGTATTATTTTTTCTATACATAAAATATACCCTTAGTACAATATCGCAAACATTCGTTTGTTTAATCTAATATCTTAAACGATGCCGAACGTAGTACCCTGTTCATATACGCTAGACCAATGCCACTCTCTGGCATGGCTTCAACGAGTATGATATCAGCACTGCCCTCAAGAGCCAGTAGTGCCGAATAATATTCCTTCGCCATTTCGTTTTCGTCTTCTCTTGAGCCAAGAATATATAGTTTTTCTCCTCCAAGATACTCTGCCGTTTCTTTTGAAACAAGCGCAACACATTTCTTGCCAAACTCTTTGTATTGTTTTAAATACCTACTAACTTTTTGCGCCATAACACTTGCATCACTGTCATAGCTTATGACATAAACCTCTGCGTTTGGTGCATAGTGTGTGTGCTTCATGCCAGGTGAAGCCACTTTGCCACCACTATATTCATGTAAAACAGCTCTATCTACTTTAACATTTGATAATATGCTCTCAATATCTTCTTTTGTGACGGCACCAGGCCTTAGTATCGTAACCTGCCTACCCTCAATTGCAATAACCGTGGATTCTAGCCCAACTTGACAATCTTCACCAGTAACTATCATGTCTACACGCCCATCAAGATCATGTACAACATGTTGTGCTTTTGTCGGTGACGGCCTTTTAGATCTGTTTGCACTAGGTGCAGCTATCGGCACTCCGCTTTTTGCTATGATTTCAAGAGCAACTGGATCACTCGGCATGCGTACTGCAACAGTGCTAAGCCCTGCACTTACTGCGTCTGCGATCGTTTCGCTTTTTTCGAATACGATTGTAAGCGGTCCTGGCCAAAACGCATCCATTAACTCTTTTGCGCCATTTGGTATGCTCTTTACTATGTCCTTAAGCATGTCGTAATCGCTAACATGAACGATAAGTGGATTATCCTGCGGTCTGCCTTTTGCTACAAATATCTTTTTGCAAGCAGATCCGTCTAGTGCATTAGCTCCCAGCCCGTAAACCGTTTCTGTCGGGAAAGCAACAAGCCCACCACTTTTTAATATCTGTGCAGCTTGCTCTATTGCGTCTTTTTCATCATACCTTTTTATTATGGTCATTATGTTACCTCTTCTTATGTAAAGGTCCTAACCAGCTTATATAATATAACGCTCACCATGCTGCGAACGTGTTCAGCTGTTGTCTATATTATACAATTTCGTTGTGACTTTCAATATTTTTGGTGTTTCTATTAAAAAACTTAATATTTTTTTATATATAATAACAAAAGCGCAGATACTGCTATTATTTAGCTGTTATATTACGCATTTGCTAAATAATAAAGTATAGGCGCTATATTTCCCAGAAAATAAGCGGATTTGTCCTTTCTTTAGATAATTGGTCGAATTAACGATAAAAACAAATTGCCACTATAGAATATTTTTGCAAAAACGGACGTGTCCACCAGTACTTGAACCTTGTCGATTGGGAACATTGCAAGGAACACAGGTACAAGCATAAATATTATAAACAGGAACAATGCACCGCGGACAAACCCGAAAGCACCGCCCAGCAATGTATCCGTTTGCTTTAGTACTGGCAATCTTACAACGTACTTTGTAGCACTGATTATTATAGAAAATATTATGCGAAGCACAATGAATATTATTATAAAGCACAGTATGTTTGTTAGCACCATTGCTATTGTGCTGTTGAAATAATCACCAACAGTTGTAAGGTTCTGCGAGCTTAATGCCGCAGACTGTATATTACTTGATAGCGCCGAGTTAAAAGGTTCAGGCAGTTTAGCACTACTTAATAGCTGAGTGATTTGCGATGTATCAAGACTTGCTATAGGTGTTTTGGAAAGATCTATGCTGGATAATCTTTGAGCGCCGTCTGAAAGATTAAGTATAGCTGTATATACTCCACCGCTTTTGAATATCCCAGCAAGTACTGGGTAGAAAAGCCAAGCCAGCACCCACGATAGTATATAGGAAATAGTGCTAAGTATAGAAACAGTAAACCCTTGATAGAGCCCCATTATTACAAAAGCAAACAGTATTACAAGTATCGCAATGTCAATTATGTTCATTTAAGTCCCCCCGAGTAAAATCTGCGTTATTTCGCATTTAATACCTTAACTCCCTCTGATGTTTCAAGAAGTATAAAAGGTGAATCCCCAATTCTCTTTGCATTGGTTATGTCATATTTCATGTCATAGGTTGCAGTCTTGCTGCCGGATAAACTGTATTTGTAAATCGTTTTGCCAGCAAAGACAAATATATTATCGCCATATATGCACGCATCCGTTACCGATGGTGGAAGCTGAATGTTCACTGGCGTAGCGGCCCCGTTTAAAATCCTAAGATTAGAGTAAGTCGTGCTAGTATTGGGTGCAAACACAGCGGCAAAAGCGCCTTTGCTACTAAAGTCCGAATCCAAATACTTAAAGCCGTATATGAGGAACGTCTTGCTTTCAACCTGATCACCAATATACGAATAGCACATTGAGTGCGTCTGGCCTATCATATAAAACTCTTTGCTTGTTAGGCGTACATTGCTTATTATCTGCCCAGATACAGGCACAACGCCTGTTGTTGTTTTATCTTTTATGTTGTAGTTAGTTATTTTAGATATCGGAGTTGCGCTAGATGTATCTATAGCAAGTATCCACATATTCGTTGCTTCTTCGGAGAATCCAAAATTGAACACATACTGGTTACTAAGCGTTACTTTATCTACTTCTTTGCCAGTATAATCGTATATATTTATTGTCGTTTGTTTCTTTTCTGAGTCGTAGTTTCTTAGTACGCCAACATAGCTTTTTGAAGCATGAACTGTGTCAACATCACTATTAAATTCTTTTAAAAACAAAGAAGAACCGCCAGTATTTAGCACCTGAACGTATGAGCTGTTGTAAGCTATGCAGACATTCTCAACGCTTGTGATTTCTAAATCCTCGCCCTTAACGGTTAGCTGAACGCTAGTCTTCTCGGACAAATTCGAATCAAGAACATGTAATGTGCCATCTTTAATATAAAATACGTTGTTATCTCCAGCAGAATATAGATCAGAGCTGGCAAAAGGAGCTGACTTAATACTACCATCAAGACTTGAAGTTTTGTTCTTGGTGAAATACCAATAACCACCTGCAATAACGACCAAAGCTAAAAGAACCATTCCTATCAGCTTAAACGGTATGTTGGGTAGATCAAATGGCAAATAAAATGAGCTTTGTGTTTTTTTGCGTTTTCTCTTCTTGTCCTGCCTGTAGTACATAACTTCACCACACTCAATTTTTGTATTTTATGATAGACATATTTAATTTATTATAGCATCTTTTGAAAAAAATAAAAATAAGTACTTTACTCAGGTAATAAAGCCTTTTGGACGGTATTTTTATAATTAAATTTTCAGTGTTTGATTATACTAAGTATATTCGACTTAATTTTGCTCTTTTCACACGCCATTTTCATCATTATTTCTTAAGTAAAACACTTTACCTTTTAAAAACCACAGTATTTCTGTATACTAGGTACAAGCAGCAAAATTCGCATGCAAAGGAAGAAACAAATATGCAACCAACTTCGCCTACAGATCTTATAAAATCACTACGCAAAAACAATCTTAGCCCGAACAAAAGGCTCGGGCAGAATTTCCTTATAGATAATAACGTCGTGCAAAACATTGCCGATTCGGCTCTTTCGGGTGATACGAAAAACATACTTGAAATAGGACCTGGCGCTGGTGCAATGTCACTTTATTTAGCCAAGCATGCAGATAAGCTTGCGCTTATAGAGATAGACAGTGGCATGGTCAAGCTACTGCAAGAGCTACTTGCTACCTATGAAAATGTGCAGATTATGCACGAGGATGTTTTAGAGTCAGACCTTGAGGCTCTGCAAAAGACGTTTTTTGAAGGGCAGAAATACAGTGTCTGTGCAAACCTACCCTACTACATCTCAACGCCTATTATTATGTCGCTTCTTAAACAGAAAGACTGTATAGATGATATCGTCATTATGGTGCAGGAAGAAGTTGCGGACAGAATGAGCGCTAAACCAGGCACAAAAGCGTATGGCTCGCTAACAATCGCAATCAGTCTTTATGCGAAAGTAGAAAAGCTGTTCAATGTTCCTCCAACCTGCTTCTACCCACAGCCGAAAATCAATTCAAGTGTTATCCGTATTTCACTTTTAGATAAGCCAGAGTTTCAAATAGACGAACGCTATTTTGATAAAGCTGTCCGTTGTTGCTTTGCCATGAGACGCAAGACGATACTGAACAATCTAACAAATGGACCGTTCCAGTTAGATAGAGAATCCGCTACAGCCGTGCTCGAAGCGGCTGGCATAGACCCAAAACTAAGAGCCGAAGCTCTCCCACCGCAAAAGTTCGCAGATCTGAGTATTGTTTTAGGTAAAACTATATAAAGATTACATGGAGACTCCGTCTCCATACCTCTGTTTCTTTTCTTAAAGAAAAGAAACAAAAGATTCGAATTGTATAGATAAAAAATTAATTGAAAACCGCTTTAGTTCTTTGCAGAATTAAGTGGTTTTATTTTTTGACAGACATCATTATCCCGTCACCAATAGGTAGAAGAACGCTTTCAAGCTGAGAGTGGCTAATGATTTTTTTATTATACTCACTTATCGGTTCTATTTGATTGTTCCATATCTCATCAAGCTCTATGACAGGGAATAAAACATCGTCAGACAATAGCACTCCATTTTTATTTAGCAGTCTTATGCAATCATCAAGCAGTACAGGATATAATCTTTTATCAACGTCCTGAAATATAAGATCATAAGTATCATTAAGGTCATGTAGGATCTTTACAGCATCTCCTTTTAAAATATTGATATAATCTGATACTCCAGTTTTTATAAAATTTCTTTCGGCCTGATCTGCCGCTTTATCATCAAATTCTATAGTGGTTATTCTTCCTCCGTATTCTTTTGCAGCAAGAGCCATCGACGCAGTGGAAAACCCTACGCTTGTTCCTATTTCAAGTATTTTTCGGGGCTTAATGAGTCGTATCAGTAGCCTTAGAAAACAAGCCTCCTGATCGTTTACTGTAGGTATATATTTCTTAAGCTGCATATAAGATGTAAAGCTTTCTTTCTTTACGAATGCTTTTTTTTCGTATAGCTGATCTATATAATCTGTAATTTTTTCATTTTCCACATTCAACATCTCCCTTATCGGTTTTATTAATAAACGACATATTATAAATTAATTTTTCATAGCACCTAAGAAAATCTTTTAATTCATCTACTGTCATTCTTGAAAGAGCAGTTTTTACAAAATCTGTCTCAGCTTCTTTGTTGATCGACTTCAATAACTCTTTGCCTTTTTTAGTCAAAACAACGTGGCTTACTCGCCTATCCTTATTATCCTCAATACGTTGAACAAGCTCTTTTTTTTCAAGCCTCGTTATCCTCTCTGATACTGTATTTTGCGATACATTTACATTTTTGGCAATAGCTCCTATCGTAGGCGCTTGAGTTTCGTTTTCCAAATCTAGCATTAGTTCATCGAGCTCTAATAATAGATGAAACTGATCAAGACTCAAGTCATATTTTTGCGTCAGTGAATGATAATTTTCATGGACTATCATGTCTGCTTTTTTCTGATTTTCCATAATCAATTTAATTATTTCTTTATTTTTCATAAGACACCTCCTAAATTATATCGTGTGCTGATAATATCGTGCCACGATATAATTATGTTCTATCATATATGTTTTGTCAATATCAATTAATCCATATATATCTTTTCCTTCTATTCTTTAAGAAAAGAAGTGTGAGTGTGAGGGTAAACCCCTCACAAATAACAGCATCCCAAAAAAAGCCAGCGTTCTCACTGGTTAATCTCATTTTTTATATAGTATTTTATTAGAAGTGGCTATTTGCCATTTCTACTTTTTTTATTAGTATAACTTTATTGTTTAAATACCAAACTAAAAAAGCAACAAATTGTTGCGCTGTTATGTTAACTATATGTGGAAACCCTGTTACCGTTTTGTTATTCTTTAAATATGGGAGGTGTGTTTTATTAAAATGACTACACTTGGCGAAAACATAATTCGTCTAAGAAAGAGCAAGAACTGGTCCCAATTAGAATTAGCCAATAAATTGCATGTCACAAGGCAAGCAATCTCAAATTGGGAAAGAAATAAAACTACACCCGATATTGAAACTCTTGAAAAATTGGGCGAATTCTTTGAGGTTGGGATTAGCGGCGTTTTAAGTGGACGACATTAAGGGCACTAACAGAATTTAATATAAAAATGCATCCACAGAGGTTTTTTCCTTACTGCGTTTGTTATTTATGCTTTTCACAAAGACTCTGAGCACCTAATATTTATGGTTATTTGATAGGAGCGGCTAACATGCTGCTTTTTTTGTTTGTTATATTATATGGGAGCTCCGTCCCCAAAACACTTTAGCCGTCACAAGCAAGCCTATGGAGACTCCGTCTCCATACCTCTGCAAAAGGCCAGCATCCTGCTGGACCGGCCAACGTTCCGTTGGATTGACCAACATCCTGTTGGATCGATGAATAGAAATAATATCAATAGCCGTTTCGTCCTTTCTGTATACTTGCCTTTAGTCCTGTTTAAGCTAGAGAATTTTTCAACAAGCAACAATAAACACTATACATATCTTTTCCTTCTTTTCTTTAAGAAAAGAAGTGGGAGTGTGAGGGTGAAACCCTCACAAATACGACAGCGTCCCTAAAAACCTTAGCGCGTAAACAAGCCTATGGAGACTCCGTCTCCATACCTCTGCCAAAGGGATGCATCCCTTTGGAATCCCATCTAAAAATTATTAATATTTTTGTAATCTTTGCTTTTATGTAAAAGTGCTTGGATATAGTCTACCAAGCAGACCGTTGAACCGATGTTTGCATAAATATAATCTCTACATATCTTTTGCTTCTTTTCTTTAAGAAAAGAAGTGGGAGTGTGAGGGCAAAGCCCTCACAAATAACAGCGTCCCTAAAAAGCGCAAAAATAAAAAGCCTGAGGGGGCAGGCTTTTTATTAGGGGGTTCTCGGAAGATTACAGGGAATTGACCTCTTCCGCTTGTGCTGTCAGGTGGGATGAACCTGGCTTATTTATAATAATTTCTATACGCACGCATCCTTCTTCGTCATACTGCTTGAACTGAGCATCGATATCGGCCTCTTTCATCTGCATTATGACTGTTTTTATAGAGTTCAAAAATATTCGATAATCTCTTAGAACTCTTATAAGCTTGCCCGTCTGAGCTTTCGGTTTCGTTTCGTATAAAGTTTGTAGCTGTCTTTCAACTAGCTCTTCTGTCACTTTAACGGACAAATTCTTTTTTCTTATCGTATCAACAAGCTTAAGCTGGCTCTGCTCGTCATGTAGCCTAAGCAGTGCTCTTGCATGCCTCTCTGTCAGCCTGTTTGAGATAACCGCCTCTTTTACATAATCGGGCAAACGCAGTATACGTAGCTTGTTGGCTATAGTAGACTGGTTTTTACCAAGTCTTGCTGCCAGCTCCTCTTGTGTTATTCCGTGATCCTTCAAAAGAGCTTCGTACGCTTCTGCCTCTTCCATAAAGTGCAGGTTTTCTCTCTGTATGTTTTCTATTAAGGCAATAACAGCACTATCACCCTCGCCAGCAGACATAACTATCGCTTTTATGGTAGTATGCTCTAGCTTTTTGCTAGCTCTTAACCTGCGTTCACCAGCCACAAGCTCGAACAATCCATCTTTACGCTCGCGCACAACAATAGGTTGAATGAGCCCATATTGGTTAATAGACTTTGCAAGCTCGTCTATCTTTTCTTCAACAAAAACACGTCTGGGCTGATACGGGTTGGGTATAACATTTTCAATTGGCAAATCCATTATCTCTCTATCCGAGTTAAACTTATCAGATATGTCAGGTTTCTTGTTAAACATTGCATTACACTCCAAACAACGAGTTTTCTTTTTGTAAACTTTAATATAAACTCTTAATTCTTTATTTAATGCCATTTCCCTTCCTCGTTCAGAATATTAGACTTTATTCGTGCTTATTTGTAAAAAGTTTTTTTGAAAATGCAAAATCCCGTATTATAATTAGTTTTGCAATTATAAAGGAGACTTTTTAGGTAGACCTGCTTTTCTTGGATATTTTTGCGGTGTTTGCCGAATTTTTTCGCAGATTATGAGATAAAATGCCGTACCTTGGGCTTCGTAGCATTTTGTCTCTTTATAGCGTCCGCCCATCTCTTCTATAGCTTTTTTGGCAGAATTAAGCTCTTCGTCCGCTGTTTTTCCTTTGTAATATATGCAGATTCCTCCTATTTTTACAAACGGAATTGTAAGCTCTGCAAGCACATTTAGAGGTGCAACTGCACGTGAAACACACACATCATACTGCTCTCTATGCGCTTTATCCTGACCCAAATCTTCTGCTCTTGCGTGCACAATTTGAGAATTTATGCCGATTTCTTTTGTGACGCTCTTCAAAAACTCTAAGCGTTTATTAAGCGAATCCGAAAGCGTAAGCGATATATCGTCTCTAGCTATTTTAAGCGGCAAGCCAGGAAAGCCAGCACCCGTTCCAACATCGATTACACTAGCTCCGTTTTTAATAATGCCAAAAAACAGTGGCGACAGCGAATCGTAAAAATGCCGTAGCTGTATGCCTTCCATATCCACGACTGTTGTTAAGTTCATAACCTCGTTAGCTTCTATAAGCTTTTTGGCATACGTTTCGTATTTGCCTAGCATGTCCTGTGTTAACATAACACCTTGCTTTTGTGCTTCATTTTTTAATAATTCCATATAAACCCTTTCATAACTGGTTATTTATTTTAATTAATCTACCTTGGAGGCTTTGCCTCCAAACCATCACCAAAGGGATGTATCCCTTGGGAATCCCCTCCAATAGAATATAATTGATTTAATAATTTCTCAACACATCTTTTCCTTCTTTTCTTTAAGAAAAGAAGCGGAGGTTTGGAGGCAGAGCCTCCATAAAATTTTAATAGCCTACTATAATAATACTATATTAAATCAAATTTTCTATATAAAAAAAGCGCAGACTGCGCTCTTTTTTACTTACCTAACAAATTATTTTGTTAATAATTCTGTTTTAACTGGTATACCTTTAATCCTGCAACTATCCATTGTGTTAATTACAGTTTTAACATCCTCTAGTGGCACTTCAAAATAACTGGCTTTTTCACCAAGGTCTATCCTGCCTATTGACTTGCCTGGTAGCCCAGTCTGAGCAGCAACTGCACCAAGTACCATGTTTACTTGCAGGCTGTGGTGTCTGCCAACGTTTATCTTGAATCTAGCCATGCCTTCTTCAGCTGGCACGTCATCAAGCGAACCATTGTTGTTTCTCTTAAAAGTCGGCTTATCTTTTTTGCCATAAGGTGTGCCCTTGTCAAATCTGCCTTTATCGAATCTATCGCCTTTGTCAAACCTATCAGGTCTGTCAAAACGTTCTATTTTATCTAGCTTCTCAATTTTATCTTTTTTAGATTTCTTATCTTTAAATAATATTTTAATTAGAGCGTTTGCGATATCAATAGATGTGTAGTCCTCTGCCATCAGCGAATTGATTATCTCTGTGTACTCAGATACTGGCTCGCCTTCAAGTGCCTTCTTTATATCATGCAGTATTTTGTTCTGCTTTGTTTCGAATATATCAGCGCTTGTTGGCAGTGCTTTTAGAGCTATCTTCTTGCCTGTGTATCTTTGTATCTGGTTAATAGCCATAAGCTGACTTCTGCCGGTTACAAACATATACGCTGTGCCAGTTTTACCTGCACGGCCAGTTCTGCCTATACGATGTACATAATACTCCTCGTCTTGAGGTATATCATAATTAAATACCGCTTCAACGTCTTCAACGTCTATGCCTCTTGCTGCAACGTCTGTAGCTATAAGTACGTCTATCTTGCCTGCTTTAAACGAACTAAGCACCTGCATTCTAGCTACCTGCCTCATGTCGCCATGCAGACCTGCCACTAAATACCCTCTTGTTTGCATTTCACCAATAAGCTCTTCTACCTGTCTTTTGGTGTTGCAGAAAACGATAGAGCGTTTTGGATTGTAAACGTCCAGCGAGTTACAAAGCACGTCGAGCTTTTTGCCCTTTGGCACTTCAAAGTAGTACTGCTCTGTTGATGATACTGTAAGTTGTTGATGCACAGTTTTAATAAATTCTGGATCTTTTAAGAACTGCTTTGTGATTTTAAGAATCGCTGGTGACATCGTAGCTGAAAATAGAATTGTCTGCCTTTCTTCAGGTACTTCAGTTAGTATTGTCTCAATGTCTTCCTTAAAGCCCATGTTAAGCATTTCGTCTGCTTCGTCTAATACGATCATCTTCAGATGGTTTAGCTTAAGCACATGTCTTCTCATAAGATCCATGATACGGCCAGGTGTACCAACGACTATTGGTGCTCCTGCTTTTAGTAGTTTTATCTGTCTGTCTATTGGCTGTCCGCCATAGATAGGCACTGTTTTAATGCCTTCTGTGTACTTGGCATATTTTCTTATTTCGTCACATGCTTGCACTGCAAGTTCACGTGTTGGGCACAGTATAAGTACCTGCGTTAGTCTTGATACCCTTGTATCCACCAGTTCAATGGCAGGAATACCAAACGCAGCTGTTTTACCAGTTCCTGTTTGTGCCTGTCCTATTACGTCTTTGCCCGACATGATTATTGGGATGCTCTGTGCTTGGATCGTTGTAGCTTCCTCATAACCCATATCGTTGACTGCCTGTTGTATTTGCGGTGAAATACCTAACTCTGAAAATTGTTTTTTCTCCATTTTTACCTCTTTCTTATATTAAAAGCTTTTGCCTTTATTTCGTATTCTCTCTAGTGCGTTCACATAAAAATTCACATACTATGTTTAGTTTAACACACTTTTACCTATTATAGTTAAAATTACCTTAATTAAGGCTTTTATACACGTATTTTTTTGTTTTTAAGCATACTAGAGGACAGTTTAACAACTTCTTGCTAATATTTTATCCAAGATCGCTATTTTCTTGTATTTATTTTTGATTGTTTTTAGACACAAAAATTGTATGCTTGCTATTCTTCAAAAAATTCCGTTCATAGCCTGCATACAACTTATTTTGCGCAAAAAGTTTTTGTTATTATTGTGCTCTGCTAAAAGATTTTTCTCTTTTTTGTTTTTCAAGATATACCATAAGTACTGATATATCGCTTGGCGAAACTCCTAAAATACGAGACGCTTGTCCAAGGTTTAGCGGTTTAACAATATTAAGCTTTTCTGCCGCCTCAAGTCTTAGTCCGCCAATATCTTTATAATCAATTTCTTCTGGTAGTTTCATATTCTCCATAGACTTTTGTCTTTTAGCCTGAGCAATTTGCTTATCTATATATCCTTTATATTTAATAGAAACTGCTATCTGCTCACGAACCTGCGGATCGTTGTCTGCACTTTGTGGGTCAAGCTTTATTACATCATCATACGTGACTCCCTGTCTTCTTAACAGCTCTTCAAGAGTAATACCAGTTTGCGGTATGCTCTGGCCTAAAGAAGTGAGAATATCAGCAACAGGTCCTTTTGGCGAAAGTACTGTTTTTGAGTATCTGGCTAGTTCGCTTTCCGTCTTTTCTTTTTTAGCAATGTATCTAGCATATCTCTCATCGCTAACAAGACCTATACGTCTGCCGTATTCTGTAAGCCTTAGATCTGCATTGTCCTGCCTTAGCAGTAATCTGTATTCAGCTCTTGAGGTCATCATCCTATACGGCTCTTCCAGATCCTTAGTTACAAGGTCGTCTATAAGTACGCCGATATACGCTTCATCTCTTGAAAGCACAAGTGGATCTTGCCCTTTTATTTTCATAGCGGCGTTTATGCCTGCAATAATGCCTTGCGCTGCTGCTTCTTCGTAGCCGGATGAACCGTTTATCTGCCCCGCTGCAAAGAGCGAATCTATAAACTTCACTTCGAGTGACGGTTTTAGCTGTTTTGGATCTATAAGATCATACTCAATCGCATAGCCTGTCCTCATGACAACGCAGTTTTCAAGACCTTCTATCGTTCTTAAAAATGCTAGCTGTACTTCTTCAGGCAATGAGGATGACATGCCCTGCATATACACTTCGTTAGTGTGCATAGCTTCCGGCTCAACGAAAAGTTGATGCCTTTCTTTGTCCGCAAACGTAACTACTTTGCCTTCAAAAGACGGACAGTATCTTGGTCCTTTGCCCTGTATCGTGCCATCATAAAGCGGTGATCTGTGCAGGTTAGCTCTTATTATCGCATGTGTTCTTTCGTTGGTATACGCAAGATAGCACGGTGTCTGCTTGAAATCCAGGTTGTCAGTCATGAACGAGAACGGAACGATTGGATCGTCGCCTTCCTGTATCGTCATCTTGCTAAAATCGATAGAACGTCTATCCACTCTTGCAGGCGTACCTGTCTTGAACCTTAATACTTTTAGGCCATTTTCTATTAGCGATTCCGTTAGAAGATCTGCCGAAGCTAGCCCTGATGGACCTGAATGCTTTATATATTCGCCAATAATTATACGCGATTTTAGATAAACGCCTGTAGCAAGAACGACAGCTTTAGCGCTTATCACAGCGCCTGTAGCCGTTTCAACGCCACAGACTTTGCCGTCCTCTACAATAATCTTAGCAGCTTCTGCTTGCAGTACTATCAAATTTTCTTGGTTCTCTAGCGTTTCTTTCATTGTCTGCGTATAGAGCTTTTTGTCTTCCTGCGCGCGCAGCGAATAAACCGCTGGACCTTTTGACAGGTTCAGCATTTTCATCTGGAGCATTGCCGCATCAGCGTTGATACCCATCTGTCCACCCAGCGCATCTATTTCACGAACGAGATGCCCTTTTGCCGTGCCACCTATAGCAGGGTTGCACGCCATAAGCGCAATCGCGTCTAGATTAACTGTCATAATAATAGTTTTTAGTCCCAGCCTAGCAAGCGCTAGTGCCGCCTCACACCCTGCATGACCAGCGCCTACTACCACGGCATCTACGTCATAAGATTTGTATGTCTGCATATGTATCCCTCTTTATATTAAATCTAATTATAATCTTTCTAATGGTGGGGGGGTTTATGGGGATTTCATCCCCTTGCCCCTACTTCTTTTCTTTAAGAAAAGAAGCAAAAGAATCGCGAAAATATTAATATTATAACTCTGCGCTGGGTTTCCAAAGTGATGCTTCTCTTTGGCAGAGGTCTTTTTTGGGGATTTCATCCCCATACCCCCACTTCTTTTCTTTAAGAAAAGAAGCAAAAGAAACGTGAATATATTAATATTATAACTCTACGTTGGGATTCCAAAGGGATACATCCCTTTGGCAGAGGCTTGGAGACAGCGTCTCCAAAATGTTCTTTGTTACTTCCCCAAGCAGAATTTTTCGAATATTCTATCGATAATTTTTTCGTCGAGAGCTTTGCCTACAACGCTTAGAAGATAGAACAGCGCTTCATTTAAGTCGATTGAAATGCACTCGGCATCACTGCACAGCTCAACTTGCTCTTTTGCAGACTCGAGTGCTCTTTTGCAACCGAGCAGCATGTCCGCCTGACGCGCGTTAATAGTCGCCTGTGAGCTGTCGCCCCTAAAAGTCTGCATAGCTTTATCGTATAACGCTTTTTTAAGTTCTTCGATTCCAATGCCATTTTTAGCACTTATCTCGGCGTACTCATGCCCCAGCGCTTTTATCTCATCACTGGTCTGACTAACATCAATCTTGTTTACTACAAGCAGAACATTCTTGCCCGAAACCAGTTCGTTAATATGCTTGTCCGCATCGCCAAGCGGTTTTGACGCATCAACCATGAACAGTATACAGTCGGCGTTCTCGGACTCGGCAATAGATCTATCAATGCCTTCTGCCTCGATAATATCACCAGGATTGTGTATGCCTGCCGTATCTACTATAACAAACGGAATTCCGCCAATTGCGTAGTATTCTCTTATATAATCGCGTGTTGTGCCTGCTATATCCGTTACGATTGCTCTTTGCTGACCGAGTAGCGCATTAAGCAGTGATGATTTGCCGACGTTCGGCACGCCGATAATAGCAACTCTGTAACCTTCACGCTGAATCTTTCCTGAGTCTTTTGTATCAATAAGAGGGTTTATAATGCCCTCGACATTTTCGATTGTTTGGAGCACTTCCATATACGCCTGAGGTTCAATGTCCTCCTCAGGATAATCGATTGCCACTTCCAGATGCGCTAGTGTATCGATCATCAGCTCTGTCGCATCTTCAATGCCCTTGCTTATAGTGCCTTCCATGCCTGCCAGTGCAGCCTTTTGCGTTGCCACCGTCATAGCGCCGATGTAGTCCATGATCGCTTCCGCTTGCGATAGGTCTAGCCTACCTGCAAGAAAAGCACGTTTAGTGAACTCGCCAGCTTCAGCAGGCACTGCACCGCTTTTATTAAGCGCAGTCATTATCCTCGAAGCGGACAGCATGGATCCATGGCAATGTATTTCGACTACGTCTTCTCTTGTATACGTTTTTGGGCCTTTCAAATAAACGACCATTACTTCGTCTATCTTCTCGCCATCGTCCACAAAAAAGCAGTAGTGCATCTTCCTTGGCTCAAAGCTAAGTTCTCTGTCTATATGTTTTTTTATAATAGATAGGCTTTCTTCTCCCGACAGCCTTACTATCGATATACCACCTTCGCCCGGTGGTGTTGAAAGTGCATATATTGTGGACATGGTTCATCCCTCCCAAGCGTATGAAAAAGTTGTTTTTATGGAGGCTTTGCCTCCATACCTCCACTTCTTTTCTTAAAGAAAAGAAGCAAAAGATATTTAGAAAATTATAAATGTTAGTATTTATTTTGTTCTCAAGACTAGTTTTGTTTATTTTTACACATTTCCGCAAAAAAGCCATTCGCAGAACTAAAGTTTTTCCAAGCCGTCTCTCTGACGCGATAGACGATCCAACGGGACGTTGGACGGGTCCAGCAGGAGCTGGACAGGGTTCACCTGCAGGCACTTTTACGTCCATGCTATTATTTTGTATACTTTCTCTCTTCAAAAAAGCCATTTCACAGAACTAAAGTTTTCTATGCCATTCTCTTATCTATCTTTTGTTACTTTTCTTTAAGAAAAGTAACAGGGTTTGGGGCAGCGCCCCATAAAATAGCGCGGCGCCCCAAGAAAAGAGCTCAGCTCCCCATAAATACTTTATCAAAGAAAAAGCGCCCTATTGGGCGCCTTTTTATTTAACGTAGTCTTTTGAAACTATTATGACTCGGCGCATGGGATCTTCACCCTCGCTATACGTTGTGACGCTTTCGTTATCTTGTAGTGTAGCGTGCAATATACGTCTTTCGTAAGGGTTCATGGGCTCCATAACAACCTTACCTTTTTTCTGTGCTTTTTGTGCCATCCGCTTAGCTAAAACGACTAGCGTCTGTTCACGTTTTTGCCTGTAACCTTCGACGTCTAGAACGATACGGTTGTAGGTCTCTTCGTCTTTGTTTACTGCAAGTGATGTAATATGCTGAAGTGAATCAAGCACATCGCCTCTGTAGCCAATAAGTGCTCCTACTTGCTTAGAATCTCCTCTAAGCTCTACTTTCATAATGCCTTCGTCGTTCTTCTGGCAATGAACGGTAGCTGTAATGCCCATAAGTCTAATTAGCTCTGTTAAAAATTCCTTTATCGTGTCTTCTTTAGCGCCTTGAGTTTCAACCATGTTAGAAACGAATGGCTCTTCTTCGGCATACTTTTTTTCAAAGTATTCTTTTTTGTCAGACCTAAAATCTTTTCTATCTGAATGCACTCTGTCATAACTTTGAGAGTGCCTTTCTGCTACTGCTGGTTTTGAAGGTTTATCATCGACCTTGCTGTATTCTTTTTCTAAAGTCTCTGCGCTCTTTTTAATAAGTCGCACCTTAACTTTTTTACCCATTCCAAGAAAGCCGGATGTCTCTTCAACAATCTCTATAGAAACCTCGTCAAGAGCAAGGCCCATCTGTGTGATGCCGAGAAAAACGGCTTCGTCAACAGACTTCCCTGAGATCTCGATCATTCCTAGCTCTTCCATTATTCTTTACCTCCGCTAATCGTGGCAACCTCTAGCTCCTCTTCTTTCTCACGTTTCTTTTTAAAATAAGATTGGAATACTAGCTGTTCGAAGAAGCTAAATACCATTGATGTTATCCAATAGAACGAGAAGGCTGATGAGGATGTAGCGCCGATAAACACTGTTATAAGTGGCATCATGTATAGCATCATTTTCATTGTTTGTCCTGTTTGTTCTGTTGAAGATGGCATGTTCTTCATTGAAATCTTTTGTGAGAAGAACGCTGCTAAACCACCGATAACTGGCAATACAAACAATCCGTTGCTAGCTTTTGCTAAAGTGAGTGTTCCTGTTATACCCCATGTTGGCTCTGCGCCTACATTATATAGGAACTGTTGCAATGCTGCTTCGTTTCCGCTTAGTGAAGAAGCTATTGCCTTAGCACTAGCTAGTACTTCAGGTGTTAGATGGCTTGGTCCTACAAATGCAGCTACGTTATTAATATCAGTCATAGAAGGCAACGATGTTAATAGCATAGAATCTGGCGCCCATATATTACGTATCCAGCCGAAAGATGTCATAAGCTGTTCTGGGTTTATTACACCATTGCTTATGCTAACAAGCATCTGTGCTGTCTGTTCTTTTTGCATAATATTAACTGCACCGAAAAGTCCAGCGAAAATAGGTAGTATTATTAGCAAAGGCAAACAACCGCCAAGAGGTGAGTACCCTGCACCTTTTTGCAGTTCTGATAGCTTAACCTGATATTTTTTCATGTCATGCCCATAACGTTTTTTAAGGCTTTCCATTTGAGGTTGTAGTTTTCTGAGCATTTCGCTTTGTTTTCTTTGCTTGTAGTCAATAGGTATAGTAAGGAACTTAATTATTAAAGTGAAAATAATTATTGCTACTACATAGTTATTAACGATTGAATATATGCCGTACAGCAATTCGTAAAATATCGATCCAAGAAAATCCATCTATTCCCTCTCTCTTTCGTGCTAATTTACTGGAGTGGGTCATACCCGCCTTTGTGAAACGGGTGGCACTTCAATAAGCGCCGTAGTCCCAAATACACTCCTTTTAGCGTACCGTATTTATTTATCGCCTCTACCATATACTCGCTGCATGTGGGATAGAATCTGCAGTGGTCCCCGAGTAAAGGAGATATATATTTCTTATATTTTTTTAGTATATATATGATTACATGTTTCATTTTTATTCTTCCCCAGCTTCCAGCTGGACCGACGACGCGTTATACAATTATAGTAAATTAACTTTTAAAGCCGCGTGCATTATGAAGTGGGTTTTTAAATTTCCCTGCGTCCCGCTGGACCGGTTGTCGCGGAATAGTTTTTATAGTTCACTAACTTTTTAGTCCGCGTCCATTGTTAAGTGTATTTTTTATCTTCCCCGGTCGCTGACCGGATCGACGACGCGTTATACAATTATAGTAAATTAACTTTTAAAGCCGCGTGCATTATATCGCTAGTCATTAAACTTTCCCGGCCGCTGGCCGGTGAGTCTGTCGCGGCATGCTATCTCGAGTTTTCTAGCTTTTGACCGCGTTTATTTTTCGCTAGTTTGTGCAGTTTCTTTTACAACAGGTGTAGTGGTAGCAGTGTTAAGTAGTCCTGCTTTGCTAAGCAGATATCCTACATCACTATGTATCTGCGCAAAAGTGGCTTCCGCTATAGGTTTTCTGGTGGCAAAAACGACGTAATAACCATTTTTAACTAATGGCATATATCTGCCAAAGCTATCTTTCAATCGCCTCTTCACTTTGTTCCTAACAACGGCGTTTCCTATCTTTTTGGATACAGAAAACCCTACCTTTGTATTATATGTCCTAGCCCGTACAAAAATCAATGTCATACTCTTGGTAGATTTTGCTTTACCTTTTTTGTATGCATATACGAACTGTCCATTTTTTTTAAGACCGTTTAATGCCATAATAGCTCTTTTCCACTGTATGTTGATTTTAGATTGCGACAGTGCGCAATATAGCAATTTATGCTCTAATAAACGCATGGTTTCTGACAAGAAAGTAGCCAGAAACCACTAAATAAAACGTTTATTTAGTTTAAAGCACTGCATCATGCTATGCAGAGATTATTTTTCTGCCTTTTCTTCTTCTACGAGAGAGAACATATCTTCCGTTTTTTGTGCTCATTCTTTCTCTAAAGCCGTGTACCTTTTTTCTTTTTCTTCTGTTTGGTTGGTATGTTTGTAACATATTAGCACCTCATACTATCTAATTATTTGTACGGATAAACCGAACTTTTTTTATAAATATCTGCCTCATTCAACTTGTTCGTTAGGCAAATGGATTATCTTTTTGAATTGCTTTGTTTATGTAAGTCGTTAGCTTTTCACATTTTGTTTAAGCCTATTTCTCTAAAAATATTTTTGTGTTAAAATAGCCGATAAAAGCTCAGACTTATCCTGTTAATTTCTAGGGAAATGCATCTAGTATTATACGCTAAAGCACTAGCACTGTCAATATTAACGTTATTTTCAAAACTACAGCATTTTAAGCAAATTTAACGCTTTTTTATGCTGTTAAAAATAACTAAAAATCTTTTACTTTTATTAAAATGGTTCTGTAATCCGCTAATAGATGGACTTAGCTTAAATTATACATTCACTGTTATGGTATTACATTAAAATTGAATGTATTATGAACGTATTTACTTATTGATTAAGATGGTTATATTTGCTATCATATACACATACAAACACCTTGTTTACTGGCTAAATGGTACATATTGTGCACAAGATTTTTTCGTCCACTATATGTGGACTTTATTAACCTCTTACAATTAATAAAAATAATAAAATTCATCACAACTCATAATAAAAACTAAAAATGTTTTTTTAATTTTTATTTTAACAAAATGTTACGAACAATTTTTAGTGTGCTTTTTAACTTCTAATTAGTTATATCACACAACAAAAAAAGGGCAATATTTTTATTTACTATTAAACGAGCTAACTTAATTTATTATAGATAATCAATAAAATTTCTTTTCTGTAGAAATTTTTTTAAACTCGTTTTTAGATTAATAATTTATAAATTTGAAAAATTTTAGCATATTTGTGCTATCCATATACACGCAAACATAGACCAGGCTAGCCTGGGGAAAAGGGTACTAAATGGAAACAGCTTTATTAAAAGATATCTGGTCAAAATCAATAGGCATAATTAAAAACGAGATGACTGATGCTTCTTATTCTACGTATATTAAGGACATCAAACCTTTCCTCATTATCGGAAAAGAGCTACTTCTCGAAGCGCCGTCTGATGACCAAAAAGCTATTATACGTATGAGATATGAATCCCTACTAAGGCAGTGCGTTAGTGCTGCTACAAGTGGCATGTACGATATAAAGCTTATAGCTCCCTCTGAAAAAGATATCTATATAAAGCAACTTGAAAATACTGGCGTGGCTGAAGTGCCAAACGGTATTGGCCTTAACCCAAAATATACATTTGATAATTACGTTGTTGGTAACTCAAACCAACTAGCACACATGGCAGCACTTAATTACTCTACGGATCCTAATTTGAACTTTTCACCACTATTTATTTACGGTGGTGTAGGCCTTGGCAAAACGCATCTAATGCACGCAATTGGTCATCAGGTTATTAGCCATATTCCTTCTGCAAGAGTTTTATATGTGCCTTCCGAACAATTTGTAAACGAACTTATCTCGTCACTCCAGCCAGGTAAATCCGTTACACAAAGAGAAGCATTTAGAAGAAAATACAGGGATGTCGATGTACTATTAATAGATGATATACAGTTTATTGGCGATAAAGAAAGCACACAGGAAGAGTTCTTCCACACGTTTAATGAACTGTACTCCAAAAATAAACGAATCGTTATATCCTCAGATAGAATGCCTCAAGATATACCAAAATTACAAGATAGGCTCCAGTCTCGTTTCTCCTCTGGGCTATCTGTAGATATTTCTCCGCCGGACCTTGAAACAAGAGTTGCTATACTATGGAAAAAAGCTGAGATAGAAAACGTACGTGTTTCTGACGATGTATTTTTGTATATAGCTTCTATGGTACAATCAAATATTCGTGAGCTTGAAGGTTCACTTATGCGAGTACTAGCGTATGCATCACTTACAGGTAGAGATGTTGATGCTGAGCTTGCCGAAGAAGCACTTAAAAACTTTTTGCCATCTTCTCGTAAGAAAAAGATAACTTGTGCACATGTACAAAAAATAGTCGCAGACTATTACAATATTAGTTTAGAAGAGTTGGTCTCTAAAAAGCGTTCTAGAGGAATATCCTATCCACGTCAAATAGCTATGTACTTAATACGTGACGTAACGGATATGTCCCTACCTAAGATAGGCAACGACTTTGGCGGTAGAGATCATACAACAGTTCTGCATGCTGTTGATAAGATACAGACAGAACTTAAAACTGATAATGATCTTAAAAAAATAGTAGAAGAACTTATGATGCGCATAAAAGAATAAATGTTTTGCCACATTTTATTCAAATTTGTGCTAAAGTAGTAGTTTACTATCAATACGGTTTCATTTTTCAAAGTTACCAAAGCTAATAATAATGTTTATTATTATAAAAATAATTGTTATTAATAGATATAATTAGCAATTTTATTGTATAATGAACATATAAAATAAAACGACGAAAATTTAAAATAAAAGACATATTAACAGACCCCTGTGTATATATTGTTTATTGGTTGTTTATTAAGTGTGAAGAAGCTGTTTATTGTTCTGTATTACATAAACCAGCACAATTCTTCAAAAAGACTGACTGTTGATAACTATGGTAGTTTAACCCCTATTTTACACATACAAATGTGCAGTAAAAATCGCTACCGTTAGACATCCTCAATCGGTTTTACAGAGAATCCACACCCCCTACTACTAACTACTAGATTATATATACTAAAACCACATGTTAATAAAGGAGATTTCCATGAAATTTAATTGTTTAAGAGAAGAATTTCTCTCATGCGTATCTATAGCACAAAAAGCAATAGGCATCAGAAACGTAGATTCTGTACTTGAAGGAGTACACATAGAAACAACACAAGAAGGCTTAAAAATTAAGTGTACTAATCTTGATATTCAAATAGAAACACTACTTCCTGCAACAGTAGCTGAAGAAGGCGCATGCCTAATTCCAGGAAGATTATTATATGAGCTTCTTAAAAGATTACCAGGCAAAGAGATGACGTTTATATTAAACGAGAAAAGTGCAACACTATTATCCGACGATGCTAAAACATCTATACAGATTTTAGACGAAGAAGCTTTTCCTAATCTGCCGCAATCAGGAGATGGCCCAAGCTTTTCTATAGCTCAAAATACTTTTAAAGATCTTATTAGAAAAACAGCGTATGCGGCTGCTACTGACGAAACAAAACCAATACTAACTGGTATATTAATTGAGCTTAAAAAAGAATATCTAAATATGGTTGGTCTTGATGGCTATAGGCTTGCAATTAATAAGGCAAATATTGATTTTAATAATCAGGAGTATAACGTCGTTGTTCCAGCTAAAACTATAAATGATATTGCAAAAATATTAGATGATGAAGATGAGCCTGTTAATATCGTTTTCACTAAAAATCAGATATTCTTAGAGAATAAAAAGACAAGAATTATTGCAAGGCTACTTGAAGGCGAATACTTAAAATATGAGCAAATACTGCCTAAAGAATATAAAACACGTGTTAAAGTTGATGTAATAAAACTAAAACAAGCAATTGAATTAGCTTCTCTTATGGCAAGAGAAGGCGGAACGAACCTTGTAAAACTTTCTATCGCTGATGATAGAATAGAAATAACATCTAACGCTGAGACAGGAAATGTATACGAAAAAGTACCATGTTATATCGAAGGCAGTGCTATTGATATAGCCTTCAATGCCCGTTATATTCTCGATGCAATAAAGAATATTGATGATGCGACGGTTTATATGGACTTTAATACAAATGTCTCTCCGTGCTTAATAAGACCTGTGGACGGTAACTTATTTGTATCACTAATATTACCTGTTAGAATAGTAGGCTAATAGTAAATAGTTTTCAAAAGGGTATAGTTTTCCACTATACTCTTTTTTATTTTAATGTTAGAATAATAGCTTAGGCCATAAGATTTACTCTTTTGGCACGATTACAACTAAAATGCTTCTTTTTTCATCAATTTAGATAATTAAAAAAGCAAAACAAAAAACAAGCTGAAAAGATGAATATAGTTTTAAGGGGATAAAAAATGATTGTAGCAACGGATATTATGCTTCAATATGGCAAAAAACCACTATTTGAGAATGTAAATATAAAATTCTCGCAAGGTAATTGCTATGGGCTTATAGGCGCAAATGGAGCAGGAAAATCTACTTTTCTAAAAATATTGTCAGGAGAAATAGAGCCAAATAAAGGCAATATTTCAACACCTGCAAAAGAAAGAATAGCAGTTTTAAAACAGAACCATTATGAATATGACGAGTTCACAGTACTAGATACTGTTATTATGGGATATGATCGTCTGTATAAGATAATGAAAGAGAAAGAAGCTCTCTACTGTAAAGAAGACTTTAATGATGCAGACGGCATGAGACTTGGAGATTTAGAAGCAGAGTTTGGTGATCTTAACGGCTGGAACGCAGAAAGTGACGCAGCGATACTACTAAACAGCCTTGGTATATCGGATAAATTTCATGATATGTTTATGAAAGATCTTGAAGATGCGCTAAAAGTAAAAGTTCTACTAGCACAAGCATTATTCGAAGATCCAGATGTACTACTTCTTGACGAACCTACAAACCATCTTGATATAGATGCAATTGCATGGCTTGAGAACTTTTTAGCTGATTTTAAAAACACAGTTATCGTTGTTTCTCATGATAGGCATTTTCTAAATCAAGTTTGTACTCATATCGTAGATATCGATTATAATAAAATGCAGCTTTACATGGGTAACTACGACTTTTGGTATGAGTCAAGCCAGCTAGCACTTAAGCAAGCTAAAGAAGCTAACAAAAAGAGCGAAGAGAAAGTTAAAGAACTGCAAGAGTTCATTGCAAGGTTTAGTGCTAACGCATCAAAATCTAAGCAGGCAACCTCTCGTAAAAAGCTACTTGAGAAAATAACGTTTGAGGATATTAGACCTTCTTCAAGAAAATATCCATTTGTAAGCTTTAAACCGACTTCAGAAGCAGGAGATGAAATACTAAAAGTAACTAACATCAACTATACTTTAAACGGTGAGCATTTATTAAGGAACATAAGCTTTACAGTAAATAATGGCGATAAAATAGCATTTTTAGGGCTGAATAATATAGCTAAAACTATGCTATTTAAGATACTTATGGGTGAGATTGAGCCAGACAGTGGCGAGTTTAAATGGGGCATGTCCACCACACAATCTTATTTTCCAAGAGATAACAACAGCTACTTCGATGATGTTGATCTTAATCTAGTAAATTGGTTAAGACAATATTCAGAAGAAAAAGGCGAGACGTTTATACGTGGATTTTTAGGCAGAATGTTGTTTTCAGGTGAGGACTCACTAAAACTAGCTAAGGTTCTTTCTGGAGGCGAAAAAGTTCGTTGTATGCTCTCAAAAATGATGTTATCGGGTGCAAACGTAATTATACTCGAGGAGCCAACAAACCATTTAGATCTTGAATCTATAACGGCTCTTAATAATGGGCTTGTTGATACAAAATGCACTACGCTTTTCACTTCTCAGGATCATCAGTTTATCCAGACAATTGCAAACAGAATTATTGAGATAACGGATGATGGCATGATAGATAGAATAATGGGTTATGATGAGTATATGGAAAGAAAAGCAGAAGGCAGAATTTAAGTTTTTAAACAAATATATGTATTTTACTTTCAAATAACTGTTTGATATAATACATATACAATCACATACAAAACAGAGTAGGATTTTGTGCGTCAAGTGTCAAAAGGACGGGGAGTTGCCTTTTGGACGAAAAGCTTTTGCTTGCGGTACAGAGTTCGCATCCCGCTGTTTCATAACGTTAGAAGTTTATTCCTCTGCGTATGTTACACGGCTTATTCAAGTATGTGTAACATATTTTGGAGGTTTTTCTATGTTAAAAATTAATAATCCATTTAAGCTGCCCAAAGAGGCATACAAATTCAATACCAGAAAAATAGTTGTTATGGGGCTGATGATAGCCGTTGCGATTATACTCTCATCCTTTGATATCTGGATAACTCCAAGCTTTAAACTCTTTAGCATAATATATCTGCCAAGCGCAATAGTATCTATTATTTATGGACCTATTGCAGGGCTTGCTTTTGGTTTTGTTAGCGACTTTGCTACATATATAGCAAGACCAAGCGGTCCGTATTTTATGGGATATGCTATAAGCGCTATGGTTGCAAATTTTATCTATGGCGTGTTCCTCTATAAAAGGCCACTTACTTTAGCAAGAGTTGCTATATCAAGAGCGCTTGTGGTTTTTATCGTAACACTTGGACTTAATGCAATTTGGATGATAATGATGTACGGACAGACTGCTGGCCAGTTCTACACACAAACGCGTCTTATTAGAAATCTAATACAATTCCCATTAGATGTTTTTCTAATAACCTATATAGGTAAAATTGCGCTTAGAATTGAAAACAGGCCGCACAACTTATAGTAGTTATTTATTATGAGGGCTTAGCCCTCAAACTCCCACTTCTTTTCTTAAAGAAAAGAAGCAAAAGATATTTATAGAGTTAATTAATAATATTATATTCTATTTACAAAGCTCTTACGCGGATAAGAAGCATTCTTATATAAAAAATCCACCGCGACGACCGATCCAACGGGACGTTGGCTTTTGCAGAGGTTTGGAGACGGAGTCTCCAAGAAAGCTAAGCGGATAGCGAACATATGAGGGCTTTGGTTATTTTATGAGGGCTTTGCCCTCAAACTCCCACTTCTTTTCTTAAAGAAAAGAAGCAAAAGATATGTAAAGAGTTTATTAAACAATAATTTTTCTTTATATGGGATTCAAAAGGGATGCATCCCTTTTGCAGAGGTTTGGAGACGGAGTCTCCAAGAATGCTTATGTTCAAAAGTGCAGAGGTTTGGAGACAGCGTCTCCAAGCGTGCTACTTTTTAAATTAACATAAAATGTAAATAATATTGTTTACTATGTTTAAAAAAGTGTATACAATATTCTATTGTTGGAGGTGATTGAAATCAAAATTAGTAGTGTTGGCGGACAGGCGGTCATGGAGGGCGTAATGATGCGAGACGAAAAGTCTTATGCCATGGCGATAAGAAATGCAGAAACAAAAAAGATCGTATGCGTTAAAGAGCAACTGACTTCAGCTTCCAGAAAAAATAAATTTTATGCTTTGCCTATTATTCGTGGCGTCATGAATTTTGGACAGATGCTCTCACTCGGTATGAAAACAATCACAAAAAGCGCAGACCTTTGCGGTATTGAAGAAGAAGGCGAACCAACTAAGTTCGAAACATTTCTGACTAATAAATTTGGCGATAAAGCAGAAAACGTACTTATGAGCATCTCAATTTTTTTAGCGATCGGTCTAGCGATCGTACTGTTTATGATGCTACCCTCACTATTAGCTGGTGGCTTTTCAATTTGGACGGCAAATTCTTTTGCACTTAATGCTATAGAAGGTGCTGCAAGGCTAATTATATTCTTTATATACATTCTTGCAATATCAAAAATTAAAGATATAGAGCGTGTGTTCATGTACCACGGTGCTGAGCACATGGTTATAAACTGCTACGAGAACGAAAAAAAACTGACAGTAGAGAATGCACGTATATATTCTAGGTTTCATCCTAGATGTGGCACAAACTATCTGTTTCTTGTTATGATCGTGAGTATAATTATATTTTCTTTTATCGGCTTTTCAAGCAATCCGTTTTTAAGGCTATTTTATAGGTTATTACTACTGCCACTCGTTGCAGGTGTTGCCTACGAAGTGCTAAAAGCGTGCGCAAGGAACGAAAACGCTTTAACACGTGCAATAAGAGCGCCTGGTCTTTTCATGCAGCGCTTTACGACAAAACCTCCCACTGACGATATGCTGGAAGTTGCCATAGTCGCTTTTAATGTAGCGATGGACGATAATTTTGAAGAGCTCGACGAAGTACCGTATGACGATATAAAAGATAAACTAATTTTTCATTAATATTGATGGTTTATGAGGGCATTGCCCTCAAACTCCTACTTCTTTTCTTAAAGATAAGAAGGAAAATAACAGAGCCTATACTTTAAATTTATGGTATAATATAGTTAAATATTGTTAAAAGGAGAGTGTAAAAAGATGAGTGACAATGAAAAACGTGCTCACGACCTTGCTGTTGCTGTTGCTGCCTCACTATCGAAGCTTAGACTTGAGGAGGCAAGACTGAAGGGCGAACATTTAGGTCTTGATATTTATGAGATATACCAAAACCATTATATCGGATATCTTAATGAATTTAACCACAATTTTCCTGAGGGGCAGAAATAAAAGGCTATCAAATTGATAGCCTTTTTGCATATTTCTAAATTTATTATTCATTGCCGTATGTTGCGGGATAATTCCGATAACTTATATATTATTTTTGGACGGGTTTCCAAAGGGATGCATTCCTTTGGTGGTGGCTTGGAGGCAAAGCCTCCAAAATAATATGTAGATATGGATCTCCAAGAGGTGCTAAAAATGATTTACAAAGAACTTGAAGAAAAACATATTGGTGAAATAGCTGAGCTGTATGTAAGGACGTTTAATGCGAAGTCTTGGAACGATAGTTGGACGATAGAAAGCGCAACTAAAAGGCTATTGCAGATGCTTCATTGCGATGGATTCTACGGTATTGTTTGCTATGAAAATGATAAGCTTATAGGTTTGATACTTGGTAACCACGAGTATTACTACAGCGGTATGCACTTTAATATAAAAGAGGTTTGTATCGACGTAGAAATGCAGGGCAAAGGATTCGGCACAAGCATACTTGAAGAGTTTCTAAGCAGGTTAAAAAAACGAGGCATTAGCGAAGTGTATCTTTTTACATCAAAAGAACAAGCAGGCTTTTATAACAAAAATGGCTTTGAAGAATTTGGTCTGGTTTTAACAGGAAAGAAATTATAATAAGTGTGTTGGTTGTTTAATGAGGGCTTTGGTTATGTTATGAGGGCGTTGCCCCCATACCCCACTTCTTTTCTTAAAGAAAAGAAGCAAAAGATGATAGAGAGTTTATTGATTAAATAATCGGTCCAGCGGGACGCTGGCTTTGGCAGAGGTTTGGAGATGGAGTCTCAAAGAGTGTTGCTTTGCTGTAATTATGAGGGCTTTGCCCCCATACCCCCACTTCTTTTCTTAAAGAAAAGAAGCAAAAGATGATTAGAGAGTTAATTTATAAGTAATTTATATTCTTAATATGGGATTCCAAAGGGATACATCCCTTTGGTGGTGGTTTGGAGGCAAAGCCTCCATAAGGCCCTCCAAGAGCGCTAACGCGCTTTTTTTAATTAATTAAAAATAATAGAGCTCAAAAGGTTCCATTATTTTACTTAATAAATTACAATATAGTTAAAATGAGTAAGGCGGTGGTTTTATTGAAACATGACACAAAAAAACTGGATGCGATTATTGATTCATACAAAGATGAGCTTATTGAAAGCTTGCAAGCGCTACTTAAAATACCATCTGTAAAAGGCGAGCCAGAACCTGGCATGCCATTTGGTAAAGATGTAAACGATGCAGCAGTGCATGTTGAAAACCTTTTAAAGAGCATGGGCTTTAAGACTAAGAATTTTGATGGGTACGTTGTCACAGCAGAGTATGGCACAAGCGAAGACATCTTTGGCGTACTGTCACATCTGGACGTAGTTCCTGCTGTTGGCAAGTGGACATACCCTCCATACGAAGCGCACATAGTTGACGGTAAACTATACGCTCGTGGTTCGATGGACGATAAAGGACCAGCTATGTGCTCAATATACGCACTAAAGGCTGTTAGAGAAGCTGGCATAGAGCTAAACAAACGCACTTGCAGATTGCTGTTTGGCACAGACGAAGAGTCGGGCTGGGCAGATATACATTACTATGAGAAACTAGAGAAGCTTCCTGAGATAGGTATTTCACCCGATGCGTGGTACCCTGTCATAAACTCAGAAAAAGGGCTCTATCAGGCAGTAATCAAAAAAGAGTTTACGGATAAGACAAAAGGAATTCTTGAAATTAAGGGCGGTTCAAGACCTAATATTGTTCCAGACGTTGTAACAGCTAAAGTAGTTATGGGCGCTGGCCTGATTAAAGGCATGGAGCTTGCGGCAAAGGAACTTGGCGTAGAGCTTAAGTATGAAGTTAATGGCGATGTTTACGATATAGAAGTGACTGGCAAAAGCGCACATGCTTCTATGCCATATCTTGGTGTAAACTCAGTATCAGCACTTATCTCATTACTTGCAATGGTCAATTTGCCAAACGCAGATCAGAACGAAGCGATAAAACAAATAGCTAACAAAATAGGCATGCAGTATAACGGCCAAAATATTGGCATAGACGTTGAAGACGAGTCTGGCAATCTTACTCTTAATGTAGGTATAGTAAACATTACAGACACAAATCTTGAGATAACAATAGACATAAGATATCCAAGGTCACTAACGGGCGAGATAGTTACACAAAGGATTCAGGAAGCTCTTGCTGGCTTTGAAGTGATTATGACAAATGATAAAGAGCCACACTTTGTAAGTCCTGACCATGAGCTTGTAAAAACAATGCTAGACATTTACGCAAACTATACTGGTAAAGAAGCGTACACTGTCGCAATTGGTGGAGGCACTTATGCGCGTGCATTGCCTGCAGGTGTTGCTTTTGGCCCTGGGTTCCCAGGCGAGCCAGAACTTGCCCATCAAGCAGATGAGTTTGAGAAAATCGAAAACTACATTATAAACACAAAGATGATAGCAGCAGCTATAGTTGAGCTTTGCGCTGAATAAAAGCTACATAAACTCCACTACAAAACTTAGTTGAGAATATGAATAAACAAATGTAGGACATTATGCTTTTGTGAAACAGTAAAAGAGTGCGAAACAAAGAAAATTCATATTTGGGAGATGTATATGAAGGCTTATTCGGTTTATCTATTCGATTTTGATTATACATTAGGAGATGCAACAAACGGGATAGTAGCATCGGTAAACTTTGCATTGTCACATATGAATTTTCACACGTTTCCAACAGAGGACATTCGAAGAACAATTGGCATGTCTTTGCCAGAAACGTTTACTCACTTAACAAAAGATGATGATATAGAGAAGCAACAACAATTTGTCAAACTGTTTAAAGAAAAAGCTGATGAGATTATGATAGATAACACAGAATTATTTCCGGGAACTATTAAAGTATTATCATATCTAAAATCTAAGGGCATCAAAACGGGAATCGTAACAACAAAATATCACTATAGAATTAACCAAATTCTTAACAAGTTTGATATTAATAATCTTATAGATATTACTATCGGCGGTGAAGATGTAAAAAACGCAAAACCTGATCCCGAAGCACTATTAACTGCAATTGAAAAACTAAATGCACATACTGATAACGTTTTATATATCGGAGATAGCATTATCGATGCTAAAACAGCTCAAGGTGCAAATGTTGATTTTATTGCCGTTACCACAGGCACAACACAGAAAGATGAATTTTTGCAATTTCCATGTATTGCAGTTGTCAGTTCGTTATCACAACTACTGGATTATTCAACATTCATCACATAACATGTAATTAGTGAATAATGCAAATCAAAAGAGAGTTTTTACGCTCTCTTTTTTATTTCCCAAAATATAAAGCTAATAATTTAGTCCATCATGTACTACCTCTTTAGCATGTTTAATAAACATAATAGATGAGGTGGATAAAATGGAATATCTTAACACAGCGGTTCTTGGTAGCGTTGTTGGAGTAGTCGGCACAGGCCTTGGAGGTCTTATCTGCTATCTTTTTAATCCTACTAAAAAAGTGCTTAGCGCAATGATGGCGTTTTGCGCAGGAGTTATGGTTGGCGTTGTTTGTTTTAGTATGCTGGGCGAATGTTTTGACGGTATAGGCGTTATTGAAGGTTTCATTTGTGTATTTATGGGCGCAAGTTTTGTCTTTTTAGTGGAAAGGCGTTTTAGAGGCGTTAACCTAGGCACAACGCCAAGCGCACTAAAAACTACTGGTCTTTTAGTCGGAATGTCGATAGCACTTCATAATCTGCCTGAAGGAATAGCGCTTGGTTCGGGATACATTCATGGTACTGAGGTAAGTTTATCTTTAGCACTGGTGCTACTGCTTCATAATATACCCGAAGGCGTTGCTATGGGTGCTCCTCTTCGCGCTTCAGGCATGAAAAAAGGTGTCATACTAGCGACAATTGCTGCAGGACTACCAACAGCCATCGGCGCAATAATCGGGTATGCAGCAGGAAACATCTCAGCAAGCTTTTATGGAGGATGTATGGGATTTGCAAGCGGTGCGATGCTGTACATTTCGTGCGTCGAACTTATTGGTAAATCAATGGAAATCGAGGGTGGCGTGCATGCTCCGCTTTGTGCAATGGCAGGCATGGTGATGGGCTGGCTTATCATAATGTATATTTAGTTCATAAAAATTTAATTATTTGAGTAAAAGCTCTTGAACTTACTAATACATAGTTTCCTAAGCATATATTATATTTTTAAATAGTTTAAATATAAATTAACCTATTGCTATAATTAATGACAGGTATTATATTATGGAAATAGGAGTTGGTTATGAAACTTATTGAGCTGTTGTACAAAGGTAGCAGTATGCTAGAACAAGCAGGAGTCGAAAACGCACGCGGTGAAGCACTCATGCTTCTTAAATATGTTTATAACATAGATGACAACGAGTGGCCGCTTTTAAGTGCGCAGTGCCACCAAGAAACTGCTCAGTATATGGACCTTATACGAAGACGACAAGCAGGCGAGCCGGTTCAATACATAATCGGTCATGCGTATTTTTATGGGCATAAGTTTTATGTTGGCGAAGGTGTTCTCATACCAAGGTTTGATACAGAAACGCTTGTTAGCGAAGCAATAATAGAAGCCAAAAAGAAAAAACCAGCAAGAGTGTTGGATATGTGCGCTGGTAGTGGTTGCATTGGCCTTACTATAGCGCTAGAGGTGAAATCCGCTGAAGTGACGCTGGCTGACATCGAAAAAGTATGCCTAGAAACAATTAAAAAAAATGCAGAAGCACTTGGTGCCCAAAATATAACAGTGATGGAAAGCAATTTGTTTTTGTGTATAGACGGTTTATTTGATATAATAGCCGTAAACCCTCCGTATATCTCTAAAATTGAATTTGAGAATTTAAGTAGAGAAGTAGCTCATTACGAGCCGAAGATCGCGCTTTACGGCGGATCGGACGGGCTTGCATTTTACAGGCGAATAGCTGATGAAATAGGCGAGTATTTAAAAAAGGACGGGCTTATTCTTCTGGAGATTGGCTACGAGCAAGCGGAAGCAGTCACTGAGATATTACATAATAATGGATTTATAAATATAAGAACTATTAAGGATCTTGCAGGACGGGACAGAGTGATATCCGCAAGAAACTCGGTTTGAGAGGAGAAAAAAATGAGAACAACAAAAATAATGTTTGTTATGGGATTAATTATACTAGCTTTTTCAGTTTCTGGCGTTAAACAAGTAGCAGATGATTATCAGCTAAGTATGTTTTTCTATGTATACGCTGTAACTGGTGCAGCTTTGTCGATTGCAGCTATAATTGAAATGATATACCAGACAGTTAAAAGAAAAAGAAATCCAGCAGCAGCAATAATAAAAGAGCAGGTTATATTACCAGCAGATGATACTGTAGAATAAATCGCGAGGTACACATGTTAGAAAAATTATCAGGCATTGTTGCTAGGTATAAAGAGCTTTCTTTGCTGTTGTCTCAACCAGGCGCAACTGATGACATGCAAGCTTGGCAAAGCCTTGTAAAAGAGCATGCGGCACTTGAGCCAATTTATACAAAAGCAGAGCAATATAGAAACAAATTAGAGGAGCTCAAAGATTTAGAGGGGCTCCTTTTTGGCGATGAACAAAAAGACATAAAAGATATGGCGCAAGACGAGATTAAGGAGATAAAAGAGCTACTACCGCATATTGAAGAAGAGCTTAATCTACTTATGCTGCCAAAAGACCCAAGGGACGAGAAAAACGTTATTCTTGAAGTTAGAGCGGGCACGGGCGGCGAAGAAGCGGCGCTTTTTGGTGCTACTCTAGTGCGTATGTACACTCGTTATGCTGAGCGTCATGGGTTTAAAGTCGAGATGATGGACAGCAACATGACAGAGCTTGGCGGCGTCAAAGAAGTAATTATGGAGATCTCTGGAACGGGTGCTTACTCTAAGCTCAAGTTTGAAAGCGGAGCACATCGTGTGCAGCGTATTCCGGTCACGGAGTCGCAAGGACGCATACATACCTCAGCCGCTACAGTAGCGGTTATGCCGGAAACAGAAGAAGTCGAGCTGAACATACAGCAAAAGGATCTGCGTATAGACGTTTATAGGTCTGGCGGACATGGCGGCCAGAGCGTTAACACGACCGATAGCGCCGTGCGTATAACACATTTGCCATCTGGGCTAGTTGTTATATGTCAGGACGAAAAAAGTCAGCTGAAAAACAAAGAAAAAGCCATGAAGGTATTAGTTTCAAGGCTTTATGATCTATATGAATCACAAAAAGACGATGCCGAGAGCAAACTCAGGCGTGAGATGGTAGGCTCGGGCGATAGGTCTCAGCGCATTAGGACATACAACTATCCGCAAGGACGCGTCACTGACCACCGTATAAACGTTACGGTTTACAGGCTTGACGACTTTTTGGATGGCGATATGGACGAAATGATAGAAGCGCTTACTATGTACGAGCGCACAAAACTGCTCGAAAGACAGAAATAGATTAGTAATTAAAAAAGAAGCTACGGCTTCTTTTTAGTTTGGCTATGTTTAATAACAGTGTTGATAATATGTGAATTAAGGTATATCTAATAATTCATTTAGTTTTTTTATAGTTTTCTTCTGTCCATATTCTATATAATTATCTGTTCTATTTATTAGTATAGAATATATTCCAAGATTATTAGCTCCAATAATATCCTTTTCTTCATCACCAACATAAATCATTTCATTTGAATCAACTCCTAATTCTTTTGAGAGTTGTATAAATCCTCGCTTATTTGGCTTTCTATATCCTACTTCAACAGAAGTTAATACAATATCAACATATTCTTTAAATTTTTCAATATCAGCAAGAACTAATTTTTTTTCCATACCATATGGAACATCAGTTAGTATTCCAACTTTAATACCTTTTTCTTTTAGGGTTTTAAGAGTTGAAGTAGTATCTTCGTATAATTTGACATTTCGTTGAAAGTAGCTAAAAAATGCCTCCTTAACTATAGCTAAATTTGCTTCTGTATTCATTTCCCATTTGCCTAATATTTCAGAAAAAATTACATTTGAACTTATCTCAATCTCTCTATAGTTTGTCCTTGTATTATACTTCAGTAAGATTTCCTCGCCTATAGCAATTTTATTATCATCAACGTTAGAGTTACACCTATGAAGTGCATCAATTAAGGCTTCTTTATAAAGACTTTTCCAACTGAGTGGTATATTTTCATCACCTACAAGGGTACGACCTAAATCAAATCCTATGGCTTTCATTCCTTTACCTCCTAATTCTTATACAAAATTACTTTTTATCATTGATAGCTCAGAGTTTGTTTGGTTAGTTTTTCTACTGCTTCATCTTCAGAAGATGTGAAAAATATACAATTGCCTTGGTTGCTTTCATAAATAAAATCTTTTAATGGCTTACTCGTATAGTGTGAAAAATCACCCACAATTGCCAACTTCATATAGTAATTAATAAATTTTTGCAGTATTTCTCCGGCAAGACCCGTGCTAAGTCTAAAAAAATCTTCAATAATAGCTTCTTTGTTTAGAACTATAAGGTCACAATCTGTTTCGTATCTAACCGTTGCAATTAAATCTAAAGCTGACGGAACATCTATTATAAGAATCTCGTCACTATCAACAACAGCTATCATCTTTTCGCTTTTTTGTATCTTTTTAATATTCATAGTACTTATTTACCTTCTCAAATAATCATTATAAACAAAGAATATACGCGCTTCAAAAACTCTTCTTATAAAAACCTCAGTCGCGATAGACGATCCAACGGGACGTTGGTCAGTCCGCGGAACGCGGATAAATAAAGAGTTATAACTTCTTCTCAAAATCTTCGGCGGCTATAAGTAGCGATTCGTTTTCGCTAGATAGATTCACTTCTTTATCGAGAACAAACGAGTAGTAGCCGTTTTCTCCGACGATAATATGGTCGATCATGTGTATGCCAAGAGCATCAAAAGTTTTGTTTAGCTTTTCAGTCGTCTCAATATCCGACTTTGAAGGGTGTTTGCTGCCACCAGGGTGGTTGTGCGAAACAACTACATAATTGGCGTTGTGCCTAAGCGCAGCTTTTGCAGCTTTATCCGAGAAAATAACGGCTTGGCTGGTGCTTCCTTCGCTGATTAGCTCTGTGTGGATGACTTTGTACTGCTTATTAAGGCAGAGTAAGTATACTTTCTCTTGGCTTTCGCCGATAAATAGATTCATGCAGTATTGCCCAGCCTGTTTTGAGGAAAGAAGTGCTGGCTTTTTTGAATTGCCCTCTTTTAGATATTTTTTAGCAACTTCAAAAATAAGATGCAAATGCACCGCCGTTTGTTTTCCAACATTTTCTTCGTTTATTATGTCAAGAGGGTCAGCCTCAAGCACTGCTTTTAAAGACCCGTACCTTTTTATTAGTGAATGTGCGAGCTCGTTAGTGTTTTTTCTTGGGATCGAGTAAAAGAGGAGCAATTCTAGTATTTCATGGTCCTCAAACGATCCAATCCCATTCTTTAAATATTTTTCTCTAAGGCGTTGTCTGTGTCCTTCGTGCATTTTTTGCTCCTTATTTTGTCTTAGTTAGCTAAATTATACATTTTTTGACTTAATTCCTCAACTTATTTTAATTTGTTTGTAGAAATACTGCGGGTTTTGTTGACCCCACACTAATAAAAACATATAATCTAAGTAATGTAATTTGGAAACGAGTGATATAGGTGGAAAATATCAGCACAATAAACGAGAAAAGCGTAGAGTCACTTTTTGAAAAAGAAGACATCCTTAAGATATGTATTATCATATTTGGTGCATTTCTTAACGGTTTTTCACTCAATTCTTTTTTATCGCCTTTTAGGTTCCTGGCTGGTGGAGTAACTGGCGTGGCAACGCTATTTTATTTTGCAACGGGCATTCCCAACTACGTATATTTATGGATATTTAATATACCGATTTTTATTATCGCTTTTAAGCGTTTAGCTTTAAAAGATTTTATCATATCGCTTATCGGCTTTGTATCGTATGTCATAGCACTGCAAATTTCAAAAGGACTATTCATGCCAATAAACAATATGCTTGTATCCGGTGTTTTGGGTGGATTACTTGTAGGTACTGGAACAGCAATAGCTTTTTCTCAGGGTGGTACTTTTGGCGGGCTAGATGTTGTGTGTTTTTATATAAACAAAAAATACAAAAAGTCTCTTGGTAAAGCCAATAATTGTATTAACGTAGGAATACTGCTTGTACTGGCATTAGTTTATGGTTTTGAGACAGCTTCTCTTACTTTTATATCTATGTATTTTGTGACAAAAGGGTATAATTCTGTTAGAGAATGGCTTAGACGCAAAAAAACTGTGCTTGTCGTTTCAGATCATTGGAAAGATATTTCCGATACTCTGCTTAGCGAGACTAAGTGCGGTGTAACAATATTAAACGGTCATGGTGCTTATTCAAATTCACAAAGGAATGTAATTTTCTTTGTTACCAAAACGAATGTGCTAGAAAAAATTAAAGAGCTTATCCTTAAAAAAGACCCAAGCGCATTTATAACGATAATTGATACGCATGATGTACATGGTGGCGGCTTTGTTTCTCAAGGATTCTAGTAAGTTTATTATGTTAAGTATTAAATCACTAATTAAAGATCCACATTCGCTGGGTCTTTTACTTTTTACTCAAAAGTAGTATGATCACTTATATAAATAAGTTTTTAGGAGCGCAAAAATTATGGAAAAAGCTAAAGTGGATAGAATAAACGAACTAGCGAAAAAATCTAAAGAGCAAGGACTCACTGAACTTGAGAAGGTTGAACAGAAGGCTCTTAGGCAAGAATATATTTTAGCGCATAAACAAAGTCTAGTGGCACAGCTTGATAACGTAGTGATCATGGACGAAGCTGGCAACAAAATTAAGCTAAAAAAGAAAGATGGGAATTAGCTTGCAAAGTGATATTAAATTAGGGCGGTATCGCCATTTTAAAGGCAATGAATATAACGTAGTAAAATTAGCTTTAAACTCTGAAACACTTGAGGAATATGTTGTATATGAGGCTTGCTATGGCGAGCGTTGCACTTGGGTGCGCCCAGCTTGCATGTGGAACGAGCTAGTTGAATATAACGGCGAAACAGTTAAAAGATTTGAGCATATCGGAAGCGTTTCAGATGCAAATAAAATAGAATGAGTATTGGTGAATTATGAACGGAAAAAATAGAGCAGATATAAAGATCGGCGCACTTGTAGATATTGTACTGAAAAAAGATCAGAGGGCAGGCACACTCACAAGAGGGCACGTTAAAAGAATACTTACAAACAGTAGCACTCACCCACACGGCATAAAAGTAATGCTAACGGAAAATGACGCTGTTGGCAGAGTACAGAAAATAGTATCAGAATAAATTGATTTTGGCGCCTTACAGCAGTTGTGTGAGGTGCTTTTATTTGTACTTGTGGATATTGTGCTAAAAAAAGATCAGCCAACGGGTGCACTTACAAGAGGTCATGTTAAAAGAATACTGACAAACAGTGGCACGCACCCACACGGTATAAAAGTAATGCTGGCTGAAAACGGCGCTGTTGGCAGAGTAGCGAACATGATATCAGAATAAATAGATTTTGGCGCCTTACAGCGGTTTGTGAGGTGCTTTCTTATTTATACCTGTGGATATTGTACTGAAAAAAGATCAGAGGGCAGGCGCACTCACAAGAGGTCATGTTNNGCTGGCTGAAAACGGCGCAGTAGGCAGGGTACAGGACATAGTTGCGAAATAAAACAATAGATTTTTTAGCGCCTTACAGCGGTTTGTGAGGTGCTTTCTTATTTATACCTGTGGATATTGTACTGAAAAAAGATCAGAGGGGAGGCGCACTCACAAGAGGTCATGTTNNGCTGGCTGAAAACGGCGCAGTAGGCCGGATACAGAACATAGTAATGGAATAAAACAATAGATTTTTGGCGTCTCACAGTAGTTTGCGTGAGGCATTTTTTGTTAATAAAAACACAGGTTGTGCACAGGTTGTTCATAAGCTGTTGATAATATGTGAACAAATTGTGTACAAACTTAATTTTGAGCTTTGCATATGGCTATTTAGCTAATTGAGGATAGTGGATAACGCCAGCTGTGCATAAGTTTTTAGAGAAAGGCACGCTCTAGCCATGCACAGAAAAGCCTTTTACGAATACCCTATATGTATAGGCAAAAGGATAAAGGGGGCGCGTCATGCTAAAACAGATCGTAGCAATTAGCGGCAACTTCGCAAAAGAACTAGGAACTATTTCACTGCATACGGATTATTATAAGGCGTTACATTCTTGTGGACTTTGCCCAGTTGTTGTTTATGGTTATTCAAGAGCAGACGCAGCAGCAGTTTTTTCCATAGCGAAAGCACTTGTCTTATCCGGCGGTTCGGACATGGACCCACATATATACGGACAAGACAATGAAAACAGCAAAGATATCGATTATTCACGAGATCTTTTTGAGATGGAACTGTGCAGGCTGTTTTTTCATGGGGATAAACCTATTTTAGGCATTTGCAGAGGGATGCAAGTGGTAAACGTTGCGTTTGGCGGCACGCTTTACCAAGACATATACAAAGCAACAGGTACAAACCATATGACGCCAAACATAAACCATCTTGTTGAAATTGACACTGATTCTCTTTTTTATAATGTTATAGGTACGCGTGATATTTTTACAAATAGTTATCATAACCAAGCTGTTAACACTTTGGGCAGAGGGCTTACAGCATGCGCTTATAGTCAAGATGGAGCTACCGAAGCACTTGAGAGCGCTAACGGAAACATACTGTGTGTCCAGTGGCACCCAGAACGTATGCGACCCGAGATGACTGAACCTTTCAAGTGGCTCGCCGCCAAGTTGAAAGCTACAGAAAAGTAGGAATTATTATTAATA
>DIWY01000002.1:0-72311 GCA_002435915.1 Christensenella sp. UBA6094 | reverse complement strand
AGCGTCCCGCTGGACCGTCGACGCGGCCAGATATAGCATAATAAGAAAATTAGAGTCGCGTATAAGCTTTAGCTTGGAGAAAATTTAAAACAAATATAAAAAAACCGATGCGCTGCTAAAAGTTTTTATAACTTCTAATAACGATCGGTTTATTTTTGTCTAAGCTTTTACGCGCATCAATATTTCTTCTAAAACAACGCCCAAACGTGAAACCCGATCCAACAGGATGTTGACGCGACAGTCAAGGTGGCCTGCAATAGCGCAACAAATGTTTAATATTAAAAAATCATACGCGCAATTGAAGCTATTCTAATACAACACCCAAACGCGAAATTCGATCCAACGGGACGTTGGACAAAAAAACAGGCCTTAAGCCTGTTTTAGTGTTATTATTTAAGATTGTATCTCTTTTTGAATTTGTCTACACGACCGCCAGTATCTAGAAGTTTTTGCTTACCCGTATAGAAAGGGTGGCACTTGGAGCAGACTTCCACTTTCAGTTCCTTGTTGACAGATCCGGTTGTAAATGTCTCACCGCATGAGCATGTAACGACGCATTCGTTGTAATTAGGATGTATACCTTGTTTCATAGTGTTCACCTCTCTAACGCTAAAAGTAGCAATAGATATTATAACATATAGTTTGCTATATTCAAAGTATTTAATAAAAATTTTTTTATTTATTAAATGTTAATGCATAAGACCTGACAAAGAATCGCCTTCGCCGTATACTTTAATACTCATTATATTATCAGTATTTTCGCCTGCAAGCAATAGCGAATACCTAAAACTTAGATTTCCGCCGTGCTCGGATAATGAACAGTCGATGTCCGTGGGCATAATTTCAAGCGCGATAGCACCGTATGGAGTTGTATAATTGCCGATAAACTTCTTGCCTTTTTCTAGCACAAAGTGCGACTGGAACCCGCCATCTCTAACTAACTGCACCTTGCTCCTGCCAGCAATAATCTTTGTTTTAGTGCCAACCATACCAGAAAGCTCGGTTTCGTCGTACTCGATTGTGTACTGGTTTGATTCAGTGTCATAGGAATAAACACCGCCAGCAATAAGCTCGCACTGTTCGTTTTGACCTGACCTATCTATTTTATTACCGATTATCTGTAGAAACACGTCTTTTTTCATATTAATCCTCTTTTATAAAAATGTCACAGACATTATACCACACATCTTTGTTTTTAGTTAATGGAGGATAATAGTTATTCTTACAAAAATGCTAACTGCTTGATTTTTTTGGGAAAGAAGCTTTTATTGTTGCATAGTTTTTAGTGTAGCAGCGCCTATTAAGCCTAAGATTTCTGCATAGAACCAACCGTGCTTATCTAAATGTGTAATTAGTTTTTTAATTTTTGAAGTTTCTTCTATGATAGGAAGTTGTTTTGACTCTTCAATGCTTTTAACTAATAATTTAACTTCTGCTAATAACTCTTTTAAAGCTTCCTTATCTTCTCCCCCTTTATCTTCAATTTCTTTTTCAATACTTAGAATAGAATTATCTATACTTTGTGATGAGTTAATGAGGTCGCCTAAAACAAGGTTACTTCCTGAAGTATTAATAGTACCTATATTATTCACAGTAGTATGAGGCGAATTAGTAGTATTTTCTTTTCGCTCGAGCTCTTGATAATTTTCTTTTTCTTCAAAATATTTGATGCCTCTCGAACTTAAAACTATAATCCAGGCGCTATCTGCTTCAATGTATCGTTCTATCAAGCCTAATGCTTTAAGTTTATCAAAATTTCCTTTGAGGTTAGTTGTAATATAAGTTGGAAAGACATCATAGCTCTAAGATACAACATTGTCTGCTCCGTTGTAATATGTGAGAATAATTTTCAAGGCTTCTTCTGCTTTTATGTCTAATAAATACATGCTTATACTCCATTTAAACTTAAATTTTTTTAATTAGCGGTTCTTCTTACCTTTTTTCCTTTTTATTTAAAACATATAGAGCTACTCCATAAACGTCTCATGTCCTTCAATGGTCAGTAGTGTTTTCTTGGCAGGGAGTCCGCCACCAAAACCGCCCAGCTTGCCACCTGCGTTTATTACCCTATGGCATGGTATAACAATTACTATGCCATTACGTCCGTTAGCGTTGCCAACAGCTCTTGATGCCTTTTTGTTGCCAATGGCTTCGGCAATCTCTTGGTATGAGCGTACTTCGCCGTATGGTATTTTCTGCAGCTGTTCCCAGACTTTTTTATCGAAATCACTTTTGCTACGTATATCTAGCTTTATATCAAACTCTTTGCGTTTGCCTGCAAAGTATTCTTCCAATTGCTTTATGATGGCTCTATTTTTAAGCTTGCTTCCAGCGAGCACGTAGTTGCCTGTTTTGAGAAGAGGGTCAATGACTTTATTGTTCTCGAAGGCGAGGCACATTAGGCCTTTTTCGCTCTCAATAAGCGTTAGTACACCAACGGGCGACTTCATTTTTTCATACCAAAGCTTTTCCATAAACCCTCCTATGCGCACGTGAAATAAGTGCCGCAGATTTAATAAATATTACAATAAGAAGTATGTCTATTAGTTATAGACGAAGCGATCTTACCAAATATAGTTCAATTATATATGGTTTTTTTCGGATAAACAACGAACATATCGGTTTTTTCGCAATATATCGACTTTAAAATTGACAAACATTACAGCAAAATTTATAATTGCTTATATTAGCCAGCATCATGCCAACGTCCCGTTGGACCAACGTCCCGTTGGACCAACGTCCCGTTGGACCAGCGTCCCGCTGGACCGTATACGCGATTGGGCATTGTAGCGTAAAAATTTTAGTTTCGCGTAGGTGCTTTTGGATGCGAGAAACAATAATAGCCGAGTTTTCTTAAAAATAAGAACTTATGCGAATACGAAGCTTTAATAAACGGTAGTTTGACGCGGAAATGCCTGCAGGTGCAACCTGCCCAACGTCCCGCCAGCATCCTGCTAGACCGAATATCGCGGACAAGTTCTGTATTTGCAAAACTTTAGTTGCGCGTATGAGCGTTTGGATATGAGATAGAAGTTACGATAGAAAATCTTAGCATCATATTAAACTGTATACGCAAAATAGATATGGGAATAAAATAAGTAATGATCTAAAATGTGAAAAAACTTGCAACTATGCATAAAAACGCATTATTATAGAACAAGAGTGAAATTATAGCCAGGTTATCCTGGGAATTATTTGTGTGAATGAGGTAAACAGATGAAGTCGTATGAGTTAAGGAACAAGTATTTAGAATTTTTTAAAGAGCACGGGCATACAGAGATCCCATCAGCGTCATTAATCCCTGAAAACGATCCAACAGTGCTATTTACTACAGCAGGCATGCACCCACTAGTGCCTTATCTGCTCGGCGAAAAGCATCCAGGAGGCACAAGACTTTGCAACGTGCAAAAGTGCGTTCGTACAGGCGATATTGATGAAGTTGGAGATAACAGCCACTGCACTTTTTTTGAGATGCTGGGCAACTGGTCGCTTGGCGATTATTTTAAAGAAGAAGCTATTGCGATGTCGCATGAATTTTTGACATCGGCAAAATGGCTTGGAATAGATAAAGAAAAACTTTATTTCACAGTGTTTGAAGGCGATGAGGATGCACCAAGAGATGATGAGTCGGCTGGATACTGGATGAGCCACGGCGTTGATGCTTCGCATATATTCTTTTTGCCAAAGAAGGACAACTGGTGGGGACCTGCTGGCAAAGAAGGCCCATGCGGACCTGATACAGAGATGTTTATAGATACAGGCAAGCCTGCTTGTGGCGATGATTGTCATCCAGGCTGTAGCTGCGGCAAATTCCTTGAGATATGGAACGACGTTTTCATGCAGTACTACAAAAATGCAGACGGCACATTTAAACCGCTAGCACACAAAAATGTTGATACAGGCATGGGGCTTGATAGAACTATAGCAGTTCTTCAAGGCGTTTCATCCGTTTATGACACTGATATATACGAGCAAATAATCAAAAAGATCGAAGAGCTATCCGGCAAAAAGTACGGACAGGATGCCATAAGCACAAAAGCTATGCGTATTGTTGCCGATCATATTAGAAGTGCAACGTTCATGCTTGGAGATCCAAAAGGCATTACGCCTTCAAATGTTGACCAAGGCTACATACTAAGAAGACTTATTAGAAGAGCAGTTAGGTATGCAGGAAACTTGGGCATTGAAAGCGGTCAGCTATATAAAATTGCACAGAGCGTTATTGAAACGTACAAAGATCATTACACAGAGCTAGTAATGAATTTAGATAAAATAATAACAGAGCTTCAAAAAGAAGAAGAGCGCTTCGTTAAGACGCTCGATAAAGGACTAATCGAGTTTGAAAAGCTACGTAAGAAGATGGAAGGCACTGTAATCTCAGGCAAGGACGCTTTTAGGCTATATGACACGTTTGGCTTCCCTGTTGAAATGACAATAGAGCTAGCTAACGAAAACGGGCTAGAGATAGATATTGAGGACTATGAGAAGCGCTTTGAAGAGCATAAGCAGTTATCGCACCAAGGTGCTGAAAAGAGATTCTCAGGCGGACTTGCAGATAGCCAAGAAGAGACAGCAAGGCTTCACACCGCAACGCATCTGCTTTTAGGAGCACTAAGACGTCAGCTAAGCGATGATATTGAACAACGTGGCTCTAACATAACAGCAGAAAGACTTAGGTTCGACTTCAACTTCCCAAGGAAGGTAACACCGGAAGAGCTAAAAGCGCTTGAAGCAGAAGTGAACGAAATAATAAAGGCGAATGTAAAAGTTGTCTACGAGGAAATGCCTATAGATGCTGCTAGAGAGAGTGGTGCAACAGGCATATTCGGTTCAAAATACGGCGATGTAGTCAAGGTTTACACAATGGGCAAGTATTCAAAAGAGATCTGTGGTGGCCCACATGCTAAAACAACTGGAGAGCTTGGCTCATTTAAGATATTGAAAGAAGAATCCAGCTCATCAGGAGTACGCCGCATTAAAGCAGAGATAAAATAATTAGCATTAAACAAATAAAAAGCACCCATTGGGTGCTTTTTTTATTGTCCTTTTAGCAGTCTGCCTATTGCCAGCAGATTTAGAATAAAATATATATTATACGCACTTACCAAATAAACGATGAAAAACATTGGCTTTAGCTGAAATATAATTATTACCGATAAAAGCAAAAACATAGCAATATTAAAAGCTGCCAGTAGTCTTATTTTGTTTGAGTTTGTTAGAAAGTAAGTGGATGTAAGACCTAACGGCAATAAATACAGCTCAACAGGTAATGGACCCTGAGCATAGTAGACGCCAAGTGATGTCATAATGCAAATCGTATACAAAACAGTCCAGAGCATTGCCGTGTTTCTCAAATGCCAGAAGTATGTATGCCTAATAAACTTATATGAAAACAGGAGTATTGTGCCATACAAAAAGCAGACAAAGGCGCATGATATTCTAAATAGCATAGATGTGTTTTGCGCGCTAATATTATAGATTACGGTGTGCTCTACAAAAGAGGCAATGGCAAAGAGTGCTGCGCATTCGTAGAATAAATTAGATATTGTAATTGTATTGTCGTGATCGCTCATGATGTTTGCTCCTCCTTTTATCCTCATACAACAATATATTAATCAGCCTAGTGTTTTGCGAATGAAAAGAGGAATTAAATTAGGGGGGTGTCTCTGTGGGTGGCTTTGTGGGTGTCTCTGGAGGGTGTCTCTGTGGGTGGTTTTGAGGGCGTCTTGCCGATATTTTTGTAATTCAAAGTTCTTAACCCCTATATAATACCTAACACCTTACGCGGATCATAAGTTTTATAAAATCAATCTTCGTCGCGACAGACGATCCAACGGGGCGTTGTGTCTGTACTTTTTTAGAAAAAGTACCAAAAATCGCCGACTGCGCTTCATCCGAAAAATGCAATTCAATACGCTCGCGTGAGTTTTATAAATCGCCTTTAAGTTTGCTACAGAGCTATTTATTAGTTAGCTGAAATCAAAACTGACGTTTTCTTTCAAGCTACAGTCTTTGAATTTGAGACTTAAAGGCTCTATAAAACATTTTGCACGCTCGCGTAGGCAGGTTGCATTTTTCTCCTTCCGCTAAGGTCGGCTGTTGGTTTTTAGGGCCGGGCTTTGTGGGTGGCGTTTTGGGTGGCTTTGTGGGCGGCTTTGTTAGTCAGCTCTGTGAGCGTCTGTGCAAGCAACTCTGAGCGTCTCTATAGTGTATCTGGTGTCTTTGTGGGAGGCTTCGGGGGTATCGCTGAGATTGTTTTGTGAGTGTCGTTGCGGATGAGGTCTTAGGTGCTTTTGTGTGTTGGCAAAATAAATTGTTTTGGTTTTCGGACGAAAAAAAACTCCCGACAGGCTATAAAAGTCTTTCGGGAGTTTGATAATTATTGAGTAATGAGGTTTATGCCTTTTGTTTATTCTTAAGACGTGTAAAGAATTTTACCGTTTCTACAATTGGGATTGTTGCAAACGATAATAGTAGTACATAAATCCATTGTGTCATGGAAAGGTCTACTAGCTCAAATATTTTTTCGAAGAACGGTACAACCATTATCACAACAGTAATTGCAATCGAACCGACTATTGAAAGAGCATAGTATTTGTTCTTAAGTCTTGACTTAAAGATTGAATCTGTGTTGGAACGCACGTTAAGCGAATGTGCAAGTTCACTGATAATTAGTACCGAGAACGCCATTGTACGTCCTGTTTCAAGCGAAATAGCATTTCCGAGCACAAAAGCTGTAAGCGTAAGCCCGGCTATCATTATTCCTTGATAGATTATGTCTATAATAAACGGCTTTGTGAAGATGTCGTTTGTCATATCCTTGGCTTTTACGTTCATTATGCCTTTAACCGCTGGATCAACGCCTAACGCTAGAGCAGGTAGTGAATCGGTTATAAGGTTTACAAAAAGTATCTGAACAGGCAATAGTGGCGAATCCCAACCGATCATTATAGCGATAAACAGCACGAATATCTCGCCGATATTAGCTGACAGCAGGAATTTTACTGTCTTAAGTATGTTTGCAAATATTCTGCGGCCTTCCGCTACTGCCGAAACGATTGTAGCGAAGTTGTCATCAGCAAGTATCATGTCAGCGGCTTCTTTGGATACGTCTGTGCCAGTTATGCCCATTGCAGCGCCTATGTCCGCTTTTTTAAGAGCAGGAGCATCATTAACGCCATCACCAGTCATAGCGACTATTTCGCCACGTTCTTGTAGCGCTTTTACTATACGTGATTTGTGCTCAGGAGCAACACGAGCGTATACTGAATATTTTTTAATGTTTTCTTTTAGCTCATCGTCAGTCATTTTTTCTAGCTGATCGCCTGTCATCGCTTCGCTTCTGTCTTTTAGTATATTAAGTTCTTTTGCAATAGCGATAGCTGTATCAATATGATCGCCAGTTATCATGATTGGCTTAATGCCCGCTTTTATGCACATTGCAACAGCTTCTTTAGCTTCTTGCCTTGGAGGATCTATCATACCGCATAGACCGATATACGTTAAATCGCTCTCGGTGGATTCCATGCTGGTTGGTATAGCCGTAACTTCTTTATAAGCAAATGCAAGTACTCTTAGAGCGTTTCCTGCCATTTGAGTATTCTGCTTTACCATCTCTGCGATTATTTCGTCAGTAATCGGAACTTCACGACCGTTTATAAGTGCCTTAGTACAGCATTTTATTAGCTGATCAGCTGCGCCTTTAGCATAAACTCTATATTTATCGGTATCCGTTTTATTAACAGTAGCCATGCGCTTTCTTTCCGAATCAAAAGGAGCTTCGTATACACGTGGATACTGATAGACAATTGTTTTTGGATCCATAATAGTTTCTGCGGCTGCTGTAAGCGCTGTTTCAGTAGGATCGCCAATTAGTCCATCTTTAGTTATTTCAGTATCGTTACATAGCACCATGCACTCAAATAGCAGCTTGTTCTGGTCTTTTGCTGTTTCTTCTGCTTTGCCGATATTTCCTGGTGAAGCATAGTAAGTGACTGTCATTTTGTTTTGTGTTAGTGTTCCTGTTTTATCCGAGCAGATAACTGTTGCACGACCAAGCGTCTCAACAGATGGCAGTGAACGTATGATGGCGTTTCTACCTGCCATACGCTGTACACCAAGAGCAAGTACTATAGTAGATATTGCAGGCAATCCTTCAGGAATAGCAGCTACTGCAAGGCTTACAGATGTTAGGAACATATCTAGAGCGTTTTTGCCGTATAGTATGCCTATACCGAATAATACTGCGCAAATTACTACAGCGCTTATACCAAGCACTTTGCCCAAAGACTCAAGTCTCTTTTTAAGTGGAGTTTCGGTTGAAGGAGTGCTGCTTATTAGCGCGGCAATGGAACCCATCTCAGTTTGCATACCTGTAGTTGTGACTATGCCTTCGCCTCTACCGTATGTGACAATGGATCCACTAAACGCCATGTTCAGCCTATCACCTACGCCTGCTTCGCCTGTTATTGCATCCGTCTGTTTGGTAGTAGGAAGTGATTCGCCCGTAAGTGCGGACTCCTGTATTTTTAGTGTGTTTGCCATAATGATACGCATATCGGCAGGAACGACTGAGCCGGCTGTTAAAAGGACTACATCTCCAGGTACAAGCTCTTTTGTATCTATCTGCCGTACATGCCCGCCTCGCCTTACGTTTGCTAGCGGTGCGCTCATCTTCTTAAGTGCTTTTAGTGCTTCCTCTGCCTTATTCTCCTGAACAAAGCCCATTACTGCATTAAGCACAACTATTAGCATTATTATGATCGCATCTAGTGATTCTCCCATAAAGAATGAGATTGCAGCGGCTATCATTAGTATCATTATCATGAAATCTTTAAACTGCCCTAAGAATTTTTGCAGTTTAGTAGCTTGCTTTGCGGCAGTTAGCTCGTTTGAGCCAAATTCCAACAATAGCTTTTTTGCAGCCTCTTCACTTAGTCCGTCTTTTGAGGTGCCAAGTCTGTTTATTACGTCTTGTTCTGTCATGTTGTAGGCGTTTTTCAAATTAAGACCTCTTTTCTTTTTACACAGGGCATTTAGTTTGCCTTTAGTATGCTCAAAAATGATATAAAAAAGGACTAATATCCCCATTTTATAGGGATAAAAGTCTCATTCTACTAGTAGTAAGTGTTGCCGTCCGGGCTTTTAGGCCGTATTGACGAAGCGGCAAACCTCAAATGCATTTGTTAAAATACACCCTTGGTGAATTACTCCCCTTTATCTTTATTCTATTATACTACTTTTATAACAAAATAATACAAAAAAATTTATAATATATTTTTTGCCAAATTATGCACATTTTGCGTTAAATATTAGTTGCTTTCATGCTAAAACAACAAGATATAGTCGCAAAAAACGCTGCTAGTCCTCTATCTTGTTGTTGTTAAAAAGATAACGAACAAACGTACGTTATCTTGACATTTTCGTAATATTTTGCTATAATTTCACTACGTAAGAAAGGAAGTAGAGTATGTTATACAATAAAGGCGCAAATGACATTGCTATGAGCAAGGGTCGTCATTTGACAGGGTTCTTACATACAAAGCGAGTTTCTAAAAAAACTGAATACTTTACAAGCATTAGAAGGATATTTGGCATAATTATATTACCATTTACCTTTTTGTTTTCTTCGCCTAAAAAGAGCAGGAATAAAAGCGCAACTAACCCAATTGTTTTCAACAAACCTGGGCAGAAAAAATTTGCTCTTAAACCTGAGCAACAAGATATAAATGTAGCAATAGCTGAAAAAATGATTGGAAGCATGGCTCCTAAGAACGTGAACAAAAAGCCCGTAGTTGTACCTACAACTGTTAAGCGTGCTGCTGCTGTTCCAGTTATGGCGCTATTAATTGGGGCTGCTTTTTTTGCAATGTTCGCATTTAATAGCCCTGAGTACACAGTTTTTCTACAAGACGGAAACAATATCACAGCAATAAAAACAAAAACACACGATGTAGAATCGTTTTTAATTGAGCAAGGCATAACTCTTGGTGGCGAAGATAAAATCTCCGTTTCTCTAGAGCAAGCTACAAGCGATAACCTTACTATAATAATTAAGAGAGCTTTCCCAGTTACAATTACTACTAAAGATGGACAAATTACAGTTCAATTGTCAGAAGGAACCGTTAAGGATGCTTTAAATAAAGCACAGATATACGTTTGGCAGGATGATACAGTAGAGCCTGCAATGACTACAGAGCTAACTTCTGGGATGAACATAACATATAAACAGATCAGCTATAAATACGAGCAAAAAACTGAATCTGTTGCATATAAAACAGTTAGAGTCAATAACTCAACACTTGCAAAAGGCACAACTAAAGTTACACAAGCAGGCGTTGCTGGTACAAAAACTACGAAATACAAGCTGATTTATTCCAACGGTGTACTAGTTGACAAGCAAGCTATTGAGACAGTTGTAACCAAGAGCCCAGTTAATGAGATTATTGCTGTTGGTACAAAAGTAGCAACGGTAGCCAAAACAACAACGACAACAAATACTACAACAAACACTAATACTGGTAGCGGTAGTATTACGATAAGCGCAGCAGCTAGAGCAGCAGGTGTTGATGCATCACAAGTTAAGTCAACTATGTCCATCGAAACAACTGCATATACACACACTGGAAATAGAACAGCGACAGGAACTTGGCCAAAAGTTGGTACAGTTGCAGTTAATCCAAAGCAGATACCTTATGGCACTAAGCTTTATATTGAAGGCTACGGATTTGCAACAGCTGAAGATACCGGCGGATTCGTAAGAAGCACCACAGCAACAAGAATCATTGTGGATCTGTTTATGAACTCAGAAGCAGAATGTATTCTTTATGGTAGACATTATAATGTACGTGTCTACGTCCTAAAATAATTTAACCGCTAATACTCGTATAAGAAATTATGCGAGTATTTTTTTGCATTATTTGAGGTTTTGCCTTTAAACCTCTGCCAAACAACCATGGAGACTCTGTCTCCATGCCCCTTCCCAAGGGATGCATCCCTTGGGAATCCCACCCAATAGGATTAAATTATTAAATAAATTCTCCACATATCTTTTCCTTCTTTTCTTTAAGAAAAGAAGTGGGAGTGTGAGGGCAAAGCCCTCATGAAGGTCCCTTAGATGTCATAAGGCTTTGTAAATACTTAATGCAGTACTATTTCGTAAAAAAAGACAATAAATATGATAAAAATTGCTTAGCTAAAGGATTTCTGTGAGGTTTTATATAGGCATTTTTGCGAATATGCTATATAATGGTTATAATATAGAGCTTATACAAAAGAGAGGTGTCCAAATGGCTAAGATAATTGCAATAGCAAACCAAAAAGGTGGCGTAGGTAAAACGACGACGGCTGTTAATCTAAGTGCTTGTATTGCCGAGATGGGTAATAAGGTTTTGCTTATTGATATAGACCCGCAGGGTAACTCAACTAGCGGTATTGGGCTAGAAGGTGCTAAAGAAGGTAGAGGAATTTACGACGTTCTAATTAACGGCCTTACTATTGAAGAAGTGCTTGTTAAAGCGAAAACAGTCGAGAATTTGGATGTTGTACCTTCGTCTATCGCGTTAGCAGGAGCTGAAATAGAACTAGTATCATTTATGGCACGTGAGCATGTACTGAAAGGAGCACTATCACAGATTGAGGCGCTTTATGATTACGTATTCATCGATTGCCCTCCTTCACTAGGACTACTAACAGTAAATGCTCTTACAGCTGCAAACAATATTTTGGTCCCTATCCAGTGCGAATACTTTGCGCTTGAAGGACTATCACAGCTTATTAACACAGTAAAGATTATAAAACAGCGTCTTAACCCAAGTCTTGAAGTTGAAGGCGTTGTAATGACGATGTTTGATGCACGCACGAACTTATCACTTCAAGTGGTTGATGAAGTTAAAAAGTTCTTTAAAGAACGTGTTTATACAACAGTTATTCCAAGAAACGTAAGATTAGGCGAGGCACCATCTTTTGGCCTTCCTATAACGAAATATGACCCTAAATGTATTGGTGCTGAAGCGTACAGAGATTTAGCGATAGAGTTCGTGGGTGATTTTGGAGGTAGCTATGAATAAGAGAGGATTAGGCAAAGGATTAGGCGCTTTGTTTGATATGGAGATCGATCCAGAAACAGAAGAAATTAATTATCAAAGAGAAGGCAATACTTTTGAGATATTGATAGACAGAATTGACCCAGATATTGAGCAAGCACGAAAGACATTTCCTGAAGGCCAAATGCAGGAGCTTGTTGAGTCAATTAAACAGCATGGTGTCATACAACCTATCCTTGTTCGCCAAAACGGCACTCGTTATCTGATAATAGCTGGTGAAAGACGCTATAGAGCAGCAAAAAGCATTGGGCTAAGCACAATCCCTGCAATAGTAAAAAGCATGAGCGAGCAAGAGTACCGCGAGATATCTCTTATTGAAAACCTACAGCGCGAAAACCTAAACGCACTCGAAGAAGCTGATGGCGTCAAAGAGTTGATGGAAAAGCACGGACTAACGCAGGAGCAGATCGCACAGCGTCTATCTAAGTCAAGATCATACATAGCAAACTCACTACGTCTTTTAAGCCTTAGCAATCAAGTGAAGGATATGCTTAAAAGCGGCGTTATATCGGCTGGGCATGCAAGAGCTCTTGTTGTACTGGACGAGGAAGACCAAATTAGAATAGCTGAAAAGATAAAAACTGAAGAACTATCTGTTCGCCAAGTTGAGGCACTAATAAAGGCAATGCAACAACCAAAAGTAGATGTTCCGGCCGTAAAAGCACTACCAGAAGAACTTAGAGAGTTTCAAGATAAGCTTATGAACATCTTCGGCACCAAGGTTTACATCTCTGGCGATAGCAAAGCAGGCAAGATACAGATTAATTACTACAGCGCAGACGATCTAGAGAGAATATACGAAATCATACAGGGCGTTGAAGACTAAAGTGATTTAACTAATACGAAGCGAGTAATTATACTCGCTTTTTTAATGCAAAAAATTTTATTTAGATTTATAATCACTAATTTACTAGAGCGCGCAAATACACCACAACAAATCCAATATAACTGGAAAGACTAACATCTTTCAGGCATACATATCGAGCGATTCGCACTTAAAGGCTTGGTATTGACACCAAAATTGTTTCACGTGAAACAATTGGTACACTAAAGAAAATATACGCGGCGTAGAACTCTACTAAAAAACATAGAATTAGCATAGAAAGTATATAAAAATTTTTAAGCTACAACCTGTAGTATATATGTTGTATAACACGTAATAGCAGAAGGAATAGGACAGGATTGTTCACTAAAATGTTTCACGTGAAACAATTTGCGTTTTAGACACATATATGAAATAGCAAACAATACAGCATAACGAACAATAAGCACAGGTCGTATGAAGAAATTTTATAAATACAACTGATAGTATATGCGTTGTAAATATTTAGTTAGAACAAAACCAGCACGAGCAAAACGTCTGTAACTCTATTAAATGTTTCACGTGAAACAATTTTGACATATAACCTTCTATAAATAGTGTTTTTGAATAATAAAAATACATAACTAGAATAGATTTGCATTAGATAAGAATCTAAACGAGCTGGATTAATTTATTTGGCTCGTTATGAAGCCCATATACATATTAATATGTTGAACAGGCCATTTTGGAAGATAAATAAAACAGATGAAGTCTTTCCAACACTTATGTAATTAATCGACGAACAAACAGAAGTAATCAAGGACTTTAAAGATAAAGTAATAGCTCGCAAAGAAATGTTATGAGCGATACAAAGACTTTATGCTGTTATAATAAAGTGCTAATAGCTGAAAATGCTTCCTATCGCGAACGTTGTACATACTTTAAATGCAATACTATAGCTAAAAAATGTGTAAACGCAGGAAGAATAAATTAAAACTTAGTTTATTTAGAATAATATCGGTAAATTGTTCAACATATATTAATGAGTTTTGCCATATTAGAGAAACTCTTTACAAACATCCAAATTGTATGCACTTATCATTTAAAGTGAATAATAGATATAGTACAAAAACATGGAGCGGTTATACGAGAGATTATTCAAAGCGAATCAAAGAACAAACGTTCTGATATAAAAAGCAATATTTTACGCAAAACAAAAAATAAGTTAAATAGAAAAATAAGTTTATTGATTTAAATACAGCAATTTTCCAAGAAATCACAAAAATAATGAGCCGAAAATGCTTGATTTAAGGGCTGTTAAAAAATAAGTTTGATATATTAATTACCTAGAAGAAAAAAACGCTAAAACATTCGAAAATGGGCTCAAACTGTGATATAATAAATATGTACTATTAATGAGGTTCAAAAAGGAGAAATGAGCGCTTGGTAATAAAAGAACTGCGGCTGCAAAATGTACGCAATTACGAGCGGCTCATTTACAAGCCGCAAAATGGTCTCAATATATTATGTGGCCAAAATGGTCAAGGCAAAACGAATATATTAGAAGCTATCTATATGTGTTGCATAGGCAAATCTTTTCGCGCGGCAAATGACAAAGAAATAATAAAATGGGGCAGCGAAATTGCCAGGATGCATTTGCAAGCTGAAACTGGTAGCTATGATACGACAGTCGATATAGCTTTAAATAGTAGCGGTAAAAAAGCTGTGAAGGTTGATGGCATTTCGATAGTCAAGATGGCAGAATTAATCGGCAGATTAAATGCTGTTGTATTTTCACCTGAAGACCTAAAACTTGTAAAAGAAGCGCCAAGAGAACGTAGACGTTATATTGATATCGTTATAAGTCAGGCACGGCCCAGTTATTTCTATTCGCTTAGCCTATACACAAAAGTGTTGCATCAGCGAAACAAACTACTTAAAGATTGCAACAAAAACGAAAAGCTAATAAAGGCAATACCAGCGTTTGATGTTCAGCTAGCAAAATACGCTACAGATATAATTATTAAGCGTCGCGACTATCTAGAAATGCTGGATGTAATCGCTAAAGAGTATCATAACCAGATATCGGGCGGAAAAGAAAACCTTAGCGTTGAGTATGCGCCTAGCATAATTGACGTTACCAGCAAAGATATCTATGATTCTTACATAAAAAAGCTAGAAGAAAAGCAAAAAGACGATATAAGATACGGTTCCACAACAGTAGGGCCACACAAAGACGATATAAAGCTAATTGTAAATGGTGCCGATGCGCGTATTTACTCTTCGCAGGGTCAACAGCGCACAACGGCGCTATCACTGCGTCTTTCAGAGGCGAAATTGATAAAAAAAGAGACAGGACATACACCGGTTTTACTTCTTGACGACATACTCTCAGAGCTTGACGAAGCTAGGCAAAAGTACTTAATTGAACATTTGGAAAGCGAGCAAGTCTTTGTAACTGTTGCAGGAAGAACACCGCTAAACAATATAGGTAAGATTGCAACCTGCATAAACTACGTTCAAAACGGAATGCTTCGGCAGATAACCTTATAAACGCAGGCCAGAATCTTTCAAATATAAATTTATGATTGTTGTACCATATATTGTGGCACAAACAGAAGGAAGGAATCAAATGATACTACATCTAGGGTCGGACTACATTGTTCCATTATGCGAGGTAATAGCAATAATCGATGCAGACACAGTGGTTAAATCAAAAGATACACGAGAGTTTATTAAAGGCAAAATGAAGGATTGCACTTGCAATTGCGGCGGGCATGAGGAAACAAAGTCGTATATTATAGCAAAAAAAGACGGAGAGCTATGTTTGTTTGCTTCTGCAATTTCATCTCATACTCTTCTAAGAAGAACAAATTTATCCAACGTAATTAAAAGCTGGTAACAATCGGATTTCAAATGGGGACGTTGTCCTCAAATCATAACAAAATGGGGACGTTGTCCCCAAGCCACACTTCTTTTCTTAAAGAAAAGAAGGAAAAGATATGTAGAGAGTTTATAAAACAATTTATGTATACTTCTAGAAGGGATTCACAAAGGATACATCCCTTGGGCAGAGGTTTGGAGACAGAGTCTCCATAAGGACTTTGTCTCCAAGGGAAAAAGCTTTCATACTTGAGGGCGTTGCCCTCAAACTCCCACTTCTTTTCTTAAAGAAAAGAAGGAAAAGATATGTAGAGAGTTTATAAACAATTTATGTATACTTCTAGAAGGGATTCACAAGGGATACATCCCTTGGGCAGAGGTTTGGAGACAGAGTCTCCATAAGGACTTTATCACCAAGGGAAAAAGCTTTCTTGAGGGCATTGTCCCCAAGCCCCTACTTCTTTTCTTAAAGAAAAGAAGGAAAAGATACGCAAGGTTTTTAATTTAAGGTTTAAAACTTACTAAGGGATTCCAAAGGGATGCATCCCTTTGGTGGTGGTTTGGAGGCAAAGCCTCCAAAAGACAGTGTTCCTACAAAACAAGAAAAGGTAAACGAAAAGAGGTTTATAATGGCAGAACAGATTTATGATGAGTCCCAAATACAAGTACTGGAAGGGCTTGAGGCAGTAAGAAAGCGTCCAGGTATGTACATAGGATCGACTGACGAGAGAGGGTTACACCATCTTGTCTATGAAATAGTGGATAATGCTATAGATGAAGCCTTAGCAGGCTACTGCACGCATATCGAAGTCGTAATAACAAAAGAAGGCTTGGTTTCCGTTACGGATAACGGCAGAGGAATCCCTGTTGGTATTCAAAAGCAGGTGGGTAAATCGGCTGTTGAAGTTGCACTTACTATGCTACACGCTGGCGGAAAGTTCGGCGGTGGAGGATATAAGGTTTCGGGCGGCTTACATGGAGTTGGCGTGAGTGTTGTTAACGCGCTTTCAAGCTCGCTTAATATCGAAGTAAGAAGAGAAGGATTCCTCTACACGCAGCATTATGTTCGTGGTGTGCCGGATGAAGACCTAAAACAGTGCGAAGCGACTGAAGAAACCGGCACGAAAGTAATATTTATGCCGGACGATCAGATATTTGAAACACTTAATTTTGATTTCGATACGCTAAAAAACAGATTAAGAGAACTAGCGTTTTTAAATAAAGGAATAAAGATTACTCTTGAAGATAAAAGAGTTGGCAAAGAAAACAGAAAAGAATTTTGCTATGAAGGCGGTATCGTTTCTTTTGTAAAATATTTAAGCAGTCATAAGCAAGCATTGCATGACGAGCCTATATATTTCACACAGGAAAACGAAGAAAACGCTGTAGAAATAGCTATGCAGTACAATGATAGTTATGCTGAGAACGTTTATACGTACGCAAACAACATAGGCACGCAAGAAGGTGGTACGCATCTTTCTGGCTTTAAAGCGGCGCTAACTCGTACAGTAAACGACTACGCAAGAAAATACGGCATAATCAAACCACAAGAAGTAGCGCTTTCTGGCGAAGATATAAGAGAAGGTCTTATAGCGATAGTCAGTGTTAAGCTAATGGATCCACAGTTTGAAGGGCAAACGAAAACAAAGCTTGGCAATAGCGAAATAAGAGCGATTGTGGACTCATGCGTAAGCAATGGCTTAAGAGATTTCTTAGAGGAGAACCCGCAGGTAGCAAAAACAATCGTAGAAAAATGTATTATAGCTTCTCGTGCTAGAGATGCTGCCAGAAAAGCTAGAGAGCTTACAAGGCGTAAAAGTGTACTGGATTCTACATCGCTTCCAGGTAAGCTTGCCGATTGCTCCGAAAAAGACGCAAGTTTGTGCGAAATATTTCTCGTAGAGGGAGATAGTGCTGGTGGTAGTGCTAAACAAGGCCGTGATAGAAAGTTCCAAGCTATTCTTCCACTAAGAGGTAAAATACTGAATGTTGAAAAAACAAGGCTGGATAAAATACTAGCAAACAACGAAATAAAATCTATGATAACGGCTTTTGGTGGCGGTGTTGCAGAAGATTTTGACACTGCTAAACTAAGATATCACCGTATTATTTGCATGACAGATGCCGATGTCGACGGATCGCATATAAGAATGCTAATGCTAACATTCTTCTATAGGTACATGAAACCTCTACTAGAGAATGGGCATGTGTACATAGCGCAACCACCACTTTATAAGATAGCAAAAGGTGGCAAGGAGCATTACGTTTATAGTGACGAAGAGCTTGAAACATATTTAGCTGAGATAGGCAAAGATGGCATCAATCTTCAGCGCTACAAAGGTCTTGGTGAGATGAACGCAGGGCAGCTTTGGGATACAACAATGAACCCAGAAACTAGGACGATGTTTAGAGTATCGCTTGAAGATGCTATGGCAGCAGATGAGATAATAACAATGCTTATGGGCGATAAAGTTGAGCCACGTAAAGAATTTATCGAAGAAAATGCTAAGCTTGTTTCATTACTTGACTTATAAAAACACATGAAATTAGCAGTGAAATATTGAGATAGATCCGCCAAATAATAAATGAGGTGATTACTTGGAATTGCAGTACAGTAAAAACATAATTAAATTAGATATAGAAGACGAGATGAAAAAATCGTTTATCTCGTATGCGATGGCCGTTATAATCGACAGAGCTTTGCCTGACGTTAGAGATGGACTAAAGCCTGTTCATAGGCGCATATTATACGCGATGAACGAACTGGGGCTTACTCCAGAAAAACCTTTCAGAAAAAGCGCACGTATAGTCGGTGACGTACTTGGTAAGTACCATCCACATGGTGACACAGCAGTATACGATTCTATGGTACGTATGGCTCAAGATTTCTCGACAAGAGAGATGCTTGTTCAAGGCCATGGTAACTTTGGCTCTGTAGATGGAGATTCCGCCGCGGCTATGAGGTATACAGAAGCTAAACTCTCCAAGATTGCGACAGAACTACTAAGAGATATCGAAAAAGAAACAGTAGATTTCTATCCAAACTTTGATGAAACAATGATGCAACCTTCCGTCTTGCCTTCAAGATACCCAAATTTGCTCGTAAACGGCTCAAGCGGCATCGCAGTAGGAATGGCTACAAACATACCACCACACAACTTAAAAGAGACAATAGACGGAGTTGTGGCGCTCATTGAGAATCCGGATATTGAAATAGAAGAACTAATGGAGCATATAAAAGGCCCTGACTTCCCAACGGGTGCTACAATAATGGGTATGGCAGGCATAAGAGATGCTTATATGACAGGCAGAGGCCGCGTTATTGTACGTGGAAAGTCTGAAGTTGAGCAGGTTACAGCCAACAGAGCGCACATAATAATTACCGAGATACCGTATCAGGTCAATAAAGCAAGAATGATCGAGCGCATAGCTGAGCTTGTTCAGGAAAAGAAAATAGAAGGCATATCAGATCTTAGAGATGAGTCGGACAGAAACGGTATGCGTATAGTTATAGAGCTGAAAAAAGACGTAAATGCTGGCGTAATACTTAATTCGCTTTACAAGCATACCCAATTGCAAGATACATTTGGTGTAAACATGCTAGCTCTTGTTAATGGCGAGCCAAAGGTACTCAACCTAAAGCAAGTATTGTTCCACTATCTTGAGCACCAAAAAGAAGTTATTACAAGGCGTACACGCTTTGAACTTGATAAGGCAGAAAAGAGAGCGCACATACTTAAAGGATTACTTATAGCTCTTGATAATATAGACGAAGTAATACGCATAATAAGAAGCTCGAAAAACGACGCAGAAGCAAAAGCAAGATTAATTGAATCATTCCTATTAACGGATGTGCAGGTGCAAGCGATACTTGATATGCGTCTTAGAAGGCTAACTTCTCTTGAAAGAGATAAGATAGTAGCTGAGCATGATGAGCTAATGAAGACAATTGCGTACTTAACAGAAGTGCTGGGCGACGAAAAGCTAGTGCTTGGCATAATCAAACAAGAGATACTTGAGATAAAAGAAAAGTATGGCGACGGCAGACGTACAGTCATCGAGCCAGTGCTTGACGAAATAGAGATGGAAGATTTAATTCAGCCAGAAGATATCGTCGTTACAAAAACGCATTTTGGCTACATTAAACGTATGCCATCTGCTACCTACAAGGCACAAAGACGTGGAGGAAAGGGCATCATAGGTATGGCTACACGCGAAGAAGACTTTGTCGAGGATATAATGGTAACAAACACTCATGAAAACATTATGTTCTTCACAAACAAAGGCAGAGCGTTTAGGATTAAAGCTTATATGATACCTCAAGCAGGCAGAACGGCAAAAGGAACTGCTATAGTTAATCTTCTGCAACTGCAAGATAGCGAAAAGGTAACAGCGTGCTTTAACGTGCAGGACACAGGCGAAGAAAACAAATACCTTGTTCTATGCACAAAGCTAGGTGTAGTTAAAAAAACACCATTTGCTGAGTATGATAATATCCGTAAAGGCGGATTGATAGCGATTGGTCTTAGAGATGATGATGAGCTAATTTCAGTAGCACTTACAGACGGCAAGAGCGAGCTATTCGTTGGTACTCACGACGGTAAATGCATCAGAATGGCTGAGGAAGACATAAGGCCAATGGGCAGAACAGCAATGGGCGTTCGTGGCATAAGACTCAATAAGGACGATTACGTTGTCGATATGGAAGAAATTCGTGAAGGAGCTCAGGTTCTGGCAATAACCGAAAACGGCATGGGCAAGCGCACAAAGATAGACAACTACAGATTGCAAACTAGAGGCGGTAAAGGTGTTAAGGTAATGAATATCAGCGAGCGCACAGGTAAGCTGGTAGGCTTTAAGATGGTAACTGACGATCAAGATATAATGCTTATAAGCGACGACGGTACAATAATTCGTATGGCAGTTGACGAAATATCATCACTGACAAGAGACACTCAGGGCGTTAAGCTTATGAGAGTTGGCGATGAGCAAAATGTTGTATGCGTAGCTAAAGCACCAAGAGAAGAACCATCTACCGATGACGAAGACGATGAGACAGCTGAGGAAGCTACCCAAGTTACCGAAACTGCCGAAGTCACTGAAACTACCGAAGAATAAATGATAAGTAAAAAGAGCTGCTTAAAACTAAGCGGCTCTTTATTTTCCGAAAAAACAGTTCAAATAAGGTGAAAAATAATGCTATTATAGCATTATAAGGCAGTATAAAAGAAAAGAGGCGCTCTTCTACGGAACGGCTCAATTTTAGTATGCAACATAAAATGGAGTTAAGTAAGAGCGCCACTGCTAAACAGTTTACCATAATTATACAAAAAGGCAATCAATAAAATACGATTTAAAGATAACTTAATATTGTTGTAACAAATAAAAAAAGCCTACCAGGCTGAAAGAATAATTGCGGGCAAAAGCGGGTTGATCGCCACACACTCTTGCCGAAAAAATATACTAAAAGAAGGTGCACTTCTTTGCTACTATTATAACCCAGGAAATTACTTTTTAAACATTATTAGATAAAATTTTCACAAAATATTTTTTAAATATCACTAAGCGATAAAACAAACGAATTTTAAAAATTAGTTTGGGTCTAAATTTAAAGCATGATAAAATAATTTTATGGGTTAGGGAGTATGAATCCCTCGATTATCAAAATTAATATGAGGGTAAAAATTTATGATTGAATTATACAATTCTATTTTTAAAAGAAAGTCTATCAGAAAGTTTGACGATACTTTGGTTTTGACAGAAGCAGAGCTTGCGCAAATTAAACAAGAAACAGAAAAACTTACTCCGCTTGTAAATGATATAAAAGTAAAGTTTGAAATTGTAGAAAGGGCAAAAACTACTGCCAAACGCGGTGAATATTGCCTGATAATCTACAGCGAAAACAAGACTAATTATCTTCTTAATGCAGGGTATTTGCTCGAACAGATGGATTTGTTTTTGGCTTCTCACGATATAGGTGTTTGTTGGTATGGCTTGGCGAAATTGAAAGAACCGCAGGCAGGTGAGCTGGATTATGTTATTATGCTGGCCTTTGGCAAAAGCCGCCCGCAAGACTTTCGCAAATGTGCTTCAGACTTTAAACGCAAAAGCACGGAAGTGATATGGAGTGGTGAGTTTGATTCGGATGTGGTAGATGCAGTTCGGCTTGCTCCGAGTGCTTGCAACACCCAGCCGTGGAGAATAGTCAGCGAAGGCACCCAAATAAAAGTATATCGAAACACTAAAATAAAATCGTTTATTCCGGCTAGCAAACTTCCGTTCTATAATTCCATAGACACGGGAATAAGCCTTTGCTTTCTAGAAATTGCTCTTAGCCACAAAGGATATGAGTTCGATAGAGAATTAATTACTGAGGGCAAAATAAATTCAGGATTGCTGGAAATTGCGAATTACAATATAAAATAACAACTTCGGCAAAAAGCTGATTTTTTTGTAATGAGATAGGATGTAAACAAAACATAATTACGGAGGAAATAACATTGAATAATTTAATAAAATATGGTGCAAGTGAACGCTATCTTAATGAGGCATCACTTTATCCTGATATGGAACTAGCAAGAGTAGTTTCGCAGTATAAGGATTTATACAAGATAATAACAGAGCAAGGAGAGCGTCTGGCGGAAGTTTCGGGTAAGTTTCAGTATCAAGCAGAGCTTATATCCGAGTATCCTGCTGTTGGAGATTTTGTGATGATTGACCGTAGCAATCCAGAGTCTGGCAACGCAATTATCCAAAAGATCTTAACACGAAAAAGCGTTTTTGAGCGCACCGCAGTTGGTGTCATCAAGCAAACGCAGGTAGTTGCAGCGAACATTGATTTGGTATTCATATGCATGTCACTAAACAACGACTATAATCTAAGCAGGTTGGAACGCTATCTTTCTGTTGCGTGGAATAGTGGCGCAATACCAGTGATAGTTTTGACCAAATCCGACCAGTGCGAAGATTTGCAAAAGATAGAAAATGAGATCGCAAATATTGCAATCGGCGTAGATGTAATAATCACATCAAGCTTTGATGAGGCTTCCTACAACAAGCTTCTGCCATACCTCAAGCAGGGAACAACAGCTTCATTTATAGGCTCGTCCGGCGTTGGAAAGTCAACGCTTATAAATAGGCTTGCTGGCGTCGAACTACTTGCTACCTCAGGGATTCGCCAAGACGATAAAGGAAGGCACACGACTACACGCAGAGAGCTACTTATTTTGCCAAACGGGAGTATTGTAATTGATACGCCTGGTATGCGTGAACTTGGTGTGGACTCAGTTGATCTTTCAAAATCGTTTACCGATATTGATCAGCTTGCAAAGCTTTGCAGATTTAATGATTGCACGCACACAAACGAACCAGGTTGTGCAGTACGAGGTAGCATAGAGTCGGGCGAGCTTGATGAGCGTAGATTCGAAAACTATAAAAAATTACTGCGTGAAGCACGCTATGATGGCCTTTCTGCAAGAGAGATAGAAAACGAAAAGATTAAAAGCATGTTCGGAAGCAAGGCTGAATACAAGAGAAAAATGGACATTGAAAAGAAAAAGAATAAGTGAAGTAGGTAGCACAAAAAAACAAACAAGCAAAAGATGTTAATTACAAATATTTACATATGTGATATTATGAAAGCACAAAGTGGTTTTTGTAATAATAGCCTAAACAGGAGAGTATGTATGAAAATATTACGTAATGCTATTTTTGTTATGGTAGCTATTGCTGTAGTTCTGGCTTTTATACTAGTAAACTATAATAAAAATACGTTGGTAGATGACAAAAACATAAGTAGCATAACAATAATCAATAATCACATGACGTCAATCAAAAAACTTGTTGGGCAAGCTAAAGACATAGAAAAAAAAGAAGACATAAAAGCTATATGTGACGCATTCAATTCTGCTAAATACGAAAGCATCGAAAAGTCTAAAGTCGAGTTTCTAGATGGCGGCGGCTCTTATACTTTTAGATTCAAGTATTCATCAGGTATAACAAAAGATATAACCTATGTGGACGGATTATATATATTTATCGGAGATAAAAGTTATAAGACAGACAGTGCCAAGTTTGTGGAATTCTGGGATTTAGACTACCCGATAAAAGATTGGCACTTTAATGCAGATGGGTCTTATGATGAGAATCAATAGTCAGGACCATCTGTGTAGCCCATGACTTTTTTGTGCTAACAAAAAAAGCAAAACAAAACCCACTCAATTATTTTGTGTGGGTTTTTTCTATGCGCTAAGTACCTAAGCACCTTGAGCTTCAGTTGGGTTGGTAGTTTGCAAGTCGGGCTTTTGTTTTCGTTGAGTGAAGAAATTATATATAGGTATTAGGTATAAATAGCAGGCTGTTAATATGCAAGTCAGCGGTGCGCCAATCGTAGCAAGTGGAAGAGCTGCAGAAATAGTCCAAGGGATGAGAGGCGGAATAACAACAGCTGTGTTTTCAAGTGCGATCGCCATTTCGTAGTTGTCTGGCATTAGCTCTTTGCATAGCTGGTTGGTAAGTATTATCGTGAAAGTTTGGTTACAGCTGATCATGGCCGCAAAAGCCGAAGTGATCGCAATACTGCCAAAAGCAGTGACCTTATGCGAAAGGCTGAAGATGTGTTTCTTTATGCCATCAAGTAGCCCTGTACCTTCGTAAATGCCGGCAAACGAAGAGGATAAACAAACGATGGCAATAACATTTAGCATTGAGAGTACGCCCCCTCCGCTAAGCATAGAAGAAAGCTGTGCATTTGACGAATGATATCCTGTAATGAATATATTAATAAGAGCAATAAAGTCGACGTTCTGTACAGCAACGCAGATGATACTGCCAACTATGATGCTAAGCGTCATAGTGATCTTTACTTTTACCTTAAATAAAGAGAGCACAATTATAACTACAGCGGGCAAAACAGTTACCCAGTTTAGGTTGAAATTGTTTGCAAATAGATCCATGCTCTGGATCTGGACGCTTTTACCTGATGGCAGAAAGCCAAAGATCAGATAAACAACACATGTGATTAAAAATGGAACGGCAGAGGTTTTTATCATCAGTTTGATGTTTTTATAGATGTCCGTTTTAGTAAGTTCGCTCGTCATAAGTGCGCTAGTGGACATGGGCGAGCATCTGTCGCCAAAATATATGCCAGAGAGTATTGCGCCACCGACAAACAACTGATTTTGTCCCATAGCATTAGCCATCGTCATGCAAACGACACCAATAGTAGCGACTGTGCCAAAAGCGGTACCCGTCAGCACGGACACGATGCAACAAAGAAGAAATGTTATAAGGATAAAAGCCTCGGGAACGATCAGCTTTGTAGAATAATAGATGATAAACGGAATAGTGCCTGAAGCTCGCCAAACTGCTGTGAGAATCCCTATAAGAATATACACGAACAGCAGATTTTTAATCGTTTTGACGCCGTTATAAGACATCATGAGAACAGCTTTTGCTGTATGTTTCTTTATAAGACCGTATACGAAAAAAAGCGCATAGCCAAATATTAGCGCATATAAAATTGACAAATTGCACCCAATGCACACGATAAGCCCGACAATAAACGTGCCAAGGATAACTGATTCAAGCATCTTTTTTCCTCCAAAATCCAGACTGATTCAGCTGCGTTTTTAACTCATATTTAAGTATTAATAATAACTCAAATGCAGTGATTTTGTCTAACTCTGTTTTGGGAGTGATGCAGAAAAAGGCTTAATAGGGTTGTACATATACAATATCAAATAAAAACAAAATAAATGCCGCACAGAAATTCTGCGAGGGCATTTACTATAATTCTACTATTCTGACGGTGTTAATATTTACTATTGATAGTGCATTTTTGCTTAAGGTTATTAAGAGACTTATATTCAATGTATTTTTCTTTTTGCATTCGACCGACAACAATGCCGGGATGTATACCAATTTCAATTGCAAATTGAATAATAGCTAATCTTGAATAATTACCATTATTAATAAAATTTCTATATTTTTCTTTAGGTATTAATATGTTTTGAGCAAACTTATCTGCTTCGTCTTCTAGTGTCTTGTTTATTTCGTCTAAATTTGTATCCTTGCTATCAATAATTAACATTGTTAATTTTTCTTGCAAAACGTGCCCTATTTCATGAAATAATGAAAACCAAAATGTGTCAGCGCTCTTCCCTCTATCATTTAAAATTAAAATAACTCGGTCCTTATCAACCCATTTTACAGCACCATAAATTTGTGAATTCTTCAAGTAAGGCAAAATAACAAAAGCAATGCCACAAGAAGAAAAAATAGCTTCTAATCTTGGTAAAAAATCTACAGGCATTTGTAATGTCATGCTTCTTATTTCTTGTAAATGATCTTTCAACTTCTTTGAATTATACACGTCAGTTTTAATATTCCCGCTGACATTTAAAGCGGTCTGTACCCAAATATTTGAATTCAGGATATGTTTTTCTTCTGTTGAATTAATAGTAGCTCTATGTTTAACTAAGTAGTTTGGGCGCTTTAGGCTATCAAATGATGTTATTCCAAGAAATTTTAATAATTCTATTGCTTTATCTTTCGTTGTAATTCCTACTTGTGTAAACTTATTTACAACAAAAAAAGTATAGTCAATTAACGGAATGGTCTCCGCTTCTTTATCCATTCTTTTATTATATTCAATTTCAATAATTTTTTTATCATAAGTTTTTTGTAAATTAAGCCATACATCCACAGACGTACCAAGCATAATAGAAAGATTCATGGCAAGTTCATCTGATAGTTTGGTTTTTCCATTTAACAACTCACTTAGATTTTTACCAGTAGTTCCTAATCTTTTTGCGAACTCATCTTGGGTAATCTGCATCTCTTCTATTAGCTCTTTTAAATAGTAGCCAGGATGAAATGTAATTAAATTTTTATATTCAGCTTTATTCATAATGTTTTGACACCTCCAAAACAAGAATTTTTGTTGCAGATTTATAAATTAAGCTTATATCTTTAGTAATAAATTTATTTCCCTCATCATCAAAAGGAATTACAATTAATCTGTATCCTGATTTGCGACCTGCAATATCCATAGCAAAATGACCTTTCCTATCCCAATCTAAAGGATGCAAATTATAAGATCGAAAAGCAACAACGTCATATAAACAAGTAGCATTTTGGATAAAAGTTATTAAACTTAAAAGTTTTTCTGCAACAGGGGTGTTGTACTTTTTTTTAGCTAATTGATAGTCAGAACAATGTTTTCGTAAATTTTCATTCTTGTATTCTATTATTATTATACTCCACTCCTGTCAAAATAGCTAATTCTTTTTACCATTTTGGTAAAAATTTTATAAATTTATTTCATTTTTAAAGTTTTCATTATTCACCGTATAACAAAATCAAAATTATTTTATCATACAAGACAAATTATACCATAAAAAGAACTCATATTTTAAGTAATATGAGTTCTTTTTGTAAGATATGATTAATTATTATCATTTAATGGTTTTAAGCGACTATCCCAATCACCTAATAAAGTTAGTCCTATTACCCTTTTCATTAACAGGTGCATTAATGCCCTGCTCTTTACCAAGGTCAATGCATTTGAGTAGCCATGCCATGTTTCTTGCAAGATTACGCATGCTCTGCAAACCTTCTTTGTCTTGCAATACTTCCTCAGGCGTGTTGCCATGCACCATGTTCCAGTAGGTCGAAGAGACAACAGGCATCTGCGAAATGGTGAAGTACTTGTTTAGTACATCAAGAGAGGCGGTTGTTCCTGCACGTCTTGCTGATGCGATTGCTGCTCCTGGCTTGTGAACAAATGCACTCTTTCCAGCATAAAACATCCTGTCAAGAGCCGAAAGAACCCGTCCACTTGGATGCGCATAATAAACAGGCGTACCAAATATAAATCCGTCAACTTTTTCAGCTTTCTTAATCAGCTCGTTGATCGCATCGTCATCAAAAACACAAGCGTTATCAAGATCAGCACATTTTCCGCATCCGATACAATCTCTTATTGGCTTGCTACCAAGTTGAACGATCTCGCTCTCGATATTTTCTTCGGTCAGTATACTGGCAATTTCGCAAAGTGCAGTATACGTGCAACCTTTTTGGTGAGCGCTCCCGTTAATTAGCATTACTTTCATTTTACATACCTCCATAAATTTTTGGATCTTGAACATTTTTGTCTTTATAAAAGCCACTGGCATCATTCTTATTAAATGTATGCACGTGGCTTTGAAGTCATATTTATATTTTACCCAGTTTTTCTAATCTCGAACAATAACGCCCCAAATACGGATCAAATCTGCCGCTTGAAACATGTCGACAATAGCACCTTTTAGCTCAGCAGGCGGTGAGGATACTATCGGCATAACGAATACATTGCGCGTAAAATCTATGGACGTTAGCATCGTTTTGAAGAAATTATTTTTGATAAATTTACAGCCAGTTGCTTCAAATCTTTTTAGCTTAGATTCTGCCATGGACGATTCTGTAAAGTCGATATTATCAAATGATACATCAGTGATATTTGTCCTGTCAAAATAAGAATACTGAAAGTTTGACTGCTCAAAAGTAGTTTGTTTGATGTATGTTTCGCACATATCCACGCCAACGCATTTACAGCCAATAAACCTGCAACGCAAAAAATAAGCGCTGTGAAGCTTGCTGTTTGAAAAATCGCAGGATTCAAATATCACATCTATAAAGCTAGCTTTTTCAAAGTTGCAGTTGCGAAAGGAGCAGTTTTCAAAAACGCACTCTCTAATATCAATCTTAGTAAAATCTTTATCTTCAATCTGCTGCGAAGTGCACTTTATTTCTGTAACTGTTGTCTCATCTGCCAAAAAATCCTGCACATAGTCAGTAAAATCATCTACCTGAGATAGTTCTTGTGGTATTTGAGGATTGGGAATACTCATGATGCTTTTTCACTCATTTCTAAGCTTGTTATTTGGTTAATTATAACATAAATACTAAAGCGTCATTAAGGCACGATTTTAAAAACTTAAAAAACTACTACAATGCTGTACCTCTGGTAGGGATATAAAGCTTGCTCATGTCTGCTTTTTCTAAAGTTAGCAGTTTGACTTTTGTTTCGATTCCTCCGGCATAACCCGTAAGGCTTCCATCCGAGCCGACAACGCGGTGGCAGGGAATTATGATGGAAATTGGATTGTGCCCTACTGCGCCACCAACAGCTTGTGCAGACATTCTCGCTTTGCCATTTTGCTCGGCTATTTTTTTTGCAATATCGCCGTACGTTATTACTTTTCCGTATGGTATTTCGCAAAGTATTTTCCAAACAGCTTGGCGAAATGCACTGCCTTTTGGAGCAAGTGGTGGAGTGAAGTCGGGCGTCTTTCCGTCAAAATAACTATTGAGCCAGTCTATTGTGCTTTCAAAAACAGGAAGGTTTTTTATCGTAGTATCTGCGCCCAAAGTGCTAGCGTAATATTTCTGGCCAGTTATCCATAGCCCTGTAAGCTTTTCGCCATCGCTAGCAAGAGTCAGTTTGCCAATGGGCGATTGATATTCGTATATGTAATTCATTAGTACCTCCTAATATAGCAGAAAAAAGTACTCTTTATTTTAAATCAGAACTTTTTCTATAGTCTGCAGGTGTCATTCCTGCGTATTTTCTAAAGAACCTATAAAACGCTGATAGACTTCCAAAGCCTGCCGAATAGGCAATGTGAATAATAGCTTCGTCCGTATCTTTGAGCTTTTCCTTTGCCTTAGCAAGACGAAGTGAATTTATATATTCGTTTACCGTTACGCCATATTCTTTTTTGAAGATTTCTATCATACGGTGCTGCGTTACTCCAAGATCGCGGAGTTTTTCTTCCAGCTCTTTTTTATCAGCATAGTGAGAATCAATGAGCTGTTTTGTTTCCTTAGCAAGTTCTTTTATAGGCTGATATTCGAGCAGGTCGGGACGGCAGCGTTTACAAGGACGAAAGCCTGCTTGGGTGGCCTCACTTGCTGTATCAAAAAACATCACATTCTTTGGTTGTGGTCTTGAAGGGCAAGAAGGACGGCAAAAAATGCCGGTGGTTTTGACGGCAGCAAAAAAGATACCATCATAGGCTTCATCCTTTTCAGTCCATGCTTTCCATTTTTGTTCGTCTGTCATTTTTTCACTGCTCCTTTTTTTGGTGCGTAATCCTTCATGTCTTCAATTGCACCACCTGCTATCGCCCATAGATAAAGACTAGCTACCGAGCCGTATGGGCTGTATCTTCGTCTGTATTTCTCAAATAATTTTTTGTCTATCTTTTTGTGATGATAAAGCATACGCATTCCACGTAGTATTGCAAGATCACCATAACTTATTATATTTGGTCTGCCCATGCAAAACGTCATGATCATCTCTGCTGTCCATACACCTATGCCTTTAAGCTCTGATAATCTACGGATTACTTCTTCATCAGATTGATCGTATAAAGCATCTAGATCAAGTTCGCCAGTTTGGACTTTTTCAGCAAAGCCCATAATGTATTCTGCCTTTTTGAATGTTGTGCCAAAGCTTTGCAGATCATTTACAGAGCTGCTGCAAATAGTGTCTGCGTTCAAATCTCCAAAATGCTCTGTCATACGTTTCCATATGGTTTTTTGTGCTGTAGTTGAGATCTGCTGGCCGATAATGGAATTAACGACGGATGTAAACAAATCGGTACGCGCTGGGCGGTAAATATGACCGATCTTATCAATGGCTGCGCCAAGTACTTTGTCTTTTGATTTTAGATATTCGATTTCTTTATCGCCATATTCGACATACAAAAAAGCCACCATCCTTTATGCAAAAATTGTAACATAAAAACCAGTGACATTCTTCTCATTTCTGTACATTTGATTTTGCGGGAAGAAGCTAATTTATCTATAAATTGTTATAACATTTCCCGGATAACTGCTTCTGGAAAACTTTATATTCAAAAAAGCTATAATTAAGTTTTAATCAGTAAATGCTGTAACATTATACCGATAAAACTCATAATATAAACTATAGTGCAATACTTATATCAAATATTGTACTAAAAAAACAGTGAAGAAGGATATAGTATGAGTTTTTTTGATTGTCATAGAGGTCATAATTACTATTCAGTAAGTAAATCCTCTAGCAGTTCGTCCAGCAAATCTTACAGCGGATCAAGCAAATCTTATAGCAGACCATACAGATCATCATACAGCAGATAATATTCTTAAGTAAGCTCTGCAAAGGTAGATTTGTAATATGGATGAGTATTACAAAGTTCAAGACATCGTAAATGGCTACTCTGTTATTAAGATAATTGGCGAAGGAAGATATGGAATTGCTTATTTAGCTGAAAATGACAAGAATGAAAAATGTGTTATAAAACAACTAAAAAGCGATATGTTGGAAAAAAATCGAGAAAAATTATTTTATGAAGAGGAAAATTTACAGAGATTAAATAGTCCTAACTTCCCAAAATTCATTTCAAAATTTCATGAAGGCAACAAAGAAGGATATCTATTAGAGTATATAGACGGAAAAATATTTGAAGAGATTTTAGTTCAAGACAGGTATGAATTTAGCAAAAACGAGATCTATCAGATAGGTAGTCAGCTCTTAGATTTGGTAGAAATACTGCATGATGGCAACATCGTGCACCGAGATATCCGACCTCCTAACGTTATACTCAAGCAAAACAAAGAGCTAGCTTTAATAGACTTTGGTCTGTCTAGAATCATGAACAAAAAAAGATACGTTAAAGAAATCGATTATTGGTACACAGGGGATTTTTTAATCCATCTTTATTATTCTTCTTATAAAGAAACGGATACAGAGGAACGTCCGTGGTTTGAAGAACTGGATTTAACTTCTGAAGAAGAGATTTTTCTAAAGAAGCTTTTGGGTATTGAGAAAAACTATCAAAATATCGATGAAATAAGAAGCCAGCTTGAGAAAATTAAAACAACCAATTTATCTTAAAAAATAGACCATGTGATTCTAGAGCTTGTCTTTACTATTGCATGGTCTATTAAAAAGAAAACAAACTTATAGAGGAGTGAGTATGATGTCAAACCCAATTAGAATATTAAAAATATATCCTCAAAGCTTTAGAGTAAATATATATTCAAAAAGGCCATTTAGGGTTATTGGCATAGTTGTCGCAAATATAGAATATAACTATGGCACAGAAAAAGTTGCTTTAGCTTATTATAGATCCTCAGGAACAAATAGCGGAAAAATCAAAGGATTATGGTACCCCATTGTTGGCATAAAAACGAAGGACGGGGACTTTACAGAGTTTTCGGAGTATATGAATTTTGTGTTATCGTATTCTACGCGAGATGGTCAGGCAGGCAAGGGTTGGCTCTGCAAATCATTGTTTTTCGCAGAAGATTATTCCGACGATCCCAAAATGGTAGGATATTCGAACGGAAAACACTACAGAGAACTTATGCAAATTGGAAAAGCATTAAAATATCTATACGAAAACCAGCAATATGAAATGATGGACACATTAGATTCCGAAACTTTAAATAAAGTTTTAAGCGCAGATACTATCTATACAAGCAACAAACATACACAGAGAGGAAATTTCGAAAGACTTATAGAAGAAATATTTATGGAAGATGTCTACGAAGAAGAATAAGCTTTCACAAAAACAACTTAACTAAACGTTACCATATAAAAGTTGCCTCCTCAGAAAAGTCGAAGGAGGTAGCTTTTAATTTATGAGTACTTAACGTTATGCAACTAGACTATATTAGTGATTTTAAGCCCTTTTTGCTTTGCATAATTTACCGTTTGCTCTGTTCCGCTAAAAGAATACAACATAGCGCAAATACAATAAGCTGACTTGTTGATCATTAAACGGTTTCGCTTTTTCATGCAGTCATCAGTATATTTCTCTGAAGCATAGATAATTTCGTCTGCTTCTGCAAGTAAGTTGTGATATAACTCTTTCTGATTAGCATTCCAAAATTCATCTTGGTTTTTACATGGCAATGCAAAAATCAATCTAACTTTATATCCCATCTCTTTTTTTGCAACTATCAAAGAAGCAGCAATCTGGTCAAAACCTAACGCTCCGCCTGATATAAAATCTGTCACGCCTTGTCTGATGAGCTTATCAATCTCTTGGTTGAGGCGTATTACTATGTTTTCAATTTTATTCTTTGGTAATCTGCGATGCCCAGCGAAACAGCAAGTTTGTTCCTGGTGTAACATTTTAATACCTCCAGATAATCAGAGTTATAATAACTCTACATTAACTCTATTTCTGCATTATAACAGAAAATAAGTCTAAAATAAAGTCAATATAACTTTAAAAAAGGCGGTTTTAAATATGAATAAGAATGAAAAACATTTTGGGCTTAGGGTAGATGGAGAAATACTTGCTAAATTTCGCTATGTTTGCAGTTATGTTGGTCGTTCTGCAAACAGCCAAATAATACAGCTAATGCTGAAATTCATAGCCGACTACGAAAAAGAACATGGGGAAATAGAAGTGCCCAGAGAAAAAGAATAAGCTACTTTTGCAAAAAAAGTAGCCTAACTAACAAAAACTATAAGATATGAAAAGTCCTCCTATTGATATACGGCTATGGGTAGCACCATCAAAGCCGGGCCCTTAATAACATCACGCACCAAATCGGGATTATTAATATTTTTGGGCATTTTTCTACGCTGATCTCGGTTTAACGGTAGCTTCTTTATGTCATCAAAAATTTCATCAAGTATTTCGCTCTGGCCTTTTGGAATCTTGCGAATAATTTTGCAGAGCATATAAGATTGACCAACAAAACTATCTTGTCTACAGCGAAAGTAACTCTCATCTAAACGAGCTACTATTGGATATTTACCATCATCGAAATCGAAAACACAGGATATTTCCTTTCCAGATCTCAGCTGCTCCAAAGCTGAGATCCCGCTAATAGCATCCGTCGCTTCTTTATCAAGAATTTGCTGGTTTGTTATCCCTTGAAAGACAGCTGCTAACTCTCCAATTCCTTTCACACTGTCAGTCAGTTTTTTCATTTTAGAAAAACGAGCGGTTATAAGTACTTCGATAAAGTTGTCTCGCATTAAATTATTGTAAACATCATCGGACAAGAACTCGTAATATTTCAGCTCATCATCGCTCTCTTCACTCGATTGTAAATACTTATAAATTTTATCAAATTTTGCAGAATCACTAATTTTGACAGAACGCTTTATTTCTTCTTCTTGTTTTCCAGTATGTACACCCTCCCCAGAAATGAAAGGCGCACCAACCTTGCCGCCAATAGTGTTCTCGCTGCTTGTGGCAATTGCCTGCGATTCTTCATCATAGGTATATCCATCAATCGCGGCAATATAATCTTCGATTACTTTTGTGTTCAAATATAGAAAGTTTCTAAGCCTCATATTTACCTCCTTATAGAAGATTCGCAAATCTGTCGCGACTTACTCCCACTCAATAGTAGCTGGTGGTTTGCTCGTTATATCGTAAACAATTCTGTTAATCTGTTTTACTTCGTTAACTATACGTGTTGAAGCGCTTTCAAGAATGTTGTACGGTATGCGAGCCCAGTCAGCTGACATAGCGTCTGAGCTTGTTACGGCTCTGAGTGCCAGTAGATAATCGTATGTTCTATAGTCGCCCATTACGCCAACGCTACGGATATCCGTAAGCACTGCGAAATACTGCCAAACATTATTAAGTGCGTAATTATCTTTTTCAAGCTCTTCTCTAAAGATATAATCTGCATCTTTTAGTATCGAAAGCCTTTCAGGAGTGATCTCGCCGATGATTCTTATAGCAAGTCCTGGGCCTGGGAACGGTTGACGCCATACTAATTCTTTTGGAAGCCCAAGCTCAAGGCCTAGCGCACGAACTTCGTCTTTGAATAGATCTCTAAGTGGTTCGATTATGCCTTTGAAGTCCATTATCTCAGGTAGACCGCCTACGTTATGATGGCTTTTAATAAGTGCCGCATCGCCAAGACCGGATTCAATTACGTCTGGATAGATAGTGCCTTGTGCAAGGAAGTCAGCGGATTTTAGTTTTTTAGCTTCGTCCTCGAAAACACGGATAAACTCTTCGCCGATAATTTTACGCTTGCTTTCAGGATCGACAACGCCTTTTAGTTTGGATAAAAATCTTTCCTGAGCATCGACTGCAACTAGTTCCATGTCGAAATGCCCTGCAAAAGCTTCTTTTACTTCTTCAAACTCGTTTTTCCTAAGCAGACCATGATCAACGAAAACGCAAGTTAGGTTCTTGCCGATAGCTTTACTTATAAGAGCTGCTGCAACGGAAGAATCGACACCGCCCGATAATGCAAGAAGCACCGTTCCATCGCCAACTTTATCTTTTATGCTTTGTATGGAAAGCTCCATGTAGTTTTTCATTGTCCACTCATCAGTAGCGCCGCAGATGTTATAGAGGAAGTTTTTAAGAAGTGCGTTACCTTGCACCGAATGTTCTACTTCTGGATGGAACTGCACGCCGTATATCTTTTTAGAGTCGCTTGCATAGGCAGCTACAGGACATGTAACAGTACTGCCAGCTACGTGGAAGCCCTCTGGCAATTTGGTTACGCTGTCGCCATGGCTCATCCAGCATATTGAATCGTCAATTCCTTCGAAAATATTACCGTTATCTTTTACTTGTACAGTAGCTTTGCCGTATTCCTGCTGACCAGCTGATTTAACTTCGCCACCTAAAAGATAGGCAACAAGCTGAGCGCCGTAGCATATGCCAAGTATAGGAATGCCGCACTCAAAGACTTTAGGATCCAACGTTGGTGCGCCTTTTGCATAAACGCTTGAAGGGCCACCTGTAAGGATGATGCCTATTGGGTTTCTCTCCTCAATTGCGGCAAGCGCTTTATTACAAGGGACCACCTCTGCATAAACGCCCAAGTCACGTACACGTCGAGCAATAAGCTGATTATACTGTCCGCCAAAATCCAGTACTAATACATTCTCTCTCATAAATCTGCTCCTTTATTATATAAAAATAAAAATTAAAGATATTAATATCGCTTTGATCTGCTTTATGTGAAACAAATAGATCAGTTTACGCATATAGTGCTAATTCACTACTGCGCTTGCCTACATTTTATCATAAAAGCACCAGTAGCCGTTAACTTTTTTATTAAATAATATATTCTTAAAATGGGATTCCAAAGGGTTTTGAGTATGTGAATGAGGGCGTTGCCCTCAAACTCCCGCTTCTTTTCTTAAAGAAAAGAAGGAAAAGATGATTAGAAAGTTTATTGATTAAATAATCGGTCCAGCGGGACGCTGGCCTTTGGCAGAGGTTTGGAGACAGAGTCTCCATAAAAGGCTTGCTGGTATGTAAATGAGGGCGTTGCCCCCATACCCCCACTTCTTTTCTTAAAGAAAAGAAGGAAAAGATGATTTGAAAGTTTATTGATTAAATAATCGGTCCAGCGGGACGCTGGCCTTTGGTGGTGGTTTGGAGGCAAAGCCTCCAAGAACTCTAATGGATAGAGCATTATTTTAATAAAAAAAGCATCCTAATTGGACGCTTTGATAATAGCTATTTAAGTAAATTCATAAAGCTTCTAAATGCTTCTGCTTCTTGTTCCTGAACAATAGGTAATACACCAGAAGATTCAAGTGTTGTAGGGGTATACGGTGGCACAACTAACGAGTAAGTACCAAGCTCGGATTTTATAGTAGCTTGGCTTGAGTAATTGAGCTTAACAGAATTAATGTTTTTCTTGTTTAGCACAACTGTTTTAATTATTTGCCCTTCTGGAGTTATGGGTACAATAATTACCTCTAAGGTTTTTTCGTTAAAGCCTATAATAAACAGCGATATTTTATTGGCAAAAATACCTTGTTTAATGTTATAGCCATACACAATCGTATAATCTTTTTGAGAATTACAACCGCTAATTATTTCGTTTATATAAACTCGTGTAATTTCGCTTTTCTCTACTGTCGGTTTAAACATTTTAGCCTCCAATGATATGGTGCGTTTTAGTTTGGAGAAAAATTAACCGTTTTTGCTTTGGCTAATATGATAGTTAATTATGTACTTTACACATTAAATCTAAACAGTACAACATCGCCGTCTTGGAACACATAGTCTTTGCCTTCGAGTCGTACAAGACCTTTTTGCTTGGCAACAGCCATTGAGCCTGATTCAATTAGGTCGTTATAAGAAACTATTTCAGCTCTGATAAATCCGCGTTCAAAGTCAGTATGTATTGTTCCGGCTGCTTGAGGAGCTTTTGTGCCTTTTTTAATTGTCCAAGCACGCACTTCCTTTTTGCCGGCTGTTAGAAAGCTCATTAATCCTAAAAGATCGTAGCATGTCACAATCAGCCTATCAAGACCGCTGGAATCAAGACCAAGTTCTTTTAGGTATTCGTTCTTTTCTGCTGGCTCAAGCGAGCTTAGTTCTTCCTCGAGTTTAGCGCAGATAACTAGTACGCCAGCGCCTTCAGCTTTAGCCGCCGTTTTAACAGCCGCAACTAGAGGCAAAGAGTCTTCGCTGGCCCCAACTTCTTCTTCAGAGATATTAGCTGCGTATATGACTGGTTTTGAGGATAACAAAAACAATGACTTCATTATAAGCTGTTGTTCGTCGTTAAGATCAGCCGCTCTTGCTGGCAAACCTGCTTCAAGAGCTTTTTGTATTATCTCAAGCACTTCGACTTCCGCCTTATATTGCTTGTCGCCAGTTTTAATAAGTTTAGAGGCACGGTCTTTGCGCTTTTCTACTGTATCAAGATCTGCAAAAATTAATTCTAAGTTAACAGTTTCCATATCACGGATAGCGTCAACATCGCCATCTACATGCGTTACGTTTTCGTCAACAAAACAACGCACAACATGGACGATAGCATCAACTTCTCTTATGTGCGATAAAAACTTATTGCCAAGACCTTCGCCTTTGTTTGCACCACGCACAAGCCCAGCAATATCTACAAAATCGACATGTGTAGGCGTTATTTTATCAGGATCATACATTTGCGCTAGAACGTCCAGTCTTTTGTCCGGCACATCCACAACACCGATGTTTGGTTCGATCGTGCAGAACGGATAATTCTCCGATTGTGCTCCAGCTTTTGTTATTGCGTTAAATAGTGTGGACTTGCCAACGTTTGGCAGACCAACGACTCCTAATTTCATATAATTAAGACCCCTTTATCTTTAGTATCTGCTTTATTATAAACAGGCAGAAGAATTAATGCAAACAAATAGGGACAAGATTACAGTATATATTTATAGATATCCGTTGCACCAGCAACTAATATAAGGTAAAATTGGTATGTTAACATAAATTAACTAGCGTCGATTTGTGCTAAAAAATAAGGGGTGACGCGTTTATGGAATTATTTCAAGCCGCATTTTTAGGGCTTATTCAAGGTGTTTGCGAATTTTTGCCAGTATCTTCATCTGGGCATTTGGTACTATTTCAACAACTAATGGGACTACAAGAAGGATCACAATTTTTCGATGTAATGTTGCATTTAGGCACACTTCTTGCCGTATTCATCGTTCTTTTTAAAGATATAGTTCTTATTGTAAAGCATCCAACAGGCAAGACAATGCGCTTGCTTATTATGGCGACTATACCAACAGTAATAATAGCTCTATTACTTAAAAAGCCATTAGATGCCGCTTTTTCAACAGGTAGATTCTTAGGAATTTCGTTTATATTTACAGGCATACTTTTGCTAGTAGCTGAAAAGTATGGCAATGGTAAAAAACGTCTAAAGGAAGCTAAATACACTAATGCTGTTACAATCGGTATATTCCAAGGAGTAGCACTATTGCCTGGAGTATCAAGATCAGGCTCAACACTAGCGGGCGGACTGCTATCAGGCTTAGATCGTAACTTTGCTGCAAGATTTTCTTTTTTACTAAGCATCCCAACAATATTGGGCGCAGCAATTTTAGAAGGTAAAGACGCTGTAGAGGCGGGGCTTAGTAACATTCAGTGGACTCCAATAGCAGTGGGTGTAGCCGTTTCAGCAGTTACAGGAATAATAGCAATAAAGTTTATGTTAAGGCTCATAAAGAAATCTTCACTAAAAGGTTTTTCAATATATCTTTTCATTTTAGGTGCGTTGGTGCTTGCGGATCAGTTAGTATTCCATATGTTCTTTGCATCGATGTTTTAGCCGAGCAAGCTTAGTATTTGCCTGCGATTGAAATGTTTAGCAATCTAAGAACAAACTATCAACAATGCGAATATATAATGGACTCTAATATTCTATAGTTTCGTTAATTAGACTAGAAAACAATCATAAAAGAGCTGTATCAGTGCTTTCTAGTTTTTTCAATACGCAGGGCATAGCGCCTGCCTTTTTTATTGTAATGGATACGAACTTGTTCAGTGTCGTGTGATAGTTCATTTATGTACCAAATATACAGTAGTCTGGAAATAAGGAAGAATTTCGCACTATAAATACTATAATACAAAATGCTATAATCATATTTAGGCTAACAGATATAAATAAAAATACAATACGAAGCAAATTGAAACATAAAGACACTTGACTTGGAGTGCACTCCAAGTGATAAGATGCTTTTACAAAACAAAAAACGCGAGCACTTTTATGACAAGCTAGTAATGTCCTAACAAAAATATAAGAACGATGTTAAGGCTTGCCACACAAAAATGTAAGCTAGACAAGATTTGAATGGAGAGAAATAGTTGGATACAGAATTAATACTTAAAAAAGATAAAAAAATCTACAAACTACTTACAATAGGTATATTTACTATAGAGTTTGTGTATGCGATGGCAGGAACAGTATGGAGTGTAATATTGCCTTATTTAATGATTCATTATAATAAGTCAGTTACGGATATAGGTGCTGCTACTTCGTTATATGGAGTGGGATCAATACTTTCAGTATTAATGCTTATGTATCTGCTCGATAGATTCAAAAAGCCAAAAGTATTGAGTTTTATATTAGTAGTATTCTTTATAGGAATTTTGCTACAAGGGTTGGCATCAGGATTCTATGTTATGCCGATAGCTTACTTTATATTTGGATCAGCCGGTATGGCTATGGACACTGTCAATTCAGCAATAATAGTTGATATTTATGGTGACAAATCAAAGACCTACATTAATATACTGCAGGGCATGTTTGGACTCGGTTCTATAATGGGACCACTTTATGCTCAGTTTATTATTAGCAGTGGACTTCAATGGAATATGACATACATGTTCTCATCAGCAGCGATAGCTGTACTGTTTGTAATATATACGGTACTTATCATAATAAACAAAGATTCGATCAGCAGACTTCACCATACAAGCAATCCTGAAAAAACAGGCAATGAGCTTACAATAAAACAGTTTATTGGAAGAAAAGAAGTATTGGTTACTATAGGAGCTGTATTCCTTATTATGGGCGCTCAGAACTCATCAACTGGCTGGCTTGTAAAGTACATGAAAGAAAACCTACAAGCTACAGCAGAGATAAGCACACTAGCAGTTACACTTTATTTTATCGGTGTTACGTCTACAAGATTTACAACACCTATCTTGTATAAAAAAATAGAGCCACTTAAGCTACTTATAATACTACTTGGTATTGGTAGTGCAACCATGTTTGCCGTGTACATGACAGATAACCCATACCTTATTCCAATAGGAACATTCTTTGGTGGATTTGGTATAGGTACAGCTACTCCTGTAATTGTTTCAAACCTCTGCTCTTTCTTTCCAGGGCAATCTGGCAGAGCATCGTCGTTTGCGTTTTTAGGCATGGGCTTCTCGGGCGTTACATTTAGTTTCTTTACCGCCTGGGTAATAACATCGTTTGGTCTAAAAGCAGGTGTTGTTATGGCATCTGTGCTTATGATGCTATCAATTCCATTCTTAATTAAACTATTAAAACAGAACAGAGAATTCCATAAGAATTTACAGGATGATTACGAGTGTGATTGCCCGAACTTCGAAAATGAAATCCACGAACCAGTAATCTAAAAAGGCCGAAAAGCTGATTTATAATATACTTCAATTGCATTAATTGAAAAATGAATGAACTTAGCCAAACAATCTACAGACTACGTTGCGTTAAAAACGGCATTATATATGCCGTTTTTTCTTGAATATTACTGTAAATATTTTAGAATATATTTAAGCATATGAATCTTTTCAAATAACATTTAATGTATAATGAACAATAGAGTATGATATATATGCTGAATGGAGACGATTAGTTGGATGCGGATTTATTATTAAAAAAAGATAAAAAAATCTACAAACTACTGACAATAAGTATATTTTTTATAGAGTTTATATATGCCATGGCGGGAACTGTTTGGGGCGTAATATTACCGCATATAATGATTCATTACAATAAGACGTTTACGGATATAGGCGCAGCTACTTCGTTGTTTGGCGTTGGTTCTATCTTGTCAGTTTTATTGTTGATGTTTGTTCTGGATAAATATAAAAAACTAAAAGTACTATGCTTTATTTTGGTTGTTTTAATTGCTGGGATTCTTATCGAAGGATTAGCTCCACCATTCTACCTACTTCCAATATCATATTTTATATTTGGATCGGCAGGCATGGCGCTAGATACAGTTAATTCAGCAATAATAGTAGATATTTACGGAGATAAATCAAAAACATATATAAATATATTGCAGGGAATGTTTGGGTTGGGTTCGATAATGGGACCACTGTATGCTCAGTTTGTTATTAGTAATGGCTTTCAGTGGAACATGCCTGACATTTTTTCTTCTATTGCAGTAGCAGTACTTTTTGTAATATATACAGGGATTGTTATTGTGAACAAAGGCTCCATAAATAGGCTACATCATTCAAGCGTTCTGGAAAAGACGGGCAACGAACTTACTATCAAGCAGTTTATTTCTAGAAAAGAAGTAATAGTGACTATATGCGCTGTGTTCCTTATCACTGGTGCGCAGTCGTTGTCAAACACTTGGCTTGTAAAATACGTAAAAGAAAATCTACAAGCACCGGCAGAGCTTGCAACCATAGCAATAATGCTATATTTTATGGGCATAACTCTTTCAAGATTCACAACGCCGCTTTTGTATAAGAAGATAGAGCCACTTAAATTATTAATGATTCTTATAACCATAGGCGGCGCTACAATGTTTGCCGTGTATATGACAGATAATCCTTATATTATTCCGGTTGGAACATTCCTTGGAGGATTGGGTATTGGCACTGCAATACCTGTTATTATCTCAAACCTTTGCTCGGTGTTCCCTGGCCAGTCCGGCAGAGCGTCTTCGTTTGCTTTTCTTGGAATGGGCATTTCGAGCGTCGCGTTCAGTTTTATAGGTGCAGCAATAATAACAGCATTTGGTCTAAAAGTCGGTATTATTTTGGCATCTGTTTTGATGTTGTGTTCAATACCACTGTTTGTGAAACTATATAGCTATCGTAAAGATCAGATACATTTGGATTATCAGACGGAATGCGCATGCGAAAACTTTGAAAACGAACTACATGAGCAAATCAAATAATTGTTAATCAGTACCTAGCATAAAAATAAGCAGTACACTGCTATTAGATAAATATATTTCTGAAGTTATTTCGAAAGGGGTCAAAAGATGGAACAGGTAATGGAGACGGAAATAAATGCAAAAACTAAAAAAGCATTTAAACTCCTAACAGCAGGTGTTTTTGCGATAGAGTATATATATGGCCTATCAGTAACTGTCTGGGGCATTTTGATTGCAAATCTTATGTTGTATTATAATAAAACGTATACGGATGTTGGCTTTGCAACTTCCTTCAACGGCTTAGGCTCGATACTTGGTGTATTGCTTCTTATGACGTTTTTGGATCGCTTTAAAAAGCCAAAAGTACTAATAGCTGGAACATTTCTTTTTCTTATCTGTGTTTTAGGTCAAGGCATAGCGCCAGCATTTGCAATTTTACCAATCATTTATTTTTTTAAAGGCATAGCATCATTATCGCTAGACACAGTAAACAGTTCAGTAATTGTAGACATGTATGGCAGCAGATCTAAGGTGTATGTTAATATACTGCATGGGTTTTATGGTGCTGGCAGTATATCAGGTCCAATATTTGCAACAATAATTATGTCAAACGGGTACCAATGGAATTATACATATTTACTTATTTCAGTGATAATAGTAGTAGTCCTTATATACTACATAACAGTCATGATAAAATTCAAACCTGAAATAAACAAGATATCAACACCACTAAAGAAAATAGAAACAGCAGATAAACTAACAGTTGCTCAGTTTTTAAAAAGAAAAGAAGTATATTTTTCAATACTGTCTATTTTCCTTTGCTTGGGATCTATGACAATGACAACGACATGGACGCTTAAATATATGACAGAAGTCTTGGGAACTACTGTATTTCTAGGAACCATTGCAACAACAATGTTCTTTATAGGACTAACAGCTTCAAGATTCTTAACCCCATTGCTGTATAAAAAAATCCAACCGCTTACAGTGCTATTTTTTGCATCTTTAATTGCTTCAGCTTCTTTAGCAGTAGCACATTTTAGTGGTAACGCATACTTGATACCTTTTGGAACGTTTATGGTTGGTGCTGGCGCAGGACTGGGAACGCCTATAATCGTCTCCAATATATGTTCGCTTTTCCCTGGACAGTCTGGTAGAGCATCTTCCTTTGCTATGTTTGGGATGGGGCTTGCTACATTTGTTTTCTCTTATCTAGGTGCATATATTAATACAACATTTGGGATAGGAACTGGAGTAAAGACACCTATAGTATTGCTTTTATTAGTTCTTCCTTGTATTTATGTACTGATCAGAAGTAATAAAAAAAGAGCAAGCGCAGCGGTTCCGTGCGAAAACATCAGCGCAGTAATGACTGAGGCAGATAAACTGCAATAATAGAAATAAATGGCATATAAAACAATTAAAGGAGAGGGAAACCTCTTTTTTTGCTTATATCATGCGCTTTCTCAAAAATAACCGTGGTTCTTGAAGCCCAAATTGGTTATAATGTATAAATAAAGATTTTTTAATAAGCCTTAAGGAGGAGACGGCATGTACAAAATTGCTAAAAAGCGTGTACTCAATAGTCAGGTTAAGTTAATGGAAATTGAAGCACCCCTTGTTGCAAACAAAGCCTTACCAGGTCAGTTTATAATATTTAGGGTCGATAAACAGGGCGAAAGAGTTCCACTTACTGTCGCTGGAGTTAACAAAGAAACAGGAACAGTAACTATCATATTCCAAGAGATCGGTTATACGACTAAAAAACTAGGTGCACTTAATGAGGGTGACTATATCGAAGATTTTGTTGGGCCACTTGGCACGGCTTCGCATTTAGGCGGCTATAAAAAAGTAGCGGTAATTGGCGGAGGTCTTGGGCTTGCTATAGCTTATCCTCAAGCAAAAGCGCTTCACGATCAAGGCACTACTGTGCATGTTATCTCTGGGTTTAGATCAGAAGATCTTATACTATTAAAAGAAGAAGTAGAAGCAATAGCAGATAAAGCTATTTTCATGACGGATGACGGCTCGAACGGCAACAAAGGTCTTGTTACAGACGCACTAAGAAAACTTATTGAGTCTGGCGAAGAGTACGATGCTGTTATTGCAATTGGTCCATTAATCATGATGAAGTTCGTTTGCTTGCTTACTAAAGAATTTGGCATCAAAACACTCGTTTCCATGAACCCAATTATGGTAGATGGAACGGGGATGTGCGGAGCGTGCAGAGTAACAGTTGGTGGCGTAACAAAGTTTGCATGCGTGGATGGCCCTGATTTTGATGGCCATTTAGTAGATTTTGACGAAGCGATGAAAAGACAGGCGCTCTATAAAAATCAAGAGCAAGAAAAAATGATGACGGGTGATTGCAAGCTAGGAGGTGTACTCGATGCCTAATATGAGAAAAGATAAAGTACCTATGGCGGAGCAAGATGCAAAAGTTAGAGCAGGCAATTTCAAAGAAGTTGCCCTGGGTTACACTAAAGAGCAAGCAATGGAAGAAGCTAAAAGATGTTTGCAGTGCAAAAACATGCCATGCGTTGCTGGCTGCCCAGTTGCAGTGCGCATACCTGAGTTTATAGCACAGATGGCGCAAGGCAATATACTTGAAGCTTACGATATAATAACATCAACCAATAACCTACCAGCTGTTTGCGGTAGAGTTTGCCCTCAAGAGAACCAGTGCGAAAAGTATTGCGTTAGAGGCATAAAAGGTGCGCCTGTTGGTATAGGCCGTCTTGAAAGATTTGCAGCAGATTACGCTATGGCCAATTTGGCTGAAAGCGACCAAAAACAAGTTAAAGCATGGGATAAGTATCTAGACAAATCCATTGAAAATGCTGAAAATAAAAAATCAGAAGCAAATAGCGGTAAAAAAGTAGCAGTTATAGGCTCGGGACCTTCGAGTATGACATGCGCAGCGGATCTTGCTACTATGGGCTATGCTGTAACAGTATTTGAAGCGCTTCATGTAGCTGGCGGCGTGCTAATGTATGGCATACCAGAGTTCAGATTGCCTAAAGATATTGTTCAAAAAGAGATAGATAAAATTAGAACACTTGGCGTTGATATACAAACAAACGTAGTAATAGGAAAAACACTTACGATTGATGATATAAAAGGCATGGGCTATGAAGCTATCTTCATTGGTAGCGGCGCAGGACTACCATCGTTTATGGGAGTTGCTGGCGAGAACCTTAATGGAGTATATTCTGCAAACGAATTCTTGACGCGTGTTAACCTTATGAAGGCATACGATCCTTGCAAATCAGATACTCCAGTATTCATTGGCAAAACTACAGCAGTTGTTGGTGGTGGTAATGTTGCGATGGACGCAGCAAGAAGCGCAAAACGTGCAGGCGCAGAGACAGTTTATATCGTCTACAGACGTGGAGAAGACGAATTGCCAGCAAGAATCGAAGAAGTGCATCATGCCAAAGAAGAAGGCATAATATTTAAGCTGCTTACGAACCCAACAGCAATTTTGGGCGATGAAAAAGGCTGGGTTAAGAGCATGGAGTGCGTGCAGATGGAGCTTGGCGAACCTGATGCTTCGGGTAGAAGAAGACCTGTAGAAATAAAAGGCAGTGATTTTTCACTTCCTGTAGATATGGTAATAGTCGCAATTGGTCAATCACCTAATCCAATGATCAAAAAATCTACAGAAGGTCTTGAAACGCAAAAATGGGGCGGCATAGTTGCTGACGAAAAAACAGGGCAGACTTCGCTTGAAGGCGTGTTTGCTGGCGGCGACGCTGTAACAGGTGCGGCAACAGTTATTTTGGCTATGGGCGCAGGTAAAGCTAGTGCTAAGGCAATTGATGAGTACTTGAAAAATAAATAAACATAGCACGAAAGCAAGATATTGTTAAATATATAAATATATGTTTATTACAATATTTAACTGGGTATAAGTACCATTGAAAAGGTTAATATAACCAATTATAATGATTTTGCGCAGGGGCTTTAACAATAAATATGTTGCATCGTATTTATCTTTACTATAATGGTAAATACCGTTTAAATGCTCCTGCGCTTTTTCGATCAGCTAAGCCACCTTAATAGGGTGGCTTTTTTTGCAAGGAAGCCATTCGCAAAATCAATATCAAAGTTCATATTTTATACTACTTACTATGACAGTTTCACATGGCTAGACGTATAGTGGCAAACTCAAGAGAGAATGGCAATTAAAAAAGATAATAAAAAATTTCAGTTGGTAATCTTAATGATGCATTATATAATTATGCCACGAAGAAAATATAATAACTTTTGTTATGTAGGAGTGGACATGCAAAAAAATAAAAACAATCAAGCAAAACTAACATTCGGATTATTTATGGTGTATTTTTTAATTCTAATCTGGATTATTTTATTTAAAATGCAATTCTCTTTTAATACTTTACCACATTTTAGAGGTTTGAATCTAATACCTTTTGCGGGTTCTGTTATTAAAAATAATCAGATGGATTATAGTGAGATAATACTGAATATGATTGTGTTTATACCATTTGGATTGTATTTGAGTATGATTAAGCTTAATTGGCCATTTTGGAAAAAAATCATCCTAATAGCATGTGTCAGCTTATTATTTGAATTATTACAATTCATATTTGCAATCGGTGGAGCTGATATAACAGATTTTATTAGCAATACACTTGGAGGTGCTGTAGGAATAGGAGTTTATATTGTGTTTTCGAAAATATTGAAAGAGAAAACAAACAATACTCTCAATATATTAGCATTGATTGGAACGATATGCATTGTATTATTAGGACTATTAGCTATGAGATTCATCACTTATAAATTCTAACTGCGTTAATTATATTCTTTTCAACGATGTGATGTATCAAGGAATAAAAGCATTTACCGAAACAAAAGAAGAACTGAAGAAATAATTTCTCAGTTCTTTTTTATGCTATCTTAACATGACATTTTATTTAGTTTACCTGTATCGGTTATCTCGTGAAGAGCCTTTTGCTGGAACCCAACGTTGCAGTTTATCTAAAAACTCATCGTTATTGCCTGTGCTGATAAGTAGATTGATAAACGTTTCGGTAATTTCAACAGTGGATAGAGCAGAGGTAGCACGCCTTAGCGCCCACACGCCCTGTAGTTCTTTCTGGTTGAGCAGTAGTTCTTCGTGCCTTGTGCCGGATTTGGTAATGTTTATTGCAGGGAATATTCGCATCTCGGATAGTTGCCTGTCAAGATGCAATTCCATATTGCCAGTACCCTTAAATTCTTCGTAAATTACTTCATCCATTCTTGAGCCAGTGTCAATTAGCGCAGTTGCAATAATAGTAAGCGATCCACCGCCCTCAACGTTTCTGGCTGAACCAAAAAGCCGCTTAGGTTTATGTAGAGCAGCTGGGTCAAGTCCGCCCGAAAGCGTTCTTCCAGTAGGCGGAATAACCATATTATAAGCACGAGCAAGTCTTGTTATGCTATCTAGCAGTATAACTACATCTTTGCCAAACTCAACAAGCCTTTTTGCACGCTCAAGAACTATTTCCGCAACACGTGTATGGTGCTCAGGTAGCTCATCAAAGGTTGAGTAGATTACGTCGCAATCGATAGACCTTTGTATATCAGTTACTTCTTCAGGTCTTTCGTCTATAAGAAGAACAATAAGCTCAACTTCTTCGTGGTTAGCTTTTATAGCGTTTGCGATTTTCTTAAGTAAAACCGTTTTGCCCGTCTTAGGAGGAGCGACAATAAGTCCTCTTTGCCCTTTGCCGATTGGCGCCACGAGATCTATTGTACGCAGTGCGTATTCTCTTGGCTGACCAGGCATCTCAAGAACAAGTCTTTTGTCTGGGTAAAGGGGTGTCAGTTCGTCAAAAGGTCGCCTTCTAAGAGATTTTAGTATTGGTTCACCGTTAACGGTATCCACAAACATCATAGCAAGGAATTTATCGGTGTCTCTTGATGCGCGTGTTTTGCCACGTATCAGATCGCCTGTTCTAAGCCCTAGCTTTTTTATTTGCGAGATGGAAACGTACACATCGTTTTTGCCAGGCATATAGTTTTCGCTACGCAAAAAGCCATATCCGTCCGGCAGTATCTCAAGCACGCCCTCAGCAAAATGCTCTTTTTGGTGTGATTGGCGAGAAGGAGCTATTTCATCATCGTCATAGCTTACACCAGGTGCATAGCTACCCATTTTAATAACGCCGTCGTCAAATGTGGGAGGGGGCGCTTCGTTTGATATTTCTTTCTTTTTACGAGCATGAGGTGCCTCGGCTTTAGCATCAGCTTCTTGATCATTGCTGTCAGTTTCGGCTTCGTTTGCTACTGCAGTAGTTTCGGCTGGTACAGTTTTTTTTCTGCGTGTATGAGGTGCTTGCACTTTAGCATCGGTCTTTGAAGTAGTATCGCTTGCCTCAACTGCGCTACCAGCAACAAACGCTTCAGCTTCGGACACACTTTCGTCTTCAGTAGATTTATCTTGCTGAAGTTTGCTCTGAATAAGGTTTATTAGTTCTGGCTTTTTGTAGGTAGTGATAGATTTAAGATCAAGAGATTTGGCAAGAGTGCGCAGCTCAAGAAGTGTGCTGCTAGATAAATTTTTTGTCACTGTAAAACTCCTTTATAAATAGAACATAATTGTTAGTATGTTAATAGAATAAACAAATATAGATATTGGTGAAAAAGTGGATTGTATAATAAATGATATGAAATCGCGAAAGATAAGCAAAATAATATAATAATTGCTTACCTAAAATAGTATACGCTTTAAAAAGCCCTGTCAATGAGATAAAACAGCTAAAAACCGATTATTATGGGATATTTGAGAAAACGTTTGGTACGGACGGACAAATGTCGTGCATAGTTCTTTTTACTGCTTTTTTGCACAGACAAAATTAACTTTGAATACTATGTTAATATATATGAAAATTGGGGATAATAGGTAGAGTAAAGGGGGCAAGCACTATGAATCAATTACAGCGCTGCAACATATGCAAAGAGATTAAGCCAATAAACTTATACATACTAGGAAACTACATATGCTCCGATTGTGAGCAGAGCATCATCAAAACGAAGGTAGGCAATAAGCGCTACAATATGATTATGAGTTCACTAAAGAGGATAACTGATGAGGCAATTGCAAGAAGCAAATAAAAATTTTAAGTTAAAAGCGTTTTATTTATGTAAAACGCTTTTTCTTTTGTTGTATAATGGTTGTAGGAGTCATTAGGAGGTAAATTTATGCAAACACCACTTTACGATATGCTTTTAGCATATAAAGAGAGAAACACACTAAGAATGCACATGCCAGGACATAAAGGTAAGGCTTTGGGTTCTTTTAATTGTATAAGCGAGATAGATGTAACTGAGCTAAGCGCAACAGACGATTTGTACGAAGCAAAGGGCGCTATAAAAGAGGCGCAGGAGCTAGTAGCTAATGCGTATGGCGCAGGGTATACTCAGTTTCTAACAAACGGGGCTACCGCAGGCATAATAGCAGCAATTACGGCATGCGCAAGCGAAGGGCAAAGGATTATAGCGGATAGAGGCTCTCACAGGTCACTTATTTCAGCGAGCATAATTGCGGGTTGCCATGTAACCTATAGTGGAGCACACATGCTTAGAGGCGGCGGAATGGCACCTGTAGAAACAAAAGAAATAGAAAAACTTTTAGAAAAAACAAACGCTAAAGTCGTTTATATAACTTCGCCAAACTACTATGGGCAGGTAGCGAACGTAGCTGCCATCGCTAAAATAGCACATGAGAGAGATGCTGTTTTGATAGTTGATCAAGCACATGGAGCGCATTTTGCGTTCAGTGAACTGCTACCGGCAGATAGCTGTAAACTTGGTGCGGATATAGTTATTTGCAGCGCGCACAAAACGCTGTCAGCACTTACTCAAGGCGCTTTTTTACATATCAACAACGATTCACTAAAAGATGCAGTGCTCTTTAGGCTAAGAGCCGTTCAGACCTCGTCACCATCTTTCCCAATAATGGCAAGCCTTGATGTAGCAAGAGCTCAAGCCGAGGAAGCAAGCGAAAAATACAGCGAGCTTATAAACCATATAAATAAGATTAAGCGCCAACTGCTTGAAAACGGTATAGAAACGCTAAAAGTAGACGATCCACTAAAGCTTATTGTAGACATGAGTGAATATGGTGGTGGCTTTTTTGCTAAAGAAAAGCTTGAGGAAAAGTGCATATTTGCAGAGATGGCAGATTTAGTGTATGTCTGCTTTATAGTTACTCTAAATGATACAATAGAGGAACTTGATAAACTAAAAACAACGCTGTTGAGTCTTGAAAGAATAGGCAAGCGTGCAGAAGAAGTAACAGAAGAGTTGCCAAGTGTGCCGTTTATTATGAGCATCAGGCGTGCAGTTAACGAAAAGCAAGTGAGACTATCGTTATATAAAGCAATCGGTAGAATATGCGCTAGGGATATAGGCGTTTATCCACCAGGAGTGCCAGTTGTAGCACCGGGTCAGATGATCACTAAAGAGGCGGTTGAGTATATCGATAATATTGTAAGAGCTGGAGGAGCAACTTTTAATATATCTGGCGGTGTATACGTAATAGAGTGACATAATATTGAAAAGTTTAGAGATATTTTACACGGAATTAACATGAGTTGCGAATTTAATTAATATATTCGGGTTATTATATAAGCATATGAGAAAAGAAGGAGGTGAAAAATATATACACGAATATACTAATTGACTTAGATGGTACATTAACAGACTCATGGGTAGGCATAACAAAATCGCTTAAATACGGACTTAGCAAAATAGGGATAAGCGTTGAAGATGAAAAAGAATTGATTCCTTTTGTCATAGGACCACCGATTAGGGATTCCTTGATAGAAATGTTTAAATTGGGCGATAAAGATATAAACACAGTTGTATCTTACTACAGAGAACGTTATAGCGAAAAAGGCTTATATGAAAACGCATTGCATGACGGCACAAAAGAAATGCTTCAGCTACTTAAAAGTCAGGATAGAAATATATATCTAGCTACAAGCAAGTCAGAAGAGTACGCAAGAGAGATACTAAAGCATTTTGAGATAGAAAAATACTTTGATGGTATCTATGGTGCGACAATGGATGGAACGCTTGTAGAGAAAGTAGATATAATAAAAGCTGTGGTTAAAAACGAAGGCTTGGATGCTCAAGAATCTATCATGATTGGCGACAGAGTCTACGATATTGCTGGAGCAAAAGAAGTAGGCATGGATTCAGTGTTCTTTACGTTGGGTTATGCAAGACCTGAAGAAACACAAACACTTAAGGATGTGGCTACGTTTGTAGTAGCTGATATGCAAGAGCTTTGCACTTTGTTTCAAAAGATATAAGTCAAGCACAAAGAGAAGTAAAAATCTCATTGCTCAAACGCACGTTAATATTTTGGGCAACATATAATTAAATATTGGCGTTTAATATAGGAAAAGTATATTTCGGCGAAACGAAGGTATACTTTATTTTATTTTACAAAATGTTGTGCAATTGATAATATATAAGAAACGGAGGTGCATTTATATATATACACACGTATTTTTTGACTTGGATGGGACATTAACGGATCCATGGGAAGGCATAACAAAATCTCTTCAATATGGGTTAGGCAAAGTCGGGATAACGATTGGCGACGAAAAAGAGCTGATATCTTTTATTGGACCACCACTACAGGATTCGCTAAGAGATAATTACAATCTGGGCGAAGATGATATAAAAACTGTAATGTTTTACTTTAGAGAACGCTATAGCGTAAAAGGCATATACGAAAACATACTGTTTGATGGCACGGAAGAAATGCTGAAAATGCTTATGGGTCAGGGCAGAGGAATATATTTAGCTACAAGCAAACCTGAGCAATACGCAAGAGAAATACTCAGGCATTTTGATATAGAGAAATATTTCAATGGTGTCTATGGCGCGACTATGGACGAATCGCTTGTTGAGAAGGTAGATATTTTAAACAGCGCACTAACTAAAGAAAACATTAACAGCGCAAACGCAATAATGGTTGGCGATAGAATACATGATATAAGTGGAGCTGAAAAGGTTGGCATGAACTCCATCTTTTTGGCACTTGGATATGCAAACGAGCAAGAGGCAGAGGTTCTTGGCAAGATGGCTACGTATACGGCTAGCAATATGCAAGAGCTTTGCAATTTATTTTTAAATATATAAGGTGGATAATATGGGCTTATTTATTACGTTCGAAGGACCTGATGGCACTGGTAAATCCACAAATGCACTACTGCTAGAACAGTATTTAGTAAAAAACGGAAAGCAATGCATTAGAACTCGTGAGCCAGGTGGCACAGATATTGGCGAGAAAATAAGAGAGATACTACTCAGCACTAAAAATACTGGCATGGCGGATGAGACGGAAGCGCTTCTTTATGCGGCTGCTAGGCAAGAGATAGTATTAAGAGTTATTTTGCCAGCGCTTGAAAGTGGCAAAATTGTCATTTGCGATAGATTTTACGATTCGTCGATAGCGTATCAAGGCTATGGCAGAGGTTTGGGCGAAGATTATATTAAAAACATAAACAGTGCAGCAATAAACATCTGCAAGCCGGATATAACATTTCTGCTTTGGACGGATAAACAGAGCGTTAGTAGCCGTGTAAGCGCTCGTGGCGAAAAAGACAGGTTAGAGGCGGAAAAAGAAGAGTTCTTTGAGCGTGTACGAGAAGGATTTATGGAGCTATACAAAAAAGAACAAGATCGTATAGTGCTTATTGATACCTCAAAGCCAATAGAGGCGGTATTTGAGCAGATAGTTGCTATTGTAAATGAAAAGCTAAAAGCAAAAGGACTGTAAAAATCGCAATAATACAACCAAAACTAAGAGCAATTTCATGCTCTTTTTTTTTGGGCAGTAATCGTGCTATAATGGGATGACGAAAGAGGTAAGCACATTGCAAGATACAGTTCTATTAAACGCAAAAAAAGGTAACGTAGCTCATGCAATACTTCTCTATGGCGCAAAAGACGCTAGAGAAGAGTTTGCGCATGCCCTTTCTAAGACACTTCTCTGCACGGGAGAGAATAAACCATGCGGTGTATGTGGTAGTTGCAAACGGTTTGAGATAGGCACTCACCCAGATTTTATTGTGCTCGAGCCGAAAAAGAGTAAGTACATACGTGTTGACGATATTAGAGAGCTTATAGTTGAAATAAATACTAAGCCATTTGAGAGCGATAAGCGTGTAGTGTATATTAAAGGCGCAGGCACAATGAACACGCAGGCGCAAAATGCACTACTTAAAAGTCTTGAAGAACCACCGCAAGGCTGTGTGTTTATTTTAGGCGTTCTAAAAAAGGACGAGCTTCTAACCACAATTATCTCAAGATGCGCGGCCGTTAAGATTAGAAGTAAGAGCATAGCAGATACGAAAAACAGTCTAATGCAAAACGGTGCTAAAGAAGAGCTGGCACACATTGTATCGTATATGAGCGTTGGCACGGATATAAGCGCAACGGAGCTTATTAAAGACAAAAAGAAGCTTGAACTTAGAAAAGAAGCTATAATGGCTTGTAGAGTTTTGTACAGATCGGGCGGATTTGCCTATGTTTCTAAGAAGTTTAAGGAGTATATCGATAATGCAGAATATATGATAGACATAATGGAGACTGTATTTAGAGACATGCTTGTTTTTGCGTGTGGCGCAGAAAATATTATTAACATTGACGAAAAACAAGTTATAATAAACGGGGCTACATATTTCACAAAAAAGGAATTATTAGAGATTTTACAGATAATAAATGCACTAAAGCAGCAACTTTGCTATAATGTTGTAAAGCAGCTTGCTGTGGAGGCTGCTCTTTTAAAAATGATGGAGGTAAAAAGTTCATGATAGATGTTGTGGGGATCCGTTTTAGGAACTCCAAAAAGATATATTATTTTGACCCAGGTGTTCTTGAGATAGAGAAGGGGCAAGATGTTATAGTCGAGACAGTTAGAGGCAATGAGTACGGGTACTGCATGCTTGATAAAAAAAGTGTTGCGCCGGAAGAAATCGTAGGCGAACTAAAAAAAGTAGTACGTCTTGCATCGGATGCTGACAAAAAAGCGCTAATTGCAAATGAGAAAAAGCAAGAAGACGCATTTACTAAAGGCAAAGAGAAGATAGAAGAACACAAGCTTGAGATGAAGCTTATTGATGTAGAGTACTCGTTTGATGGTAGTAAACTTACTTTCTTCTTTACAGCGGAGAGCAGAATAGATTTTAGAGAACTTGTTAAAGATCTGGCATCTGTTTTCAGAACAAGGATAGAACTAAGGCAGATAGGTGTTAGAGATGAAGCGAAAATCATGGGCGGTCTTGGTAAATGCGGTCTTGGCGTTTGCTGCAAAGCGTTTTTACCTGATTTTCAGCCTGTTTCAATCAAAATGGCAAAAGAGCAAAAGCTTTCTCTTAACCCAACAAAAATTTCAGGACTCTGCGGAAGGCTAATGTGTTGCCTTAACTACGAAGAAGAGTACTACGAAAACATAAACAAAGTACTCCCAAGAGATGGCTCAACGGTAATAACACCAGAAGGCGAAGCAACCGTAATGGATTCTAACGCGTTAACTCAGCACGTGCGTGTTAAGGTATTGCTAAAAGACGGCACTTTTGAAATGCGTGTTTTCCCACTAGCTCAAATACAGATCATAAAGAAAAAGAGCGACTTTAGCGCATGCGACGCTTGCAAACCCGAAAAACCAGCTGAAGCAACGGTTGACGCTGTAATTGCTGACATTGAACAGCCAGCGATAAAAGATATAAGCGAAACGGTTATAGTTGTAGATCCAGAGTAGATACGGATTGAAATTAGAATAATTATAAAAATACCGTAAAAAGTATTTGATATAATTGTATTAAGAAAACACTAATGCTATAATATTGCTATACTTTAGGAGGTGAATGGAAATGGCTTTTTTCATTAACGATGACTGCATTAATTGTGGTGCATGCGAACCAGAATGCCCAACAGAAGCAATAACCCAAGGTGATACTAAATATGTTATCGATCCAGATAAATGTATCGATTGTGGCGCTTGTAACGGCGTTTGTCCAGTAGAGGCACCTAACCCAGCAGAATAATACATATTCAAAAAAAATAAATCATTGATAAAGCGGCAATTTTTTGTCGCTTTATCTTTTTGTGCAAAAACATTTGTATTAGATATGATTTTATATAGTTTAAAGTGCTATGAACATATAAAACAACAGCAAAAACCAAAAAAGTCTTAAAAATACAGCAAAAAGCTATATAAATTAAAATATTTTAAAAATTATTTAAGGAAATCTAAAGTTTTTTGTGAATGATTACTTTAGTTTACATATATTGTTAAAAGCCTTTAAGCAAGGCTGTTAGCACAGTTTATGATGCCAAAACAAAGGACTGTAAGTCAGTTGCAAAATCGCAATTTTCTCTATAAAAATGTTAAATGTTACAAAATTGTGAATAAAAATTGCCCGTTTTTTGTCTTTTATGGTATAATAGTGGCAAACACAAAATCTATTATTAATGCGAGGTGCAATTGTGAAGAAAAAGTTAGTTTCTATGTTACTAATTGCGACGTTTGCGTTTCTTATACTTCCGGCATATAAGCTAGAAGCTGAAGCCGCATCATTGAAGGAACAAGGTATTATCCGCGTGAAAATTTCTGCTGGGAGCTGCGGAAGTACTACTGTAAAATCAGAAGGTACATATGTGCTAAATGAGAATACTGCAATTACACTGGAAAAAGACAAAGCGTACACCATTTGCACAAATGGTGAGAATACCCAGCTGAAAAATGCTGCTGGTACAGTACTTTACGAAGGCGCCACTGTAACATTAAAACAATATAGCCAAACTAGTGGAGATAACTATATATACGTTTTAAGAGAATCTGGCTACTACATGAAATTTCAAGGCGATTTCGTATTTAAAAAGTATGGAACTGCACTTGGTGTGTTCAACTACATAAACATGGATAAGTACGTTGAAGGTGTTTTGGCAGGAGAAGTCAGCAATTCCTGGCCGATTGAAACATTAAAAGCGCAAGCAATTGCTTCAAGAAGCTATGCTTATTCATATATACTAGGAGTCGGTGATTACGACGTAGTAGATACAACAGATAATCAAGTGTATTATGGATACCATCCTGAGAATACAAACATAACAGCTGCAGTACAAGCTACAGCTAAGCAAGTGGTTTATTGGAATGGCAAACTAGCGAAAACATTTTTCTACGCTTCGAATGGTGGACAGACAGAGCTAGCTGGTAACTTATGGGGCGGCGGAGCTACAAAAGATGCAGATTATGGTTATCTACAAATGAAAACAGATGAATACGATATCAGAAGCACAGTTTCACCTGCAGAAACTTTGTATTTGCCAAAGACAAATGATAATGCAAACACAAACAATAAATTTTCAGTAGCACAAAAGACTGGTTATGATGATAGCGAAAGAGCAGCGGACCAAGGAAAGTTAGAAAACTATCTAAAAACACAGATAGCAACAGGATTAGCTGCAAACTATTCAAATCTGACTAGCGACATAACAATATTAGCGGCTACAGCCGTTTCTGTAAACACACCTAAATATCCAGCTTGCACAGCAAGCATATATAATACCAAAGTTTCGATCACTTTAACTGTAAGAGTAAAAGTCGTTGAGGGCGGTACAATTACAGGTGCTACAGCAGATATACCTGTAACGCTAAATCTCGATGCAATCGGATTACGCAACAATTCGTTTGTGACAAGCAGCCGTTGCTTAATACCTACTGTAGAAACATCAGCAACAGGATATACAGTTACCTATAGAAGATGGGGACATGGCATAGGCCTTAGCCAAGATGGTGCATACCAAATGGCAGTAGAAGGCAAAACTTATATGGAAATATTGAATTTTTATTTCAAAGATATAACGATTACAACGTTAACATACCCAGATGCTAGCATACCAACATATACAGGTACGCCAGCAACAACACCAACACCAACACCGCCAACAGCAACAACGAATACTGGGCAAGCTCTTCCAAGCGGAACAACTGCTAAGGTAGTTAATGTAAGCTCGGCTGTTAATGTAAGATCAGGACCAGGCACAACATACAGCGCTCTTGGCACAGCTAAACTGAATTCGATCTGGGTCGCAACGAAACAGAATGTACCAGGAACTGATGGTGCAAACTGGCAGCAAATAACATACAATGGTAAAACGGGCTATGTAAGATACAACTACATAACAATAATAGCAGCACCAGCAGCAACGACAACGCCAACGCAGGCACCAACAAATGGAGTAGCGCTTGCAAGCGGGACGACTGCTAAAATAGTTAATGTAAGTTCAGCAGTAAACGTAAGATCAGGACCAGGCACAACTTATAGTCGCCTTGGTACAGCTGCAAAGAATTCAACATATGCAGCAACAAAACAGAATGTAAAGGGCACTGACGGAGCAAACTGGTACGAGCTAACATACAATGGTAAAACGGGTTATGTAAGATATAACTATATTTCAATAATAGCGCCCACTACAACTACTCCAACGACGACTACACCGACGACACCAACAAATGGAGTAGCGCTTGCAAGTGGCTCAGTTGCTAAAATAGTAAATGTAAGTACAGCAGTAAATGTTAGATCAGGACCGGGTACAACTTATAGTCGCCTTGGTACAGCTGCAAAGAATTCGACATATACAGCAATAAAACAGAACGTAAAGGGCACTGATGGAGCAAACTGGTACGAGTTAACATACAACGGCAAGACAGGCTATGTAAGATATAATTACATTTCAATAGTTACAGCAGGCTCGACGACGAATACTTCAACGGCAAGCGCGGGAGAAGCTCTACCGAGCGGATCAGTTGCAAAAGTTGTTAATGTATCAACAGCAGTTAATGTAAGATCAGGACCAGGAACAACCTATAGTCGTCTTGGTACAGCTAAGAAAAGCTCAACATATACTGCAACGAAGAAGAACGTAAAGGGTACAGATGGAGCAAATTGGTACGCAATAACATACAGTGGTAAGACAGGGTATATAAGATATAATTACTTATCATTAGTATCAACTGCACAGACAACATCAGGAGCAGTCGCTGGGCAATCGTTGCCAAGTGGATCAATTGCTAAAGTTGTTAATGTAAACACTGCAGTTAATGTAAGATCAGGGCCAGGAACAAACTATCCTACTCTTGGTACTGCTAAAAAAAGCACGACATGGACTGCAACAAAAAAGAATGTACCAGGTACATATGGCGCAGCGTGGTATGAAATAACATACAGTGGCAAGACAGGATATATAAGGTATAATTATATATCGCAAATATCATAAAATAATTACAGAAGCGCCTTAGGGCGCTTTTTGTTTATATTATACAAACATCTTTTGTTATAGTGTGTATATGATTTTGCACATCTAAAACACGTTTTAGACTGATGAATCCTAACAAATCCCTTATTAATGGGATTTTAAGACATACTAACTAAAAAAATAAGGTTTCTAATAGTGTAACAATGGTGTATAATATACAAAAAACCGCAAGGAGCGTAAATATGAGCTATATTTTGCTTAAGGACGTTAAGAAAGAATATAAAATGGGTGAGATAATCGTCAGCGCAGTAGATGGCGTTTCACTTGAGATAGAAAAAGGAGAAGTTGCTGTTATAGTCGGGCCGTCTGGTGCGGGTAAAACAACAGTTCTCAATATACTCGGAGGGATGGATACTAGTGATAGTGGTTTAATTGAAGTTGATGGCAGTAAAGTAAGCGATTACAATTCTCGTCAGCTGACAACATATAGACGAAACGACATTGGTTTCGTTTTTCAGTTTTATAATCTAGTTTCAAATCTAACAGCGCTTGAAAACGTCGAATTAGCTTCGCAGATATGTAAAGATGCGCTTGATCCAATAGATGTGCTTGACCAAGTTGGTCTAAAGATGCGTATGGGTAACTTCCCAGCGCAACTTTCTGGTGGAGAACAGCAGCGAGTTTCTATTGCACGTGCTTTAGCTAAAAACCCTAAATTGCTTTTGTGCGATGAACCAACAGGCGCTCTTGACTACGCAACAGGAAAAGCTGTACTAAAATTATTGCAGGATACAGCACATAATACTGGAATGACGGTTGTAATAATAACACATAACCAAGCCATAGCTCCTATGGCGGATAGAATAATTAAGCTTAAAAACGGTAAGGTAAGTAAAATGGAGATAAATTCTACTCCAATGCCCGTTGAAAGGATAGAATGGTAATATGCGTGCATACGCCAAAGAGCTTCTTAGAACACTGACAGGTTCACTCAGCAGATTTATATCAATAGTTGCAATAGTAGCGCTGGGCGTTTTCTTTTTTGTGGGAATAAGAGCTACGAGCCCCGATATGAAGGAGACAACTGGGCAATATATAGTAGATTTAAACATGTTCGACGTACATGTTTATGCTCCGTATGGCTTTACTGACGAAGATGTAGCAGCGATTCAAAGTGTTGAAGGCGTAGATGAGGTAGATTCTGCATATTCAATAGATATGGTATGTCAGGGCGCAGAAGAAAATCTAATTTTCACTATGGAGCAGCTACCAAAAGAAAGCGAATTGAACCAAGTAGAGCTTATAGAAGGTAGAATGCCACAAGCTGACGATGAGTGCGTTGTTGATACATTAATTTTGAAAAACTCTGATTATAAAATAGGCGACACGATAACTGTCTCGCCAGGCGAAGACCAAAAAGAAGATCCATTAAAAATAACAACATTCAAAATAGTTGGCTCTGTAAAAAGCCCACTTTATCTATCCTTACTCGATAGAGGTGTATCTACACTAGGATCTGGCAAGGTTGTTGGCTTTGTACTAATAAACAAAGATGTGTTCAATTTGGACGCATATACGGATATATACATTTCTGCAAAATACACACTGGGTAATAGCCCACTATACGATGAATATTTAAATAGTTTAGATCCACTTGTAGCTACACTTAAAAGTCTTGGCGAGCAGAGGGCACATATAAGAGGCGACGAAGTCAAGAACGAAGCGCAACAAAAGATCGATGACGCTAAAAAAGAAGTTGCTGATGCTGAAAAAGAGCTTGCAGATGCTAAGAAAAAGCTGGATGATGCAAAAATCGAAATTGCAGACGGCGAAAAAGAGATAAAAAGTGCAACGGCTACCTTTAACAGCGAGATTGCAAGTGCGCAAAAGAAGATAGATGATGGTAAAGCTGAGCTTGCCAGTGCAAAAACGCAGATAGATGAAAACGAAAAGACTTTAATAGCTAGCCAGGCTAGTTTAGATGAAGGTCAAGCGCAAATAACTGCTGGACTTTTAGAGGTGGCTAATAACAAACTGACTTTAGAAGCGCAAAAGCCCTATATGACGGCTGAGCAGTACGACACGGCACTAGCGGCTCTAAATGCAGCTGAAAGCGAGCTCAATGCTCAGCAAATAGCGCTTACTGAAAATCAAAATACTGTAACAGCAGGGTTTACAGAGCTAGAAAAGGCAAAGAGCGATTATAGCGCAGGCGTAGCTGAGCTGGCTGCTAGCGAAAAAACATTCCTGAGCGAAAAAGCTACAGGACAAAAGAAGCTGAATGATGCTAAAGCAACACTTGCTAAGGCAAAAACAGATCTTGCTAAAGGTCAAAGCGAATATGACGATAAGAGCGTAACAGCTTACTCAGATATAGCGGAGGCTAAAGTCGATATAGCGGATGGGCAAAAGAAGATAGATGAACTAATTGAAGCAAAATGGTACGTGCTAGATGTTGGCGATAACGCAGGCGTCTACGGCTATAAGCAGGACGCGGAGAGGCTTGCATCTATTGGTGATGTATTCCCAATTCTGTTCTTCCTCGTTGCGGCGCTAGTTTGCCTAACGGCAATGACACGTATGGTAGAAGAAGATAGGACAAAAATAGGAACACTAAAAGCTTTAGGGTATACAAAAAAAGCAATAGCCTTTAAATACCTCATATACGCACTGCTTGCAAGCGTAATAGGTAGCCTAATTGGAGCGATGGTCGGCTTTAAATTCTTGCCGGTAGTAATAGCGACCGCGTATTCGTCACTTTACCAAGTTCCATCAACAATAACACCAATAAGAGCAGATTTGCAGGCGCAAGCAACGGCATTTAGCGTAATTGCAACGACCATACCAGCGCTTATTGTATGCTTTAAGGAGCTAGTCAATATGCCGGCCGTTCTGATGAGACCAAAAACTCCTAAAGCAGGCAAACGCATCTTGCTAGAATATGTTCCTTTCATATGGAAAAAGCTTTCTTTCACCAAAAAAGTAACGCTAAGAAACCTATTTAGGTACAAAGCGCGCTTTATAATGACACTACTGGGTATTGCAGGCTGTACAATGCTAGTACTTACAGGTTTTGGGCTGAATGATTCGATTTCTGGCATTGTAGACAAGACTTTTAATGAGATTGCGACATACGATGGTGTTGTTGCGTTGTCAAGTACGGATGATTTAAGCAACGTTCTTTCAACAGATACACGAATAAACAGTTATTTATACGCTTCGAGAGAAAGTGTTAAGGTGAAAAGAGATCAAACAGTGGAAAGCGGAGTGCAAATCATTGTTCCTAAGCAAGATATCAAGCCGTTTATCAATATTCACACCGTAACTGGTAATCAACCTTTGAGCATAACGGATGATGGAGTAATAATCACTCAGAAACTATCCGAAATACTAAAAGTCAAAGTTGGAGACACAATATCGCTTATAAATGAAGAAGATGATAAGAACGCAACCGTCACTGTTACAGGCATCTGCGAGTTTTATTTAGGACATTACATATACATGAGCGAAAAAGGCTATGAAAATGCTTTTGGCACAGTAGCTAAAACAAATGCGGCCATAATTAAGATAAATGATCTGCCGGCAAACGAGGAAGGTCTGTCGACAACACTGCTTAGCGAGGGTGCGTTAAACGTTTCGCTTAATTCGACGCAGAAGGCATCGTTTGATGACTCTATAAGCAATGTTATATATGTTGTGTTCGTGCTCATTGCATCTGCCGCAGCACTGGCGTTTGTGGTATTGTTTAGCCTTACATCGATAAATATAGAAGAAAGAATACGCGAGTTAGCAACTATTAAAGTACTAGGCTTCTACGACAGAGAAGTTGCCGCTTATGTTTATAGAGAGAACATGCTGCTAACGGTGCTTGGAGCGCTGCTTGGGCTTGTGTTCGGGTATTTCATGCACGGATACATACTAACGACGATGGAGAAAGATGTGCTTAAGTTTACGAGGTACATTTCGCCTCAAAGCTACTTGTTCGCGTTTTTACTTACATTAGTATTTGCTATAATAGTAAATGTTATTATGAACAGCAGACTAAAGAGGATCAACATGGTTGAGTCTCTAAAGAGCTCAGAATAATATATGGAAGTAACATGATATTTGATAGCATACCAAAAGCCCTTAGAGGGCTTTTTTTGTTGCTTGCTTTGAGAACAAAGCTTGTTTACAACACTCTAAGCAAATTAAAAGAGTCTGGCACAACATTTGCAAAGAAGAAACCTTGCATTTGGCCATAAAGCCATCCGTTTTCGCGTAGTGTTTTCCATAATAGTAAATGTTATTAGAAATAAAAGCCTAAACAGAGCAATGGGATTAAGGATCTAAAGAGGATAGGATAAGTACTATAACAGATGCGAGTATAGCATAATATGAGGTTGCACACAAAAAGCTCTTTTGGGCTTTTTTTGTTGTCATTTTTAGAAAATAAAATCTATTTTAGATGTCTTAAAAAGCAAATAAATCGTTCGACAAATATTTGTGAACATGATCAGTTTTTTGTCGATTTATAGTGCATGTTATCTAAAATAATAATCCGATATAAAAATAAAAATATTCAACAAATCAACTATCACGACAAATACGAAGAATAAACTTAAAAACAAAATATACAATATATAATTAATTAATAAATAGGAGTGGTGAATTTGACAAAAATATCGAATTTATTTACAAATTATTCACATAAATATATTTGCAATATCGGAATATTATAAAATAATCAAATTTCGTAAAAATTGCATGTGCAAAATCCCGTATTATTTGTTACACAATTTTTCATTTTGCTCCACTACATATCAAATTGAAAAAAATTGGAAATACCACATGTAGTTAAAAAATGAATAAAAATGCATAAATAGCATAATTATACGGCATGTTCATATTTTAAATATAAATACCTAAAATTCGCCGACAAGGTGTTATATTGTAGCATAATACATCGAAATTCAACATATAAGCACGTATTTGTGTCGCAATGTGCGCGAATTGTTCAAAACTGCACGAATCGGCCCGGAACATTATTGACATTATTTGGGCGCTTGGTTAGTATATCTATACATCTCTTTATATGTGTATAAATAGGAGGCCAAATAAATGTCTAGAAAAATGTCTATAATTTTAAAGAAAACAGTAGCTTGGATAACAATCTTTGTGCTGATATTCACCCAAGTAGGTACGTATCAAGCAGAAGCTTGTTATAACAGTTTTTCGTTTACGAAAACAGATGAGAGTGGGAACGCTTTAAGCGGAGCGACGTTTGCAATCAAGAGAAATACTACGGGAGCTACATTAGCTACCGCTGTTTCCGATGCAAACGGCAGAGTATACTTCCAGGATATTCCGTATTATGGAGGTTCTTCTACTGCGTATACTGTTTCGGAGATAAGTGCACCGGCGGGATATGAGGTATCCACGGAAACTTTATCTGTTAAAGTTTATTCGAATAACAGCATAAAGATTAATGGAACATATTCGAGTTCGTTTTGTTATAACTATGTAGACAAAAAATCGCCTAACAGTTTTTCTTTCAAAAAAACTGACACAAGCGGTACTGTAGGACTTAGCGGAGCTGTATTTGGCCTGTACAGCGGAGCTACATTAAAATATAGCGCAACATCAGCATCAAACGGTACAGTTACTTTCAATGATATTGATGCTGGTACTTATACACTTAAAGAGACAACGGCACCAGTTGGCTACGATGTATCAACAGAAACACATACTGTTGCGGTAGCAGCCGATACGAGCATTAAAGTTGATGGATCTGCATCAACAAACTTTACATCATATAAATATAAGGACACGAAAACACCAAATGGCTTTACATTCAAAAAGACCAATGCAGACGGGACACAAGGCCTAAGTGGCGCTGTATTCGGTCTATATAACGGTGCAACAGAAGCGTATACAGCAACTTCAGCAGCGGACGGGACTGTAAGCTTTGCCAATGTTGAGCCAGGCACATACACATTAAAAGAAAAAACAGCTCCTGCTGGTTATAATGTAACAACAGAAACACACAATGTAGTCGTAGCAGCAGACATGAGTATTAAGGTTGACGAAGCAGCATCAGCAAACTTCGCTTCAACTAAAATAAAAAATACAAAAACACCAAACGGTTTTACGTTCAAAAAGACAAATGCAGACGGAACACAAGGCTTAAGTGGCGCTGTATTCGGTCTATATAACGGAGCAACAGAAGCGTATACAGCAACTTCAGCAGCAGACGGAACTGTAAGCTTTACCAATGTTGAGCCAGGCACATACACATTAAAAGAAAAAACGGCACCTTCTGGTTATGATGTAACGACAGAAACACACAATGTAGTCGTAGCAGCAGATATGAGTATAAAGGTTGACGGAGCAGCATCAGCAAACTTCGCTTCTACTAAGATAAAAAATACAAAAACACCAAACGGCTTTACGTTCCAAAAGACAAATGCAGACGGAACGCAAGGCCTAAGTGGTGCTGTGCTTGCACTATATAATGGCGCAACAGAAGCGTATACAGCAACTTCAGCAGCAGACGGAACAGTAAGCTTCTCAAACATCAACGCAGGTACATATACATTAAAAGAAAAAACGGCACCTTCTGGCTACAAGCTATCGGCAGAAACACATACAGTAGTGGTAGCATCAGACCAAAGCATAACTATTGATGGATCAGCAGCAAGCAACTTTGCATCTCACAAATTTATAAATACTAGCATTTTTACAGAAGATGAAGTGGTTGGCGAGTGCATTTTAGATGTTGCGCAATCATTTAACCTATTTGTTTTAGAAAATTGTTCTTTTACGGCTGACTCTGAAGGTAGAGTAGCAGTTGGCGGTAATATGACTGCAAATGCCTTTGCAATAAACTTCACTAATTCTATTCCAGATACAAAAGGTGCTTTATTCGTATATGGAAACACAACACTATCTAACGGTGTGGTAACAGGTAATTTAGTAATAAATTCTGATAAAACCAATAACATTGCAGGTACCGCATCAGCAACAGGCTCAACAATTTATAAAACATCTGCTAATTTCCCTATAGACTTTGCCGCAGCAGCAGCAAAGCTTAAGAGCAATTCAGCGATGCTTACGACACTCCCAACCACCGGAACAATTACAAGCCCTTATTCAACGGCTTATACCTTAACGGATACAACAAGCGATATTGCAGTATTTAATTTAAATGCAACAAATATTTCCCAGGTAACTATAAACGCTAAAAGCGGCGCAATCGTAATAATAAACGTAACTGGGTCTTCAAGTAAAACTTATAAAATAAGCAACGGAGCAAACTTTATTAACGGCACTGTTAAGGATAATGTTTTATGGAACTTCCCTGATGCAACAACAGTGAACTTTACTAGCTATTCCTTACAAGGATCTCTTTTAGCTCCATATGCCACGTTTAATGGTTCAAATGGTAACGTAGAAGGATCATTAGTTGTTAAAACATTTAATAATCTAGGCGGTTTTGAAACGCATCTACCTATATTTAATGATGGTGAGTCATTATGTTTTGACAATAGTTTTTCATTCACAAAAACAAATGGAGATGGAACTGCTAATCTACAAGGCGCAGTATTTGGTTTATACAATGGTAGCACACTAGCTTACAGTGCTACATCAGATGCAAACGGAAAAGTAACATTTAACGCTATTAATGCTGGATCATACACCCTAAAAGAGATAACAGCACCTGCTGGCTACTATGTTTCTTCGGAAACACATGCCGTTGTAGTAGCGTCTGACAAGAGTATTACGATAGATGGATCGGCATCAGATAACTTCGCTTCATACAAATTTAAAGATACTTCTAGCTCAGCAGGATTCTATTTCTATAAAGTAGACGGTGATGATAATGCACTTGCAGGCGCAACTTTTGAGCTATGGAAAGGGAATACATCCTACTATAGCGCAACATCAGATGCAAACGGCAAAGTTTCATTTACAAATTTAGCTGCTGGTACATATAAACTGTATGAAACACAAGCTCCTGATGGCTATAATAGAGCAACAGAGATACATACAGTAGTCGTTAGTGATACTTTAGCAGTAACTGTTGATGGAAATAGTGCAGAACAATTTACATCATATAAATTTGTTAACAGTCACATATTTAACTGGTTCTCATTCATAAAAACAAATGCAGATGGCTCAAGAGTACTTCCAGGTGCAGTATTTGTGCTAAAAGATAACAATGATGCGATAAAATATACGGCTACATCAGATGCAAATGGCGTTGTTTATTTTGCTAATATTGACCCAGGAAATTATCTGGCAATAGAAACAGTGGCACCAGAGGGATATCAACTTTCAACTGAAAGAATTAACGTCAAGGTAAAAGACGATCTAAGTGTTTGGATCTATAGTGTTTATCAACCGAACGATTTCACAGATTATAAGTACAAAGACGCCCAAATCCCTAACGGCTTTACGTTTAACAAGACAAATGTAGCAGGCACTGTAGGGTTATCTGGTGCAGTGTTTAGTCTGTTCCAAGGAGATACAGTAGTATATAGCTCAATTTCAGCAGCAGATGGTACTGTAAGCTTTGCAAACATCGAACCTGGAACATACACACTAAAAGAAACAATAGCTCCACTAGGATATGAACTAAACACAGAGACCCACACAGTAGTGGTTGCATCGGACATGAGCATAACAGTAGACGGATCAGCATCGGCTGACTTCGCTTCATATAAAGTAACGGATGAAAAAATACCAAACGGTTTTACATTTACAAAAACAAATGCAGCAGGAACAGTTGGTTTATCTGGTGCAGTATTTGGCTTGTATCAAGGAACAGCAGAAGTATACAGTGCAACGTCAACAGCAAACGGCACTGTAAGCTTTTCAAACATTGATCCGGGAACATACACATTAAAAGAAAACACAGCACCTGTGGGCTATGAGCTAACTACAGAGTCGCATACAGTAGTCGTAGCAACAGACATGAGCATAACAGTAGACGGAGCAGCATCAGCTGACTTCGCTTCATATAAGGTAAAGAACACACGTAAACCAAACACCTTTACATTTAACAAAGTAGACGGCGAAGGCCACGCACTAGCAGGCGCAGTATTCGGACTGTATCAAGGTGGAGTAGCTGTATATAGTGCGACATCAAACGCATCTGGAGTTGTTACATTCAACAACATCGAACCAGGCACATACACACTAAAAGAAACCACAGCATCTGTCGGCTATGAGCTAACTACAGAAGAACATACAATAGTCGTAGCGGACGACATGAGCGTAAGTATTAACGATAATACAAGATGCGTAGTAACTGTTCTTGAAATAGTTAATACACGTTTGCCAAACAATTTCACATTTACTAAAACAAATGCTGATGGGAAAATTGGCTTATCTGGAGCAGCATTTGGTTTGTACCAAGGTACAACAGAAAAATATAGCGCAATATCAGCAATAGACGGTACTGTAATATTTGCAAACATTGCACCAGGAACATACACACTAAAAGAAAAAACAGCACCTGCTGGCTATGAGCTAAACACAGAAACACACAGTGTAGTCGTAGCAACAGACATGAGCATAACAGTAGACGGGGCAGCATCAGCTGACTTTGCAGCCTATAAAGTTAAAAACAATCGTACACCAAACGAATTCACGTTTAATAAGGTTGATGGTAATGACCATGCACTAGCAGGCGCAGTATTCGGACTGTATCAAGGAAACACGGCAATATATAGTGCAACATCACAAGCAGACGGAACTGTAAGCTTTGCAAACATTGCACCAGGAACATACACATTGAAAGAAACTACAGCGCCTGCTGGCTACGAACTGACTACAGAAGAACATACAATAGTCGTAGCAGATGACATGAGCATAACACTTGACGGTACTCTTGCAAAATGTTGCCCACCACCGACTCCGACACCAACTCCGACTGCAACGCCAACACCGACACCAACTATCCTTAAAATAGTTAATACTCGCACACCAAACAACTTCTCATTCACAAAAACAAATGTAGCAGGAACAGTTGGTTTATCTGGTGCAGTATTTGGCTTGTACCAAGGCGGGGCTGCAGTATACAGTGCAACATCAGCAGCAGACGGTACTGTAAGCTTTGCAAACATTGAGCCAGGTACATACACACTAAAAGAGATGGCGGCACCTGTTGGCTACCAGCTAAATACAGAAGAACACACAGTAATAGTAGCAACAGACATGAGCATAACGATTGACGGGGAAGCATCAGCTAACTTCGCTTCAACAAAGATAAAAGATACAAGAACACCGAACAGCTTTACATTCACTAAAACAAACGCAGCAGGAACTGTTGGTCTAAGCGGTGCAGTGTTTGGGCTATACCAAGGAACGACTGCAGTGTATAGTGCAACATCTCAAGCAAACGGCACAGTAAGTTTTGCAAACATCGAACCAGGCACATATACATTAAAAGAAACAATAGCACCTGTCGGCTACACACTAAACACAGAGACCCACACAGTAGCGGTTGCGGCAGACATGAGCATTAAAGTGGACGGAGTAGCATCGGCTAATTTCGCTTCATATAAAGTTAAGAACACAAGGACACCAAACAGCTTCACATTCCAAAAGACAAATGCAGCAGGAACAGTTGGTTTATCTGGTGCAGTATTCGGCTTGTATAATGGCAGCACATCTGTATACAGTGCAACCTCAGCAGCAAACGGAACTGTAACATTTAATAACATCGAACCAGGTACGTATACTCTAAAAGAAGTCATAGCACCTATTGGATACACTCTAAATACAGAAGAGCATACAGTAGTAGTTGCAGCAGACATGAGCATAACGATAGACGGAGCTGTTTCAAGCATTTTCGCTGCACACAAAATTAAAAATACAAAAACGCCAAATGGCTTTACATTTAGAAAAACAAACATGAATCAATATGGCTTAGCAGGCGCAACCTTTGGACTATATAACGGAGATAGTGTTGTATATAGCGCAATTTCAGTAGCAGACGGCACTGTAAGCTTTGCAAATATCGAACCAGGTACATACACACTAAAAGAAACATCAGCCCCAGTTGGTTACCAGCTAAATACAGAAGAACATACAGTAGTCGTAGCAGAAAACATGAGCATACAGATAGATGGCTCTGCATCAACCAACTTTGCATCACATAAAGTTGTAAACCAAAGAACACCAAACGGCTTTACATTCAGAAAAACAAACATGAATCAATATGGCCTAGCAGGCGCAACATTTGGACTATACAACGGAGATAGTGTTGTATACAGCGCAATTTCAGCAGCAGACGGCACTGTAAGCTTCGCTAACATCGAGCCGGGCACGTACACACTAAAAGAAACAACAGCTCCAGTTGGTTATGAACTGACAACAGAAACACATACTGTAGTCGTTGCTTCGGATATGAGCATTCAGGTAGATGGAACAGCGTCGAATAGCTTTGCAAACCATATGTGCTTTAATACGCGTAAACCAAACGGCTTTACATTCCAAAAAACAAATGCAGCAGGAACAAATGGTTTATCCGGTGCAGTATTTGGTCTGTATCAAGGTGGAGCAGAAGTATACAACGCAACGTCAACAGCAAACGGTACAGTAAGCTTTGCAAACATCGAGCCAGGCACATACACATTAAAAGAAAAAACAGCACCTGTCGGCTATGAGCTAAATACAGAAGAACATACAGTAGTTGTAGCGACTGACATGAGCATAACGATAGACGGAGCAGCATCAGCTAACTTCGCATCACACAAGGTTAAGGATACACGCAAACCAAACAACTTTACATTTAACAAAGTAGACGGCGAAGGTCACGCACTAGCAGGCGCAGTATTTGGACTGTATCAAGGTGGAGTAGCAGCATACAGCGCAACATCAAACGCAGCTGGAGTTGTTACATTTAGCAATATCGAACCAGGTACATACACATTAAAAGAAACAACGCCACCTGTCGGCTATGAGCTAACTACAGAAGAACATACAATAGTAGTAGCAGAAGACATGAGCGTAAGCATCAACGATAATACAAAATGCGTAGTAACTGTTCTTGAAATAGTTAATACACGTTTGCCAAACAGCTTTACGTTTACTAAAACAAATGCAGCAGGAACAAATGGTTTATCTAATGCAGTGTTTGGACTATATCAAGGGAACACAGCAGTATACAGCGCAGTTTCAGCAGCAGATGGTACAGTAGTGTTTGCAAATATAGAGCCAGGCACATACACACTGAAAGAAACCACAGCACCTGTTGGGTATGAGCTAAACACAGAAACACACAATGTAGTAGTAGCAACAGATATGAGCATAACGATAGATGGAGCAGCATCAGCTAACTTTGCATTATATAAAGTTAAAAACGATCGTACACCAAATGAATTCAAGTTTAATAAGGTTGACGAAAATGACCATGCACTAGCAGGAGCAGTATTCGGGCTGTATCAAGGAAGCGCAGTAATATACAGCGCGACATCAAACGCAGCTGGTGTGGTAAGTTTTGCAAACATCGAGCCAGGCACATACACACTGAAAGAAACGTCAGCACCTGCTGGCTACGAACTGACTACAGAAGAACATACAATAGTCGTCGCAGATGATATGAGCTTGACGCTTGATGGTAGTCTTGCAAAATGTTGCCCACCACCGACTCCGACACCGACTCCGACACCAACAGCAACACCAACACCAACACCGACTCCGACACCAACTATTCTTAAAATAATTAATAGGCGCACACCAAATAGTTTCACATTCACAAAAACAAATGCAGCAGGTGAGGCTGGCCTAAGCGGTGCAGTATTCGGCTTGTATCAAGGGACAACTTCGGTATACAGCGCAACATCAAATGCAACTGGCGTGGTAAGCTTTGCAAACATCACCCCAGGAACATATACACTGAAAGAAACCACAGCACCTGTTGGCTACGAGCTAAATACTGAAACACACAGTGTAGTTGTAGCAGCAGATATGAGCATAACGATTGACGGAGCAGCATCAGCTAACTTCGCAACACATAAAGTAAAAAATACTCGCATACCAAACAGCTTTGCATTCGGAAAACTTAAAGCATCGAATGGAATTGTTTATGGTTTGCTTCCAGGAGCAGTGTTCGGATTATACAACAGCTCAGATGTAGCTGTATACAGTGCAACTTCAGCATCGAATGGAGCTGTAACATTTGCAAACATTGAGCCAGGTACATACACACTAAAAGAAACATCTACGCTTGTTGGCTATCAACTATCTACAGAAACACATACAGTAGTAGTTGCCGCAGACATGAGTATAACAGTTGATGGAGAACCATCCGCTGACTTCTATGCACATGCGTACATCAATGAAAGAATACCAAATAGCTTTACGTTTACTAAAACAAATGCAGACGGAACGGTAGGCTTAGCTGGTGCTGTGTTCCGACTTTACCAAGGAACATCATCTACATTGTACAGTGCGACGTCTGCAGCAGACGGAACTGTTACATTTAGCTATATCGAACCAGGAACATACACACTGAAAGAAACAACAGCACCTGTTGGATATCAACTATCTACAGAAACACATGCAGTAGTTGTAGCGGCAGATATGAGCATAACGATTGATGGAGCACCATCAGCTACATTTGCAGGATATATGCTAAAAGATACAAGAACACCAAACGGCTTCACGTTCAATAAAACAAATGTTGCAGGAACTGTTGGACTGAGCGGTGCAGTATTCGGCTTGTACCAAGGAACCACTTCGGTATACAGTGCAACGTCAAATACAACTGGCGTTGTAAGCTTTGCAAATATTGAGCCAGGCACATACACGCTAAAAGAAACAACAGCACCTGTTG